>CANMKR010000001.1 GCA_947498625.1 uncultured Kangiella sp. | reverse complement strand
TACTGACGCGCCGGTAATCGAGCCGTCTTCGGCAACCGTATTGCTGTCATCCACCGCCGTTGGCGTGTCGTTGACTGAGGTCACCGTGATGGTCACGGTCGCCGTGTCGGTATCGCCATTGGCATCGGTGATGACGTAGGTGAAGCTGTCGGTGCCGTTGAAGTTCGCATCCGGGCTGTAGTCGTAACTGCCGTCGGCATTGAAGGTCAAGGTGCCATTCGTGACATCGGTATCCAAACTGAAGGCTGTGGCCAAGTCGCCGCCGTCACCGCCTAAGGTGTCGTTACCCGCTACTGACGCGCCGGTAATCGAGCCGTCTTCGGCAACCGTATTGCTGTCATCCACCGCCGTTGGCGTGTCGTTGACTGTTAAACTGGCACTAGAAGCTGTGCTTGCTCCTAAACCGGTATCTAAAGCACCTGCCGCAAATTGGTTGGTAAAGGTACCGCCTGTTGAGCTGGTTACATCAACAGTGATAGTGCAAGAGCCAGGTGAACCTGAAGGAATAGTTGCTCCTGAAGCCAATGTTATAGATCCAGCTCCCGCTGTAGCAGTGAGTGTTGCGCTACCACAAGTGGTTGATGCATTCGGAGTAGAAGCCACAACTAAACCTGAAGGAAGAGTGTCGACTAAATTAGCTTGTAGGGTAGCAACAAAAGAATTGTTATTGGTTAAAGTTATAGTCAGGGTTGATACCTGACCAACATCAATTGTTAAAGGCGAAAATGATTTGGAGGGCTGCGGAATGTTAGCTAGTAGAGCGTTAGTATCACTAGCACAAGCCTTTTCAGGGTCATCAGCATTATCAGTCGTATAATCCGTACCGGCAACACAGGCTGTTGAGCCATCAGTATTATTCGATAAATCAGGATCGGTGACGCCAGCAGGTAAAGTTACGGTAACTTTGTTAGTAACTGTTGCAGGGTAATCAGCAGATATTGCATAGCTGCTCAGTAGCATAAGGCCGGAAATTAGCGCAGCTTTTTTCAAACTAATGAAAAATTTATTCATAATGACTTTAACCAGTTGGTCACAATTAAGTTTGTTTTAGTAATTGTTTTCCTTAATCAATTGCATGCCCATTAAACATAAATAAATAAGACTTTATTTATGAACCCTTCAAGCGCAATTACTTTTATATACACAATAGTATATTTAAATTTAACTTATTTACTATATGTTATTGAAAGTATTATTAAAATGTAAATTAAGTCACATTTGCATCAAGCTAGGAAAAGCCAATAAAAACAACAACTTAATCAGATTAGTGCGCTGCGTCACATTTTCCCAGATTTTACATTTTGGATACAAATCGATACATGAAGTATTTTAAGGAAAACTAGTGATTTGATTGAAAATTGGTCGGAGCGAGAGGATTTGAACCTCCGACCCCTTGCACCCCATGCAAGTGCGCTACCAAGCTGCGCCACGCTCCGATTAGATGTTGATTGTCGAATGAATCAACAGGCATTAAAAAATGCGGCGCCAATAGTACCGCATTTTTTTGTATTTGCAAGAATTTACATCAGTAATTTAAGCAGCTATAAGTAGCTCTTTGATTTTCTCTAATTCTTCAATTAAATCATCAATTTGCGCTTTAGAGGGTCCCGAAGATCGTTTCGCTTCCTCACCTTCTGTCAGGCATTGTCTAGCACCGCCAATGGTATAGCCATTCTCATACAATAATGAACGTATTTGTCGAACGACTAATACATCGTCTCTTTGATAATAGCGCCTGTTTCCACGTCTAACAGGATCAAGTTGCTCAAACTCTTGTTCCCAGTAACGCAAAACATGAGGTTTTACTGCACATAGCTCGCTAACTTCCCCAATGGTAAAATAGCGCTTCGCCGGGATCGGTGGTAGTTCGTTATTATTGGTCGGTTCCAACATAATGTGTTACTTTCCCTCTTAATTTTTGTCCAGGTTTAAACGTCACCACGCGCCTAGCGCTAATAGCTACTTCTTCACCAGTTTTTGGGTTTCTTCCAGGACGTGATGCTTTATCACGTAATTCAAAGTTACCAAATCCTGAAAGTTTAACATTATAACCATCTTCTAAGGCGTCTCTGATTTCTTCAAAAAAGCCCTCAACGATTTCCTTGGACTCACGCTTATTAAGGCCTAATTCCTCATATAAACGTTCTGCCATATCGGCCTTGGTTAATGCCATAATTTATCCTCTCATAATCAACTGCTACCCAAGCTTTATAAACTAAGCTCTGAGTGTTGCAGAGAAACTTTGCTCAAGACCGCTGATTAATTTATCCATAACTTGAGTGATCTCACTCTCTTCCAAAGTTTTCTCTGGATGCTGCAACGTCATGGCTAATGCGACACTTTTCTTGCCAGCTTCTAGATGTTCACCTTTGTATATATCAAAAATACGCACATCTGTCATTAGACCAGCGCCATTTTTTACAATAAAATCAATCAATTCCGCACCTTTTACCCGATCTTCGACTACTAAAGCCAAATCTCGGCGAATGGATGGGAATTTTGACAAAGACTTAAATTGAGGTAATTGACGCTCCGAAATAGCTTCTAAATCGAGCTGGAAGACGAAGGTATCCATGTCTAAATCAAGTTCTTGTTGTAATCCAGGGTGAATTTTCCCAATGTAACCAACTTCTTTAGTTTCTTGGATAATCACTGCCGACTGTCCTGGATGCAGGATCTCTTTATGAGTAACGTCAAAGCGATAGTCTAAGTTAGTCAAATCTAAAACAGATTCTAGATCGCCCTTCAAATCATAGAAATCGACTCTACCACCATCATCATTCCACTGCTCTTCTAGGCGCGAACCACAAATCAAACCAGCGATGGTCGGAATTTGTTTAAGTTCAGCCCCAGAATTATCAAAGCGTAGGCCAATTTCGAATAGACGCACGCGTGATTGTTGACGATTGACGTTAAATTTGGCCGCCTGCACTAAACCAGCAAGTAAATTGGTACGCATAACGCCTAATTCACTCGAAATTGGGTTCATTAACGGTAATGGCTCTTCGCCTGGCTGTAATTTCTTTTGTAATTCTGGCTCAACAAACGAATAAGTAATCGCTTCTTGATAACCACGGTCAACCAACACTTCGCGCATTTGATTTTTCCAGACGCGATTTTCGGGCAGGTGATACATGCTCATTTCTGCCACCGGCTTACGCATCGGCAAATTGTTGTAACCGAACACTCGCACCAATTCTTCTATCAAAGACTCTTCATTATCAATATCGAAACGGAACGATGGAACTAACACATCCCAGCCTTCAGAATTAGAGGTTAACTCTAAACCTAAACGCGTCAAAATGTCTTCAACTTGTGCATCTTCAAAAGCAAATCCCACTAGTCTTTCGATTCTTGCACGACGCAAAATTAAATTCCTTTTCTCTGGTAAATGTTGAGTATTTACCGCTTCAATGATTTCACCAGCTTCACCGCCTACAATATCCAATAATAATTCTGTAGCGCGTTCCATAGCTATGCGTTGTAACTCAAAATCGACGCCACGTTCATAACGATGCGATGCATCGGTATGCAGACCATATTGACGAGCACGGCCAGCAATGGCAACTTGATCAAAATAAGCCGACTCTAAAAATACATCTTTAGTTTCTGAGTTGATGCCAGAAAATTCTCCGCCCATAACTCCAGCAATAGCTAGCGGTTTTTTATGGTCAGCAATCAATAAAGTATTATCGGAAAGTTTAACTTCTTGGCCGTCCAGTAAAGTTAATTTTTCATCTTGCTTAGCCATTCGCACATCAATACCGCCATCGATATTGTTTAAATCGAAAGCGTGCATAGGATGACCTAGCTCCAGTAATACAAAGTTAGTAATATCAACCACTGGATCGATTGAGCGAACACCTGAGCGTTCAATTTTTCTAACCATCCAGTTTGGAGTTTTTACACTTGGATTAATACCTTTTATCACTCTTCCTAAATAGCGTGGGCATGCGTTAGGAGCAGATAACTCGATCGGTAAAACATCTTTTATAGTAGCTTCAATCGATTCAGGCTTGATTTCATTAACTTCAGTTTGAGTTAAAACACCAACCTCACGAGCGATACCGCGAATACCTAAACAATCACCTCGATTTGGCGTTAGATCCACATCAATTTCGGTGTCGTTAAGTTGCATATAATCGACAAAGTCTTGGCCTAGTACAGCCTCCTCAGACAACTCCATAATACCATCATGATCTTCACCCAAGTTTAACTCTTTGGTTGAACACAACATTCCAAATGAAGCCACGCCACGAAGCTTTGCCTTCTTAATTTTAAAGTCGCCCGGTAAAACAGCACCGATCATTGCAACTGCAACCTTAATACCTTTTCTAGCATTTGGCGCGCCACAAATAATTTGTAAATCCTCAGCAGATTTTTCGCCTACATTCACAGTGCACACTTGCAGTTTATCGGCATCAGGATGTCTTTCTGCAGCAACAATTTCACCAACAACGACGTTAGAAAAATTATTTCCTAAAAATTCAAATGCATCAACTTCTAACCCAGCCATTGTTAATTTTTCTACTAATTCTTCAGTAGAAATATTTGGATTAACCCACTCTCTTAACCAATTTTCACTAAATTTCATTTTGGTAAATCCTTAATTAAATTGCTTTAAAAAGTTAATATCATTCTCAAAGAAAAGACGTAAATCGTTAACGCCATAACGTAACATGGTTAAGCGCTCAACACCCATCCCGAAGGCAAAGCCAGTATATTTTTCGCTATCAATACCAACGGCTTTTAAAACGTTTGGGTGTACCATGCCGCAACCTAAAACTTCTAACCAACCTGTCTTAGAACAAACACGACAACCCTCTCCGCCGCAACTTACGCATTCAACATCGACTTCTGCAGAAGGTTCTGTAAATGGGAAGTAGGATGGTCTAAAACGAGTCTTAACATCTTTTTCAAAGAACTGCTTTAAGAACTCATCTAAGATGCCTTTTAAGTCAATAAATGTAGTACTTTCATCAACCAATAGACCTTCAACTTGATGGAACATTGGGGTATGAGTTAAGTCTGAATCACAGCGATATACTCGGCCTGGTGCAATAATTCTTAATGGCGGCTTTTGCTCCTCCATAACTCTTACTTGTACCGGCGAGGTGTGCGTTCTTAACAATCTTTCTGAGTCTATATAGAAAGTATCATGCATCGCTCTTGCAGGGTGATGATCAGGAATATTAAGCGCTGTGAAATTATGGAAATCATCTTCAATTTCTGGGCCTTCTGAAACCTCAAAACCCATTTGCGAAAAATAAGATTCAATACGCTCTAAGGTTCTATTTACTGGATGCACACCGCCACGAGAAACGTTGCGCCCCGCTAAAGTCACATCAATGGTTTCGCTGGCTAGTTTAGCAGCGATTTGTGCATCTTTAAGGGCTTTTTGCTTAGCTTCGATTATCTTGAATACTGCTTGCTTGGCTAGGTTAACTTTAGCGCCAAACTTTGGCTTCTCTTCAGGCGGTAACTTCGCCATCTGCTGCATTTGCGCAGTGATTAAGCCTTTTTTACCAACAAAGCGAGCTTTAACCTGATCAAGTTCAGGTAATTTTTCAATCGCTCCAATTTCTTCTTTTGCTTGTTCAATAATCGCTTCTAAGCTTGTTTCTTGATCAGACATGATAATTCTCAGTATCAATAAATATTTGTTATAAAAAAAAAGGAAGGACATCGCTGCCCTTCCTTTTTATAAGAACCTAAATTTAGAATTAAAAAATATTTAAATTTAAATTAGGATTAAGCTTCTAGGGCAGATTTTGCTTGTTCTGCAAAAGCAGCAAAAGCCACTTTATCGAACACTGCCAATTCAGCTAGCATTTTACGGTCAACTTCAATCTCTGATTTTTTCAAACCATTGATGAATTTGCTGTAAGACAAACCGTTTACACGAGCTTCAGCATTAATACGAGCAATCCATAAAGCACGGAATTGACGTTTACGCTGACGACGGTCACGGTATGCATATTGACCAGCTTTGATTACAGCTTGCTTAGCTACACGGTATACGCGCGAACGAGCACCGTAATAACCTTTAGCTTGCTTTAAAATTTTCTTGTGACGAGCGTGTGCAGTCACACCACGTTTTACTCTAGGCATCTTTTAATCCTCTATTAACCGTTAGGAAGCATACGATCGATTTGCTTGGTATCGGCAGCATCTACCAATTTACCATGACGCAAATGACGCTTACGCTTAGTGGATTTCTTGGTCAAAATATGACGCAAGTGTGCTTGTTTGTGTTTATAACGGCCTGAAGCTGTTTTCTTAAAACGCTTCGAAGCACCGCTATCAGTCTTCATTTTTGGCATAGTTAAATACTCGCATTAGTTACCCGTTAAGGCCATTGTTCATGCTTGCTCTACTAAAAAGCTCGCAGTCAATCGTTAAAAGCCATAACTAGTTACAAAAACGGACGTTCGGGTTACAACACCTTTCCATCCAACCTATCAAAAAAAAAAATAAGAGAACTTACTTCTTTTTCTTGGGACCAATCATCATCGTCATTTGACGACCTTCCATAGACGGACGACTCTCAACAGAACCGTATTCTTCCAAGTCTTTTTCGACACGCTTCAATAACTCCATTCCGAGCTCTTGATGCGCCATCTCACGACCGCGGAAGCGAACTGTGATTTTCGCCTTGTCCCCGTCTTCTAGGAAACGTATCAGGTTGCGTAGTTTTACCTGATAATCCCCTATATCAGTTCCTGGACGGAACTTGATTTCTTTTACATGAGTTACTTTTTGTTTCTTTTTGGCAGCAGCTTTAGCTTTTTTCTGCTCAAAACGATACTTACCAAAATCCATGACTTTACAGACTGGAGGTTCAGCTTCCGGAGAAATCTCCACTAAGTCTAAGCTAGAACCTTTTGCTGATTGTAGTGCTTCATCTAGTGAAACAACGCCAACGTTCTCGCCTGTGGCGTCAATCAATCGCACTTCACGTGCGGTGATATCGTCATTTATGCGCTGTCTGTTTTTAAAACCGCCGCGCTTGTCATGTTTTCTAATGGTAATTACCCTCTGTAATAATATTTTTAACTTTGTTTATGTCCGCTGCTGTCTGGACACAAGAGCTTCGCTACTTGCGTCCTTTAGCGGCCACTGCTTTCTCAAGCAGTTCTGCAAAGGCATCAATGCTCATGCTTCCTAGGTCTTCACCCTCTCGAGTTCGTACCGCAACATGACCATTTTCGACTTCTCGATCACCAACGACCAAGAGGTATGGCACACGTGCCAAAGTCTGACCGCGAATTTTAAAGCCGATCTTCTCATTTCTCAAGTCTAAATTGACTCTAAAACCCTTATTTTTCAAAGTTTCTGCTGTTTTTTGGCAAAATTCGCCCTGTTTGTCCGTAATGTTCATAATGACGGCTTGAGTTGGGGCCAACCAAGCTGGGAATTTGCCCGCATATTCTTCAATCAAAATACCGATAAATCGCTCTAAAGATCCCAAAATAGCCCGATGCAACATTACTGGAATTGCTTTATCACCATTTTCGTCAATATATTCCGCGCCCAATCGACCTGGCATCGAAAAATCGACCTGCATAGTGCCGCATTGCCAATGACGACCAAGACAATCTTTTAGTGTGAATTCGATTTTTGGACCATAGAAAGCACCTTCGCCAGGTTGGTACTCAAATTCAATATCGCTGACTTTCAATGCTTCTGCCAATGCCGCTTCAGATTTATCCCAAACTTCATCCGAACCCACACGCTCTTCCGGACGAGTTGAAAGCTTCACGATTAAATCAGTAAAACCAAAGTCAGCATAAACGTCATATAGCAATTCAATAAATTGAGTCACTTCTTCTTGAATTTGATCTTCGGTACAGAAAATATGTGCATCATCTTGAACGAAATTACGCAAACGCATAATGCCGTGTAAAGCGCCCGATGGCTCATTACGATGACAAGAACCAAACTCAGCCATGCGTAAAGGTAAATCACGGTAAGACTTCAAGCCAACGTTAAATATCTGAACGTGGCATGGACAGTTCATTGGCTTTACCGCAAAGTCTTTATGATCGGATTCAAGCGTAAACATGCCATCTGAAAATTTATCCCAATGACCCGACTTTTCCCATAATGTGCGGTCAACGATTTGTGGCGTTCTTACCTCTTGATAGTTCTGCGCCTGTAAACGATCGCGGATATATTGTTCTAAAGTACGATAAATACTCCAACCATTGTCATGCCAGAAAACCATGCCCGGCGCTTCTTCTTGTAAGTGGAATAAATCTTGCGCTTTACCAATCTTACGGTGGTCACGCTTTTCAGCCTCTTCTAAACGATGAAGATAAGCTTTTAAATCCTCTTTTTTCGGCCAGGCAGTTCCGTAAACTCTTTGCAACATAGGTTTTGTTGGATCACCGCGCCAGTATGCACCAGCCACTTTCATCAATTTGAAAGCTTTTAACTTTGCAGTTGATGGAACGTGAGGACCACGACATAAATCAATGAAGTCGCCTTGCTTGTATAAAGACAGTTCTTCGCCAGCAGGGATTTCTTCGATGATTTCGGCTTTATATTCTTCGCCCATATCGCGGAAGAAACTAATCGCTTCGTCACGGCCCATAATCGAGCGCTCAACTTTTAAGTTTTGTTTAACAATACGGTTCATCTCTTTTTCGATGGCTTTTAAATCTTCATCGGTAAAAGGACGCTCGGTAGCAAAGTCGTAGAAGAATCCATCTTCAATCACTGGACCTACAGTCACCTGAACATTATCAAATAAACGCTGAGTCGCTTGCGCTAATAAATGCGCTGTTGAGTGGCGAATCACTTCTAAACCGTCATCATCACGATCGGTAATAATGGCTAAATTAGAGTCTTTATCGATTACGAAACTGGTATCCACCATTTCGCCATCGATTTTTCCGGCTAAAGCGGCTTTGGCTAATCCAGGACTAATGTTATGGGCGACATCGTAAACCGATACAGCATCATCAAACTCACGTTTGCTACCATCAGGTAATGTTATGACTGGCATTTTCTGTTCTCTCTGTTTTCAATAAGCCTTACCAACGGCCTATATAAAGTTTTGGTAATGATTGCCAAAGGTGCTGACTAAGAATGCCGCCCCTTCTTGAGCAATAGATAAGCTAATGATAAAGGATCTGACGCTAGACTCAAGGGTTAATTTTTAAGTGTCATTGAATGATTTTGATCTGCTTACAACTTAAAACCGCTCAAACTAATTCTCACCTCTTCATCAGCCATCATTTGTTCATGATCTATAAACACTGATTTAGGATATCCAAACTCTGAGTCGTATTGAACTGCGATTAACTCGGCGCTTTTGGTGGCTTTGTTTAACATTGCAAAAACTTGTTCCACGGTTTGGATAGCTTCCATAGTTTGTTTTTGCACCGGCTTATTGTCTTTATCTATGGCCTTGATTATATCGCCATTAGCTACCGTCAGTCGAAATGGCTGAGTATATTCTTGTGGACAAAAGCAGTTTTGTTGAAAAGTTATCTGATAGCTACCGTTAGTTTTCGCTTCCCAAAGTGCTTTGTGCTTCTGCAAATCCTGCCAAGTCTGTCCGCGATTATCTATAAAGTTGCCAACTTGCGGTTTTGACTCTGGATAGGTTGTGACTTGTTGTTTACAACCCAAGCTCGCGATTAAGGTTAGTAGCGTCAAAAGAACCCAATGTATTTTTATAGTTTTAATCATTTGTTATTCTTTGCCTGTTTAAGGTTAACTCCTTTTATATTAACTCCATAGCGTATGACCAACAAGGCTAACAACCACCATTGAGCAAAGCCACCGCCTGAGCCGCCATCATCTGGAGCTGGCGAAGGAGGCACTGGCGGAGCTTCTAAACTGATACTGACTGTATTGGAAGCGCTGGCATCACCGCCTGCGTTAAAGGCAATCAATCGATAGCTATAATCATTATCATCACTGACATTGGAATCTTGATAAGAAACCACATTAGATGCAAGCTCAACAATTTGATTGAATGCGCCATTATTATCGCTACGTTCAAGTCTAAAACCATCTTCATTATCAGAATTATCTGACCAGTTTAAAGTTACAATATTATTCGATTCTGAAGCCGTTAAATTAGTCACTGCAGCAGGCGCCATTATTTGACTGACATTAAAGCTAGAAGTTAATTGATTATTGCTCAAATCTATATCGATAAAGTCGCTAGCAGCACTGACTTCTTGTGATAATTCGAAACCTGTCGTTAATGGTGTCACATTGATACTAATGCTAGAAGCCGCTGAGGGATTTGCTAGTTGGCAATCGAACGAATCACCATCAGTATCAATTGAACAAGCTGTACCTGCAAAGCTAACGGAATTAAAACGTCCCGCTTGGGCTGGTATTGATCCAACTAAATCCACTTGATTTAAAGTAGCACCCGTTGGCAACTCCAACGAAACATCAAAATTTAAATCTGCTGCTTGCATTACAATCATCTCTTGTGAATTGCTTGGATCCGATGCTATCGCTAACTCCAATGGAAAATCAAAACATGCTTGAGGATTGGTTAAATCATTATATTCTTGCGTCATTACGTCGATTGAACAACTCGAAAAATTAGTTGCAGAGCTGCTTGCGCTGGCAGCCATCACAAAGCCGGAACTAGCACAAGAGTTGCCATCACTGTCATGACTGGAACCAAAGTTGTGACCTAATTCATGAGCAACAATTAGTGCGGTTATGGGTAGGCGAGGAGTACCGCCCGAGCTTGGAATTAAATTGGTAACGCCACTGCTAAAACCTGAATTACTGCATAACACTCCAACATAGGCTACACCTGCAGTAGAACCATCAAAATTTCTCCCTGTTATCAAATGCAGTAAGCTGCGTTTATTTTGTATAAAACTCAATTCATTGTTACCTTTCTTTTGACGAACATCCGTAAGAAGGTCTCTGGCTACTGTAGTGGTATCAAAGATTTCAGACTGCAAGAACTCGACAGTGATACTGTTAAAGCGAATGCTAAAATCATTTTCATAAAAACCTTCAATAATATTAATCAAAGCATTAGTTTGACTAACTAACTCATTAGCTGCAAAACGGGCTTGATAGAGCTGATCAAACACAAATTCTATTTCGGCAAAACTACAAACACCGCCAATGGCATCGGCACAAACTGCTTGTTGCTTGTTATAGTTTACATATAAAGGTTGTGCTTGAATTAGATGGGAAGCAACTGTCTCATTTTGCTGAGGCTCATCTATAAATTGTTTTAAAAAATCCTCTTTTGGATTATGTCTTTTACCTTCATGTTCAACCCCGCAACTCATGTCGTGCTGATGGGTATTAAGTTGAGTTAATTCAATAGCATCACCATTCACAGAAACCACTTCATAAAGCTGCCCATCTATTGAAGCGAGACCAGTCCATTGCTGGTTTATTTTTGAAGCTCTTATCCAAGCTCTATCATATTGGCGAATACTAGCTTTAAAATGCTGAGCACTATCTTGTTTAAATTCGGATGATTTATACTGCTTGAGCTTAATCTTGTTTGAAAGTTGTTGGTTAACTTTTAACTCGATTGGAATTGATTGATTTTCAAAGACTAGCACTTTTTCTTCTGCAAAAGCGCTTATTGAACAAAGACCAATAGTTAAAACAGTGGCTAACCATTTGATAAGCTTTACTTTTATAGCTGACATTCTCGACTCTCATCCAAACAATAGAAGGTAAACCATCATATCTGGTGATGAAAATTAGCCTGTGAACTAGAACTCAAATCTCAATAATCACCATTAATAATTAAAAATATCAATCGGTTAAGTTATTATATTTCTGTTAGTTTTATTAAATTTCATGTTTAAGTCACATGTTTAATTAAAAGGAAATCTTAATGGCAAAGTCAATTGCAGTTATTCTTTCAGGGTGTGGTTTTCAAGATGGTGCAGAAATTCAAGAGTCAGTTATGACCTTATTAGCTTTGGATCTGCAAGGTGTTAGCTACCAATGTTTTGCGCCCGATATCGAGCAACTTAAAGTACAAAATCATTTAACAGGTGAAGCTGTGTCTGAAAGTAGAAATGTGCTTGTCGAATCGGCTAGAATTGCCCGCGGTGATATCAAGGCTTTATCTGAATTTGAAGTAGAAAATTTCGATGCGTTAGTGATGCCAGGAGGATTTGGTGCAGCTCTTAATTTATCAACTTTTGCTATCGACGGCGCGGCATGTACTATTAATTCAGATGTTGAAGCTGCTGTTCGCACAACCTATGCTGCGAAAAAACCTATAGGCGCTTTATGTATAGCTCCCGTTATCTTGGCAAAACTAATTCCGGATGCGAATTTGACCATAGGGAATGATACCGATGTTGCAAAGGCTCTTGAGTCAATGGGGGCAAACCACTCTAATAGCAATCACGGCGAAGTGCTTGTTGATCCAGTCAATAAGCTAGTCACTACGCCCTGCTATATGCTGGATGCAAAAGTCTCAGATATCTATCAAGGTGCTAACGCCTTAGTTAGAGAGTTGATTACTTTAAGTTCTTAATATCATTAAAACCGCAAAAACCCGGCGGCGATGCGAGACAGCTATACTATTTTGCAGAAGATTCAAGGCCAGTAAAGTAACCTAGAAATCCTTTTGAATTTAGGTATCCTCTAAGCCCGATTAAATAGAATGTTAAGAGTAAAGCACTAAAACATTTTACAAAGCCAATAATGGTAAACAAGGCCGCCAAAGACACGACAAAGTACAAAGCCACTAAAAGCGCTAAGACATATAAAATACCGCGTAATGTATTCCAGAGTTTTTGACCGCGATACATAATGACCATCTGGCACAAAAATAGACCGCCTATGATGGCTGCACTTAGAAATGCTAAAAAGTACTCGCCCTGCCAGTTCATATAAACCTGAAACGCTAATACTAATAAAGCAATCATTACAATTGAATTGATAGTTAATACAGTTTTGGCACTTTTAGGCATTGGGTAAGCTTCTCACAAAAAATAGGACATCATTCTAAATTTAACTAACTAGAATTACCATTGCTTAGTCAGGCTAATTCCCCACTCACGACCATTTGCTAGAGGCGCCAGCTCATCGGCTGACGAGAAATAGTCTTCATCCAAGAGATTATCTAGACTGAATTGAATGCGAAACTTATCATTGAACAGATACGCAAATGAGACATCTGCAAGTAAAGCATTAGCAATAGGCTTCTCCCCTGCCCCAATACTATTTTTATCTTGTCGATATTCAATGCCAAATTTAAGGAGATATTTCTCAGCTTGATAGTCAAGCTTAAGTTTAGAGCGATGAGAAGGGATATCCGCCAGAGGATTGCCCGCTTGGTCTTCACCTTCGATAAAGCTAGTGAAAAAGCTTAGTTTTAAATCTTTGTTTAAGCTATAAACAGCATCAAGCTCAATACCTTTAATAGTCCCGTCTTGAATATTGCGAAAGCTTAATAACTCAGGTGCAATTTCAACTCTTTCGATATAATCACTGACTCTTTGCTGATAAAGATTGGCTGCAAAAGAAATACTGGCATCAGAATACTTCAGTCCCAAATCGGCACTAATAGAGCGCTCTTCTTTTAAATTTGGATTACCTTCGACTTCACCTCTTGCTGTGGTACCCACAAAAAAGCGCTCACTGACAGTTGGAAACCGGATCCCTGTTCCAAGTGAAGTTGTTAGCAAAATATTATCCGACAAGGCAAATGACTTACCAACAAATCCAGTCAAAGAATTATTAACAATAGTATTACTTTGATTATTCTGCTCATTATTAATTAAGCGAAGACCCAGCTGCCATTTACTTGAATCAAAGGCTTTATTTAACGTGAAAAACGCTGCTGACTCTCTTTCCGAAGCTCCTGAAAGTGATTCAGTAAGAGTCACGCTACTATCTGTCAAAGAAATGCTTTTATCGGAGGCGTCAATGTTATTTCGAACAAAGGTATCCAAACCATAGAGACCTTCGAAAAGTTCAGTATTCCACCTTTGTTCAAAATGAAATCCCCAATCATTTGATTTATTCTGCACTTCATTGGTTCGATTTGCAGGCCGTAAAGTTAGCGTTTCGGTTTGGTTGGGATGTAAGTAAATTGAAGCTCGCCAGTTATCCGATTGAATCGCAAATTGTCCTAATAAATGCTCTTCCTGAGGCACCGATACCACCCTATCAGGAAAGCGCGTGCTAGAACGCCCTATATCAGTTCCACGACTGGCTAAAAGCATCAACTCATAATCCAAATCTTCACTGTGCCACTGCTTAATAAAACTGGCTGAATATTGGTTATAGCCATCATTTAATTCTGCACCATTGACGTCTTGCGAATTACTAGCAAACTGTCCAGCAAAACCTAGTGACCAATCTTGACCAGAAGTGCCAAAAATATGTTGTTGGCTATTGCCCGCAGAATGGTAATCGGTTGTCCAAGAAGTTTCATTGAAAAAGCGAGGCTGCATTTTAATAACCCCGCCAAGACTGCCAGATTGATAAAGTGTCGAGGCAGGTCCTTTTTTTACCTCCACCGAATCGAGTAATAAAGGATGTAAAAAAGACGCCGCTACGCCTGCGCGACGCTCTGCTTTAATGGGTATATCCGAAAGATAGGTTAAGACTCTTTGTCTAGACACACCGCGTATGGAATAGGTTTGAAATAAACCTGACTGTCCATTTTCAGTAACTCCCGGTATTTCTGTAATTAAATCCAAAAGCTGGTTAGCTGCGCCGACAGTATCTTTAGGCGTGACGTAGCTATTTGTGGTACTCAAGTCGGTAAAGTGCTGAGGAGCTTTTGAGCTTAAAACTGTTATCACTTGGGAATTGGTTTCTTCATTAACTAACTGTTTTTCTTGCTGAGTTTCTTGGTCAGCTTTCTCTGGTTTCGCGGACTTAACTTGTTTAGCAACCTTATTTTTCTCTTCTTTTAGTACTTCCATAGCTTTCAGTTGCAGTGATATTGATGAAAATCCTAAAAGAGCAAAAAAACAAATAAATCGAATCATGATGATAAATTTTAAATTTAATAAAGTTTAATAATTAAAAAAGCACTGAAGGTTTCCCCTCAGTGCTTCTTGTTTTTATGGTGCTTAGATTAAGCGTATCTTCTGCGTCTTGCAAGACCTAAAAGACCTAGCATAGCTAAGATTGCTAATCCGAAACTACCACCTGAATCGCCTTCAATGGTTACACCAATAGAAGGGTTACCAATAGTAGCGCCACCTTGAGCATTACTAAGTACTACACTGAAACCTAAATCAGTTTCACGTGAAGTATTAATAGTCGATACCGTGATAGTTTTATCAGCTGTATCACCATCCGCCCAAGTTAGAGTACCAGTTGTCGCCGAATAGTTAGTACCAGCAACAGCTGTACCGTCAGCAGTTTGATAATCTACAGTTACAGCAAAGTCAGAACCGCCGGCTCTAGAAACTGTGATTACAACATCATCACCATTTTTCTCAGAAGCTTCAGTAGTAGTAATGCTTAAACTACCGAAGTTTGGCTCAGTAACGTTCAATGTCACCAGACTTGTGCTATCACCGTAAGGCGTATCATTAGCAGTGATTAACTGCGCTTGATAGGTGCCTGGCTCAAGTTGAGTCGCATTAAAGCCTAACTCTACGTCTGCTGAACTATTGGCTGCAACTAAACCACTGTTACCAGTATTTAGTTTTAACCATGAAAGTTCTTTCCACTCACAAATGTTAGTTTCACCGGTTCTTACACCGATTACACCACCAAATGCGCGTACAGGCGTCCATAAGTTACCATCACAGTCAATCGCTAAGCCAGATTGAATACCATCAGGTAATAAATCATCGTTAACACCATCGCCTGTGAAGTCTTGGTTGTTAGGGAAGTTAAAGGCAGAAATCGGCAACAAATCTGGTGTAGCTGTATCGAATACCACCACATCAAACGTCGGATTAGAGCCATTCAACATTGCATACAAGCTGCCATTCACTGGGTTAATTGCTAAACCAGAAACTGGCTGACCAACATTCACGGAACGTAACAAAGTACCGTCTGTAGTGAACTGATGAATAATACTGTCATTCCAAGAGCCTGAGTAGAAAGTATTAGTCAAAGGGTCATAAGCTAGGCCACGTTGAGAAGTACCAAATGCAGGACAAATTTGATTACCAGTCACTGTTAATCCTACCGGATCAATTTCATGGATACAGTTAGCATCACCAACTTCAACCTGCCAGAACATGCCGGTACGGTTGTTGTAGGCCATATCAGCGGCAAAGATTGCAGATACTTCAGAGTTATCAATAGTGTTACCCGTGAAAGTGCCTGTCGCATCATATTGATACAAGGTATCAGATGCAGCGCCACCAGCTAACAAGTCGCCTACCCAGAAATTGTCATTATCTTGATTGAAGCCGATACCCCATGGGAAGCCGGTCTCACCATTTACTGGGAAGAACCCAACAAACTCAACTGTGCTTTCTGGGATATTTACACTTGCATAATCAAACTTATGACGTACTTTCTTAGTATCCAAATCACCTAAGTTCTTCGGACCAAAGTGACGGCTTGAAGGGTGGAACGGACCTGTAGCTTTATTTGCCACACTACCAGAAGGTGGTAATTGAGCTAGAATGAAGGTGTAGTTCGCATCAACATTACCTTCGTTAGCAACAGCAACCGTGCTTGAACCTTCACGACCTTGAGTCACGTCGGTAGCAGCTAATTCAGCAGCGATTTCAATCAAACCAGCATCTAACTCAATTGGAGTAGCTAAGGCAATAGTAGAAGCTGCAACAGTATTATCCGCATAAAGATTAGCCGATACTGTTACCTCTGTTTCAGTGTCAGGAACAAAGATACTGAAATAGCCATCAACGACTGAATCATCTTCTGGAGTAGCCACTGTGTTAGTAGTTTCACGACCAATCGTTACCGTAGCGCCATTTAAAGCATTACCAGTATTAGCGTCAACCACGGCACCTTTAACTACAGAACCAGATCGTGTTACACAAGTTGTTTCGCCAATTTGAATATCGTCTACATACGCATACCATTCAAAGTTTGCTTCATAGTTCCAACGAAGCTGGAAGCTTGTAGCGCCGGTAATTTGCGCAGACAAATCAATAGTTAAACGCTCAGCGGCATTAGTAGGAACCATGGTTAAAATAGAAACCCATGCTCCACCATCCACACTGATTTCAACATTATAAACATCGCCACCAGCGAAAGTTCTGAACCAACTAGAGAACTGCAATTCGCTCGCAGTTAAATCTGCAACATTGATAACAGGTGAAGTTAAAGTACTGGAAGTTACGCCATTACCGCCTCTATCACTGTCAATTGCAGCGGCTTCACCAGTACCCAGTAAATTACCTCGAGAAGTTCCAGATGCCGCAGACCAAACTTCACCAGTCGCGCCATTGTCAGCTACTGTCCAACCTGTTGGTGGAACACCAGCGTCAAAGCCTTCGAAGAATGCTGGGAATTGGAATTCATAGCCATCAGCTGTACAGTTGCCATCAATCAACAGTGCAAAATCTTGCACAGGAGTGTTTTCAGGAAGAATGTCTGCACTTTGCGCTAAATAACCATCAACTAAAGCCATCGCAGTGATTTGCACTAAAGTACCTTCAAACAAATCTAAGCTGTATTGACCTGTGACTGGATCAGTAAAGGTAGAAATAGTTGCGCCAGGTGCTTGAACCACAACCTCAGCGTATAAATTACCACCTAAGCCAGAACCATCAGTCACAGTACCAGTTACAGTCACTGGAGGAGCAGGCTCAAGTACAAAATCAACATCTACAACTGCGTCTTCTGCAACATCAATGCCGGCAGTTGTGGCTGATATCCAACCATAACGAGAAGCAGTAACTGAATAACCTGTATCTACTGGTAAAGTTGCAGAGTAGTTACCGTCAGCATCCGTTGTTACTGTTAATGCACCGATAGTTACCTGCACGTTAGCAATAGCAGCGCCGTCAGCTTGATTAGTTACAGTACCTGAAATCTCACCTGCAGGACCGGCAACACAGTTATCAAACTTGAAGCTACCAATGTAAGTTTGCCAGCCTGTAGAGTTGTTGTTTGCAGCAGTATAATACTCAGTGGTATACCACATAGTACAATCATCCACTGGATCAACACTTAAGCTTGAGTAATCACCCCAACGGTTCGCACCTTGCTGCGCGCCTTCACCAGCTTTTAGCTCAGTTTCAGGAAGCGTTAGTGTATCCGCAGGATCACCAGCTAAACGACCACTAAAGCGGATCGATGGATTAAGTGTAGGGCCTGAAACACTATAAGCAACACCAATGTTGCCCACTGCATCCATAGCTGCACTACCCATCCAACGTGAGTTACCATCGTCAAGATTGTAAGTACCATTGTTAGCTAAAGTAGCCGTACCGTCGTTAGCTAAGTCAAACTCATACCAGCGAACACCAGCAATATTGTTATCGGTAGCAGAGCCTACAACCGTATGGTTAGCGACTAACTTATTAACACCATTTAGGTTACGGTAGGCCGCGCGGAACATCATGCGTTGACCAATAACATCCAAACGCTGAGCATTTGGCTGAACAATACAATCACGCGAGAAACCACAAACTGCGCCATTGTATGGAGCAACGGTGACTGTAGACGCTAATTCAAAAGTAGAATTAGCTGGAGTTGCCCAATCTACAGCGAATTTCCAAATATTCATTTCGCCAGCATTGTCAGCGGTTACAAATGGAGCTGCCATACCTGCTGGAGGCAAGAAAGGACCATCAATATCTGCTGGCATTGGAGTAAATGCATTAGGGAAAGTAGTTTCTAGATCGAAAATAACTTGCTGTGCTGCCTGACCTTGTAACATAGCATCACGCTCAAAGGCCACTACACCAGAACCAGCAAACGATAATGGGCTGCCTGAAAACTGGTTAATACCAGCGTAATAGCCATCAGTCCAAACACCATAGTGAGGATAGTCATTAAATTTGACATCACTATATAGGAAATCATACAAATAATAAGCACCTGTAGGGTCGCCGGTTTGCGAAATCGCAATACAATTACGGTTATCTGTAAAGCCCGCAGGGAAAGCGAACTGGCTGATTAACCAGCGATCAGCTTGCGAATCATACAATACAATCGGATCACCACGGTTTGTGCTTTCACATAAACCGCCAAAGCCAGCCCAAAGAGTATTGATAGCAACAGGAGCAACTAGCTCGTTACCCGCTTTATCATAAACAGCTAGTGCTGTATTAACTGTTTGAACGATGTGATTAGGACCAACGTCAGCATTAGTATCAGGCGGAACTGCACCCGTGACATTGCCCATACCGTCGAAACCAACGCCCACGGTCGCCATTTTAAAATCGCGAAGACCGTCTTTAGCTATCGAGCTCGATTTTTGTAAAACAGGATCTGTTAAATCTTTGCCCGCATTCTTCTCTTGGTACTCTTTACCAAACGGGTAGTTTTGATTTGGAACAGGGTTTACTTTATTGATACCAGGTACCTTATCACCCGATTGAAGCATCTTAAATTTACGTGCTTCGGTAAGTTTAGGTAATGGTTTAGCAAGCTCTTTCAGAGACTTACTGATTTTTGGTTTTGCCAGGTGTACTCTTACCTTAGAGTCATCAGCAATAACCACACCCGAAAGTGCAATTGAGCTGACCAGACTCAGTGATAACAATGCCTTCCAGCTAGATTTTATAGCAGACACATTAACTCCTTAGAAAAGTTAGTTAGATTAATAAAGATTTATTATTATTGTGTTTCATCTGAAAATGATTCAGACATGCCCCTCTTATTCTCATAAGCCAAAGCGTTATAGCACTAAATCTATTTGTAAAATATTGTCAAAATGTATCGAAAGAGGTTGATACCTGATGTTACTTTTTGGTTTCGGATTTGATAAGCGACTTAGGGTGGGGTTGATTAGGAACTTCGCAAACGCCATTCTTATTCTTGAACTTCTCTTCACACTCGTATGGCGTTGGTTTCTTATGCTCTGCCGCAATCTCAGTAAGGCTCCTGCTCTGACCAGCCTCAGATGTAGTGTTTATCGGGGCTTTGGGTTGGCTAGCACTTTTCACATTCTTAGTTTCAACCATTTTTTGGTTGATTTTTGATACCTCATCATGGTCACTTTTCATAGTTGTATTCTCACAAGCTGTCAGCAATAACAAGCTTAAAACTGTTATGTATCTATAGTTCATATATTCTGCTCCAAGCGCCGTTTTATTCAATTTGTCACAAAAACTTTTTTCAAGAATTGTGACGGTCTTCTAATAATTCAATCTTATAACCATCAGGATCTTCAGCAAACGCTAACACGGTAGTGCCATGTTTCATAGGACCTGGTTCACGGGTAATTTTCCCACCTGCATCACGTATTTTCTCACAAGCCGAGTGAACATCCTCAACAGCAATAGCCAAATGACCAAACCCGTTACCTAGTTCATAATCTTGAGTATCCCAGTTGTGAGTCAACTCTATCACCGTTGAATCCTTTTCTTCACCATAACCCACAAAGGCCAAAGTAAAGCGTCCAGACTCATAATCATGCTTACGGATCAGCTTCATACCAAGAACCTTGGTATAGAAGTTTATCGATTTATCCAAATCGCCCACTCGGAGCATGGTGTGTAAGATGCGCATACATTTTCCTTATACAGCTATAGCTAAATGCTATGCCAAAACTAGTTACTAATTAAACTCACTTGCGTATAATAGCCCGCCAATTGAGATTGTAAAACTGTTTCGCGGCAGTGTTTCAAAACAACTTAGCAAATCTAAATAGATACTAAAACTGGATACTAAAACTGTGGATACTATTACCATTACTCAGCCTGATGATTGGCACATCCATCTTCGCTCTGGAGCGGCGCTGCAACACACCGTTCAAGATGCGGCTCGTCAATTCGCTCGCGCCATTGTGATGCCCAATTTAGTTCCGCCAGTGACCAATGTAGAGATGGCTGAAGATTATTATAACTCTATCAAGCGTTATACTCCGTCAGGGGTTTCGCTTGAACCATTAATGGTTCTGTATCTAACGGATAACACTTCGGTTAAGGATATTGAGGAAGCAGTCGCGGCTGATTTTGTTTACGCATGTAAACTTTATCCCGCTGGCGCCACTACCAACTCTGATTCCGGCTTAACCAATATCGAATATGCTTATCCTGTGTTTGAAAAAATGGCGGAGCTGGGTTTACCTTTACTGGTTCATGGCGAAGTCACCGATTCTCATATTGATATTTTCGATCGTGAAGAAAAATTTATCGATACCATACTTAAACCACTTTTAGACAAATTCCCAACACTAAAACTAGTATTGGAGCATATCACGACAAAGCAAGCAGTGGATTTTGTGAATAGCCAAGGCAGTAATGTAGCAGCAACTATAACGGCGCATCATTTATTGCATAATCGCAACGACATGTTAGTTGGTGGTATCCGCCCTCACTTATATTGTTTGCCCATCTTAAAGCGTTCAGAACACCAAATAGCTTTGAATGAAGCGGCAACTTCTGACTCTAAGAAATTCTTTTTAGGAACTGATAGCGCACCTCATTCACAAGATGCCAAAGAATCGTCTTGTGGCTGTGCTGGGGCTTACACTGCTTATGCTGCTATGGAACTTTATGCAGAAGCTTTCGAAAAAGCTCAAGCGCTCGATAAGTTAGAAGCATTCGCCAGCTTTAATGGCCCTGATTTTTACGGCTTACCACGCAATGAAGGCACCATTACTTTAGTCAAAGAGCAGTGGAAAATGCCAAAAAAGCTCAATTTAGGAAATGAAGACTTGATACCATTTCGCGCCGATGAAATGATTGAGTGGAAGCTAAAATAAAAAGCGTTTAAACATTAATAACTGACTGACACAAGTCTAAGGATATCTAGTGGCTGCATTTGAAATGAAAGACCGTTTTCGCGGTTTTTTCCCTGTCATCGTCGACGTTGAAACTGGTGGTTTTGAATCTTCAACCGATGCTTTATTGGAAATTGCCGCAGTCACTACTCGTTTTGATAAACAAGGTAAGCTCGAAGTCGCAAACTCTTATCATTATAATGTAGAGCCATTTGAAGGAGCCAATGTCGAACAAAAGGCTTTAGATTTTACCGGTATTGACCTAAAGAACCCTTTGCGTGCAGCGGTAAAAGAAGAGTTTGCTTTACAAGAAATTTTTAAAAATTTACGAATTGAGCAAAAAGCCTCTGGTTGTAATCGCTGCGTCCTTGTCGGTCACAATTCGTGGTTTGATTTGAGTTTTGTTAATGCTGCCGTCGAGCGAGTGAAAATCAAGCGAAACCCATTCCACCCTTTCACCAGTTTTGATACTGCCTCTTTATCGGCATTAGTGCTGGGACATACGGTTCTTGCGCAGGCCTGCGAATTAGCCCATATCCCATTTAGTCAGAAAGATGCTCACTCAGCATTATATGATGCTAAGAAAACTGCTGAATTGTTTTGTTATCTAGTCAATAACACTAAGAAACTTTAATTAACCCAATAATCAAAGCCGGCAATCTTTAATACCAGTATTACACATTTGTTCACTGGCATATTCCAGCAGCAACCTTTTTACCAGCTTCTTAATGCCCGCTTTACTTGCTTGATTGAGTTCCTGCAAACTAACAACTCCCGTTTGAAAAAGTTTGTCACAAGCTCGGCCTGCCCAGCTAGCCACAATTATTCCTGTGTCTTCTTCTGTAACAATCAGTTCTGGCGTAGATTTGTCTAACCAAGCATTAATAGTAAATGTCATATTGCCCTCATCAATTCATAAAAAGAAGTTTGCTCAATCTTTAAATGAGAATAATTCTCATTTACATTAATTGCAACAGATTTCTCAGCAAAATGATAACAATTCATAATAAATCTAATGAAATTAACAAAAGCAATCTTTATGCTATAGCAATACCAATGACGGAGAACTCTATGCTCACTTCTAATAATAAATTTGTAGCGAGTATCCTATCGCTTGGACTTATTGTTCTAGCTCCAATAGCTAACTCAGACTCGCCTGCTGTTACTAATAAGCAAACAAAAATAGCACTTGTCATACATGGTGGTGCTGGCACCATCCTTAAAAAGAATATGACAGCGGAAAAAGAAAAAGCATATAAGGATGCGCTGAAAGAAGCTTTGGTGGCTGGCTATCATATTCTAATTAACCAGGGCTCGAGCACTGAAGCTATCAAAAAGTCCATCACCATTATGGAAAACTCGCCACTGTTTAATGCTGGCAAAGGAGCAGTATTCACCCATGAAGGTAAAAACTCTTTAGATGCTTCTATTATGGTGGGTAATGACTTAACAGCTGGAGCTATAGCCGGCGTTGAAACTATTAAAAACCCCATTCTTTTGGCAGATAAAGTTAGAACTGATTCCGTGCACGTGATGATGTCAGGTCAAGGCGCCGAAGAGTTCGCCAAAAAGCAAAACATTGAACAAGTTGATCCTAAGTACTTTTTTACCCAAAGACGTTGGGACTCGTTACAGAAAGCCTTAAAGGTAGATGCTAAACAAGCTGTCTTACCTAAAGACGAAGCTGATAACTTTAAATTCGGCACCGTTGGCGCGGTGGCGCTTGACACTAATGGCATTATTGCTGCGGGAACTTCAACGGGGGGCATGACCAACAAACGATATGGTCGAATTGGAGACTCCCCTATCATAGGTGCTGGAACTTACGCTAATGGGCAGTGCGGTATTTCAGCAACTGGTCATGGCGAATACTTTATTCGTGCGGCGGTAACTTACGACATATGCGCCCTGGTGGCTTATAAGAAACTGCCAATAGCTGATGCGGCAGATTTAGTTATTCACGACAAGCTCAAAAAAATGGGCGGTGATGGCGGCGTTGTTGGCTTGGATAATCAAGGTAACATTATGATGAGTTTTAATACCGCCGGCATGTATCGAGCGAGTATTGATACTGATGGCAATGTAACCATTAAAATTTATAACGATTAGTAGGTCATTGCGAGGCGCTCTTTGCCCAGCAATCTACTTAAGATTGCCACGCTCGTACCTCGCTCGCAATGACGCTTGAACACTAAAGGAGAATAGCAATGAAAGTCTATGGTGATATGGTTTCTGGTAACTGCTACAAAGTAGCGCTCACTTGCGCGATATTAGGTATTGAACACGAATGGGTTGCCATGGATTTACTTAAAGGAGATGCTCGAACGTCAGCATTTAAAGCCAAGAATCCAGTCGCGAAAACACCGACTCTAGAGTTAGATGACGGTAGTACCTTGTGGGAATCCAATGCCATCATTAATTATTTGGCTGATAGCTCAGATTTAATGCCAACAGACGCTTGGACAAAAGCCAAAGTGCAGCAATGGCAATTCTTTGAACAATACAGTCATGAGCCTTTTATTGCCGTAGCACGTTTTATCAATAAATATTTAGGTCTGCCTGAAGATCGAAAAGCTGAATATGAATCTAAACAAGAAGGTGGTCATAAAGCTTTAGAGGTTATGGAGCAACAACTTCAACAAACTCCCTACTTAGTTGGCGATCAACTCACCACTGCCGACATCAGCCTTTATGCCTACACCCACGTTGCGCATGAAGGGGGATTTGATTTGTCAGGTTACCCAGCCATTAATGCTTGGATGGAAAAGATTCAGCAACAAGAAAAATATGTTGGGATGGAGTAATGCAGCAACCTAGTAAATTACCCGTTCCACCATATGGCCCAGTCTTAGGTGGTTGGTTTCTAGCAGGTATTTTATTTGCAATAGTTTTTGGCTGGTTCGGCGGAATGATGGCAGGTGGAACTATGTTAATGCTGACCTTTGGAGCTGCTGTTTCTATACTTGGAGGCGCAATTAACTCCACTGTACTTAAATTACAATCTCGAAAAGGATCATTTGATACATTAAGCTCAGTAGGAATCACCATGTTTATTTTATTCTTTGTGTTTATATTTATTGGAGCATCTGGAATATTTAATTACACTTAATTAAAGGAGTATCATGAATAAAATTATTTTAGCTCTAACCATTATTATTGCTCTTCTAAGCCTAGCGGCAGGCACAGCTAAGATCATGCAAACACCTCAAGAGGTAGAGTTTTTAACTGGCCAAGGCTTGAGTTTAAATTTAATAATGGCATTTGGAATCATTCAAATTCTAGGTGGGATTTTATTATTAGTCCCAAAAACAAAATTAATTGGGGCTGTAATATCTTTAATCGCCTTTACAGCATCAGCAATATTAGTTTTCAGCTCAGGCAATATAAATTTTGGAGTCATATCCATGATCCCAGTAGCGATTTTAATCTTTATGATTTATAAAACTATAGGCATAAAAAAAGCCGCAAATTAATGCGGCTTTTGGTTGTTCTATTTATCTTTTCTTAATTTAGCAATTTCATCAGCCGCTTTAGATAGTTCTAATCGAGAGCGTTGCAACTCTTCTAATTGTTTAGTATTGGTTTCTACCATTGTTTTGAATGGCTTCAAAAAACGAGCTAACCAAAAACTCATATTTAAAATTACAACTGCAATAACCCATAACGCAATAGTCATTATTTCTTCCTCTTTTCTTCTGTGGGATCCACTTTTTTAGATGCCAACCAAGCATCAACATCAGCACGATCAAATTTAATATTCTTGGCACTTAGTTTTATATAAGGAGGGCAATCACCGCTAGCAATATACTTGTAAATGGTTCGTTTTGAGTCCCCCAAATACAGCGCCAAATCTTCAATAGACATTAGTTGCATTAATATTACCTTTTCTTATAAAGCACACTCAATATAACACAAATGACACCATATGCAACAATATGCACAAAAAAGACTCCGAAAGTCATAATTAACCAAAATGTATTACGAAGATTGCAGAGTTATGCAATAAAAGTTATAGACATAAAAAAGCCGCAAATTAATGCGGCTTTTTTAATCCCAATAACGCAGGAAAATTGTTCAAGTTCGAGGCGCGCAATTGATTTTCAACGGAGGCGACCAGTTTGGTCGTTGAGTATGAAAATCAATTGCGCAACGAAGAGATTGAGCAATTTAACCAGTTATTTATAGGTTATCTGCTTCTTCAGACAAGTACTTCGCAACACCGTCAGGGCTCGCATCCATACCTTTATCACCTTGATTCCAGCCCGCTGGACAAACTTCGCCATGCTCTTCGTGGAATTGTAATGCGTCAACCATACGTAACATTTCGTCTACGTTACGACCTAGTGGTAAGTCATTCACTACTTGATGGCGAACAACACCGGCTTTGTCGATTAGGAAAGAACCTCGGAATGCAACGCCTTCTACTGGATGCTCAACGTCATACGCTTGGCAAATTTCGTGCTTCATGTCTGCTACTAAGGTGTAACCTACTTGGCCGATACCGCCATTATTGACGTCAGTGTTTCTCCAAGCATTGTGTGAGAAGTGAGAATCGATTGATACGCCGATAACTTCTACGCCACGCTTAGTGAATTCGCTTAAACGCTTATCAAAAGCGATTAACTCAGAAGGACATACAAAGGTGAAATCTAGTGGGTAGAAGAAAACTACAGTCTCTTTACCTTTAGTTGCTTCTGCGAAGTTAAAGTTATCAACGATTTCGCCATTACCTAAAACGGCTGGAGCTGTGAAGTCTGGTGCTTTACGGCTTACTAATACGCCCATGATAATCCTCCAATGGATTGAGATTATGGTTATGTTTTTCAACAGGAAAATTTTGAAGAAGAATTATAGCGCCCCAAAATTGGAAAATCTTATCTTTTTTTGAGTTTTTAAGCTTTGCCTATAAATTGATAGATTCAGCCTATTTAAACACCCCACTCTTTCACAAAACTTCGAAAAAGGTTTGATAACAACAAAACCTTATTGACAATCATTCTCATTTGATTATAATTCGCATTATCAAATGATGTTCATCTTATTTATTTAGTTTTATGTACGTTTGCCTTTGTAAAGCCGTTACCGACACTCAGATCCGCCAAGCTGCCGAATCAGGTTGCCATACCATGCGTTGTTTAAACAAAGAGTTAGGCGTGGCTACTCAGTGCGGCAAATGCGCAAAAGATGCGCGTCAAATTTTAAAAGACGTGAAACAAGAAAAACGCTCTTTCAATTTCGATTTAGCCATTCCAGCCTAAGCGATTCATTCTTAAAACATTTTTCTATCTGGGATTAATTCTCAATCAAGAACGATTCTAATTATCATTAAATATCAATAAGTTAGCTACTATTTAGATTGCTATTGCCCTACTCTAGGGTTAGACTTATTGATAGTTAATTTTAAATAGGAATCATCATGAAAGGCGATCCAAAGGTCATCGAGTTTTTAAATAAAGTCTTAGGCAATGAGCTTATTGCTATTAACCAATACTTCCTACATGCCCGTATGTACAAAGATTGGGGCCTGAAAGAGTTAGCCGATTACGAATACGAAGAGTCGATCGATGAGATGAAACATGCGGATATGTTAGTGGATCGCATTTTATTCTTGGAAGGCCTGCCTAATATGCAAGATCTTGGAAAACTGCGTATTGGTGAAAACACCAAAGAAATTTTGGAATGTGATTTGGCCTTAGAAATGGATGCCATTCCAGACTTACGTACAGGTATTGCTTATTGTGAAAGCGCCCGCGATTTTGTCAGCCGCGATATCTTGAACGATATCTTGGAAAGCGAAGAAGAACATGTGGACTGGCTAGAAACCCAGCTTGGCCTGATTGAGAAAGTGGGTATTCAAAACTACTTGGCCGAGAAGATCGAAGACGGCGGGAATTAAAATTCAACCAGGTTAGGAGCCTTGCTTCTAACCTGGGATTTATTATTTTAGTTTTTCTCGAGATAGCTTATATAATTCATTTAACCTTTCGCTATTCCTATAAAGTTCGCCATAAGTAAAAGCTTCATTAATAGAATCTACCGTTTCCTGATACAGTCCATTTTTATAGTAAACCAAATTTTCATACTCTGAGTAATATAAATCGTTTTTCGGATTTGCCCCGTAAAGTTGTGCTTTCTTCAAGTACTCTAATGCTTGCTTAAAGTCTTTTTTTGTATATAAAATAACGGACATAAACTCATACCCTTTTGGTAAGTTAGGAATTATTTCCGTGCTCTTTTTATAGCTCTCATAAGCTTTGTCTAACTTTCCTCCATAATAGTAAGCCATACCTAAAGACCAAACAGCAGCAGCACTGTCTGGATACATATCTACGACATCTTTAAAATACTGTTGAGCTTTCTTATAATCTTCTTCCACCAAAAGTGCGTACTCAGCCCGAAGCATTAAACGCTCAGATTTGAGGAAAGATTTCTTGGAAAGTTCATAGGCATAGGTAACTTGCTGTTTATATTCTTCAGGGTCTTGAACATAAAAGGATTTCATTAAATACGCCGAAGGATAATTTGGATCTAACTTGATAATTTTGTTAGCAGTTTCTACGTATTTGACTTTATCTCTGTAAAAATAAAAGTCTGCTTGTAAATCGAATGCCAGTTGATGGACTTCAGAAACCTTAGATGCTACGGGTAAAGTAAAACCATAAGTTTCCAGCTCTTTAGGCTCATATTGACTAACAATATTAAGCTCTTTCTCTCTTTGTAAGTCAGCAGAAAAACCAATTACAGAATAGGAAAAAGCGACTAACATTATAATTATTTTATTCATAGATACTCCAATATAAGTATTAATGTTTACTCTGAATTAATTAATTAATAAACATTGTTTATATTGCTATTAGCAATATTTTTAAGACGTTACAACCTTCACTTCTAAATCACTTCCTTTATTGTCATATTTTTTTCCTAGATAAACGGCTAAGCTAGTCCAAGCCGCAGCAATACCAGCACCTACGAACGAGATAGCAGCTAATCCAAGTCCGAGTCCTTCACTCAGCAAGGCAAAAATAGAACCACTAACCGCGTCACCACCGCGATATACAACAATATCAATGACCGGTTTAGATTTAAATCTCTCATCAACTGAGACATCAGTGAAGAGCATTTCCCGAGCAGGTCGAGTCACTGCATAATTACCTGCTCGTCTGGTAACTTGTAACGCTAATAGCACCACAATGATCGGTGCGAAAGCTAAAATGATCATGCCAGCCATAATAATAAATGGCACTAACGCTAAAGTAGCTGCCATACCTAACTTAGTGGTTAGCCTTCCAGTTACAAAAAAAGCCAATAAGAAAGTCAGGGTATTAGTTATCCAATCAATTCCACCTAATATCTGTGCCCTATCAGCACGACTATAATCTGCTAATAGGTTTTTTTGCTCAAAATAAACAAAAGAGCCTATAAACACATATAAGAGTATAAAAGCGCTAATGGCTAAAAGCGTTTTATTGGTGAAAATTGATTTAAAGCCAGTCCACCACTGTGCCTTTAATTTAGCCTCACTTAAATCTGCGGTTAGATTCTCATTATGCAAATCTTCTGATTTCAGACGGTACATATAAAGCACCAGCGGAACTACCAATAATAACCCCACAGCCGCAATCAGCATTAAATTATCCAGCCCTAGTTTTTCAGCGAAAACGGTTGGAATAGCAGGGCCTACTATGGCACCTAAGCTAGCACCTGCTGCTACCACTGAAAAAACTCGCTTTGATTGCTCTTTATTGAATGTATCGGCCATAAAGCTCCAAAAAACGGATACATGAAATAAACTAAAAGCGCTGACCCAAACGTAAAAACTTTTCTCCACCAAGGTTGGATCGGTAAATGTAGGTGTTAAAAAATAAAAGGCTAAAAAGCTAAGGGCAAAAGCCGAGTAAACTAGAGGCACTACATTTTTAAACTTTAGTTTTGAAATCACAAAGCCGTAAATAGAAACAATGCCGATACTAATAAAAAACTGTAAATTCCATAAGAAGCTCACTTCAGTATCAGACCAGTCGCTCGCCATTGCATCTCTAACTGGTCGTAATACAAAATAAGACGCCATTAAAATAAAAATAATGGTGAATGAAGTAAGCGTAGCCTTCAGTTCATTGGAATGAACTTTGGTCGCTTTATCGATTAAATCAGTAAAACTTTTTATAATAAATTTAGTCATACTATTCCTATTTTTGCTGACTCAATGCCTTGTCTAACATTTCTATAAGCGCTTTCCTGTTCTTTTCAAACGGTTGCTTTTTATTAATTTCAATAATTCTATTGAAGCTTGCCTGTAGAGTGATGCTAGCTTCTTGATCAATAGGCACAACCATATACCTTAATTTCGGCTTATCTGAAGAAATCGCATCAATAATAGCATTGGCGACATCTACCGGCTCCTTATGATTGGAACGATCTTCAGTAAAATATTTGAACAATTGTTGCATTTCTTTATGGTATTGGCTGTTAGTAGTTGTATCATTTTGTTGCATACGACGCTTCATGGTTTTTATGATGCTCGAGTTATAATTGCCCGGTTCAATAATACTGACTTTCACTCCAAACTTTTTTAACTCTTTTGCCAAGACCTCAGAATATGCCTCTACTGCAAACTTGCTCATATTATAAGGCCCAATCATTGGACCGGTAAAAATCCCCGCCACAGAACTTATATTAACCACTCGTCCCTGACTTTCAATAATCATAGGTGCAAAAGCTTTGGTCACTCGATAAGGTCCAAATAGATTCACATCCATCTGAAATTGCATATCTTGCTCAGAAACTTCAATTAAAGCTCCAAAAACCGTTACACCTGCATTATTAATAACTGCGTGTAAACCTCGCCCTTCTTTACGAATCAGTTCGACAGCCTTATTAATATCGTCTTGAATGGTCACATCTAGTCTGACACCTAACATATTGTCATTGGCACTTAATGCTTTTAAGTCTTGCTCTTTTCTAGCGCCCGCGTAAACAAAATAACCTTGCTTTGCCATCATTTCTGCGGTTTTCTTGCCGATGCCGCTTGAAGCTCCAGTAATAAGCACGGCTTTCTGAGCTTTCTTTTCTTTTGTCGCATAAGACAGACTGATGTCTGGTAATGAGCTAATAACGTAAATGCTGATTATTAAAAGGTATTTTATAAATTTCATCAGTTGTTCCTTAATTTAAATTGATATGATTACTTATAGAATGAGGCTGTATTGCGGATATTTTCCAATGACTATCTTCTTTGTGCAGTATGTATAAGGTGGAAAGCCGAGTTACGATATTTCCTTGGGCATCCATCGCATTGGCAATATTAATCGCCAGCGCTTTATTGTCAGTTAAAGATCGGACTTGCAGTTTCTCCCAAACGATTTTAGCTACTGAATTTTTGCGTAAATTATCAACAAAGAAACTGAAGTTTTTAATCAGCTGAGCTGACTCGGTCACTATCACTGGAGCTCCTTTATTAGGGATTTGCATAACAGGATATGTAAAGTGACTGGCTATTTGCGGCATAGCGGACTGATTATTAGGGTTTGCTAAATAGAGGTTATAACCTTGAATATAATCATGGAAGAACTCGGTTAGCTCTGTCTGCTGAGACTTTTCTGCCTTTAAATTTATTGATGCTAAAGTTAGTATGCAGATGATTAGAAAATGGCTTATTCGCATTGGTACTCCTAAAACTTAAATGGATTGACAAGCGAAACTCTAACAACAGATAGTTCTCCTTATTTGGATAAGTAGACGAAACCCATAGCATTATCGACTAGACCAACTAGATCACCAGATAAAGCCATTAGTCGACCATTTTTAAGGATTAGTCGATCTTCGGTTAACAGATGAGCGGACAAACGCTACAATTCAAACAATACAACAAGATTAGTACACAGTTTCTTGGCAAAAAATCATAATCAATATTTGTGGCTTGGCTATATATTTTTTTGGTGCCTGGTTTATTTAATAAACACCGGGCCTCATTGGGGTATTTATTCAACCACCAGAGAACTCATTGAAACGGTAGGCTTAGTTACCTCCTTACAAATGCTGATTGCTTTTATAGCGATAAAGTACTTAATCCCTATCTCTTTAAGCAAAAATAAAAATATTAAGTTTATCGTCTTGCTCATTGTTTTAACTTTTATAGCTTGCCAAATTCATATTCTTATTCGAGTTCTTTATCTAGAGCCTACCTATCCTGAATCCTATGTGCGATTTTTTGAAATCAATGGAAAGCGCACGCTTATAGAGCGCATGTTTAGCTTATGGACTATGAAGTACCTATTTTTCTGGAAGTTTCCGCAACATTTATACCCAGCCTTTATCTTGATTGCTCATAGCTTTTATCTAACCCAAAGGCAATTACTGAAAATCAGTGAACAAAAACAAAAAGCGGAATTAAAGGCGCTAAAAAACCAACTTAACCCACACTTTATTTTTAATACGCTTAACAACCTCTACTCTTTAACCTTACAAAAATCTGAGCGAGCGCCAATAGTCATAGAAAAGCTTTCCGATATTTTGGATTATGTGCTGTATCGCTGTAATGAAAAATACGTTTATCTAGAGTCTGAAGTGGCATTACTGAAAAGTTATATCACGCTTGAGGAAATACGCTATGGCAAAAGAATTCAGGTAACTCTAGAGACTAATATTGAATCTAATCCAAAAATAGCGCCTTTGTTGCTACTTAATTTAGTCGAAAATGCTTGCAAACACAGTACCAGCGAAGAAATAGGTTTAGCCAAAGTTTCTATCGTGATAAATGCTAATGACTCTCAAATTTTTTGTAGCATTAACAATACTATCCCAAGTCTTATAAAACCTTCACAATCAGGTGGCATTGGTTTGCAAAATTTACAACGGCAGTTGGATCTTATTTACCCTAATCAGCATGAGCTATTAATTGAGCAAGATAGCGCTTCCTTTCAAGTCACTTTGAAAGTTGAGGTCAAATAAGACTATGAGTAACTATCGCTGCATGATTATTGATGATGAAGAACTTGCTCGTTCTTTATTGGAGTCTTATGTTGAAAAATTGCCACAATTTGAATTAGTAGCCTCCTGCGCCAGCGCTATTGAAGCTTCTGAAGTGTTACGTGATCAGCCGGTAGATTTATTATTTTTAGATATCGAAATGCCTATTTTAAAAGGTATGGATTTTTACCGTAACTTGCCGCTAAAGCCTAAAGTGATTTTCACAACAGCCTATCGCGACTATGCTATCGATGGCTTCGATTTAGATGCTGTCGACTATCTACTTAAGCCAATCACTTTTCCTCGATTTTATAAAGCGACAGAAAAGTTTATAGCGTTATCGAGCGTCATTAAAGAAACACCAGGAGAGGCAAAAGATTTTATCTTTATTCGTGAAAATCGTAAGCAAGTCAAACTGCTTTTAGACCAGATACTCTATATCCAAAGCCTAAAAGATTATATTCAGATATACACTCATGATAACAAGCATGTTATCAAATCTAGCTTGTCGGCATTTTTTGAAAACTTGACTGGTAATTTTATTCAAGTTCATCGCTCCTATGTAGTCAATATCGACAAAGTAGCGGCATACTCAAATACTGATCTTGAAATTAATCAGTTTGAAATTCCGATTGGTGATAATTATCGACAAAGTGTTATTGATAAGTTCAGTTGAGTTGCGATATTGCTCTGCGCAATACTTAGTTACAGTTTGTTATTTGCGAGCTCTGTAAACCGCTGTTAGGGTATTTGCTCATAAGTAGGAACTCTTATGAGGATTTATCTATGGCTAGTCGCCGTCAGTTTTTAAAACATTCATTCACCGCTTCTGCTGCCCTGGCAACGGCTTGCCAGGCAAAATCTGTACTGCCTAAAACGACTAAATCACTTAATATCTTATTTATGGGTGGTACCGGATTTTTAGGCCCTCATACCGTCAAGGCAGCGGTCGATGCTGGCCATAAAGTGACTTTATTTAATCGTGGCAAAACCAAACCTACCCTGCATGCAGAACTGCTAAATTCATTGCCTTTAATTAAAGGCGATCGTAAAACTGATGATATTAAACAGCTTAAGGATACTCAGTGGGATCTAGTCATAGATACCTCTAGTTATTATCCACGCGTGGTTAATCTACTACTGGATCAAGTAGGCGATACTATTGATCAGTATATTTTTATATCTACTATTTCTGTGTACGCCGACTGGACGCAAAAAAATATGGATGAGTCTGCTGCAGTCGGTACTATTGATGATCCAACAACGGAAGAAGTTACTGGTGCTAGCTACGGGCCACTAAAAGCACTATGTGAGAAAGCTGCTATCGAAAGGCTTGGCAATAAAGCCACCATTATTCGACCGGGTTTAATTGTGGGCCCTGGCGATAAAACGGATCGCTTTACTTATTGGCCTGTTCGCGTAGCTAAAGGCGGCGATGTTTTGTGTCCGAGTGAGGGTAAAGATTTTATTCAAATTATCGACGTACGCGATCTAGCCGAATGGACTGTTCATTGCGCCAATAAAAAGATCACAGGAACTTTTAACGCACAAACCAATGGCAATGATATGACTATTGGCGAATTGTTAACTAACTGCAAAATGACACTTAACCCAAAAGCAAATTTAGTTTGGGTTCCTACTGAGTTTCTTCAAAAGCACTCCGTTCAACCTTGGTCTGAAATGCCTACTTGGTTTCCGCCAAAAGGTAGTTTCGCCGGCGCTGGTACCATGAGCTCTAAAAAGGCCTATGCCAATGGGTTAAAGCAAAGACCTTTAAAAACTATCATCCAAGATACTCACGATTGGTTTGCGACTTTACCCTCTGAAAGACAAGAAAAAATTCGCGCAGGAATAAAGTCCGAAAAAGAAGCCACAGTCTTAGCTGCTTGGAAAAAGCACAAGAGTTAATTAATTATTTCGTTGTTTAAAAAAATGCCACTAAAAGTAGTGGCATTTTTCATATAATTTAATGTCTTTACGAGACTAGGGTTTTAACAGGAGTGACAAAAATTATGCTTCTGGTGCTTTACCATAAGACTCATCTAAAACTTCTTGTAACTCACCAGCTTGATACATTTCCAAGATAATGTCACAACCGCCCTGCAACTCACCATCTACCCATAACTGCGGGAAAGTTGGCCAGTTAGCGTATTTAGGTAATTCAGCACGGATATCAGGGTTTTGCAGAATATCCACGTATGCAAATTCGTGACCGCATTGCATAAGGGCTTGAACTGCTTGTGCCGAGAAACCACACATCGGAAGTTTTGGTGAGCCTTTCATGTATAAAACCACTTTATTATCAGCGATTTGCTTTTTGATTTGCTCTACAGTTTCGTTCATTGCATTGTCACTCATGGGATTCCTCAAAATATATCAAGATACAGCATCAATAATGGGCGCTATTATACGGATTTCAAGTTACTTGTCGCCAGCAAAAAGAATCTTTTACTTATGGATCGATTCAAGACTAGGCAACTTATTGATTGCCCGTTACAATAAGAGCAAATGATAATCAATCTCAGTATCAATTAGCTGCATGAGTCAAGCACCTATCTTAGAATTAAACCAAGTTGAATGTCGCCATGACGGTCAGTTGGTGGTTGATGGCATTGGATTTTCTTTGCAAGCAGGTGAGTCAGCTTGTCTATTGGGCCCTAGCGGTTGCGGCAAGACCACCTTGTTAAGATCGATTGCTGGATTAGAGCCAATTTATCAAGGCGAAATTCGCATTCATGGCAACTTGTGCTCCTCAGCCAACAAGCTAACACCGCCTGAAAAGCGCCATCTGGGATTAGTCTTTCAAGATCATGCCCTATTCCCTCACTTGTCCATTGCTGACAATGTCGGCTTTGGTTTGAGAAAACTCTCACGCCAAGACAAAAGATCGCGCGTGCAAGAATGTTTAGAACTAGTCGGCTTAGAAGGTTTGGGGGATCGTTTCCCTCATCAAGTATCGGGCGGTCAACAACAGCGAGTAGCTTTGGCAAGAACCATTGCCCCAAAACCCAAATTGATTTTATTGGATGAGGCCTTTTCCAGTTTAGATACACATTTAAGACGTTCACTAGCCAGAGAATTAAAACAGCTCCTCAAATCGCAAGGCATTGCTTCACTTCTAGTCACTCACGATCAACAAGAAGCGTTTGCTATGGCCGATTACATTGGTGTGATGCACCAAGGTCAATTATTGCAATGGGATACGCCTTACAATTTATACCACCAACCCGCCGATCCTCAGATCGCCGCTTTTATTGGTGATGGTCACTTTATTAATGGCGTCATCCATAAAGACATGAGTCAAGAAGAACACTCTGCGGATGACATCCCTATCGTTAGCACGGCTTTAGGCGATTTCCCCATCGCCAATGTTTTAAATAATTTAGCCAAAGATAAAGTCGACAATGGCGCTAATGGAGCCCATTCCGATCGCTATTATTTTTCCGATCACGAAGAAGTTTTAGTGCTAATGCGCCCCGACGACATTATACCTAACCAGAGCTCCTCTCTGCGTGCAAAAGTCACCCATAAGGTCTTTAGAGGGGCAATCATCGAATATGAGCTAGAACTGCCTAATAAGGAGACGTTGAAGGCCTTGTTTGCTAGTCATCACGATTACCCACTAACCCAAGATATTGGGTTGGATTTAGACGTGCAACACTTGATCGTGTATCCCAACAAAATAGCCTTGTAAAATTTTCTGACAGTTGAAAATATTTTTTTCACCTTGACAGCGCTCAAAGTCAAGTAACTCAAGGCTTTGCGCAGAGCAGCCATTTTTCCCACATTTTATCCACAGAAATTCCACTAGATAGGGGCTTGCCAAGGCCAAGAAAACGCACTATCTTGTATCTGTTTGTATAGATAACACTAGATGTTGATAATTAACAGTTTGAGCTAAGTTGTTGATTTTTCGTCTAGACAGACATTAAAAAGATTTATTTGCCATTTTTAAGAGTTTCGTTAAGAAAAAACCGCAAAAATGGCTAAGAAACTAACCCTTATATAAGACAAATGACGACAAACTAGAGGTTCGTGGATTAATGGAAACCGAAGCCGGTAAACAAGTAAACCAAGGCGTAGAAAGTGTAGCTATGTCAGAAACATCACAAACAACCAACCACCCAGAAATTCAAGCAACTAAACCAGGGGAAATCCGAGTTATCCGTCGTAACGGCAAAGTAACGCCTTACGAAGATTCGAAGATCGAAGTTGCTATGACTAAAGCTTTCTTGGCGGTAGAAGGTGGCGCTGCGGCGGCATCGGGTCGCGTCCATGAAACAGTCAAGCAATTGACCCAAATGATCAGCGAAGCTTTCAAGCGTCGTCTACCAGCAGGCGGTACTATCCATATTGAAGATATTCAAGATCAAGTGGAATTAGCCTTAATGCGTAATGGCGAGCAAAAAATTGCCCGTGCTTACGTTTTGTATCGTGAAGAGCGTTCTAAAGAACGTGCCGAAAGAGATAGCGCAAAACTAGACGCTATCGTTGGCGATCATCAATACACAGTAACCCTAGAAGATGGCTCGCAGCGTCCATTGGATGTGCAGCGCTTGCACACTGTCGTATTAGAAGCCTGTAAAGATTTAGATGACGTTGATCCTGAGTCCATCATCAAAGAAACCATGCGCAACCTTTACGATGGCGTTGCCATTAAAGATGTGTATCAAGCTATGGTGATGACAGCGCGCACCATGATCGAAAACGAGCCAAACTATACTTATGTAACGGCTCGTTTGTTAATGGATTCTATTCGTACTGAATCGTTGCAAGCGTTAGGCGTTGCTAAACGCGCAACCCAAGCAGAAATGACAAGCCTTTATCCACAGGCATTCAAAGCTTACTTACAAATGGGCGTGGATAATGAACTATTAAGCCCTGAGTTATTAACTTTTGATTTAGATCGCTTGGCGGCCGCAATTAAGCCTGAGCGCGATATGCAGTTTACTTATTTAGGTATTCAAACCTTATTCGATCGTTACTTCATCCATAAAGATGAAGTTCGTATCGAATTACCACAAGTATTCTGGATGCGTGTTTGTATGGGACTAGCTGTACGTGAAGACGATCGAGAAGCTCGTGCCATTGAGTTCTACGATAACTTATCCAGTTTCCATTACATGAGCTCAACCCCTACTCTATTTAACTCTGGTACTTTACGCCCGCAGCTGTCTAGCTGTTATTTGACCAATGTTCCTGATGATTTAGATGGCATCTACAGCGCGATTAAAGATAACGCTATGTTGTCAAAGTTTGCCGGCGGTTTAGGTAATGACTGGACTCCAGTACGCAGCTTAGGCGCCTACATTAAAGGCACCAATGGTAAATCTCAAGGCGTAGTACCTTTCTTAAAAGTTGCTAACGATACTGCGGTTGCTGTTAATCAAGGCGGTAAACGTAAAGGCGCGGTTTGTGCTTACTTGGAAACTTGGCACTGTGATATTGAAGAGTTCTTAGAGCTTAGAAAAAATACCGGTGATGATCGTCGTCGTACCCATGATATGAATTCAGCGAACTGGGTTCCTGATTTATTCTTAAAGCGTGTCGCTACTGATGGCGAATGGACTTTATTTAGTCCGCATGAGGTGCCTGACTTACACGATTTATACGGTAAAGCTTTCGAAGAGCGTTACGAGTATTACGAAGAGATGGCTAAATACGGAAAACTAAAAACGGCCAAAACAATCGTAGCCAAAGATCTATGGCGCAAAATGTTATCCATGTTGTTCGAAACAGGCCACCCTTGGATCACCTTCAAAGATCCTTGTAACGTGCGCTCTCCTCAACAGCATACTGGTGTAGTACACAGCTCTAACTTGTGTACTGAGATCACGCTTAACACCAAAGCGCGCGAAGAAATTGCTGTCTGTAACTTAGGTTCTGTTAATCTTCCTAAGCACATGAAAAATGGCGAGCTAGATATCGAGCAATTGGAAAAAACCGTTAATACTTCGGTACGTATGTTAGACAACGTTATTGATATCAACTTCTATCCAGTTGATACCGCTAAAGCATCGAACATGCGCCACCGCCCTATCGGTTTAGGCATGATGGGCTTCCAAGACGCGCTTTATATGCAAAACATTCCTTACTCTTCGAATGATGCGGTTGAATTTGCCGATCGTGCGATGGAAGCGATTTCTTACTTTGCCATTCAAGCATCAACTAATCTTGCTGAAGAGCGTGGTTCTTATGAGACTTATGAAGGCTCATTATGGTCACAAGGTATTTTACCCATCGATTCGGTGCAAAAATTAATTGATGAGCGTGGCAGTGACTTTATCGAAGTGAATCAATCGCAAACTATGGATTGGAATACTTTGCGTAGCCGCGTTGAAACCGTTGGTATGCGTAACTCGAACGTGATGGCGATTGCTCCTACTGCAACCATTTCAAACATCACGGGTGTCTCTCAGTCGATTGAGCCGACTTACCAAAACTTATACGTTAAATCGAACCTGTCAGGCGAATTCACGGTCGTAAACCCATACATGGTTAATGAGCTTAAAGCTCGTAACTTATGGGACAAAGTGATGGTTAACGATTTGAAATACTATGAAGGTAGTCTCAATCAAATTGACCGTATTCCTGATGATGTAAAACATTTATTCTCGACAGCTTTCGAAATAGAACCTAAATGGTTAGTGGAAGCTGCCAGCCGTCGTCAAAAGTGGATTGACCAAGCACAATCATTGAACCTATACATGAGCGAACCTTCAGGTAAAAAACTGGATATGGTTTACCGCATGGCTTGGTTCCGTGGTTTAAAAACGACCTACTATTTGCGCTCTTTAGGTGCGACTAGTACAGAAAAGTCGACCATTAGCGATGGCAAATTGAACGCCGTAGCCGCAGCGCCAGTAGGCTCTGCTGCACCACAAGCATGTTCGATTGATGACCCTGATTGTGAAGCTTGCCAGTAATATCGGCAACTGAGTAATCGGCTCATTCATTGAGCATGCTAAAACCTCTGCTTAAGCTTATTCAGTTAAGTGGAAAAAAGAGAAGAGGCGTGACTAGTTACTAGTCAAAAAAGCGCCATGACATAAAGTGACAACGAAAAGTTCGGGGAGATGGTTCTTTATATAAAGAGCCGCAATAAATTTGAGAGGGTTTATTGAATCTCTCCCCGCTTTTTAAATGGAACAATCTTACGAACAATTTATGAGGTAACTATGTTCAACTGGGATGACTATAATAAAGAAGAAACTGCTGAAAAAACCAAGCCTGCGCAACAAGCAGCGCCAGCAGTTTCAGAAGCGACCAGCAATACAGTTGCGCAAGCAGAGGCTGTTGCTCCACAACAGGCTCCTGCGCCTACGGCGACCATACCAGCAGCTCCTCAGGTTAGTGAACCTAAAGCTGATTATTCCAATATTGCCAACCCGAGTGAGCGTGCCAAAGCCGGTTTGGAAAAGCTTGATGTAGCGGCAGGTTTAGAAGAACTAGAAATGGGTGCGGCACGTGTACAGGTTGATGATAAAAAAATGATCAACTCGCGTGCAGACTTAAACCAGTTAGTACCTTTTAAATACGACTGGGCATGGCAAAAATATTTGGATGGTTGTGCTAACCACTGGATGCCACAAGAAGTGAATATGACTAAAGACGTTGCCACTTGGAAAGATCCAAATGGTTTGTCTGAAGATGAGCGCCGTATTGTGATGCGCTCGTTAGGTTATTTTTCAACAGCAGACTCATTAGTTGCTAATAATCTAGTACTAGCGATTTATCGTTTGATCACTAACCCTGAATGTCGTCAATACATTTTACGTCAAGCGTTTGAAGAAGCGATCCACACTCATGCTTATCAATATTGTGTTGAGTCATTAGGTATGGATGAAGCTGAAGTCTTTAATATGTATCGTGAAGTACCAAGCATCGCTAAGAAAGCAGCTTGGAGTATTGAGCATACTAAAGGTATTTCAAACCCTTCGTTCCAAACAGGTACTACTGAATCTGATCAAGAATTATTAAGAAATTTAATCGGCTTCTACTGCGTAACCGAAGGCGTTTTCTTCTATTGCGGTTTCACCCAAATTCTTTCTATGGGACGTCGTAATAAAATGACTGGTGTTGCAGAGCAATTCCAATACATCTTACGCGATGAATCGATGCACCTAAACTTTGGTGTTGATGTGATTAACCAAATCAAATTGGAAAATCCACACCTTTGGACTGAAGAGTTCCAACAAGAAGTTACGCAAATGATTCTAGAAGGTACTGAGTTAGAGATCGAATACGCACGTGACACTATGCCACGCGGTGTGTTAGGCATGAACGCTAGTATGATGGAAGAATATTTACAGTTCATCTGTAACCGTCGTCTAGCGCAGTTAGGTCTGCCGGAACAATTCAAAGGGGTTTCTAACCCATTCCCTTGGATGAGTGAAATCATGGATTTAAAGAAAGAGAAAAACTTCTTTGAAACTCGTGTTATCGAGTATCAAACGGGGGGCGCGCTATCTTGGGACTAACCTGATAACTAAAACTAGAAGGTTAAATAATAAAGAGTGTGTGTACAGACAAAAGGCTAACCCTGAGGGTTAGCCTTTTTTATTCCGTTCAACTTTCGTTATTAATGCAGCTCATCTAAATTTTTTAATCGAAACAAGCCAAATAGAAAAGCTTTAAGCTTATTTTACAAAACAGAAACACCTTTTCCTAGGGTCGCAAGTTTTCTACAAACTCTAAAATAGGGGTATCGTTGATAAATAGATCTTCAATGGTACCTTTACCATTTCTGATTTTGACGGCGACATAAACTTCATCATCATTATTTCTTGAGCGTCGTTGCACATTCGTTTCTATCGCTAGCGCTTTATGTTCTGGCGCATAATAACGATCAAAAGGAATATGTACTCGTAACTTTTTATTGACAGAATAGAATCTTGATTTAACTCTTATGTAATTATTACCTTCAGGTTTTTTAATTGTCACCGAATCGAAAACTGCATAGCCTTTTTCGTTTCTTGAGAGATTGGCATAAACCCAAGCATGGCGTTTATAGTTATAATTATCTTTATCTTGATCAATTAGCGGAATGTGATTCTGTTCAGCTTCGAAGCTAAGAACAACATAGCGACCGCGAAAAGGATCATAGGGATCAATTGGTCGTACTTTGAACTTATAAAGCTCGCCATGTTTCAAAGTTTGCTGTTGCTCAAAAATCATATAGCCAGGAACTAACAGTTGAATCGCAAAAACCAACAGAGCCAAAGGTAGCCACACATTCTTTTGATATAGCTTTTTCAAAAAATTAATCATTAGCTGCCTCCAAATTTTGTACTTCCGGTTTATTATGCTTACGGCTAAACCAAATATTGACTCCAATAAAACCGCTGCCGATTAGGATAAATGCAAACGCTTTAATGAGTATTCCGATATCACTATCGAAAAAACGGATTAATATAAGGCAGGACATCCATATCAAGCCTGCATTTAAAAGTAAGCCTCTATTAAGCTCAACCGCACGAACGATAATTAAAGTTGAAGTGCAGAGTATAAACAGATTCATAGCAATAATAAGAAGAATGTAGCTTTCAAAACTCTGAGCAAAATGAAGAATGGCAAAGACCGCCGAGATACTTACTAACATTAGTAAGCGCTGATACAAATATAAGCGTGACCAATACCTAACTAGTACCCAAGTGATAATGCCGAAGGCTACAAAAATTAGCAATGCATCCAAATAAAAACTAAAACCATAAATAAGATCTAGGCGATCGTAACCCCAGCTCCAAGAATCACCATAACTTAATATTAGACTAAAAACCCCAATACCAATTGCACCAGTGCTGGTTAACGGGTTTCGCCAAAAGCCGGTTTCTTTCAAACCAAAAATAGATTTCCCAAGACCATAAAAAGCGGTCGCAATGAGTAGTAGCGATATGATGGGATAAAGGCTCAATGGAGAATCACGATATACTGCACTTAGCATTATCGATAAAGCAATTCCAAAGGTCGCCAACCAAGTGCTCCAATAAAAAGTGCCGTTACGCTGATTATGATAAAAATCAATCCAAAGCGGGACAAAGGCAATAAATAGCAGCCAATAGGGATCACCTTGAAAGGTGCACAACCAAACCACTAAGGCGGTCAATAAGATCAGAACCAGGTTTGAACGCATCAAATATGCAAGTGGTAAACCCAAAGCAAACCAGGTAATAACAAAGCGCTCTAAGTCACCATAAATGTGATAGGTTTGCCCTATCAAACTAATGCTGGCGGCGATTGCCATAAAAGTTAAACCAGCTGAAGCCTCTCGCCAAGCTACTGAACTGAAACGTTTTCGATAAGTATATAAACAAAGAGCTTGCGCTATTACTAAGGGCAAAAAAGACAAGAAGGTTCTAGCACTTTTGCCCAAAGCTTCCCAATTATGTGCAAACAACATAATAATACCGCCGCCGATTAACAAGGCTCCCAAAGCTACTAAAATTCCCATAGTCCAAGAAGTATGGCTGGCTTTTCCTTGACTTTGCTCTACCCGATAATAGGCTTTTATTCCCTCACTTTGCTCTTGGCTAATAAGCCCTTGAGATGACCAATCAGTAAGCTCGCTTTGCAACCAACGAGATTTTTCAGCAGAGATTATTTTTTGCTTATCCATATACCCTAGATTGATTATTGTTAGAATAAATCGACCATAGCATAAATTGCAAAACTTTAAAGCTAGCCGGCGCAGACCTTCAATAAAAGTTGTGCTAATAATATTGAAGGCCATTAGTTCTTTAGGCTATTTCAAGTTATATTAGTAACCATTCAATTTTTACTGATTTTTGTGACTCCAATTTATGCTGCTGATTTTATTCATCACCATCTTGTTAATTTTTGTATGTGTAGTAATCCATTACGAAGCTTTGTATCGTTTTGATAGCCTATGTCAACTAATGAAGATTCGGGGACGGATTAAGGTTGCTGCAGGCTCTATTTGGGTACTAATAGCCCATACCCTAGAAGTATGGTTGTTTGGTTTAAGTTATTACGTATTGGTCAATAACATAAAGACAAATTCACTGGTGTCACCGCAAGGTGAAGTTTTTCAAAGCTTTATGGACTCTGTCTACTTTTCTTTTATCTCGTACAGTAGTCTAGGTTATGGAGATTTAGTTCCAGCTGGACCAATTCGATTTATGGCTGGCACAGAAGCTTTAGTAGGGCTAGTTTTAATTGCCTGGAGCGCTTCTTTTTTATATTTAAAAATGGAAACTAATTGGAATAACAATTAGTAAAAAGTAACTGACAACAATTATTGGTTTAGTTAAGCGATCGTTTCAGCGATCATATCTCTTTCACTTATGCTATTAGCGTAAGCTCTTATCTTAGTAGAGCTAACCGCATCATTGATAAACTCAAGTGCGCGATAGCTGATACTCTTATCAGCAAATAGTTTACGTACTTCTAGAAGCTGCTCTTCAGCACCTTCACCGGCCTCAACTTCGATATAATGCTCAGTTTGATAGTCATAGCTCGGTTCATTGGATAATCGCTCTACTTTAAAATCCTCACCAAACCCAAACCGAGCATCTTCAGCAAAAGATGACAGATCGTCTTCATGAATATCAACATCAAGGTAATAAAGCTCACAACCATCCAGTGCAGCCATAGTATTCACTTTTAATGGATAATTCGCCTTTAAAGCTTTTAACCGTCCTGCAAAACTTTTTAAAGCACTATTTTGTATTACTAAAAACATCTTGTTTCTCCAGTCCATTACTTGAATCCGCTGAATTAAGACAAGTTTAGAAATATAGAGTCTTATTACTGTGATTAGATTCGGTGGTCCTGCCATCATAGGTTTACTTAACTTTTCTGAGTTAACCCTTAGATCGGTAACTTTGCGTCAAAAGCTTTCGCTTCGTTTGCCCTTTCGTCTAAACTTGCTGGCTATAAGAATAATATAATTCTCAAAGGTTTTGATAACCATGTCACAAAAAAATATGCAGGTTCAAGGTTTTTTACAATCTAGGAACCGTATATCATTGTATTTTAAGAAGATTTTTTTATTTTACGGCAAATATTTTATCTGTTAATACGGTTCATTCAGTGCACAAAACGTATCAAAAGCCATTAATTGAGGACAATTATCGATATTTAGTGTCAATTTTTGTCATCACTATTGGTGATTATCAATTGCTTTGGGATATTTTATAAAGGAATTGAATACATGTAGGTAATTTTAGGCATAAAAAAGCCCCGTATAACGAGGCTTTTCGATATCTCGAGCATTAACCAAGATTTGCAGTAGCAAAATCCCAATTTACAAGCTCCCAGAAATGGTTTAAATACTCTGGGCGAGCATTACGATAATCCACATAATAAGCATGCTCCCAAACATCAACCGTTAATAACGGAGTCATACCGGCTTCTGTTAATGGCGTTGCAGCATTGCTGGTATTCACAATCTCCAAGTCACCAGCAGCATTCTTGCATAACCAAGTCCAACCAGAACCAAAGTTACCAATAGCACTTGCAGTAAATTTTTGCTTAAACTCAGCGAAAGAACCAAAGGCAGCATTAATAGCTTCCGCTAAAGCGCCTGTAGGCTCACCACCACCATTTGGGCTTAGCGAGTGCCAATAGAAGGTATGATTCCAAACTTGTGCAGCATTGTTAAAAACACCACCTTCTGACGTGCGAATAATTTCTTCCAATGACATGTCAGCCATATCAGTGCCATCGATTAAATTGTTTAAATTCACCACGTAAGCATTATGGTGTTTGCCATAGTGAAAATTAATGGTTTCTTCTGAAATATGCGGTGCTAAAGCATCTCGCGAGTAAGGCAATGCTGGTAATTCAAATGCCATGGTTTGCTCCTATCCTAAATGATAAATAACGCTAATCTAAAAAAACAAATTCTAGCACGAACCCCTTGCAGACCCAATAGGGTTTATTGTTCCAATAATCAGTACTAGCAGATCGTAAACTTGTGTTAAGTGTCTAATAATTAACCTAATTAACTGGTAGGATCGTATTATTAAAACAGTGAATAAGAGGTCAAGGATTATGAGCTTATTATCAACACATCAAAACATAACTTCGGAGCCGACTAAACTATTAGTCGATTGGTCTGCAGTCCTGTGGTCAGGAATCACTACAGCCGCCTTATCGCTACCCATTTTATTTTTTGCTTTACCTAGCTTACTAGGTATCGATACCAACAACATTATTCAGTATTGGTCTGCTATGCTTTTAGGAGCTCAAGTAATAACCGTTCCGTCTGACCTTTCGGTTGTTTTATTCTTTACAGCTATCATTAGTCATTTAGCTATCTCTTTAGTTCTGAGTACTGTGATTGCATCAATTTTTCATCGTTTTGGAATTCTAGTCGGTATCACTGGTGGCGCATTAGTTGGCCTAGCTTATTATTTCATCAATATATACAGCATGACTTATTTCTTTAATTGGATGTACTTCTTAGAAGGCCCAGTATTTATGTTGTTTAATATGGTTTTAGGGGGCATGGCAGGCTTTTTCTATGAGTCTCTAGAAATAGAACAGTGGGAAGATCCTAAGGACTACAATAGCTCAATGTCTTTAAATTATTAGAACGTTATTATAAATAAGTGGCACTGTTATATATGGATATTAAATGCGAATAGGAAATCGACGATTAGGTCGTAAATTACTACCTCTAAAAAATGCAGGTTTTCGAGGCGCTGGAAAAATGCGCCTTTTGATTGCTTTGGCCATTGGCGTATTTGCATTACTATCTTACTGTTCCTCGCACAAATACAATCCGGTGACTGGCGAAAAGCAATATTTGTCGATGACACCGAACCAAGAAATCGCCATGGGATTGCAGGCAGTCAATCAGATGGCTGCGCAACATGGGGGCTTACATCAAGATCCCCGCTTACAGGAATTCCTCGATTCCGTTTGTCTACGTATTATCGAGCAAAGCCAAGCACGGGAAACTCAATGGCAATTTGAATGTCACCTTTTAGCGGATCCGAACGTGGTCAACGCATTCGCTTTACCCGGCGGTCAAATGTTCATTACCTACGCCCTCTTTAGACAACTCGAAACTGAAGGCCAATTGGCAGGGGTCATGAGCCATGAAATTGGCCATGTGGTGGCTAGACATTCAGCGCAACGAATAGCCAAAGCACAATTGACCCAAAACTTAATTCAAGCGGTGTTAACTGGTTCTGACAGCCAAGGCATGGGGCAAATGGCCTCTATGGTCGGCAACATGATTAATATGAAATATGGCCGTGATGATGAGCTGCAGTCGGATACTATTGGCGTTACATTTATGGCCCAAGCAGGTTATAACCCGCACGCCCTAAAAGGCGTTATGCGAATATTAAACCAGGCTGCTCAGAGTCAAAAGAAACCTGAATTTTTTAGCACTCATCCAAATCCAGACAATCGAATAGAAAAAATAGACGCCACTATTAATCAACTATTCCCTCAAGGTTTACCTTCTAATCTAACACCTTAACCCTAACTTTTGCTTAGACTAATCTAAACTGGTGAATCGAAGCCAAATCACCTATGATTATTGGCAATCAAAATAAAAAAGAATTCTTCATGAAATTACTAGTACTTACTTGCGCTTTTATCAGTGGCTTTTGCATTATGACCGTAGAGCTTTTAGGTGGGAAAATATTATCGCCTTACTTTGGGGGCAGTGTTTTTGTATGGGGCAGCATTATCACTGTCTTTATGCTAGCGCTGTCAATTGGTTATCTATTAGGCGGCAAATGGTCGCTCTCGCAACCCTCTACTAAAAAATACGGTTCATTATTCTTAGCTGCGGCGCTTACCGTTTTGCCATTAATTTTGGCGCACGATGCTATTTCAGATTGGGTATTTGAATTAATTGAGGACCCAAGATACGGCTCCTTGGTCGCCTCAGTCATTATGTTTTTTATCCCCACCACTATTTTAGGAATGATAGCGCCTTATTCAGTGCGACTATTAGTTTCTTCGACTCAGTCTAGTGGCCAAACGGCAGGTTTTCTCTATTTCGTATCAACCCTAGGTAGTGCCCTAGGCACCCTTGCCACCTCATTCTATTTTGTGAAATACTTTGATTTAGATCATATTTTATATGGTGTAGTGGTAGCTCTTTCACTCGCCGGAATATGCGCTATTTTATTTGGCCCTAGGTATTTGATTTCTGAACAGCAGGAACAACACAATGCTTAAAATTCTATCTTTGCTAACGAGTATCATTTTAATTTTTGCAGCAAATGGCCTTCAAGCTAAAACCATTGAAAAGAAGCGTTCACTCTATCAAAACGTCTATGTGGTAGAAGAGCATGGAATGCGTTGCTTGCGCTTTAGGAAGAAAAATAAAAATGACTTAAGTCAATCCTGTATTTTTCTAGATACTCCAGAACGACTGGTCTTCACCTATTACAAGCAAGCGATGGGCGTAACTTACTTTTTAGATAACCCTAAAAATATCTTAATCGTTGGTCTAGGCGGTGGAATCTTAGCCAATGCTTACGCCGAAGTTTACCCACAAGCTCATATTACTTCAGTAGAAATTGATGAAGTGGTTGCGGAAATGGCCAAGAAGCACTTTGGCTATGACGACTCAGCCGCTAATAAAGAAACTCATGTGCGTGATGGCCGCGTTTTTGTAAAAAGAGCTATCAAAAAAGGTTTAAAATATGACTTAATTCTATTGGATGCTTTTAATAGTGATTATATCCCCGAGCATATGATGACCAAAGAATACCTTGAAGAGGTCAAACAGCTGGTCACTGATGACGGTATCATTATGGCAAATACTTTTAGTAGCAGTAAATTATTCGATCACGAGTCTGCGACCTACCATTCTGTATTTGGTGAAATGTACCAGATCATGCTGCATGAAGGTAAAACAAATCGCGTGATTATCGTGAATAAAAATGGCCTGCCAGAAAAGAAAGACTTGCTTCCTAAAGTGAATCAAATGAAAGGCGAACTCAATTACTATGGGGTTGATGCTTTTGCTTTATACGATGCAATGTCTAAAGATGTAAACTGGAATACCAAGGCAAAAATATTAACCGACCAATTTTCACCTGCTAATTTATTAAAAGATTAATAAGAGGCGTGACGCCTCTTATTCTTCGATGTTTATTCCCTTGTGCTTAGCGCGCATTTTCCATTTGATTTTCGCAAGCTGTTGCATATCCGCCACACGGTCAACCTCATCCATAATCTCAACTCCTAACAAGGTTTCTACTATATCTTCTAGAGTTACTAAACCTTTGGTTGCACCGTATTCATCAACCACTAGTGCCATATGATGTTTTTGTTCAATCATATTCTTTAAGAGTTCAGCTAGGTTTTTATTGGCATAAATCACTTCAAAATCCCGCTTAATATCGGAAACCAAAGTGTCTTGATGACCTTCACTCTTCATTCGATAGATATCATCTTTTAAGACAAATCCATTGATTTGATCGATGTCTGAATCGTAAATTGGGAACCTTGAAAAAGGGGCTTTAAGTGCGATCTGATAAGCTTCGCCGATACTGGAATTTTCCGGAATACCGGATATTACGGTTCGAGGGGTCATAACAGCTTCAGCGGTTAGCGACTCAAATTGAAATAAATTTTTAATCACTTTTAATTCATATTCTTCTAGATCACCGGCCTCTTCGCCAACATCGGCCATAGCGACAAATTCATCACGATTAAATAATGGCACTTCCTTATCTTTAGCAATAAATCGAGTGATTTTTTCTGAAATCCATATTAGTGGATAAAGCAATTTTATGATCCAATGAATAAACACAGACACTGTCGGTGCCAGATTTTTCCAGAAAACCGCACCAATGGTTTTAGGAATTATTTCCGATAAAATTAAAATCGCTAATGTCATGGCTGCCGAAAAAGCACCGATCCAAGCGCTTCCAAACACTTGGGTAGCCTTCGCACCCGCTACAATCGCACCGACCGTATGGGCAATAGTATTTAAGGTTAAGATCGCAGCTAAAGACTGATCGATATTCTCCATTCGTACTTTAGCCAACAGAGCAGCCTGCTTTGGATGCTCCTGCTTATGATGCTCAATATAGCCAGGACTGATACTTAACAGCACCGCCTCAGCAATCGAGCAAACAAAGGAAACCCCGATAGAAAGTACAATAAAGATAATTAAAAGGTATACGTCGCTCATTACGCCGCTATTAATTTGATATCAAAAGATTAATTGATTATATATAAAGCATGCACATAATAAAAACTACTATTACCCTCATTTCTTATAGATGAAGGCAATAGACCTAATTCAAACAGAACTCTGGGAGTTTGATTAATAGAAGATAAAATATGATTATTTATTTCTAAGTGAGGCGTAGCGATAATTTAAAATTCGATTTTACTAAAGCAAATCAACAGCTTTAAATTACTGCTACAACAAAGCATAAGAAGAAGTAAGCAATTTTGTCAGTTAAAACTTAGGCTTATTCTTCTCTTCCCACTCTTTCTGCTGCTGCTTAACTAACTTATAAGCTTGCCACAGCTGCTTATGAAAAGGGACCATCATAGCAATTCCAGCTACAATCATAACCCAAGGATAATAAGGCCAGTTAATCAGGTTAATTAACGCAGCTTTACCCGTTTCATGAAGACTATACATTTCGTAAGCGGCAAACATGATGAGTATCATCCCTAAAACATTTAGGATCATTTTTAACGGAGAAATTTTTGGTTGTTCATAACTCATAAGAATCCAATCCTTTGTTTTAATCTAGGAAACCTTGTTCTTTCATCCATTCATCGTTATACATTTTTGATAAATAACGATTACCAGTATCACAAATTAACGTAACTACTCGTTTCGGCTCGGTTTGTTCACGGCAATACTTTAATGCTGCAGCTAGTAAGGTTCCACTGGAAGAACCGCCCATGATGGCTTCTTTAGTCATCAATTCGCGCGCTACCATCAAGGCTTCTTTATCGGAGACATAATAGGCTTTATCGAATAATTTCATATCACAAATATCAGGAATAAAGTCTTCGCCAATACCTTCTACCAGCCATGAGCCAGCTTCAACCATTTCTCCGGTTTCATGATAGTGAGCCAAAATAGACCCCTCAGGATCAGCTAATACCATTTCCATATCAGGGTTTTGCTCCTTTAAGTAACGGCCAAGGCCAGTTACCGTACCGCCTGAACCTACGCCCACCACCATAGCATCAATCTTGCCATCCATTTGTTGCCAAATTTCAGGGCCAGTGGTTTTGTAATGTGCGGCAAAGTTTGCTGGGTTGGCAAATTGATTGATGTAATACCAATCATTTTCTTTTGCTAGGCGTTCAGCCATATCTTGATAATATTCTGGATGCCCTTTCATCACATCTGAGCGAGTCCAAATCACTTCGGCACCCAATGCTTTCAAGTTATAAGCTTTCTCTTTAGACATTTTGTCGGGCAAGACGATTTTCAGTTTGTAACCTTTTTGCGCCGCGACTAAAGCTAAGCCCAGCCCAGTGTTGCCAGCGGTGGCTTCGATTAGCGTATCGCCTGCTTTGATATCGCCCGCTTTTTCAGCAGCATCGATCATGCTAACGGCAATTCTATCTTTAATGGAGCCACCTGGATTTTGCGATTCAAGCTTACCAAATAACTGACAAACGCCAGTCTCCATTTTTTTAAACTCTACCATTGGCGTGTTGCCAATCATCTCTAAAACGTTATCAAAAGTATTCATATGAATTGCGCTGCTAAGCCTTTCAAATTGGGATATTTCGTTGGGCGCTACTTTACCACAAAGCCCATTAAATTGGAGCAAAAAGATCTGCTCCAACCAGTCCTTAGGCAAGTGACTTATCTTATGGCTTACCGCATACTAGGCGCACTTTTTAAAGGCCAATAAAGCTCAGAATAACAATGTTAGATCGCGCCAGTGTCATTGATGAAAATTTCCAAATCGCAGTAAAAACTTCCAAGTTCCCAGCCAAGCTTAGCAATATATCAGCAGCCGTAACTCAGTTATCGCCTAAGGAATTCGTGGAGCTTTTCGAGTCACAGCTGATTAGTCGTCATTTGGATCTGCGTGCTCGTAAACTTAAAGATCAAGGCATCGGCTTTTATACCATCGGTTCTAGCGGACATGAAGGTAATGCGGTATTAGGTAAAGTTTTTCGCCATACGGATATGGCTTTCTTGCATTATCGTTCTGGCGCTTTAATGGTTCAGCGCTCGCGTCATTTACCAAATATTGATCCTATTCGCGATCAAATCTTGTCATTAGTCGCTGCTAAAGCCGATCCAATTTCGCAGGGCAGACATAAAGTCTTTGGTAGTAAAGAGCTTTTCGTACCACCGCAAACCTCAACCATTGCTTCACACTTACCTAAAGCTATGGGCGCTGCTTGGTCATTAGGTCGAGCTGAGCGCAATGACTTTGCTGTGGAAATTCCTAGCGATAGTGTGATTTTATGTAATTTTGGTGATGCCAGCTTTAACCACGCCACCTCGCAGTCAGCCTTTAACACAGCGCAATATCTAGCCTATAAAGGTGAGCCATTACCATTAGTCTTCATTTGCGAAGATAATGGTATTGGTATTTCGGTGTCGACTCCCGATAACTGGATCGAAAATAACGTGAAAAACCGCCACTCGATTGAATATATTCAAGCTAATGGCTTACACCTGCCTGATGCTTATTTAGCAGCACAAGAAGCCGAAGAAATAGCACGTATTGAACGCCGCCCAGTATTCTTACACCTAAAAACAGTTCGCTTGATGGGGCATGCCGGAAATGATACCGAGTCAATGTATCATTCTATGGATAAAATTGAACAAGACGAAGCGCAGGACCCTCTACTACATTCTGCTCGTATATGTATTGAATCAGGTTATTTATCCGTTGGTGAGATACTCGATCTATATGAAAAAACTCGTGACAAAGTAGAAGCTACAGCGAAGCAAGCGATAGAACTACCTAAGCTATCAACAGCTGAGGAAGTATGCTCTGCAGTTGCTCCTGAGCGACCAGCTCAAGAAAAACCTCCAATTGCTAAAATTACCAGGCGCCAAGAGCTATTTGATATCGGTCGCCAGTTTAAGTTTTTAGATAAACCGCGCAGTATGGCGCAGCTTATTAACTACTCGCTTACTGACCTAATGGAGCAATATCAAAACATCATTATGTTTGGTGAAGATGTGGGTAAAAAAGGCGGTGTTTATTCAGTTTCTACTAACTTACAAAAACGCTTTGGAGAAGCCCGTGTTTTCGACACCTTGCTCGATGAAACCAGCATTTTAGGTACCGCTATTGGTGCCGCTCATTTAGGTTATTTACCCATGCCAGAAATTCAGTTCTTGGCATATACTCACAATGCTGAAGATCAAATTCGTGGCGAAGCAGCAACCTTATCGTACTTTTCCAATAATCAGTTTACCAATCCAATGGTTATCAGAATTGCTGGCCTTGCTTATCAAAAAGGTTTTGGCGGACACTTCCATAACGATAATAGTTTTGGTTTCTTACGCGAAATTCCTGGAGTGATTGTTGCCTGTCCATCCAATGGTTTGGATGCGGCAAAGATGATGCGCGAAGCAGTACGTTTAGCCGATGAGCAAAAGCGCGTAGTGATATTTCTTGAACCGATTGCCTTGTATCATGCTAAAGATCTGCATGAGCCAGGTGATAACGGCTGGCTATGTGAATACCCGCATCCTAATGAAGTAATTGACTTTGGTCAATTTGGTCTGAAACCAGCAGCTAACAAATCACAAGAAACTTTAATTATTACCTATGGCAATGGTAATTACTTATCGCAGCAAGCTCAGAAGATTTTAGCAGATAAGCATAAAACCAACGTCGCTGTCATGGACTTACGCTGGCTAGCACCGCTTAACCATCAAGCGATTGCCAAAGAAGCCGCCAAGTACAAAAAAGTATTAATTGTGGATGAGTGCCGGAAAACGGGATCGATATCTGAAGAATTAATTACTGGCTTAATTGAAAATTTAGATAAGCCGCCACAAATAAGACGCATAACAGGCCACGATACATTTATCCCGATTGGAGTTTCCTGGGAATATGTTCTTCCTAGCAAAGAAAACATTGTAAGCTCTGTGCTCGAAATGAAAATATGATTTTACAATTGAAAAGCCGTATTTGATTGTTGTTTTATCCTAGATTGTCTAAACTAAAGTTTAGGCTGATTTTAGGGGCTGAGCATAGAACTAACCAACTCAAAAACAAGGAAGTCAACGCAAGATAAAGGAACGCGTTTTGTCAGAGTGAAAATTCCGAGTGAATTTATTAGTCTTGGTATGAACATAGCCAAACTAGATAAGCCTTGGAAAGAGGTTCCCGTTTCATTTCAAGAGTTTACCCTTAATTCAGAAGCCGATGCAGAAGTTCTCAGACAACACTGTAAATTTATTTATATTGAACTCGAAGAAGATTACTGGGATACCATTAAGCACATATACCCTCCAACTGATGCTGAACCTATTCATCCAGAAGCCAAAAAATTACAAGAAGAATACCCCAGAGCTAAAGAAACCTATGAGGAAGCAAAAGATTTCATCGCTCAAATGATGGAATCCGTCAAAAGCGACAATGTTATCGACATAAAACAATCAAAAACCATTGTTAATAAATGTATAAAAAGCATTTTTGCTAATCCTAATGCTATGTTTTGGCTTAGTAGAATTAAAAAGCAAGATGCGTACACCGCAGAGCACTGCTTAAGGGTATGCGTATTAGCTATCGCATTTGGTCATTTCTTGGACTTGCCTAAAAGCCAAATAGCTACCCTCGGTTTATGCGGTATGTTACACGACGTGGGTAAAATGAAAATTCCTAATGAAATTATCAATAAACCTGGTCCGCTCAATGAGACCGAGTATAAACTCATGAAAGAACATACTCGGTTAGGTTACCTCTATTTAAAAGAACAAGGAGGCATTGATGAGTTAGTTTGTAGAGCTGCTGTTGAGCATCATGAACGAGTTGATGGTAATGGTTATCCTCATAACTTGCCTGAAGATAAGATCCATTTCTTATCGAAGATAATCTCGATAATTGATTGCTATGATGCCGTCACAAGCACTAGAAGTTACCGCGCTGCCTTCACCCCTCACCAAGCTTTAAACATTATTTACAAAGAACGCGCAATTCATTTTGACCAAGAATTAGTAAAGCAATTTATCAGGATGATTGGTGTTTATCCTCCTGGAAGTTTAGTTGAAATGACTAATGGAGAAACTGCGATCGTATTATCAGCAAATCCTGATCATAAATTACAACCCAAAGTAGAGTTAATTATTGATGAGCATGGAATTTTAAGAAAGCCCAAAGTGATAGACCTTACTCTTGATAACTATGATGAAAGCAATCAAATTTATAAGATTAAGAAACCTTTAACTGACGAAGAAATAAGTTTAGATCTAGGAATTATTATTAAAGAAATGCATTAGAAACCTCTCGCTGTCAAAGCATGCATAGCATGCTCAAGTCCCTTGCCCATCACATTTCAATACAACATTTATACAATTTTATTATTTTGAGAGCGCCGAATATTTAAATATAGCTATTGGCCGCTAAAATATTCTATTAACAGCATAATAGAAATTAATTTTTGATTAGCCCCTTGAGACCCTTTTTAGCAAAGCTAGGTAAAGCAAAGGCTGCTGAATGAAGTTCTTTATTATAATAATCAAACTCCAAACCTGACTCTTCTACCCTTTTTGATTCAAAATCATTAATTGGATGATACTTTTTACTGGCAAAAGTAAAGCTCCATAATCCGCCAGGATAAGTCAGGTTAGAAAAGCTATAAAGATAGCAAGCCGGGAAAACTTGATTTAAGACTTTCAGTAACGATTGCTGAATATCCATGGCGTACCAAGATGACTCGCCTTGTGATACCACAATACCGTTATCGCTTAAACACGCATAAATATCTTTATAAAAATCTTCACCAAACAAAGGCTGTGCAGGCCCTATCGGATCAGTAGAGTCAACAATGATCACATCAAACTTTTCATTGGTATTTTTTACGAACTCTACCCCATCACCGATGATTAAATTCATCTTAGGATGGTCTAAATCTTTAGAAGTTTGCGGTATATGTTCACGACAGGCGTCAACCACCATCCCATCAATTTCGACCATGGTGCACTTTTCCACCGAAGTATGACGTAACACTTCACGAGCCGTGCCACCATCACCGCCGCCAATCACTAAAACATTCTTGGGGCTTGGGTGAACAAACATAGGAATATGTGTGATCATGTCATGATATGCAAACTCATCACGCTCGGTCACCATTATCAAACCATCATTAAGCAGCATCTTGCCATGGCCTTTAGTCTCAACAACGTCTACGGTCTGAAATTCACTTTTACCTGAGAAAAGAACCTTCTCTACTTTAAAGCGTAATCCAAGAAAATCCTTGAATTTCTCTTCTACCCATAAATCAGAGTTCATAATTTTCTCCTTTCAAATCCAAACGTCGTGGTTGTCTAACTTCATTTTGTGGTTTTAAGTAATTGGCAAAATTAACTTTATATCCGTTGTCCAAATCAGACTCTACTCGGTCCTTTAAGATATAGTGCTTTGGTAAAAACTTTTCAGTAGAGGCTGCAAATTCCATTTCATTAAATGTCACTATATCAAATGATACCGGATTTAGAATTTGCAAAATAGTTGGCGCTAATTCGATCAAGTTCAAGCTCGATTCGAAGCTCACATAACTTGAGTGTGCTTGAGGGGTAACATGAATGGTTAAATAGTCATCATCTTTAATTGCATTTAAAGAATATCCAAAAGGTTCAAATGCAAAGTCATCAAGCTCGAATCCTTGTAACCACTTATCAAACTGAAAATATTCGCGGATTTCAGCGACATCTAATCCTTCCCGGGTTAAATGCTCTGACGCATCTTCACTGATCTGATACGCCAATAGCTCATAAGTAATATCGTCCTTAGCGGCTTGATAAGGATGCAGCGAGTGAAACAAATAATTATGGTGGGAATACATTTCGCCAAAACGATAAGCTTTGCCATCGGTGTAGCGTTTCAGTTGCTTAACGTCATCTATAAAATTAGTGGGTTGGGCATAAGCAAAGTATTCATTTTTCCTTTGATAGATCACCTGCAAAATAGCAGCCGCAGGAACCTGCTTTACAAAATATTCAACCGCATTGACTAACCGTGTATTGCCACAAGTCAGTATTACCAGCCTATCCTGCCAAACAAATAAGCTGGACTCGGATAGCAAAAAAGCGCGACACGATTGATTCACAACAGAAGACAATATTTTTGCCTGGCACTGCTCTACCATTTTTGACCAGAAGTCATCATTGAAATCTTGCAGCAGTGATAATTGCTGTGCATCTATGATAATTTCAGCTTTCTTTTCTGAGCCTTCAAAAAACAATAGGGTGTCCTCTTCGTTAAGCCCAAGTATCCTAATTTATAGTTACAATTAGATTGTATAAGTCGCGCTATTTTACTACCGAATAATAATGTCGCCAATTCATTTTTGCTGGCTTAGGACAACTTATTGAGCGATAATTATGCCACTTAATCTTGCTGTGTTGCTTAAATGAATAGTCAACTATCTCCACTTAAAACTATTGATATTAAGTTAGCTTCTCCGGAAGTGTCTTTTTATTGCTCACGCTCAACCAAGCAAATCCATGCTGGCGGGATATACCTTATTGGATTTGAGTTCGATGGCACTGCCTGCTTTAGAAAAGGCACCAGACTTGGTCCAAATGCACTACGTGCTGTTTCCGATGGTATTGAGTCTTACTCGCCCTATTTGAATGAGGATTTAGCGGACTTTAGATTCTACGATCTTGGCAATCTCAATATCACAGATTATCCCATTACCACTGAGGCTAATCCTACCGAGCAAAAGCTTATTGAAGCTCAATGGCAAAGTGCGACAAACGATTTTGAAACACTTTTTCAAGATATTAATCTAGGCAGGGATCAGGTAAAAGTCATGACCTTAGGCGGCGAGCACTCCATCTCTTTTGCCCCTATTAGTAAATACCTATCGGACTTTGAAGATTTAGTTGTGATTCATCTGGATGCTCATGCGGATTTGCGTGATGGATACCTTGGCCACCATTATTCTCATGCTTCAATTATTAGACGAGTTCTTGAGCGGTTTTCTAGTCAACATGAATTAATTCAATACGGTATTCGCTCAGGAACAAAAGCCGAGTACGAGTTGATGAAAAATCATGATACGTTAGTGGCAAGTCGTCAGCAGTTTTTGCAAAAGATAGAAAGCATTGCAGCTGAACGTCCGATTTATCTGACTTTAGATTTAGACTTTTTTGATCCCAGCTTTTTCCCAGGCACTGGTACCCCTGAGCCTGGAGGTGAAGACTTTCACTCTTTTGTCAGTTTATGCAAAATTTTGATGAATAAAAATTTGGTCGGCTGTGATGTTGTTGAGTTATCGCCGGAGCTAGATAGCTCTGGTAACAGCAGTGTTTTTGCCGCCAAAGTTGTTAGAGAATTGTTGATGTGTCTTAAAGGTAAAATACATGAGTAACTGGACTACACAAGACTCAGAAAACCTATACAAGGTTCAACGTTGGGGAAATGGTTATTTTAAAATTGGAGATGATGGTAATTTAAAAGTCACGCCTAAATTAGATGAGCCCAATCTACAAATTGATCTCCCTGAAGTTCTGAAAGAAATGCACGCCGACGGAATCCAATTTCCAGCAGTTATCCGCTTTCATGACATACTTCGCTCACAAGTAAAAACCCTCAACGAAACTTTTCGACGCGTCATTACTGAAGCAGGCTATGAAAATAGCTACATGGGGGTTTATCCCATCAAAGTGAACCAAATGCGTGAGGTGATTGAAGAAATAGTGGATGCTGGCCGCCCTTACCATTATGGATTAGAAGCCGGTTCAAAAGCCGAATTAATGGCAGCATTGGCCTACAATACCAATAGGCGCTCATTAACCATTTTAAATGGCTACAAGGACGATGAATACCTGCGTTTAGCTTTGCTTGGACGCAAAATGAATCGCAAAATCGTCGTTGTCATTGAAAAGTTCAGCGAGTTAATTCGACTCATCAAGTTGTCAAAAGAGCTTGGGGTAGAACCCATCATTGGGCTTAGAGTTAAAATGATGGTTAAAGGCCGCGGTAAGTGGGAGCATTCTTCAGGAGAGCGAGCAAAATTTGGCTTAAGCATAGCAGAAATCTTAAAGGCGGTAGACCTATTACAACAAGAAGATATGTTGCATCTGACGGAGCTACTGCACTTCCATATCGGTAGTCAATTAACCGATATACGATCGGTAAAAGAAGCTGTGCAAGAAGCGTCTTTAATATATAGCAAACTGTATCAAAATGGCGTTCCTTTACAATACATTGATGTTGGTGGTGGCCTTGCTATCGACTATGACGGCTCTCAATCTACCAATGACTCATCTCGTAATTATTCTTTAGATGAATATGTTTCTGACATTGTTTACGGCTTTAAACAAACCTGTGAATTACAAAATGTTCCTCATCCGATTATCGTCAGCGAATCAGGAAGAGCCATTACCGCTCACCACTCTTGCGTTTTAACCAAGGTCATAGGTGAAATTAAACGCACAGGGGTAGATTACAATACAGATCCTTTGCCTGATGAGCATATCCTTGTCACTAACTTACGGGATTTAAATAACCTTTTGGATGAAGACAGTGATAACTGCCAAGAAGTTTATAACGATGCTGGTCAGATAAAAGAACAAGCCATGAATGGTTTTAAACTCGGCGTTTTAACCTTAGACGAACTAGCAAAAACAGAAACCCTTTATTGGCAGCTACTCACTCGCATTGATGCAATTTCACACCAGCTAGAATTTATCCCCGAAGAGCTAAAAGAAATTTCCGAAAGCTTGTCCTCACAATATTTAAGCAACTTTTCAGTATTTCAATCAGCTGCCGACTCCTGGGCTATCGATCAAGTATTACCGATTGTTCCTATTACTCGGCTTGATGAAGAACCAACCAAGCAATGTTCATTAGTTGATATCACTTGTGATTCGGATGGTAAAATTGATAAGTTCATCGGCGACGAAAGTGAGCCTATTGCAAAGAATATAGCCTTACACTCTTTGAAAGCAGATGAGGATTATTTCTTGGGTATATTTTTAACGGGTGCCTATCAAGATGTGATGGGCGATATGCACAACTTATTTGGTCGCCTGAATGAAGTTCATATTTTTAGCTATGACGACGACCCTAAAGATTTCTACATCGAAGAAGTGGTTAAAGGCTCTTCTGCCAACCAAGTTCTTTCAACCATGCAATACAATCCAGAAATCATGGCGCAACTGGTTAAAAAACAAATCGATAAACAAATTCGTAAAGGTCGTATTGCTCCTCGTGAAGGTGTCAAACTTATCGATTTCTATGAAGAAAGCTTATCCTCATATACTTATTTAAAAAGTTAGGCTTAGATCTCGCTGTAAGTTTCGTTGGGAGAAGTATCTACGCTATTAGGTAGCAAATGCACTAAGTATAAATCTGACAATGGAGATTGTATTTATCTGACTAATAGCTCCCCAAATTAACTTAATTGCCCACTGATAAAGCCAGCTTAGCTCTAATACTTTATAAGTTCTTTACAAACTCTATCTCCATTGTGTTGTTTTCTCATTGATTAAATAAGAGCATTTCGGCCCAATTATCAACAAAAAATATAAAGTGATTACAAAAGAAGCATCATTATCATTTTTTTAAATATAACTATAATTCCAATCTCGATTGAATAGTAAATACAGGATTTGATTATGGAATACAGAGGTTATAAGACATTTAAAACTAGTAGTGACAACGGTGTACTAACGGTTACTTTTGATTTTGGCTCAGTTAACGTACAAGGCCAGGAAATGCTGGCTGATTTAAATAGCCTTGCAATGAGGTTGGAGCGAGATAGAGACACTAAGGTAGTTGTGTTCCAATCTGCCAATCCAGAAATTTGGGTGTGCCATTATGACACTGAATTACTCAAGCATATGTCAACAGAAGCTGTCTCTCGTGATGAAGCACAACTGTTAGATCTGCAATCGGTTTGTGAGCGGATCAGTAAAGTACCGCAAGCGACTATTGCTAAGTTAGAAGGTTTTGCTCGAGGCGGTGGCCATGAACTAGCCCTTGCTTTAGACATGAGATTTGCTGCTCGTGGTAAGTTTAAGTTTATGCAAATGGAAGTTGGCATGGGGATCTTGCCTTGTGGCGGCGGAGCTTCTCGCATGGCAAGACAAGCAGGTCTGGGACGCGCACTTGAAATCATTCTTAGCGCTCGTGACTTTGATGCAGACGAGGCAGAAGCTTACGGCACTATCAACAAAGCATTAGAGCCTGATGAAATCGGAGAGTATGTAGACACCTTAGCCAAACGTATTGCTCAATTCCCAGCTGAGTCTATCAATGCTTGTAAGCAAGCCGTATACGAGTCAATTGATAAACCAATTGATGAGGCTTTAAAAGCTGAAGCTTATTGGCTATATCAAGCTACTAGTAAGACTCCTGCCATAAAGCGCTTCACTATCGCCGATGAGCAAGGACTTGAACACGATATTGAGAATCAAAGAAACTGGAATGACCTAGTTATGAAGGTTCAAGAAATTAACTAAGATCTAGAATATCAATTAAGCGCTGTGGGATTATTCTCACAGCGTTATTGCAGGAACTTTGAATGACAAACATGGCTATCACATCCAAGTTTCAATCTTTAAACAACGGCTATAACTCCGTGTTTAAAGCTAATGAATTGAGCGTTGGGTTAGTTGTACCAATAGAGCAATATGAATCTAACTCTGTTCCCAGCATGAAGCGTCACTTGGAAAGAGTTAAACTTGCCGAGGAGTTAGGTTTTTCTTCAGTATGGCTAAGGGATGTGCCTTTCAATGTGCCTAGTTTTGGTGATGCTGGTCAGCCTTATGATCCTTTTGTTTACCTAGGATACCTAGCCGGGCAAACCAGCAAAATAGTACTTGGGGTCGCCAGTATTGTACTACCTCTGAGACACCCAGCTCATGTCGCAAAATCAGCAGCAAGCGTGGATGAGTTATCTAGTGGTCGTTTGATCCTTGGCATAGCTTCTGGAGATCGCCCAAATGAGTACCCAGCAACCAATTTTAATTATCATAATCGTGGTGAGCGCTTTAGGGATAGCTTTGAATACATAAGGAATATGAAGGACAGCAATCCACGTTTTACGAACCAATATGGCTCCTTAAATGGCGATATCGATATGCTCCCTAAACCTGTTAGTGAACAACTCCCACTGCTTATTACAGGAGGCAGCCAGCAAAGTGTTGAGTGGATTGCCCAAAATGGGAATGGATGGATGCTTTATCCTAGACCCGCTGATTTACAGAAAAAAATCATCAGTAAATGGAGAGAGTTCATTGAAATAAAACAGGCTTATCAAAAACCAGTTATGGAACCACTCTATGTGGACATATCAAAAAATCCTGATGAAACGCCTACTCCTATTCATTTAGGCTTACGACTTGGAACCAAGCATCTAGCCAACTATTTAAGATCAAGAAGGGACATAGGTGTTAATCATGTCGCACTTAACTTAAGATTTAACAAGCAAGATTCTGAAGAAACAATGCAGCAGATAGCTTCAGAAGTTTTGCCTCAATTATCATAAAGGAAAAGCAATGAGTAAAACTATTTTAATCACTGGCGCTACAGATGGAATTGGCTTAGAAACTGCTAAGAAATTAGTAAAGCTTGGCCATACTATATTGTTACACGGTCGGAGCTCAGAAAAGTTAGCTACTGTAGAAGCAGAGTTATCCTCTTTGGGTAAAGTAGAAACTTACATAGCTGATCTTTCTGACTTAGCAGAGGTTACCAATTTGTCTGAAGCAATTAAAGCCAATCATAAGTCACTTGATGTAGTTTTAAATAATGCAGGGGTTTTAAATTCACCAAAAGCTACGGCCAAAAACGGGTTTGATATTCGTTTCGTGGTGAATACTCTGTCACCTTACCTATTAACAAAAAATTTAATGCCACTGCTAAATGCTGAGTCTCGTATTATTAATCTATCTTCTGCAGCTCAGTCTCCCGTTGATTTACCAGCACTGAAAGGAGAAAAAGGCGTTAACGATAACATGAGTGCTTATGCACAAAGCAAGCTAGCCATAACGATGTGGTCAAATGCTTTAGCCAATGTATTGGGCCAATTTGGGCCACAGGTTGTTTCGGTTAATCCAGGTTCATTACTTGCAAGTAAAATGGTTAAAGAGGGTTTTGGAATAGAAGGCAAAGACTTAAGTATCGGTGCTGATGTCTTAGTTCGCGCGGCTGTATCTTTAGAGTTTGAAAATGCTTCAGGAAAATACTTCGATAACGATTTAGGTAGATTTGGAGAGCCTCATCCGGACGCGTTAGATAGTGAGAAGTGCCTTAACTTAGTAAAACAATTAGATTCGATATTAGAGTTCAATTAACTTACCTGAGACTCCCAATAGGGAGTCTCACCAAAAAACTCAACCATATAATCGATAAAGCTTCTAACCTTAGGGGCCAATAGTCTTGAACTAGGATAAAGCATCCAAACATCCACTTCCGACACTAAAGGATAGTCTTTTAATAGCTGTACTAACTCACCCTTGTTCAACTGCTCATATGCACACCAAATAGAGCAAATGGTTATTCCAACGCCTTCGAGACAAGCATCCCTAATGGACTCACCATTATCAACCACTAAAGAAGGTTTGGTCTTAATTTTAATTTGCTCACCCATCGGATCTTCAAACGACCAAGTATCTATGGAAGTAAGGTTTATACAGTGATGCTCCAATAAATCTTCAGGCTTTTCTGGTGATCCATACTTTTCGATATACTCAGGGGAAGCACAGATCACTCGCTTATCATTGGCAATTTTACGAGCTATAAATGAAGAGTCATTTAACTTCGCATTTCTTATCGCGATATCAAAGCCACCCTCAACCATATCTACCACTCGATCACTTAAGCTTAAATCCACTTTTAAGTCGGGATATTTTTCTAGAAAGCCTTTTAGAGCTGGAATGATATGCATTCGACCAAAGGAAGCTGAGGCAGCTACTCTTAACGTTCCTCTTGGCAGAATACTTCCTGAGCCTACCGCCGCTTTAGCTGCATCAATGCTGGCGATAACTTCTTCAGCATGGGGCAACAAAGCTAAGCCCTCTTCCGTTAATGACACTTTTCGAGTTGTTCGGTGCAGTAACTTAACTCCAACCTCATTCTCGAGCTTATTGATATAGGAGCTGGATACCGCGGCCGACAAGCCTAATTCTTTACCTGCTTGGCTTATGTTATGAGTAGCAGCAATTCGAACAAACAATTTTAAATGCTCAATATTCATTATCAATAAAATCTATATTTTAAATATAGTTATCAGCATATTATCAATGATGACATTGGTAAATATAATTTAATACATTAATTCGAACCCATAAATACGCAAAGGGGTATTTAATATGAAAGCCATGGTCATTAATGCATTTGGAGATAGCTCTCAATTTACAGCAGCTGAAGTATCAAAGCCTAAAGTAGAATCGGGACACCTTGTTATCAAAGTAGCAGCAACCAGTGTTAACACGGTCGATACGATGATCAGACAAATGGGGACTAACTTACCTTTCGCTCCAGAACTACCAGCGATATTAGGAATGGATTTTGCAGGAACCGTAGTTGAAGTTGGTGAAGGTGTTAATGAGTTCAATATTGGTGATGAAGTTTATGGCTGTGCAGGTGGTTTAGCTGATCTTAAAGGCACTTTAGCTGAATACATGCTAGCTGATGCTAAGCTAGTCGCCCACAAGCCCAAGACGTTATCCATGAAAGAAGCAGCAGCACTACCCCTAGTTGGAATTACGGCTTACGAAGGTTTGATCCGCGCAGGAGTTGGTGAAGGTCAAAAAGTGCTTGTCCATGGTGGCTCTGGAGGCGTAGGGCACATAGCGCTGCAATTGGCGAATTACTTCGGCTCAGATGTGTATTCAACTGGTGGCGGTGCTGAACAAATTTCTGTAATTGAAAAGCTTGGTGCTACAGGAATTAATTATAGAGAAGAATCTGTTCCCGAATACGTTAACAAACATACCAATGGAAATGGCTTTGACTTAGTTTATGACTCAGTTGGCGGGCCAAATATCGCAAATTCTTTTGAAGCAGCTGCTTTGAATGGTCAAGTAGCTACAACAGTTTCTTTAGTTGAAATGGATTTGTCTGTAGCTCATTTCAAAGGCTTGTCGTTACATGTAGTATTTATGTTGATCCCTATGCTGCATAACTATAAAAGAGAAGAACATCAACGCATCCTAACTGAATTAGCCAGAATTGCTGATGAAGGCAAGTTAAAGCCTATAGTGGACAAGGCTGATTTTATGCTTGAAGATATTGGTAAAGCTCAGGATCACTTATCAAGTGGCAAAGCCATTGGTAAAGTGGTGGTATCGGTTATTTGACGTGAGATTATAATGTAGAACGCTATGTGCATTTGCTACCTAATAGCGAGTATCTAAAATAAAGCCCTCAATCGAGGGCTTAGTCTTTTATGAAAGATACTTATCCAGCTGGATAAATATAACTGGCTTGAATACCTAGCGGAATTCCCAAACCCCAATAGGCTAATAAGAATAAAGTCCAACCAACCAAAAATACAATTGAGAAAGGTAGCATTAATGAAATCAAGGTGCCAATACCGGTGCCTTTAACATACTTTTGGCAGTAGACCACAACCAATGGGAAGTAAGGCATTAACGGCGTAATAATGTTAGAGCTAGAATCGCCGATACGATAGGCTGCTTGTGTTAAATCTGGAGAGATACCTAATTGCATCAACATAGGAACGAAAATAGGTGCTAATAAAGCCCATTTGCCCGATGCCGAACCTACAAACAAGTTTACAAACGCTGTTAAGAATACAATCCCGACGATAGTCACGGCACTTGGCAATGCTAAGGCTTTCAATGCTTGCGCGCCTTCAATAGCCATTAATGCGCCCAGGTTTGATTTAGCAAAAGCGGCAACGAATAATGCACAGAAAAAAATCATAACCATATAATAAGCCATGCCGCCCATGGCTTTACTCATGGCATCAATCATATCTTTAGTTTTCTTAAAGGTACCCACCGTAAAACCGTAAATCATACCAGGTATCCAGAACAGTAAGAAAATCAGTGGCACAATCGATTGCATTATAGGCGCGCCAAAATCCGCTAATTTGCCATTAGCGCTATTTCTGAAGGGCGAGTCATCTGGATAGAGGACTAAAACCAACAGTGCCAAACCTAGTAGCATGACAAAAGAGGCTAGGTAGAAAGACTTTTTCTCTTTAGAAGTAATCTCATCAAACTTTGGTAAATCATCCGTATCGCCATCCACTGCTGTTTTCTGAAGCCGCGGCTCGATAATTTTATCAGTGATATACCAACCCACTAAAATAATGAAAATACTCGAAATTGAAGTAAAGAAGTAATTATTCAGTGGGTTAACTTCCATTGCTGGTTGAATAATTTGAGCTCCCGTTTGAGTAAAACCTTGCAACAAAGGATCAATACCTGAAGGAATAAAGTTAGCACTGAAACCACCACTAACACCGGCAAAAGCCGCAGCAATACCTGCAAGTGGATGACGCCCCATGGTGTAGAAAATCACACCTGCAAGTGGGATCACTAAAACATAACCTGCATCGGTGGCGGTATGGCTGACGATACCCACCAAAATCACTACAGGTGTTAACAGCGCTTTGGGCGTACGTTTAAGCATTAGCTTAATGCCCGTATTGATATAACCCGAGTGCTCAGCAACCCCGACACCTAACATCGCAACTAAAACTACCCCAAGTGGTGCAAAGCCAGTAAAGGTTGTGACCATGGTTGAGAGGAAATTAGCTAACGCATCGCCCGATAACATATTATTAATTTGGATAGCTTCACCTGTTCTAGGATCAATCGCACTAAAGCTCATGCCCGATAATGCCCAAGATAAAATCCAAATCGATACCAGCGCAAATAAGAAAATAATGGCTGGGTCCGGTAATTTATTGCCGACCCGTTCAATAAAATTTAGGAAGCGAGCGATAGCGCCCTGCTTTTCGGTTGTAGTTGTCATTCTTGTCTCCAGTAAAGAGTTTCCTAAAAGCTCAATTGTTTATACTGAATTAAGCTCTTTGATACAAGGACAAGAGTGCTAAGTTGTTGAAAAAGAATGAAAAGTATTAAATATTATCGGTTGCAGTCTGTTTTTTAACCATATCAGTAAAATTAACCAGCGTCTTTATTAGCACTAATAAAATAATTACCGCTAATTCAAAACCAAATTTGACTACAAATATAGCACCAAGCAATAAAACTACATGTGCAATGATAATGCGTGAATAAGGCTCGACCATTTGTTTAGACGGCTGTTTATTACTCGACTCATGTAAGTAAAATTGAATAGTATCAAAAAGCCAATAAGCCACCATGGCTAACACTGCTAACCACAAGGTTCCATCGATAGACAGCAACCAATTCCATGCCCAATGCCAAATATCCCAAGGCTGCCCATCAAAATTTTTACTAAATATTTCTAAGATAATCATGGCATGGGCGCTAGTAAAAAACCCGTAATGAAAAACAAAGAATACCGCTAAACCTATATTTGAACGCCAACTTTTTGGCGTGACGCTGAGTTGATTACCACCCTTTGACGCTAATATTTTTAGACAATTGAATACCCCTATCACTGCATTTTCTAGCCAGAAAAGCCAAATCACTATAAAGATATCCCATTGCCACAAGATCACCCCAATCAAAGGAATCAGGTTCAATGTTAATAACAATATCAGTCGCTGGTAATTCACTTTACTCTTCTCTTATTCATTGCATGCTTGTATTTCTTTTCTTGAAATATAAATCTTTAGCCCAATCATCTTTTAACATGATACCGATTTTATAACGATAATATGGTTTATTTCACCGTCTTAGCTATTGCAGCCATTGCTATTTATTGGATTGCATCTAGCGGTAAACGTAAAGCTCAAAAACGCCAAACTATTGCCAGCATTCCATTTCCCACTGAATGGCGCAAAATTCTGCGTAAGAACTTGCCTTTCTTTTATAAAATACCGGCGGATTTACAATTACAGTTAAAAGATAAGATGCAAATCTTCTTATCCGAAAAACAATTTGTTGGACGCAAAGGTCAAGACATCACTGATGAAGTGCGCGTTACTATAGCAGCACAAGCTTGTTTATTATTGCTTAATCGAAATACCGACTTTTATCCTTTTTTAAAAACTATTGTGGTTTATCCTGCGGCTTTTATAACTCGTCATGCTCAATTCGATCACAACGGTGTGCAAACACAAGATGCTCGGGTTCTGCTTGGTGAGTCTTGGACCCGTGGACAAGTAATTTTGTCTTGGCGTGACTCAGCCGCTGGTGGTTCAGATTTTGAGGATGGGCACAATCTGGTTATTCATGAATTCGCCCATCAACTCGATGGTGAGTCGGGCGTTACCAATGGCGCACCGCCACTCAATAAAGAGCAAAATTACCAAGAGTGGTCAAACATACTGTCTGAAGAATTTAAAACTTTACAGTCACAAGCGCGCAACCAGCAAGACAGCTTTCTTGATAAATATGGCGCTACTAATCCTGCTGAATTTTTTGCGGTATGCTCGGAAGTGTTTTTTGAAAAGCCAAAAAAACTTAAGAAGCTCCACCGAGAACTTTTTGAACAACTCAAAAGTTATTATCAAGTTGATCCATCCCAGTGGTAATTTATAACGCGAGTCTTAAGTTTAGTTGAATATCTTTTATTAAAGCGCTAGGCACATCATGCTGCCTAGCTAATGGCTGCCACTGGGATACTGCAGCAGTCACCTCGTCAATGATGGTGTTTATTTTCCGACGCGTAAACAGCGAGCTTATTTTTTCAAATTGATAAAAATCTTCTCGATTAAAATGATCTCTTTTACCATTCAATAACATCCAATGACTATTGACCCACTTGCTTTCAGGTTTATAGCTGTAGGCGACATCATAAGCTGGCGCTAACTTCCATTTATGTTTTCCCACAGCTTGCTGTTGCAACATAAAAGAAAAGTTTTTGCTGTGATCGTCATGATTGCGCGCGACGATATTAAACACCATTCTTTTAAATAGCTGCATAGCTTCGGTTGCTGATAAATTCAGTTCTCTGGCAACTGAAAATAATTCTTCATAAGAGTAAACTCCGGCCTGTTTATAGCTAACATGCGCGATACCATTCAAAGTTTGGGTATGTATTCTGTGGTTACCTACTCGATCAAAGCGTTGAGTAATAAAGTGACGGCGCTTACCCTCTTCCAGTAATCTGCTTGGCATCATCTCGATACCGCAATTCTGCGCCATTAAATAATACACATATTCCATGGCGCCATAACCTAGCGGATCGCCAAAAGTTTCTTTATTCGATTGATATTGATTAACGCCATCAAACTTTAATAAGTAATGGGTAAAGCCCTCTGGCACAGCAACTTGTCCTGAGCGAACGGTCGTGAAATCCTTATCAAAAGCTAGTACTGCTTTGGGTCTTGCACCACCAGCGCTCATACCCACGGACAATAAAGCGCGCATCGCTTCAGAGTCTTCTTGCCCTGCTTTTGCCAGTTCTACTTGAAACTGCTCACGCTCATCCAGCATCTCTTGCGCAACTTTGACTAATGACGCCAGTTGCAATTCCGTAGAGGCATTCAGTTTTTTTAATTTCGTTGCTGGCGAATAAGTTAAAGCACCAATGCCACGCTTACCGGTATATTTCAGTCTATCAAGCGGTGAAATGTCTTTAACCGATCGTCCCTGCGCAATAATCCAACTGTTCAATACCGCATTACCAAAATCGTCAGGCAAAGAATCGGCAACCAATCCTGGCAGTCCTTTAAAGGCTTCATAATCTAATGTTGGAAAGCTATAAATTTTATTACTCAAAGGCATCCGCAATGGGGCCAGCTCAATACCGGTTTTTAAAAAGCTCGAAGCATATTCAAAGGATCCTAAACCGGTATTTTCATCGAAGCTTACCGCTCCTACTTCCTGTCCATGGTATTTAACCAATAAAGCATCCATTACCATTTAGCCTTTTCATTAATCTCATAAGAATCCGAAGAGGAAGCTCGCTTACGCTGCTTGCCCTGCATTTTCAGTAATTGCATGGGGGATAAAGATTGCTCAGGAATAAATAATGCTAACTGCTCACTAAAGCCTAGCTGCATCACTATGATGATAAAGGTATCCAATTGCGACTTGCCCTTCTCTGCATTTTTTATCGCATTCAGGGATAAGCCTGTCGCTTCGGATAATTCTTTTTGTGTGATATTAGCATTTAAGCGGGCTCGCTTAATCCGATTTCCCAGCTCTTCAGCAACCGCACTAGGCGACATATTTTCAAACATATTCACTCCTCACAAAAACCTTTATCAAGCCTTTTAGACTAGTTTAAGACAACAATAGTCTTAATTAGGACTGTTATTATACAATAAACTTAACTTTTTTAAAGCCTTTAAAGCCCTATAAAGGACTTTAAAGTGTTTTTATGATACTTAAGAACCTCTTAAAGGCTCTTAAAATAATACAGGAGCGGTGGGATTATTTAAAAACAGGAGTGTCTATTACCGCTAGACGTATTGCCCAGCGCAATGGCCTGAGGCCCAAGCCCATTGGAAATTAAAGCCGCCTAAGTGCCCTGTGACATCCAATACTTCGCCAATAAAATACAAGCCTTTAACTTTTGTGGTTTCGAAAGTTTTAGAGGAAACTTCATCGGTATTCAGCCCGCCCATGGTCACTTCCGCGGTTCGATAACCTTCAGTGCCAGTGGGTTTTAATTGCCATGCTTGCAGCGCCGTTGCGACTTGTTGCAGATCAGCATGCGCAATATCAGCAATAGGTTTATGCGCCAATTCAGAAAACCATAGCTGGCTAAGGCGCTCTGCTAAATTTTTGGTTAATTGATCGGACAATAAATTCACTAGATGGCTTTTGGGTTTATTGCTTTGCCATTGCTTGAGTTGCTCAAATAAATCCACCTCTGGAAATAAATTAATCTCAACCGTATCGCCCGGTTGCCAGAAGGATGAGATCTGTAAAACCGCTGGACCGGACAAACCGCGATGAGTAAATAAAATATTCTCACGAAACGACTGCCCATTGCAGCTAACCAATGAGTCCGCAGAGACACCAGAAAGACCCGTGAACTCCTCTAACATTTTTGGATTAAGAGTAAAAGGCACCAGCGCCGCCCAAGTAGGATATAAACTTAAATCGAATTGCTTGGCGATATCATAACCAAAACCTGTTGCGCCCATGGTCGGGATCGATAAACCGCCAGTAGCAATAACTAATGACTCACAATGCCACTTGCCGTGACTGGTAGTGACCACAAATCCATTCTCGACTTTCTTAACCGACTCTACGGAACATTTAATTCTAACTTCAGCGCCTTTTTCTTCACACTCAGTCAATAACATATTCACTATGTCTTTAGCTTTATTGTCACAAAACAACTGTCCGAGTTTTTTTTCATGAAAAGGAATTCCGTGCTTTTCTACCAAAGCAATAAAATCCCATTGGGTATAACGACTTAAAGCTGACTTACAGAAGTGCTCATTGTTGGAAAGATAATTACTCGGCTCCGCATAATAATTGGTGAAATTACAGCGACCACCACCAGACATTAAAATCTTTTTCCCTACTTTATTGGCATGATCAATCACCATAGTCTGACGGCCACGACTAGCAGCGCTAATCCCGCACATTAAACCCGCCGCACCAGCGCCAATAATTAATACATCAATGGATTTCAAAAGAAGAAAACCTAGCTAAATATTCTATGAAAGTGATTATAAAGACTTGTATCAACAAGACTAGCAAAAGTGTATTCAATTCAAAACAACAAAGTTATCAAATCCTTGCATTTAGAGAACTTAAAAATAATACAGAGATCCGCTAATCAAAAAAATATCAAAAAACCCAGAGCTTATACAATTTATTCTTATAAATTAATGTGTTACATTCGTTTTTATATATTGCTATGTTAGATGTATCAATGAATAAAGAAGGCTGCCCAATCTGCGGTTACAAAGAAATTACGGTGTTGGATGAGTATGGCTGCACAACATTTGAAATCTATGATTCTTGCGGATGCGAAGCAGGATGTGAATATAACCAAAATTCAAATGAAAGGGATCTCACAAAACATAGAGCCGAGTGGGTTATAAATAAAGGTTGCAAGTGGTGGTCGGCAACCACAAGATCACCGTCAGGCTGGGATCCATTAGCACAAATGCGGCGTGCAGGAATTAAGGTGCCAAGATGAACCTAGAAACATCTAACCAACCGGAGCTAAGTGCGCCACATTTTAGCGGAGCGTTAATCAAATAAGGTTATTTAATGATTAACTCTATTATTTTACCGATGTTTGCACATGTTATGTGGACTGCAATACTTTATGCTTTAGTCACGGTATTGCGAGCTCCTAAAGTATGGGGAATTGCTGCTAAAAGTGATGGTCCAAGTACACTTAAAACTTTAGAAGTCAAGGCAAGTGCGAATTTATCCAATCAATTTGAATGGCCTTTGTTTTTCCATGCCATTTGCATAATCTTAATCGCTAACCCTAGTTTAATTAACTCAACTTACATCGTATTAGCCTGGATATTTATAGCAGGTCGCTTTCTACATAGTGGTGTGCAAATACTATCTAATAATATAAAACTACGAGGGCTGGTATTTACCATTAACTATCTGGCGGTACTAGGAATGTGGTTTACCTTATTTATCAACATTGTAAACGCGAGTAATCACCATGTTTAGAAACGATGCATTAGTGCGGCCTCAGTTAAAGTCGGTTTTATTCACTTTGATAGTTGCTGCCATTGCTTACTTGGCAAGCCTATATTCTCCAGCTATTGGATACTGGCTTGCGATACTAACATTACTGGCCATTGGTTTTATATCAAACTCTATCTGGCCTACTAAAGGAAAGCGCGAAAACCCTTATTTGTTTTCGCTTTTCTGGGGATTAATCATTGGAATGTTACTGCCCTTTTTAATTACAAAAGTAGCTAACGAAGGGATTGCTAGCTTATTAAATTTAATTATAGAATAAAAAGCATACCCGCCAAGCACCATTATTAAACTCAATTAACTGGTTTCAATCTTGTTGGACCCTTCCAAGGTTTCTACAAAATTAGCGCCCATAATTTGAGATGGGGTTGTTGAACCTGCATCTACTTCGTTTTGCATAAAATGTTCGACAATGGCGACTGCGCCATAAACCGTGACATCATAACCGCTAGCAGTTTCGACTTTTGCAGTGACTTTCTTGCCTTGGCCGTTAGCGGCTTCGCCCCAAACATAGGTTCTTAACTGATCACGTTTTTCTTTATTAGGACCACGAACTTTTTTATCGATTTGTTTCTTAAGAAAGTTTTGTACAAAACCTAAACCCAACAATGGTCTAGCATAATTTAATCGTTTCATCCGTTTTACTAATCGTGGCGAGGCTGGAATATAAGTTTCAATATTAGGAATGCCGGTACTGTGATAGGCAGTTGAGACATCGCCCCATGGAATGGTCATAGCCAATTTTTCACCATCGCCAAAATTAATCTTCTGCACGCCATGAGCAAAACCCACTTTTGTAATGACGCCATCTTTACGAACGCGACCGCCCTCTTTTAAACCTTCTACAGAAGTTTTAGCGGTTCCCGGACTTAAGCCTGAGCGCGAATCAAAACCCAATTGCAGCGAAACAGCATCGGGCAATTCTTGTTTTAACGTCGCAGCGATACAGTCTGTTGGAATAACATCAAAACCAACGCCTGAGCATAAAGTAACGCCTGCATTTTCAGCCGCTTGATTTAATTCATGACAATCTTCAAACACACTAATTTCACCGGTAATATCCAAGTAGTGAGTTTGACCTTGCAGGCAAGCTTGCATCACAGGTTTAGCGGTTTGTGAAAAAGGTCCTGCACAATGCAAAACCAAATCAACGTTAGCGACTTCAGCGTTTGTTGCTTGGGTATCATTTAAATCAAAAACACAGGACTCTAAATTATATTTGTCTGCAACGGCAGTGACTTTTTTAATATCACGACCAGCGACGATAGGCTTTAGGCCTTTTTTTATCGCTTCTTCAACCATTAACTGACCGGTATAGCCTGTCGCGCCATATATCATCCAACTTTTAACCATTACAAACCTCTTTATTAAATCTTTTGTTTATATTTCTTATAATGAATTTATTGCCATCGTACTTATTACTTTACCACTATTTATTTTGCTACTAGATAGCGAGTCATTTTCTTGATCTTTTTAAAGAAAAACTCTGGGAACCAGCGCTTAATTCGGTAATGCCATTGCGATTCTTTATGCGGGATCACCATAAACTGGTTAGCCATCGCTTTGTCATAAATAATTGCAGCTACTTGCTGAGCATTTAAAGAGGATTTTTCCATTAATCGATCAGCCACTTTTTTTACCTTGTCTTCATTCGAGCGGAAATATTTCAACAAATTGGTTCTAAAAAATGAAGGGCAAACGACCGTTACTCCAACATTGGTATGCGCTAATTCTCCTCGAATGGTTTCGCTAAATGAAACCACCGCGGCTTTACTGGCGTTGTAGGCGCCTGAAGCTGGCGGATTAGCAATCGCTGCAAAAGAAGCAATATTAATAACCTGTGCCCTGTCGAGCTGCTTTAACTCTGAAGCAAAGGCTTGATAACCATTAACCACCCCAAAGAAATTGATATCAAATAACCAATCTAAGGTTTCTCGCTCTAAGCTATCAAACTCACCGCCACCACTGACGCCGGCATTATTAATTAGCACATCGATAGTGCCGTATTGCTCTTTAACCTTTTTTCGGAGTTGTTCCAATTGCTGCTTATCACGCACATCAACCTCGGCAGCAAACGCTTTGCCACCTTTTGACTGTATCATGTCTTGTGTTTCTTGAGCCGTGACTAAGTTGCTATCAGCAACCACCAATTTCCAGCTCTTTTCCGCGAAATGCAGCGCCAATGCTCTTCCCAAGCCGCTACCCGCTCCAGTAATGAGCACGGTTTTGTGGGAAAAAGGAGTATTTTTTAAGTCAGCCAAACGCTTCTCACAATTGATAATCGACCCTTTATAAAATTTATCATACACAGTATTAGCAATAATGTGAACGATCGTTCATAATATAAATATTAGCTAAGCATACTTAAGCCATAAACCCGTTAAAACATGAAAAGAATTTTTCTAGTACGACATGGACAAGCCTCTTTTGGTCAAGATCATTACGATCAGCTTTCAACTAATGGCGAACAACAAGCCAAGCTGCTGGCTCAATCATGGCAACAGATTAAGCTCCAACCCTGTGCTTGGCTCAGTGGAACCTTAGAGCGGCAGAAACATACCTTGGACATTATCCAACAAGATATTGGCGCTAACTCGAACAGCAGCCAAATGAACTGCTTCAATGAATTTCCAGCTGAAGCTATAACAGAGCATTACCTACCGTTAGTTGTTGCGAGGAAAAATGATCCAAGCCTCACACGGGAAAAAATATTTTCTGATAATTTAATTTTTCAAAAGTTATTTGGCGAAGTATTGAAACTTTGGATCACCGAGGCTAAGCCAGAAGATCTTAACTTTGAATCTTTTTTAGAATTTTCCCAGCGCGTTGAGCAAGCAATGACGGAACTAAAAAGCCATGAATTTGAGGATTCATTAGCGGTCTTTACTTCAGCTGGCTGTATCGCAGCAATTTGCTATCAAGTTATCAACAATAACCGCCAGCTGGATATGCAAATGTTCAAAATAGCTTGGAACATTATTAACAGTTCAGTCACCGAATTACGGCTCCATAAAGGGCAGCTGTATTTGCACAGCTTAAATCAATACGCCCACCTTAATTTAAACCCAAATCTGATTACCTATCGATAGGATCAATTATGGACTTTTCAATATCACCCAAAATACAGCTAGACTTGAAGTTAATGCGCTCTTTTGTCAAAGAGGAACTCTATCCAATTGAATCTAAACTGCTCCATGAGTCATGGCCAACAATAGAGTCCACTTTGCAACCTTTGCGCGATACGGTTAAATCTAATGCTTGGTGGGCACCCTATTTCCATGGCAATAAACAGGGAAAGAGCTACTCCTTAGTTGAGTTGGGCTTGATTTCAGAAGTGATGGGAGCTTCGCCATTAGGTCATTATGTCTTCGGGAGTCAAGCACCCGATGCGGGCAATGCTGAATTACTAGAAGCCTTTGGTAGCGAGGAACAAAAGGAACAATACCTTAAGCCGTTAGTGGATGGCAAAATTCGTAGCTGCTTTGCTATGACTGAACCTGCTGTGGCCGGCTCTAATCCGACTTTACTTGAAGCTACTGCAGAAAAAGATGGCGATGACTATATCATTAATGCTCATAAGTGGTTCACCTCTTCTGCCGACGGCGCTAATTTTGCCATTATTATGGCGGTAACCAATCCCGAAGCTGATATCTATCAACGCTCTAGCATGCTGATTGTCGATTGTGATAATCCAGGGTTCGAATTAGTTCGAAATATTTCCATTATGGGCGAACAAGGCGCCGGCTACTTCAGCCATGCCGAAACTAAATTTACCAATTGTCGTGTACCGAAAACGGCGTTAATTGGTGCAGAAGGCGAAGGTTTTAAACTGGCACAAACACGCTTAGGACCAGGCCGCATTCATCACTGCATGCGCTGGTTAGGGATTGCTGATCGCGCCCTAAAAATGCATTGCGATTATGCTAAAACTCGAATGATAGGTCACAAGCGTTCACTGGCAGATTCAGATATAACCAAACAGCGAATCGCTGAAAATGCTGCCAATATTGCAGCAGCAAAGGCGTTGGTTTTACAAACCGCATGGCAAATTGAGCATCAAGGCTTTAAAGCGGCTCGCTTTAATATCAGCATGATTAAATACTTTACCGCTAATGTGTTACAAAAATCTCTAGACGATGCCATTCAAGCCATGGGCGGTTTAGGCATGACCGATGATACGATACTCGCCTACTTCTTTAGGCACGAGCGAGCGGCGAGAATTTATGATGGGCCAGATGAAGTACATCAAATATCTGTTGCCAAGCAACTGCTTAAATAAGTATTAAATAGTTGATGAGCCACTTTTGAATATTCAATCACTCGAAGACTTAACCGACTTTAAGCGTGATCTTGAAGTGCTTGAAGAAAAACAATTTTTGTTATTGGTTGAAACTAATCAAGACATCATCAAGGTTTCTACCAAGACTGCACTGAAGAACTTACCGAAAATATTCGATGAAGCGATAAAGATTGGCAACACTAAAGGTTTTAATGCGACATCTCTTAGAGATCTAAGTCAAGCTACGGATATGAGCCTTGGCAAAATTTATACTTATATCAGCGCTAAAGATGACTTACTACTAATGCTGCATTCGCATTACATTAAAGTGATAGAAGATACTTTTAATCAAATCGGTTTGCCGCATAAGAACCCGATGGATAATTTATTATTGGCAGTTAAGGCGCATTTATACTTGAGCCAAGTATTTCGTCCATGGTTTTATTTTGCATTTACTGAATCGAAACATTTGAATAAAAAAATCATTGCCCTAGCCAAAGAGTCAGAGTTAAAAAGCGATTTATATTTTCGCAATATAATTCAATCTGGCATACAGGCAAAACGCTTTGCTGCTGTTGATATGAACTTTACTTCTTCAATGATAAAAGCATTATTGCAAGACTGGTATTTAAAGCCTTGGAAGTATGCCGAAAGAAACATTGATGTCGATAGCTATTTTAAAGAAATAGCGAATTTATTAACCATTTACTTAACGGCTAAACATTAGACTTTTAATACGATTATGAATGATATGGACTATACCGATAAACCAACCCAAGTTCGTGAAGATGAAACTTTAGATGAAGCATCGCTGTTAGCTTATCTAAATCAGCAACTAGACCTTAATGCTTCCAGTTTAGAAGTTCTACAATTTCCCGGTGGGAACTCTAACCTGACTTATCAGATCACCATCAATCAGCAAAATTATATTTTACGTCGCCCGCCAATAGGCACTAAGGCTAAATCTGCGCACGATATGGGTCGAGAGTTTACCGTACTCAATGAGCTAAAGCCTTATTTTGATAAAGCGCCTGAAGCTATTTTGTTTTGCGACGACCTGTCGGTGATTGGTTCAGAGTTTTATTTAATGAAGGCTCTGGAAGGTATTATTTTTAGAAAAAACCCACCAAAAGGCATGCGCGTTTCGGCTAGCCAAGCCAAGCAGCTTTGTCATGAGATGGTGAAAACGCTAGTGGATCTGCATTCGATAGAAATAGGCAAAACTCCTTTAGCAGAATTAGGCCGGATGGATGGTTATGTTGAGCGACAAGTAGAAGGTTGGGCCAAGCGTTATCGCAATGCTAAGACCGATGATGTACCTAATGGGGAAAATGTTATCGAATGGTTACAGGCTCATATGCCAGAGGATTATCATAAGCCGACTCTTATTCATAATGATTATAAATTTGATAATTTAGTTTTGGCTGAGCATGAAGATTCGCTTGATATTATCGGCGTCTTAGACTGGGAAATGACCACTCTTGGTCATCCTCTCATGGATCTAGGTTCTTCCTTAGCCTACTGGGTAGAAGCGACCGATGCACCACAAATGCATGCTTTAAGAACTATGCCGACGCAAATCGATGGTATGATGAAACGCGATGAAATCGTAAAGCTCTACTCTGAACTTTCTGGTGTCGAGATTGAAGACTTTACTTATTACTATGTGTTCGGCCTGTTCCGTTTGGCGGGAATCGTGCAGCAAATTTATTATCGTTTTTATCACGGACAAACCAAGGACAAGCGCTTTGCCCAGTTTGGCCAAGTCTGCGGGATCTTATTAGCCAAGGCACAAGAAGAAATTAATAACTATCAAAGAAAGCATCAAACTCAAGAATCAGGAGCAAACCCAATGTTAAATTTTAAAGACAAGGTCGCCTTAATTTCAGGCGCTAGCCGTGGCATTGGCGAAGCAACCGCAAAGCTCATTGCACAAAATGGTGCTCATGTGATTCTGACCAGCCGCAGTAAAGACTCGTTAGAAAAAGTGGCAAAAGATATTAGTGATGCTGGGGGTAAAGTATCGGTAATGCCATGTCATATTGGCGAACCAGCAGCGATTGATAAGCTCTTTAGTGATATTCAAGCACAGTTCGGTAAGTTAGATATACTAATTAACAATGCTGCCACCAACCCTTATTTTGGCCATGTTTTAGATATGCCCGTTGATGCTTTTGATAAGACCATTGATGTAAATATTAAAGGTTATTTCTTAATGAGCCAGAAGGCTGGACAGCTCATGAAGAACAATGGCGGTGGCGCTATGGTAAATATCGCCTCGGTCAATGGCAAAACCCCTGCGCCCATGCAAGCGGTCTACTCCATGACTAAGTCTGCAGTGATATCCATGACTCAAGCCTTTGCTAAAGAATGTGCTGCCTTTAATATTCGAGTAAATGCAGTCCTACCGGGCTTAACCGATACTAAATTTGCCTCAGCACTAACCCAAAACGAGCAAATGCTAAAAATGATCTTGCCACTAATCCCAATGGGCCGAATGGCACAACCGGAAGAAATAGCGCCAAGCATTGCTTTCTTAGTTTCTGATGCTGCAAGTTATGTTACGGGGACTTGTCTAAGTGTGGATGGTGGATATTTAAGTTAGATGTTAAACTCAAATCATAAAAAAATATAATAAGCTATCTAAACTATGAAATTAACTCTAGGAATCACAGGCCTATTTGGAATTCTATTATTCGGCTTGTTTTTTTCACTAACTTTCTTGAGCCCAAAAACACTTGAAGACTCTGCAACTGGTTTTATAAAGAAGCAAATTGCACATGAATTAAATCAAACATTTGATGCTTTTGAGGAATCGGCAATAACATCTAAAGCAAAAGTTTTCTCAGAAAAGTTAGGCATTGAAACCAAATCAATTACACAGAAATTAAAAGATGGATTGCCTGAAAAAATTGCTCGTGTATTGGCCGCTATGTGTGGCTATGATTGCGAAAAGAAAAAAGCAATAGCTTCATCGATAACCTCTGATTATTTAGAAAGACTCTTGAGCATTCAAGTAGCTCAAAAAAACTTAAGCGAAATTATCAAAGGAAAATACTTAGAGATTGTTGAAAATCTAAAAGTCGATCTCCGAATCTTCTTAGGTTCTAATTTTACAATGTTCCTTATATTATTATTAATTTCATTTGCCAAGCCAAGAGCTATCGAGCATCTCTTTTTGCCCGCAATTCTTTTGCTTATAGCAACAATAATTTCTGTTTCAATCTACCTATTTGGGCAAGATTGGTTTTACACCATAGTCTATAATGATTATATGGGCATAGGTTATTTAGCCTATATCGCTGCTATTTTTGGTCTATTAATTGATATTGGTCTTAACAAAGCGAGAATAACTTCAGAGATCATTAATACCATCACAAATGCAATAGGTTCAGCTTTTTCCGTAGTGCCTTGCTAATGGTAAAGCTTCTAAACTCCACCCTATTCCTCTACATCTTCACGGTCCTAGTTTGGGGCAGCACCTGGTTTACCATCGAGTATCAACTTGGAGTTGTTCCACACGAGTACTCAAGCTTTTATCGCTTTATTTCAGCTAGTTTAATTCTGTTTGTTTATTGCTTGTATAAAAAGCTTAACCTGAAGTTTTCACTTAAGCATCACTTTTGGATGCTGTTGCTTGGGTTAACCTTATTTTGTCTAAACTACATTATGGTTTATGAAGCGCAAGAGCATTTAACTTCGGCCATGGCTTCGGTAATTTTCTCGGCAATCCTTATCGTCAACATTTTTAATTCTTGGCTATTCTTTAGAACCCCTATCAGTAAAGAGGTCATTATTGGCGCTGTCATTGGCCTTACTGGAATAGTGCTTATCTTTTGGAAAGACATCGGTGACTTTAGTTTTGAGAATAAAACTCTGTATGGCCTAGTCATATCTTTACTTGGTGTTCTTGCTGCCTCTATTGGCAATATGGTCTCGGTGCAAACCCAGAAGTATCAGCTACCCGTGATGCAAATGAATGCCTACGCTATGGGCTATGGTGCTTTATTAAGTTTGTTGATTGGCTTAGTTCAAGGTAAAGCGCTAATTTACGACACAGCTACTTCTTACAGTATTAGCATGATCTATTTATCACTGTTTGGTTCTGTATTAGCCTTTGGGGCTTATTTGACGTTACTAAGACGAATAGGTATTCACAAGGCAACCTATGTTGTCGTCATGTTCCCAGCAGTGGCACTGATAATTTCCACCTTCTTTGAAGATTTTGTTTGGACTTGGCCAATCGCCATTGGCATCATCTTAATAGGCATTGGGAACTTATTTGTGGTTAATCGAAAAGATTTATCGAAAAAATAGTCTTAGGAAGATAGAAGAAGAGTGGCTTGCCCACTCAGAAACTTTGCGTTTTGTTTCTTGTTTGCTCGCCTCCCTTTTTGCTTTTTTAGATTTTTCGTGGACTCCACCTCTATTTTGATAGAGATTTCGTGCCACAGGATTTCTCCGCTTAAATTTTTTTGTTTGCATAATTGCCTCTTTGCTTAATAAAAAGAGCTAGCTTTCGCTAGCCCTTGATACATACTACTTGCTTTAAAGTATGCACTACTTCAACCAAGTCATGCTGGTTTTCCATAACCACGTCAATATCCTTATAAGCCGCAGGAATTTCGTCAATGACTTGACTATCTTTGCGGCACTCAACGCCTTTAGTTTGCATCTCTAAGTCAGAACGCTTAAACAACTTCTTAGCAGCGGTTCGACTTAATGATCGACCAGCGCCATGCGAACATGAGCAGAATGATTGGGGGTTACCTTTTCCTCGAACAATAAATGACTTTGCACCCATTGAGCCCGGAATAATCCCTAAATCACCTTCTCTTGCGCGGATAGCGCCTTTACGCGTTAAGTAAACGTTTTCTCCAAAGTGATTTTCCATCTCGACATAATTGTGATGACAGTTAATCGCTTCCTTAGTCACGCTAAATTCTGGCAACTGTTGTTTTAATACATCCAACACTAAAGCCATCATTTTTTGGCGGTTTTTGTAGGCATAATCTTGCCCCCACTTAACCGCAAACCAGTAATCGTCAAAAGATTCAGTACCTTCGCTTAAATAAGCTAAATCTTTATCTGGCAAATTAATATGATGCGTTTGCATCTCTTTCTTCGCCAATTGAATAAAATACTGGCCAATTTGATTACCTATACCGCGCGAACCTGAATGCAACATCACCCAAACATCGTTATTCTCATCTAGGCATAATTCTATAAAGTGGTTTCCTCCACCTAAGGTTCCCATTTGAATAATCGGTGTTTTATGTGGCGCCTTCATTCGCTTAATAATCTCCGGATGCTTGGCGATAATTTTATCTAAACCATCCATTAATGGTCTTGAATACTTATCGTCAAACCCAGTCCATTTATGAGCCGCAAAGCCCACAGGAACTTTATTCTCAATTGCCATACGAATGGGCTTTAAGTTATCCGGTAATTGATAAGCTTTTAACGATAAACGCACCGCATTCATCCCACAACCAATATCCACCCCGACCGCTGCAGGAATAATCGCTTTTTTAGTTGGAATCACCGATCCAACGGTTGCCCCTTTACCCAAGTGCACATCTGGCATTGCTGCGATATGCGAATGAATAAAAGGTAAGTGCGACATATTTTCCAACTGTTGAATAGCTTCTGGTGCTATATCTTCGGTATAAACCTTTACCGGCACTTTGCCTTTGCTAAATACTCTTTGAATAGGCATATTCTTTACCTTTCCTTTATTTTCATATTGTCAGTATCACTACTGTCTAAAACTAATTTTAAAAATTAGCAGTCCTTTTTATCCCATGCCATTGGATCACCTAAACCTATAGCGCAACGAATAAACTATAAATACAGGCATAAAAAAACCCTTAGACTCTTTCGAGGCCAAGGGTTTTAGGATTCTTGGCTCGAGATAATAATTACCTCGAGCTTTTCATAAAGGTGCCCGAGGTTTAGCTTTGTTCTAAACTCCAATCATAATTAAATTGTTTCATCGGGAACCTCCAAATCGATTCTTTAAAATGTTTGCGCCATTGCAAACTTGGCTGAGGATTATAATGATTAATTTTCAAACTGCAAATTTTTCTAACTCTAATTTTTTTATAAGAGATGTATTAGGGAATATGCCGATACCTTTTTTTATATTTTGCTCCCCTTCCGACTTCATGTTTAACTGAAGCTGAGTTAACCCCTTATAGATGTAATATCCTGATATTAACTCTTTTCCTTCTTCTGGTGCTTGCAAGAAGTCAAAATAGTCCAAAGCTAAATCATATTCTTCTCGATGATAAGCTAACCTACACCATATAAGCAGAGGGTTAATTATGTTATTAAGGTATTTAGTCGATTCATAAATATATTTTTCACACTTCTCTATATCGCCCTTTCCTTGCAATAAATACTCAAACTCTATACAAGCTAAATTGTTATAGATAACTCCTTTAAATCTTTCATCAACACTATTTTCGAGCAACTCAATATATAGCATTTCCGATCTATAAAACTCTTCCGACTGCAATAAACTCAGAGCATAATTAAACTTATCAAATACATTTCTATCACTGCTGCTGTATAGCTCATCTGCAATCTTCTTAGCTTTGATATATTCCCCATCATTATGAAGCTTAATGTACTCGCATCTCAATCTATCTTTATGAATACTCTGAAAATAATCGTCTTTCGTAAGAAGCTCTCTAAGAGTTATACCATCTCTAACAAGTCCATCCCTATTGTCTTCTTTCGTCTTAAAGGGCCATATATTAATAAAAAAAAAGAAAAGACTTATAAAAGCTATAACTCCTAATAATATGGTTTCAATTAGATTATGTTTGTACGAACTCATATCTAAGAACAAAAAAAACAGAATAATAAACGTAATTAAATTAAATAGTGGTCCCAACAGAGTAACTATAAAACACTTAGTTTTAGAATGATTTTCACCATAGTCATGATATACAAGTCCATGCTTTAATTTAGAAGAAAAAATTATCATAATTCCAAAGACGTTAAATCGTTTACCTTTATCTATATCTCCAACAACAATAGCTTTAATCTTATATCTAACTAATAAACATCCAACAGCATGGCCAATCTCATGGATAAAGGTCGATATCCAAAATGAAGCGTATAATGTGCATATGAAAAAAATGTATATACTTAATTTTGGAGCAATAGATATACTATAAAAGTAATAGCTAGAAGAGTAGAGAAGACCAAAAAGTAAGAAGGTTACAGTGCCTAAGCTTCTCTTAGGGTTATATCTACAGAAAAGACATTCTGTCAGTTTTTTTTGTTTCCCTTCATCTAAATACTCAAATGCCCTTTCATCATGAGAAACTCTACAGTTAGTACACTTCATAATCAGTAATGCGGTGGCAACTCATCAGCAGGGTTAAAACCTTTACTGGGCATTTGGCTTTCCATGTCTTGAATTTTCTCGCCTATCAATAAAAAGCGTTCTTCCATCTTTCGGATAATTGAGTCTTGCTTGGTAATAATTTCATTCAGTTGTTCAATCGCATCATCTTGAAAAGCCACTTTAGTTTGCAGCTCTTCTAGTTGCTGTTCAATTTGTTTTAAATCATCCATAGTTTATCTCTTTTTCAAGCGGCTATTTAGCTGCTATTTTAAGTGGCTATTTAAGGTGGCACTTTTTTGCTTTTATACCGCTGCCACAGGGACAAGGATCGTTTCGTGATATTTTAACAACTTTCTTCGGTTGATAATCACCATCGGTATAAAACCATTGATTGACTTCTAATACAAAGTTGGAAATTTCGTGTAGGCAATGAAGTTTATCTTTTTCAAAAAAATAAGCTTTGAAATTTACTTTACCTTTATTATCTAACCGTTCAGATTCTAAAACTTCTAAACGGCACCAGTTAGTAGATTGAGCGCTAGCAGTATAATCTTCTATTGTTCCACTTCTAAAGTCCGCATGGTGGGTATCAAATATATACTGGCCTAGGCCTAAGGAAAAAGCACTATAGCGAGAGCGCATTAACTCTTCTGGCGATAGAGCTTTTGTTACACCTTTGTGTTTAGGCTCACAACAATCTGCATAGAGTTTTGCATTTGCAACACTTTTATCTTGGCAAGGGCATATCATGACTGGTTTAAAACGATTAATCCGAAGGTAATTCAGGCAGTTCGCAATAACCGAACATACATTTATCTTTAATTTCATCGCGAATAGCTTCCGGTAACTGCTTCTCCCAGTCGCCTTGTCCCAAAGGAATTTCTTTAGCAATGTTATGCGCCGAAATATGCAGGTTTTCATCGTTCCAAGTTTCGGTTGCTACCAATAATTTATTGTCTTTCAAGTGCTGTAATAAATAATGAGTATTTTCAGAAACTTTTACATTATCCAGGGTAATCAGGCCACCATTCACGCGAGTCGGATACACATAAACGTTGGTGTTGCCAGAGAAGAGTTTTCCCATGGCTTCTAAAATCCCGCCTTCTAAACCTTCGTAATATTCTTCATTAAACAACTGATCGAAATCTAAGATGCTGAGAACAATACCAATGCGATTCTGGGTATAACGACGCATCCAAGAACGCAACCGGAAGAAACGCAGATAATCTGAAATTAATACGTTGTAGCCCAGCTTATTCAGCAAATCAACACGTGCCAAGAAACTAGCATCGGTTTCATCATCGTCTGAAGCCAGTTCAGCCATCGTGATTTCAGCAACGGTACATACTTTTTCTGGATTTATGCCATCTTCTTTTAAAAACTGCTGCATGGCAGCTTCAGTCATATCCAAATGCACTTTCGTGGGTGGTTTAAAAGATCCACGAATAACCATTACATCTTTCTTACGTAGCAGACTGCCTGGAACTTCTGACTCGCCTTGCGCATCAAACATTACCGCACGACAGCACCAAGAACGCACCAGGTGTAAATTCATCAAACGGTTTTCAATGGCTTCAAATTGATTTCCAGAGAAGTGAATCAAATCCACTTCTATTCGCTTCTGACCAAAACCATCCACTAAGTTATCTAACAAAGATTCAATAAAAACTTTGGGCTTATCTTTATAGTGAAAAGCACCGTAAACCACGTTAACCCCAAAGATACCAAGCGCTTCAGATTGCTCACGATTAGTATCATCTAGCATGCGAACGTGCATAATGATTTCGCTAGCTTCTGCATCAGCTTCTGGCTGAAATTTAATTCCAATCCAACCGTGACATTCATTTTTCTGGGAATAACTTTTTGCGGTAACCGTCGCGGCATAACTGAAATATTGAGTTTCTTGCGGGCGAACCTCGCCTAACCGCTTATGCAAGAGTTCATACTCATGACTGAGCATTTGTTCTAGTCGCTCACGACTGACATAGCGCCCAGCTTTACCGTAAATATCATCACTGACTTGCATGTCATAAGCAGACATGGTTTTGGCGACGGTTCCCGCAGCGGCGCCCGCTGAGAAAAACTGGCGAGCGACCTCCTGACCTGCACCAATTTCAACAAAAGTACCATACTGATTATTATCAAGATTGATGGATAGTGCTTTTTGCTCAGTACTTAAAGCCTTATCATGTTTTTGGTCATGCTTCTTGTCGTGATTAGTTTCGTTCACAATAATTCCTAGTGATTTTCCGCTTTAATGTTCTATTTTAACTTTAAACAGCTGCTTCAACTCAGCAATAAATCCAGCCAAGGTTTGCGTCATCAAAACAAAGTCAGCATCAAATTGCGCATACTGTTCCGATTTATCTATATTATCATTTTCTGCAACTAACTCATCGCTGTATTTGATGCTCTTTATTAGCAAATCACTTTGAATCACTGCTTTAAAAGTATCTTGATAGTTTATGCCTAACTTTTGTAGCCAGTAGCCATCTTCAATCAACTCATGAATCAAGCTATTATTCGCTTCGTTATCTTTGAATTTAGCCACTCGCTCATCTTTTGGATCCTTAAGTTCATATTGGCCAGTCAAAGACCAGGCATCCGGCATACTATCCAATAGCCACTGATTCATAATTTGACTTGGATTTTCTTCACCAATCAGTTTAACGGCGCCCAAGGTTCCAAGTGAATCAATCAAAAGCTGAACAAAGGTATCGGCAACTCCATTAGAACCTGCATTCACCACTAACAGTTGATTCCTAAAATCAAAATAGCCAAAGGTATGATTGGATTTAGTCAGAGCTTTAGGCTTTAACAAGCTTAGGATGTCATCTTTTAGCGCGCTTTTTTCTTTGCCATAGACTTTGCGTCCTTCATTATTTTCAATTGCCTGCACTCTATCTTCCAAGCGCTCTTTGAGCATACTGGCTGGGATTACTTTTTGTTCTTTGCGTAAACAGACCAAATGACAACCATTAGCTGAGTGTACTAGAGTCTCCAGGTTCCGACTTAGAGGGGATATCCAGCCCACCCTTTCAGCTTCCTGCCGACCGACTTCAGAAAATCGGTGTGACTCAAGTTTTTCTGTTAATGACTCTGCCGAAAGCTCGGTTTCTTTATTCAGTAAGTAGATGTAGCAGTTTTTAAACCACATATTGATATTTGTATTATTAAGAGTTAGCGGCATTATCGCTAAATTCTTGAAGAAACACACTAGTGACCATGCATTTTTAACAGCATTTTACCCTGATAACAAAAATTGAGTTTCCCCCTTTAATAATCTAAAGATGCCCCCAGATACTAGCCTATCAATCCGTTTACTCACTCTTTATCTAAAGAATTCATAACCAAGAGATTATTATGTCTGATTTTAAAACTACCGAAGCTAGAGCTTCTTATGGCATTGGCATGCAAATGGGCCAACAAGCCCACGGCGCATTCAAAGGCGTTGAATTAACTGCACTAGTGGCTGGCTTACAAGATGCTTTCAACGGTCAAGCACCACAAGTTGACCCTAATGATATCAATGCTGCTTTCCAAGAAATCCAGCAGCAACTGCAAGCGCAGCAAGCAGCAGATGCTGAGAAATTTGCCGCTGAAGGTGAAGCTTTTTTAGCGGAAAACGCTAAACGCGAAGAAGTGACTGTTTTAGAATCAGGCTTACAATATGAAGTTATAGAAACTGGTACTGGTGAAATCCCAACCGCCGCTTCAACAGTGAAAACTCACTACGCAGGTACTTTAATCGATGGTAAAGAGTTCGATAGCTCGTACCGTCGTGGGCAACCAGCTGAGTTCCCAGTGGGTGGCGTTATTAAAGGATGGACAGAAGCGCTTCAGCTAATGCCGGTAGGTTCTAAGTGGAAGCTTTATATCCCTTATGCCTTAGCCTATGGCGCGCAAGGCGCTGGTGGCGACATTGGTCCATACCAAGCTTTAGTATTCGATATTGAGTTATTGGATATCGTTGCTTAGTTTCTTCGCTAAAAGACATTAAAAAGCCCAGCATCAGCTGGGCTTTTTTGTAATTTACAAACTATTGATCATCTATAATCGTTTCTTCAATCTCGTCTTCAACCGACTCAATGACTTCACTTTCAATTTCGATAACTGAGTCATCAAACTGCTCTGGATAAACTCTAGGTTGGTCCCTCATTTCTCTTAAGGCCTCTATATCACGCTGATAAGCCTTACTGCGATCAACATAATCTTGATACGCAGGAATTGCCACTGCAGCCAAGATTCCACCAACTGCAAACACCTGCATACTACCAGCGGCATGCAAGAGATCTAATGGCCCTTGCTCAAAAGTCAGTTCCATAGCAAATAGGTTATCGGTTGAGTCAATTTGTAGACCTAAAGTGCCTTCATTGGCAAATGCTAATTTATTGGCCGATGGAAAAGCCATAACATCCATTTTTGAGTCAACCAACTCAGAAGCTAACAACAGTAGTTCAATATAAGTGTGGTAGGCACTGCGCGATAAATCATCAAAAGTGCCACTGGCCGCGAATAAAGCATTATCAATATTCTGTCCTTGGTTTTTAGCGATCCAAGAGGCTAAATCAACCTTTGCGCCTTTATCCAATCGTTCCATTAAAGGCTGCGGAATTGAAGCAAAAATCATATGGCCATCTTCTTCTAACCAAAACAGATGGCTACTCATCTGCATTAATATTGCAAAAAACTCAGTCGCCGAAGCATTAGGCAATTCTGGAAGATTGTCATCGTTAGCCAGTTGAAAGCTTAAATGGTGTATCTCTTGACCATTGTATTTACGAATTTGATAATCACCATGACCAGAATCCTTAAGCTTTTTGATTAGGCTCTGCAAGCCGGCTTTATCGTTCAACCGAACCGAAGAGAAAGTCCCAACTGTATCCTTGTAAACGGTTAACTCTGGGCCAAAAATTGACATCAAGTCTTTAAATCCAATGCCGAGAACTTGCGTAGTTTCAGCTTCAAGTTCAGCTAAAATTTCCTGTGCATTTGCTTCCTCAGCTCTAGTGATAATTTGTTCTAACTGAGCATAAGATGGAATAGAAACCATGCCAAAAGCACTGGGCTCACCCACCGTTTTTACTGAAATCTTATTTTCTACCTTAGGTAAAAACTGACGAACTCCTACATAAGGCATATCCATTGCTAAACGAAGACGACTTTTGTTACTAGCGGTGCCGTAACCTAAAGCAAGTGCATTAAGCTGCTCAAGACCCATTTCCTTAAAAGGTTGCATTTCATAAGGAGACAACATCATTTCAGCCATTGGCATTAAATCCTTGCCATTTACCCAAGCAAACAAGCCTTGGCCGCTGGTATCAACGCGCTCTTGCAACTCTTGCATAGAATCAGGTTGACCCGGTTTTAATTGTTCGGCCACGGCTTTTAAGGTGCTCATGTCGAACATCCCAAACATCAATCTAAAATGACCATTAGATTCATCAAAGCGATAATGGACGCTACCGCCTTGAATGGATAATTCGCCTTCACCAGCTTGATTGATCGCCGATAACTCTTGGATCATTGGCAAGCCGTTTAAAATTTGTTGGAATTGCTCGGAGAATTCGGCCTGACTTGAATAATCAAATTGAGTAGCCAAGACTAGCACCGGCATTATTTGCCCTGGTCTTTCTTGCAAAACTGCCAACTCAATCGGCGCATTAGTATGTTTAAGTAATAGATTTAATGCTTCTTTATTTGGAATATGCGATGCATCCACAAACCTACTTAAAAAAGCATCTCGGATTGCTTGGATCTGCTGGTTGTGACCAGCATTAGATTGAGCATATTCAAAGCCATTGTCCTGGCCTGAAAAAATGAACCATGGGTTAGGCAAGCGTGCATAAGCTAAAGCATTAGCCGGCAATGTATTTTGTAACCAGCCACTTTTTATGAGTTGTTTTTTAGTGACTTGAGCTTTTGGGGTATCGGAATCATTAGAGCAAGACAATATCATGCCGCTCAAGATTACTAGCATTAGAATTTTCTTAAACATTAAGGTGTCCACAAGATTAGGTGAAGCGGAATTGTAACTAAGATTGAGGTTAAATTGAACTTTAATTAGCCTAGATGCGCCCTAGTTCTATATTATTAAAAAAGCCGCTAACAAGCGGCTTTTTATCAATTAACTAGCTGTTCATTGACCTGCCCGTTTTCCTTATAAAGGACGCCGTTTTTCATAACCAAATCAACATCCTGTAATAAGTTAATATATTTCAATACATCACCTTTAACCGCAATAATGTCTGCATATTTACCAGGCACTAGCGTGCCTACTTTATCGTGAACCCCCATAAATTTGGCTGGCCAATAAGTAGCAGCTCGAATGGTTTCCATAGCTGGAACCTCTAAAACATTAACCCACATTTCAAGCTCATGCCAAGTAGACTGACAGTGGAACTTCATTGGAATACCACTATCGGTCCCTATCAACTGCACCACACCCGCATCTCTTAATTGTTTAAATTTACGTTTCAATGTGGGCTTTCGCTTGGGAGTTAACTGCATATAATCCAAACGATCGGGATGAGCAATAGATTGTTTTATATCGTCAATCGTCTGTTGCGCTAAACCGCGTTTCCAACAGCTATTATCAAGTTCTTCTGGATAATCACGAACATAGTCATAATTCCATAAACCTTCAATGGTTGGCGTCCAAAACAATGGACCGCCACTAATACGGCCTTTTGCCGTTCTTTCTTTAAGTTGAACCATAATATCTTCTGGATACTCTGGGGCAGAGGTTAATCCAGTATGTTCAAAATTATCGATGCCGATTTCTAAACCTCGTCGAATTTCATCAGGCTTATGCGAGTGCCCCACTACTTTTAGGTTACGTTTATGAGCTTGCTCAACAACAGCTTTAGCGACAGAGAGTGTCATTTCATCGTGATCAATCAATTTAATAACATCAACACCAGCATCTGCCAGTTTATTAATTTTCTTACGCGCATCTGCTTCATTTTTCACACCCCAACGATAAGCATCGGTGCCCGGATATGCCTTATGCTGAATAAAAGGTCCTGAAACATACAGTCTGGGCCCAGGGATTTCGCCTGAATTAATTTTGTTTTTGATCTCTATAGATTCTTTTAAAGGAGCGCCTAAATCTCTGGCACTGGTTACACCTGCCAATAAAAGCTGTACCGCAGCAGCTGGCATTATTTCAGAGCTAAACTTGTCCAGATATTCCTTATGCCAATGGGGATAATCACTATGGCCTGTTATCATCAAATGCACATGCATATCCCAAAGACCCGGTAATACTGACATTCCTTCAGTGGAAATAACTTGATAGTCATCCGGTACTTTTAAAGTCGCTACAGTCCCAACGCCAGTAATAGTAGTGCCTTCTACTAGAATGACGCTATCTTGGATGGGTTTACCACCCATACCATCAATTAGGGTTCCACCAACTAATGCTTTTTTATCAGCCGCTGATAGTGATACCGAAGTAATGCACAGAATGCTTAAAAGGAATAACTTAACTCTTAACTTTTTATTCATTGAGTTATCTCTATAGTGTTTGGTAAAACCAAATTAACATAATAGCTAATATGTTGCATAAGTATTTGATTGTGAACTATTTACTTTAAATGCTGCCTATTATTATTGAATAACAACGGCCTATTGATTATGAAATCCAAAAAACTCATTTTATTATTATGCTCGGTAATTTTCTTGCAATCTTGCGGCTTGAAGTTTTGGTATAACCGACTGGATTGGGTAGTCAGCTGGCAAGTCGATGATTATGTTGAATTAAGCAGCGCGCAAGAGGATCGACTCGAAGCACTGGTTAGAGAAAAACTACAATGGCACCGCACTACTCAATTGCCAAGATACGTCGCTTTAATAAAGCAACTAGAATCTGAGATAGGCACTGAAAAAATAGTTGAAAATTATGATTACTACCAAACAACTTTAGTCGATTTCTACCGAACCGCTGCAAATGAACTAGTACCTGAATTGGTTAATCAAATATCGGAACTTGACAATGAGCAAGTTCAAGAGGTGATGCAAAACATTAACGACACAGCAAATAAACGCGTTAAAAAATACAATAAGACTAAGCCAGAAAAGCGCATAAAGAACACTCTAGAAAACGTTACTGACGGCTTCGTAGAATGGACTGGTCGTTTGAACAAAAATCAGAAAGCACTGATTAAACAGTGGGTCAGTGAAATGCAATCCACCAGTGAGCTGCGTTTTGATTATGGTAATAAATGGCGAGTCGCTATGGATTACGCTTTAGCTGAGCGAGCTACAGTAAAAGGTCAAGATACCATCATTCAGCTGATGTTAAATCCGGGCGAGTTGCAAAGCCCAGAATTGCAAAGCCGGTATGCGTACAACAAAGAATTAGAAAAAACATATATTTTACAACTGCATCAAAGCCTGACCAAAAAGCAAAAGAAAAAGCTATTAAAAAAACTAAAAAGTTATCGTGAAGATTTCCAAGATTTGATCTTGGATTAAGCTACAAAATCATGATTTTTCCTGCTAGTATTCCGGTACGTTTTACAGGTAAACGTCTACAATACTAAAAAATCTATAATACGGGATAACTTCATGAATTATAAAGCTTTATTTAGCATTGCACTAACATGCTTGCTACTTACATCTTGTGGTGGTGCAACACGGCTAGATGCTAACAAACTCCCAAAGGGATACACACTCAATAAAAAACTTAGCATTCCTTCAGATGTCCCACTAGCAATCTATTTGCCGAAAAGCGTTCTAGAAGGCAGCTTTGTCCAAAAGTATAGTAATCGCCGCGTAGAAGTTGGAAAGTCGTTAATAAGTGCTATGGATACAGTAACCAATAAGTACTTCACTAAAGTTAGCTATTTTGATCCTTCATCTGATGAGAATTTTGGTCTTTTGTTAGATATTGAGCCAAAATGGGATTATAAAAACGGCGACATAGTGCTGACATTTAACTATAAAGTATTGAATGCTCAACAAAAAATAATCATGGAATCAAGTACCACTTACGAAGGGACCTTTAATTATCAATACCCAAATGTAGGCTTCTACAACAGTTCTTTACGCGCCACACAACAAATGATGGTTAAGTTACTTAATAAGTTAAAACCTACAGCTGCTATCTATCCTGAAGTCGCTACCATGAACTCAGTTTCTACAGAATTATTAGCTGATATGGAAAAGCCAGTAAGTAGTGGCACCGGCTTTCATATCAATGCAAATGGCCAAATACTGACTGCAGCGCACGTTATCAGAAATTGCTTAGTAGTTAAGGCACAAGTTGGTGAGAAAGTGACAAACGCGTCTTTAGTGCAAGAAAGCCCACTTTTAGACTTAGCGGTTATGGAAACAGGAAAGCCTACTGAAAATTACTTAAAATTCCGCAAAACGAATGACATTGTCTTAGGAGAAAAAGTAACCACTGTAAGTTATCCATTAAAAGGACTGCTTGAAGCTTCTCCTAACTTAACTCTTGGAAACATTAGCTCAAAAAAAGCGCTTAAAGGTTCTTTAGGCTTGTTCCAATTTTCAGCACCAATACAGCCGGGTTCAAGTGGTGGCCCTATTGTTTCAGAACATGGTGATGTATTAGGCGTAGTAACTAGTACTTTAAATATATCCAGTCTTGTTGAACGAGGAGTAATTCCCCAAAATGTTAATTTTGGGTTAGATACAAAATATATAAATAAATTTCTTAATAAACATTCATTTGAATATAAATATAACTCTAAAAAGCTTGATAGTAAGAATGTTAGTGATGCAACGTTAGCAGCTACTGTTCAATTAGCTTGTTATCAATAAGGAGAACAAAATGCGTTTACTTTTCTTAACACTAATTTTTATTTCGATGTCATTGACTGCGGTGAATGCTAAAGATGCAAAGACATTACCAATGCATTTCTTTACCACTTTACCTGATGAGGTTCCGTTTGAATCTTTAAAAAAATTACCATTACTATCCGAAATCGATAAAAACTTACCTGGTAGTCCTGTGGTAATCACTGTTTCATTATCGCAACAAAATACTACCGGTGGTGAAGCCGCTGGATTTGCTTCAGCTCTCCTATCAGGAAGTACTCTAGGTTTAATTCCAATCATTACCAATCAGGATTGGACCTTAAGATATGACATCTTGGTAAATAAGAAAAAAATAGCCAGTTATTCGTATACAGAGAACTTTACTGAAACTATTAATATATATGCTGGTATTGATAGTAAACTTGATAAGAAAACTATGGACTGGATTGAATCTACGATCCCTCAATTAGAAGAAAGTCTACAAAGCGACAAAGCTTTAAAAGAATTAATAGAAGAATATAATTTCTACTTCTAATAAAAAAGGCAGCGTAAGCTGCCTTTTTTAATATGATAAGTTTTCTACTGGAATTCTATGACTAAATCGCTCTATATATTGACAGCGTTGGCATAGCTTCTCAACTAACTCTTTTTGCTTAAAGCCCCTTAGTATTGCCTGCGCTCGACTGGAAGCTAGTATCTCTTTTATCGGTTGTTGATTAGCATTGCCAATCGGAATAGCGGCCTCTTTATCAAGACAACAAGGAACCACAGTGCCGTCTGCTAATATGCCAAAATGAGAAGAGAGGCCATAACAAGTGCCTTTAGTTCCTAGCATGGGCAAATCCAGACTAGGCCAAATAAACTCCGTATCAAAATGAAGATAAAGCCTATCTTGTATCTTGATACTTTTTTTCTTGCGAACATCTAACTCTGTAGGCCGTTCAAAATTAAATTGTTGGCAAATCTGGTCCAGCATTTGGGTATTCTGTGTTTGACTACCAATAGGATCATTCAGATTCCATAAACGATAATTCAAATAAAGCTCTGGGCGTTTTTCTAGTGCTAACCTTGTGAAATCGAAAATCCGAGTTAAATATTTTTCTGGACTTTTTTCTGGGAAATTGTCAAAAAAGCTGTGCAAAGAAAAGTTAATTTGATAAAAACGTGGATGCAGTAAAAGTTCAAACTTTTCAGGCTTAAGCAATACACCATTAGTCACTAAGAAGATATTTAAATCATACTCATCACAAATATCGATCATTTCTTTAAGCTTAGGATGCACCAGCGGATCACCCATTAAGTGCAGGCAAACTAGCTCAGTCATAGGCGCAATCTGTTTCACTAAATCTCGAAACAAATCGAGCGACATCATTTTATTATCGCGCTCAACAGGTGGGCAGAAACTACACTGCAGATTGCAAATATTGCTGATTTCAATATGAACTTTATGGAAACGCTTTCGCTGCTTTCTACTCAAAAGATTGTCTCTAAGGGTTTTAGTAAACTATGATAATTAGATGGCACTAATAACACATTTTAACTCGCCATAACTGTATTGCCCATTAAATTCCTCAAATAATGGTTTTAATGAGGAATCTGAGCCGATATCTAAGAAATTTGCAGTTTGAATAATTTCCTCAATATCCTCTGCACTTATAGTCAAAACTTGTTCATACTCTAATAATCCTGCAGCAATCGCTTGTGCACAATGACTATAAATTGAAGACTTGGTTAAACCTCGCTTTTCTGCGATTTGATCAGCATTTAATTCTTGAAGCAACAACTCCAAAGTATCATTAACGGTATCCGATAATTGGTTGTTTAAAATACCTGGCCTAGGATGTTCATTGATTACTGCCAGAAAGGCTCCTCCATAGCGCTTAAGCTTGCTCTCACCTACTCCAGAGATAAATTGAAATTCCTTCGAAGTAGAAGGTCTATCGGCGATCATTTGCTCTAAGGTTGAGTCGTGGAAGATCATGTAGGGCGGAATTTCCTGCTCTTCTGCTAGCTGCTTACGCAATTCCTTTAACGCCTCAAATAAAGGCTCATCACTTGCTCGTATTTTCTTATTGGTTTTTTTCTTAGGTTTACCGTCAGCTTTAGCTGGAGCCATATACTTTCTGGCGAAGAATGTCTCTAAACCTTTTAACAAAGGACGTGACTTTTCAGTTAGCTCTAAAGCGCCAAATCGCTCAACATTAGTATAAAGATAATTCTGAGCAATTAGTTGCCGATAAATACTTCGCCACTCGGCGTTGGTTAAGTTCGCACCAATACCCCAAGTGCTCACTTGATGATGTTGGTTTTTCTCTATCCGCTCATCAGTTTTGCCAAGGAGCACTTTACTTAAATATTCCACACCAAAACTTTGGCCTGTTCTATACACTGTGGATAAGGCCTTTTGTGCGTCAACCGTAGCATCCCAAGTTTCCGGCGGATTCAGACAATTATCACAATGACCACAAGGCTCAGCTAGTTCTTCCGCAAAGTATTTCAGCAAGGTTTGACGGCGGCAAGTCACCAACTCACATAGCCCTAACATGGCGTTCAATTTGTGTTGTGTGATGCGCTTATAATCTTCATTACCACTACTTTGTTGCATCATTTGACTCAGAGTAATGACGTCCTGCAACCCATAATTCATCCAGGCATTTGATGGCTGACCATCTCTTCCTGCACGGCCTGTTTCTTGGTAATAGGATTCTATATTTTTTGGCAAGTTCAAATGCGCCACAAACCGAACATCCGGTTTATCAATCCCCATACCAAAAGCAATGGTCGCCACGATAATAATTCCACTTTCTTGTAAAAAGCGCTTTTGATTATGCTGCCGAAGCTGATGACTTAAACCTGCATGGTACGGCAATGCCTTAAAGCCTTGATTGGACAAATGCTCCGCCACAGACTCAACTTTCTTACGTGATAAGCAGTAGACTATTCCTGAATCCTTAGCATGATTGGCTTTGATAAAGTTGACTAATCGAGTACGACCATTGGTGGCTTCCTCAATGGTATAGTGGATATTTTTTCGATCAAAACTATCAATATAAACATTTGAATCTTCTAAGCCTAATAACGACACCATTTCATCACGTGTGCGCTGATCTGCTGTTGCCGTTAATGCAATCCTGGGGATAGTGGTAAAACGCTCTGATAAGATTGAAAGCTTTTGATACTCTGGTCTGAAATCATGCCCCCACTGTGAAACACAATGAGCTTCATCAATCGCAAACAAAGATATATTTGCTTGAGACAATAGCTGAAGTGTACTTTCGTTCAATAGTCTCTCTGGAGCAATATAGAGAAGCTCAATATCATTATTAAGCAACTGCTGCTCAACAAGTCGTTGCTCATCATTGCTCATGCTAGAGTTTAAAAAAGCAGCTTTTATTCCTAGCTGCTCCAAAGCATCCACTTGGTCTTGCATTAAAGCAATGAGTGGCGATACCACTACACCGGTGCCGAATCTTAAAATCGCAGGTATTTGATAGCATAAAGACTTACCACCGCCAGTAGGCATAAGTACTAAAGCATTTTTCCCAGACAGCAAATCATCAATAATCGCTTGTTGATTATGCCTAAACTCGGCATAACCAAACGTATCTTGTAGTAGCTCTATTGCTGATTGCATAATTTCTGTTGTTTTGAATACATTGTTGAATAAAGTGCTGAATAAATCGATTTGATGGTGAGACTCTATGCTATAACAAGCTCAATGTCATCATGATTACAGTGAATAGCGAAATAACTGAGGCCAGCATCAGAACAAGCACATTATTCCTAGCATCAATTAACAGCTATGATAAAATTGAATAAAATGTCATTTACAACGAAGACCTATGGCTGGCTCACTTCAAGATCAATTGCTTAAAAAAGGCCTTGTTAATAAAAACAAAGCAAAAAAAATACAACGCGAACAACACCACCAGAAACGCATCAGTAAAAAACATAAAACTGAGCTAGTCGATGAAGCAAAAGTTGCAGCTCAGCAAGCTATTAAAGAAAAGGCCGAATTAGATAAAAAACTAAACCAACAACAGAAAGAAAAAGCTGAAGCCGTTGCTATAGCCGCTCAAATAAAGCAGCTAATCAATAATAACAGCATCGAGATAGACTCCAAGGATATTGCTTTTATATTCCATCACCAAGCCAAGTCACGAACCTTGGTGGTTTCAAAACTTCAAGAACAACAAATCAAGCAAGGTCGCTTAGTTATCGTTCAATCCATAGATACTAAAAACCCTGATCAATATCATTTAGTTGCAAGCCCAGTAGCGGATAAGATTGCTACTCGCGATGCCAACTACATTGCATACCAAGCTGACTTACAAGCATTAGAACAGGGTGAAGAAGACCCTTACGCCGACTATCAGATCCCTGACGATTTAATGTGGTAAAGCTGTATTAATACCTATATTACTAATTATTAATTTTTTTGCTTTTGCAGTGTTTTATGGATTGCATTTACTTTCATTAAAGCGGCTGAACCATAATACCGAGTTAGTTCATAGGTGAATATACCAGCCTTAACCGTGGGATCGGTTTTAACTAATGCTTCGGCCTCTTCAATGGTTTTTACATTAAAGATGAATAAACCTCGCTTTGGTTTATTACCAGCAAGCGGGCCTGCCAAAACCAGTTTACCCTGCTCTGCTAACCTTCCCATATTATCAAAATGACCTTTGAATAATTTTGCTCTTTGCTCTTTATCAGTGATCTTTGAGTCTTCTGGCCCGGTGTTTAAAACGACCATAACATAAGACTTCATACCGTAATCATCGGCACCTAACTCATTGGCCAATTCAGCATTGTAGCTAACATTAGTAGCCTGAGCTTTTTGGGAAGGCTGAGCAGCCTGACAAGCAAAAGCGCTAAAAAGGAAAATCGATAAAAAAATAAGTTTAAATAGTTTCATAATAATTACCCCAATTTTTCATTAGTTTAGTTCTAGTGTAGATGATCGGCAATGAATTCGATAAAGATATGACAGAAACTTAATCGGACTGCAGGTATAAAAAAGGCAGCCGTAGCTGCCTTATATACTATAAACAAACTTTATTTAGCTTCTAGTAAAGCCATTTGTTTTTGATCTCGAAGTTGAATATTTCTTATAGCAAACGGAGCTTTAAGTCCAGAAGCTGCAAGAATTTTCTGATCGAACTGCATGTTAATAATCCCCATACCAGGATTTAAATCGCTAGCAGCATGAGTAACCATGGCAGGAACTGACTTGCCATAGGAATTAGTGCCATACAAGACCCCTCTAACTTCATAACGACCTAGACGATTAACATTGACGGGAATTGCGGTCGAAAGACTTGCTCCTCTTTTGCTGACCAACGGCTGCATCTTTGGCAAACTTGCAGTTTTATCCGCAAAAGAAAATGCTACCTTTGCAATACGCTTTACCTTTTGACCATCAAACATTGCCTCAGCTTCAGTTTCTAATGTCCATAAAGCACCCGGTACCCGACTAGCATTCATATTAAGTGGCAATTGCATTTGACCGGATTTATTGGCCAATACTTTAAACTTCTCGCCAGTCGGAGAAATCAAACGTGACTGCAATGCATTAAAAGGAAGTTTCTTTCCATCAAACCATAACGCTGATTTGATATTCATCGAATGGCCTTTTAAATAATTACTTTTATTAGCGGTTAAATGCAGTTCTAAATCACTATTCTTTTCAAATACATTGACCAAATAGCGATCGCCATCGGCCACTTGCTGTTGAGTTTGTAATTTAAAAGCACCCTTTCCAACTTGCTCAGAAATTTTAAAACCGGTAGTTCCACGCTGAAAACCAACACCTGTTTTAGTCATCATACGACTATCCACTAAAGTATCGAAAGCAGTGCCTCTAGCAAACTTTTGATTTGAAACCACTAGACTTAGATTTTGTGGTTCAATCGCATTGTCATTATTAAAACCTGAAATACGAACCAAAGCACCAGGAGCTGTAGTATTCAATTCAATACCTTGACGAAGTTGCTTACCCGTGACTTCCATTCGGTATTGACGGCTTTGACTGTGAGCTTGCTTTTCAGAAAAATCCATCGCCATTTTATTCGAGACAGGAAAACTAAAACTTACCGACTTATTTTGAAAAGGTCTTTGTCTGAAGATATCAATATTTTCAGGTTCAAAATCACGGATACCCGGCTCAAATCTTGGTAAAGCAATAGCTCGCTCTGCTGCACCAATTTTATTGAAAACCATTCTGTCTTCTAACTCTAATGATTCACGCTCAGTTGCAACCGCTGAGATAGCGAAGCTTGACGCTAGAGCCATACTTAACATTGAAAATTTAATATTCATGAATAGCTCCTTATATGCGATCGCGTAAGAAAACGTCTAAGTTGAAACACTTACGACGACTTTGTTGATGACTTAATGGCTCTCTGCCACGAGTGCGAGATTTATCTCTAAACCAAAGCGATCCTGCCGCTTCTTGCGAACTACAATTTAAGAAACCATCGGAACAGTTATCTAACCAATTTTGAGTAAACTCTAAACCCACTTGCTGAGCATAACCGCCACAATAACTGTCGCCATCCCAAATAGCCGACTCAACATCTGTTCCTACCACATTGACCATATTTTTTGGTAACGCAGGACGTCCAGCAGTACCAAACAACCAATTCTGATTGTAATAAGCCATCCAAGAAACTTGCTGCATTCTAACAGCGTTATTTTTAAATCCTAATAACCAACCTAAAACAGATTCAAATACATTGCCTTCTATCACTGCATCCGCTAATGGCGTACCAGCACTTGAAGGTGCTAAAGCAATAACTTCTTTAGTCTTGTTAATGATATTGGGGTAACGACTATCCCAAGTCGGGTTCGACATGATCCAACGAACGACATTGGCCCCATTAGAGTGAGTAATCAACGTCATTTGAGTAATGCCTTTGGCATTTATAAAACTAGTTAATTGCTCGGCAAGACAACCGGATGCTCTTGAGTCCCACATATACTGCTCAAAATCACAATTGATAACCGTGTAATTACTTGAGTTAGGTAAGCCTGAGACAATAGAGTTGACGTTTTGACTGGTCCAATAATCATTTAATGCGTCAGTTGCGTTTCCTGTGCCATGAACAAATGCGACTCCTTCATTGGCTTGTGCAGAAAATGCAACAGTAGCAAAAACGATTGCGATGAGTTTCTTAAACATAACTACCCCCATAGTTAATTGAAAAGATTGACTGCAATGTTTGCATTAGATTTTTTTTGCAAGACAGGTTATACCACTTGCTCACACGCTTGTAAAAAACAGGTGTTTTAAACAAGCGATACATGAAAAACGAAAGTTTAAGTCATTGATAATAGTTATTTTTTAATATTAGAAAATAAAAATCAAACAAAGCAGCAGGCAAACCGAATAATAAAAATAATTAATCCGGTGTATTTCATCTCAAAGTGTGATGCAGTTTGCATTTTGCTTGAAGAGATAAAAATAAAGCATAAAAAAAGCCCTGAAATATCAGGGCTTTTAAAAAGATGGTACCAGAGGCCGGACTCGAACCGGCACGCTTTTAAGGGCGGGGGATTTTGAATCCCCTGTGTATACCAATTTCACCACTCTGGCATTGTTTTGTTACCGGCAGTTTCGTTAGCAACGATAAGTTTTACTAGAGCTTCGCTCTAGCCCCTGTGTACCTAAAGGTACTCCCAAGGTCGTATACCAATTTCACCACTCTGGCTAAACTTAGAAATGAATGGATAAACTCAGTCATTTAAGTGGCGGGCATTATATCTCACTATTGATTCATTGCAATAGTGGTCTTTTGATTTTCGCCGCTATCTAAACAAGAGCTCTTCAATTGATAGTTTTTCAACACCTTTACCAGGCAATCTTTCGATTTTGCTAGCGTAATAGCTATCTTTAAATTAGCAGTTGCCTTTACTGGCAAGTTGCCAATCAGAGAAGTGCAATCTGTCGACTCCACTTCCTGACTGTATAGCACCTCTTTTAATAAGATCGAAGCACTAATGACTAATAAGGCTGCGATTAATAATAAATATTTAAGATTCATACTAACAACCTTAGACTAGTTATCGCTTGCAGAGGTTAATGAAAACACTTCCTCAAGCGGAACTTTGAAATATTGTGCTATTTTGAGTGCAATAATTGTTGATGGTACAAAACGCCCAACCTCTATAGTACTGATCGTTTTACGAGAGACACCTATGGCTTCTGCTAAATCGGCTTGACTCATCCGGTGCTCAGCTCGGAATACTCGAATACGATTGTCTAGTTCGCTATTCATTACTACTCCTCCAAGTCTTCAACATCATCGTTACGCGTTAGATAAAAGAAACTCAAGCTTGCCGTTAACGTCATAAATCCAAACAAAACAATTAAGTAAAATGATGTTTCAATATTCCAATCGTCAATGTATTTTTGAAACGCCAGAGCCACTGTCGTGGTGATCATTGTCACCATCCAAGAGTTTTTAAAACTGGTATGCATAGCGTCGGTCATAAAGCTTTCCGGTTCAGACTTACTCAAGAACTTACCTCCTGCCTTTAGCTTCATTACAGGGAAAATCCCCCAAAGCGTCACACCCATGGTTAAGACAACACCCACTCCTGATGCAATGTCCAAAGCACTATTCAAAGCACCAGGCTCTAACAGCTTTTCAGCCGCCTGCATAAAATAAGTTATCCCAACAAATAACAAACCCCAAGCCACTTTACGGTTCATATTATCGATAGCTTCTGCACAATTCACTGATTTACTCATATTTACTCATCCTCTTTTACAGGTATCTAAAAGAAACCTAAGAACACCCTTTCGATACTTTAAGGTTACATTATGGACAACCAAGGTTCCTGTGTCAAGTGGGAGATATTCGAGGAGGTAAAAAAAACCTCACCAGGTGCGATGAGGCTTCTTCGTTCAGATTAAAACCAAAATATGAGTCTACTTTTTGATTTCTTCTTTTTGAGCTTTGATAAAATCATCAATCTGCTCTTCCAGAACTGACAAAGGTACAGATCCCTGACCTAGAACGGCGTCATGGAATTTACGAATGTCGAAGTTTTCTGCTAACTCTTTTTCAGCTTTAGCTCTGAGTTCACGAATTTTGATTTCGCCTAATTTATAAGATAATGCCTGGCCTGGCCATGAAATATAGCGGTCAATTTCTGTTCTAACATTGTGCTTTGAAAGGGCTGTGTTTTCCTCCATCAATTGAATGGCTTCATCACGACTCATGCCCATCGCATGCATTCCTGTGTCCACGACTAAACGCATTGCTCGCCACATTTCATAAGTCAGGCGACCAAAATTGGAATAGGGATCTTGGTAAAAACCAGCTTCTAAGCCTAAACGTTCAGAATACAATCCCCAACCTTCACCAAAAGCAGAGATGTAAGTGTTCTGGCGGAATTTGGGCAGCTCGGTTAATTCTTTCGACAAGGCAATTTGCAGATGATGGCCCGGAACCGCTTCATGCAAGGATAGCGCCTCTAAGTTATACAGTGGGCGTGTTTTAAGATCATACGTATTAACCCAGTACTCACCCGCTCGATCACTATCAAGCGGTGCTCCTGAATAACGGCCTGTGGTGTATTTCGGTGCAATTTCAGGCGCTACTGGCACAACCCCGTAAGGTTGTCTTGGTAACTTTCCAAAAAACTTTGGCAGCTTGTGATCCATTTTTTTTGAAATATAGGCAGCTTCTTTTAACAACTCTTCTGGAGTTTTGGCATAAAACTGCGGATCTGTGCGTAAGAAATTTAGAAAATCCGCGAAACTGCCTTCAAAGCCTGTATCTGCAATGACCTGCTCCATTTCTGCGCGAATTCGTTTAACTTCTTTTCGTCCTATTTCATGAATTTCTTCAGGTGTTAAATCTAGAGTGGTATAGCGTTTTATTTGCGCTAAGTAGAATGCTTTACCATCAGGGTAATCCGTTGCCGCGATAGTCTTTTTAGCATTTGGATAATATTCTGTTTCAAAGAACTTCTTATAGTCTCTAAATTCTTTTATCACTTTGTTTTCAATAACAGTCTTAGCTTTTTTAGTTAGCTTTTCAGCCTCTTTTTTACTAATGGAGTCAGGCAAACTATTAAAAGGTTGATACCAAACACTTTTTATTGGGTCTTCTTGAATGTAGGCGCTAATGCTATCGGTATAGCCATCTAGGACTGCCTGCGGAACTGTGAAATTTCGAGCGATGCCCGCTTTCATATTATCAATATTTTGCTTAAAGAAATTCGGCGTTTGCTCAAGCAGCGTTAAATAGTTTTTATAATCATCTAAATTCTTAAAAGGTAATTGAGTCGCGATAGATGCAGCTTGCGCATGAAATCCGTACTCGGCTGTTAGCGGCATTTCATAGGTTTTGTATGAAATATCTGAAATGCCTATTTCAAGGTTTCTCAACATCATTTGATAGCTAACGTTGTCGGTTTTTGATAAATCAGAAGATTCAATATTAGTCAGCTGTTTTTTGAAACTAGTTAATTGGTTGAGCTGAGCGCCATAAGCTTTTGGGCTTAAATCCGCAATTTTTCCTTTAGCATCTTCATCCCCTCGATTAGCAGCAGCAATTGGGTTGAGTGATAATTGGTAAGCTGAAACCTGGTCAAATAGTTTATGCAAGGCTTCGCTCTTGGATACTTCTTTTGCGTGAAGACCGGAGATCATGAACAGTGCTGACAAGGCTATAAGAGTTTGTTTAATGCGCATAGTGGCGTCCAAATAATTTGCATGCCTTTTTATAACAGGAATGCGTATTTGACGAAAGATGTTAATGATAATTGCTCTAAACTCTTCTTTAACTGTCCATCTAAACTCTAGTGGCATTAACAAGGTTTTGTTAAACTAGCGCCTACTCACTATTTATCAGCTAACTTTATGAGCAATACTTTAGTCACCACCCCTGCCCCCCTTGGCAAAAAGCTAGGCGCATGGCTTTACGATGCTTTGATATCCATTGCTATCTATTTTCTTTGGGTGACCTTTACTTCTCCGCTGATACGCTGGATTATTGGTGGCAATCAAGACTGGTTAGCCGATACCAGTTGGAAAGATACCACCGTGTACCAGTATTACATGATAACCCCTTGGTTGTTTGTGCTGCTTTATTTTGTCTATAACCACGTTAAATCTGGACAAACCGTTGGCATGAGTGCTTGGAAGTTGCGTTTAGTAAAACTCGACGGAACTCGGGTAACTTGGCTGCAAGCGACCGCTCGGTCGATACTTTCAATATTAGGTGCCGGAATGATTTCTAGCGTTTTTAATGCGCAAAAACGTGGCTGGCACGATTTAATGACAGGAACTCGAGTGGTGTTGATGCCTGATCAGAAAAAAGATGGTTAAAGGTTTATTGCTAGCCTGCTTTCCTTAAAAGATACCAAGCCAGTCCAGCAAATAATAATGGCGGTAACAAGGCTCCAAAGAATGAAGGCAATCCAAAAACTAGACTAACAGGACCAAAAGCTCTGACTACAAAGAAGTAAATCAAGCCGGTCACTACGCCCACTAAAACTCTCGCCCCCATAGAGACGCTTCGCATCGGGCCAAAGATAAAAGAAGCCGCCAGCAAAATCATCACCGCAGTGCTTAAAGGTTGAAATATTTTTCGCCAAAAAGCCAGATCATAACTGGTGGAGTCTTGGCCATTGGATTCAAGGTAATTTGAGTATTCATAAAGGCTATAAGCATTAAAGTTTTCAGGCTTTAATTTCAGAACTGAAATATGCTCTAAAGAAATTTCTGTGTTCCAAACTTTCTTATCAAAAACCTGGCTAGTAATTTGTTCATTAGAAACGAATGATTCTTTACCGTCAAAAAGTTCCCAAGCGCCTTCCACCAAGTTGGCTGATTTAGCTTCGGTAATTTGAGAAATGGCTTGCTCATCATTAAGGGTATAAATATTAATCCCTTTAAGTTGTTGCTCGCCAATAATTTCTTCCAGGTGAATCATTTGATTAGCATCTTTTAGCCAAATGCCTTTACCCGATTTGATAAAGGAATCACCATGGATAGCGCGATTCCTTAAACTCTCCGCTGCTTGGGAGGACTTCGGCGCCACATATTCACCAATAAAAATAGCTACCGCGATTAATATCAAACCGTAACTTAAAGCCGCACCAACAATTTGTCCTGTAGTTTTACCTACCGCTCGCATCACCGTTAATTCCGACTTAGAAGCTAACAAACCTAGACCAGCAATGGAGCCAATTAAGACCGCCATTGGAAAGAAATCGTAGATGTATTGCGGCGCCAACATTAACGAGTAAACCAACCCATCGGTAAAGTCATAATTACCTTTACCCAAATCATTCATCTCGTCGATTAAAGTAAATAAAATACGAATAGCGGCAAGTGCAAACAAAGTCATTAACGAGGTTAATAAAATGGTTTTACCGATATAAAAGCGAAGAATATTCACGAAACCACCTCGCTTTTCTTTTTGGATTTATTGTCATGGGTATTGGCGCGGCTATGCAAATACAAAAGCCTTACCGCCAATAAGGCCATCGTAAGGTAAATAGGTATATAGCCCACCCAACCTGGAATTTGGCCATCTTCAATCCACCGCCTAAAGACGACGATTGCAATGATGTAGCCAATATAGACAAAGATAGCTGGTAATATTTTGGCAAACTTACCTTCTCTCGGCCGAACCCGACTTAGAGGGATCGCCAATAGCAATAAAAATGGAACTGACATAGGAACGGCCAGCCGCCAATTAAGTTCAGCTAAACTTAAAGCGTCTTGGTCTTGCCAAAGTTTAATGGTCGGCGTTGCGGTAATTTTACGTCTAGAAGTAATGCTTTGCTCGGCATCAAGTCGAGCATAATAATGTTCAAACTTGGTAATTTTTCGAACTTGCTTATTTTTATCCAACTGATAAACGTAGCCATCATTTAACTGCAAAAAGTTTTTATCTTGTTTTTCATCATAAAAGCGTTCAGCACTCTTTGCAGAAACTAATCGGCTTTCGCCCTGCTCATCCTCTGGTAGCTCAGCCAAGAAAAAGTTACCCAATCCACTTTGTGAGCCTTCACTGGCTTCATCCACATAGACAACGCCCTTAGCTTTTTGGAAAGTTTGAAACTGGCCTGGCGATAACATACTCAGCTCTAACTTACTGGCTTGCTCATCTCTTAACTCATAGGTGGTTTCGCTCGCCCAAGGAGCAACCCATAAGGTAACAACGCCGCCAATTATCGAAACGATAAAAGCAATCGGTAACAACATTTTTATCAGACGATACTCGCTAACTCCTGAGGAGCGTAAAACCGCCATTTCGCTGTCCACATATAAACGACTGAAAGCGAGCAAACAGCCAAGGAAGAAAGCCAGAGGCAATAAGAACCCAATTAAGACCGGCGAGAATAGCCCCACCATTTGCCAAACCATAGTGCCTGAAATGTCACCATTGGCTGCTTGGCCCAAATGTTTGACAATTCTTTGGCTGATAAAAATCGCAAACAAAACCCCCAGGATAGCGGTTGTGCTGGTAAAAACTTCGCGATTTAAGTAACGACTGATAATCAAATTTGGGCCTAGAAACTTCTACTTTTTATCTAATTGAATTGGACAATAGAGGCTGGATTAAATCCCAATATCGGTTAAACTAATCCAACTTTTTCAACATTATAACGAAAAATCAATAATTTGCAGGTGTAGTATGGAATTCTTTGTTAAAAGCGGTAGTTCAGACAAACAAAAGGCAGGTTGTTTAATCTTAGGGATTTTCGATTCAAGAAAATTAAGCCCGCAAGCACAGCTAGTCGATGAAGTCACTGATGGTTATTTAAGCGGCATTTTACGTAGTGGTGATATGGAAGGCAAACTAGGCCAAACTTTATTATTGCACTCGATTCCAAATTCAAATTGCGACCGTATTTTATTAGTAGGTTGTGGTAAAGAGCGCGAGTTTAATGTTGCTAATTATCAAAAAGTTTCAAAGAAAATCATCAAAATACTACACGAAACAGGCACCACTGACGCCTTAAACTGTTTAACCATGTTGAATGTTAAAGGCCAAGACTTATATTGGAAAATCCGCTTTGCGATTGAAGCTGCGAATGATGCTTTATACAGTTTTGACCAATTGAAGAGTAAAAAATCAGAAACTCGTAAGCCGCTTCGTAAAGTAACCTACTTAATCGACTCTCGTGCAGATTTAGCACAATCAGAATTAGCGATTAATCACGCAGAAGCGATTTCTAAAGGTCAAAGCTTCACCAAAGATTTAGCCAATTTACCGGGTAATATCTGTCATCCAAGTTACCTAGCAGAGCAAGCTACTAAATTAGCCGAAGACTACGCTGCAATGAGCGTCGATGTTTTAGATGAGTCTGAATTAAAAGAAATGGGCGCTGGCGCTTTTGTTTCTGTTTCCCAAGGTTCTGCCCAACCCGGCAAAATGATCGCCATGGAGTATATGGGCGGTGAAAAAGATGCCAAGCCGCTAGTGTTTGTTGGTAAAGGTATTACCTTTGATACCGGCGGTATTTCGTTGAAGCCAGGTGCTGGTATGGATGAAATGAAATACGATATGGGGGGTGCAGCTTCGGTATTCGGTTTGATGAAGTCTATCGCTGAAATGGACTTGCCAATCAATGTTATCGGTTTTGTTGCTGCGGCTGAAAATATGCCAGCCAGTAACGCTTCTCGTCCGGGCGACATTGTTACCACTCTTTCTGGACAAACGGTTGAGATTTTAAATACCGACGCCGAAGGCCGTTTAGTGCTTTGCGACGCTTTAACTTACATTGAAAAATATAATCCAGAAATCGTTATTGATATTGCAACGCTTACAGGTGCTGTGATTATTGCTTTAGGGCATCATGCCACTGGCTTAATGAGTAATAATAATCCTTTAGCCCATGAAATTGAAAATGCTAGTGACATGACTCAAGACCGAGTATGGCGCCTGCCTATCTGGGACGATTATCATAGCCAATTAAAGTCGAACTTTGCTGACTTTAGTAATTTAGGTGGACGCCCTGCTGGCTCCATTACAGCCGGTTGTTTCTTAGCTAAATTCACTAAAAAGTACCGTTGGGCACACCTTGATATTGCGGGTACTGCATGGCGTAGTGGCGCGCAAAAAGGTGCCACAGGTAGACCAGTCCCATTATTAAGTCAAATCGTACTTAATCGCGTCAGCAAGGCTTCTTAAACTGTATGACACAGGTTGAATTTCACATTTGTGAACAAGTCACTGGCGATAAGGCCTATCTGGAATTGATAGGCCAACAAGTTCAACAGCTGTATCGCCAGTCACGCAAAATTTATATACATGCCGCTTCTGAAGAGCAGGCAAAACAGCTTGATGAATGGTTATGGACGCAAGATTTAGAAGATTTTATCCCACACAATCTTGTTGGCGAAGGGCCTAATAAGCCACCACCCGTGCAAATTGGTTACCTGCAGCCGCCAGAAAATCAGCATGACTGTTTAATTAATCTCAGCAATGAAGTGCAAAAGTTTTTTAGTTACTTCTTACAGTGTTTTGAAATTGTACCGAACCAAGACGATGCTAAAGAAAGCGCGCGCGAGCGCTATAAATTTTACCGTAGTCATGGCTATCCTTTGAAACATCATAAGCATTAAGTCGTCTAAGGCCAACTTAACGCAATTACCACTAAGAACAATAATGAGCCCTAAATTTACCAGAAATGCTATAAGTAATATAAAAAGCACGGGAACCTTTTTCCCTAGTTCGCGCTTTTTAGCTAACAAAATCAGTCGCTTAATTCCAGATAACGTAACTAAGGTGGTTGAATTAGGAGCCGGTAATGGTGCAGTAACTAAAAGTTTACTCGCCCATATGTCTACCGATGCAAGCTTAGATTGCTATGAAATCAATGCCGAATTTATCAAGCTGCTAAAAAATAATGTGTCTGACGAACGCTTGACCATCCTTGAGCGTTCAGCGCTAGAAATTGCCAATGACTTTGGCAATGATGCGATTGACGTCGTGGTTTCTTGCTTACCTTTAGCCTTATTTAACGACTCCATGAAAGAAGAGTTAATGGCTGCGATCTATCAATCCTTGAAGCCTGGTGGTCTTTTTATCCAGTATCAATATTCGTTAAAAGACCGTAAATTTATCAATAAATATTTTGCCAAAAACACTCTAAAATTCGTTTTGCGTAACGCGCCACCAGCATTTATTTATCTTTGTGAAAAATAGTTTAGGTTTGAATCACTTCAAACCTAGATAAATCCCCTACAAACGCTATAATTCAAGGTTTTACGCAAAACTGCAGCATAACATTCAGGCCAGTATAATCATGGATAAAGCATACGATCCCAAAGCCATAGAGCAAACCCTATATCAGCAGTGGGAAGATAAGAACTACTTTGCGTCGAATCCGACGAATCAAGCCGGCCAAGCTAGCTACAGCATTATGATCCCGCCGCCCAATGTCACGGGTAGTTTACATATGGGACATGCTTTCCAACATACCATCATGGATGCCTTAACTCGTTATCACCGTATGAAAGGTGATAATACTTTGTGGCAACCAGGTACTGATCATGCGGGTATCGCCACCCAGATGGTGGTTGAACGTTTGCTTGGCGCAGAAGGTATCAGCCGCCACGATTTAGGACGTGAAAAGTTCATCGATAAAGTTTGGGAATGGAAAGATCAATCGGGTGGCACTATTACTAGCCAAATGCGTCGCTTAGGCGATTCCTGTGATTGGCAACGTGAAGCCTTTACTATGGATGAAGAACTTTCTGCCGCGGTGTTAGAAGTCTTCGTTCAACTGCATGAAGAAGGTTTAATCTATCGCGGACAACGTTTAGTTAACTGGGATCCTAAACTCTTAACTGCGGTTTCTGATCTCGAAGTAGAATCAGAAGAAGAGAATGGCCACTTATGGCATCTACGTTACCCGCTTGCTGATGGCTCTGGTCATCTAGTAGTAGCGACAACTCGGCCAGAAACTATGCTGGGTGACTCGGCTGTAGCAGTACATCCAGAGGATGAACGTTATGCGCATTTAGTGGGTAAAACGATTAAGCTTCCTTTAACGGATCGTGAAATCCCCATCATTGCTGATGACTATGTTGAAAAGGATTTTGGAACCGGTTGCGTAAAAATAACCCCTGCACACGATTTCAATGATTACGAGATGGGTAAGCGTCATGATTTACCCTTGATAAACATTCTTACCGAAACCGCGCATATCAATAGCAATGCTCCAGAAGCCTTTCAAGGGTTAGAGCGTTTCGCAGCGCGTAAAAAAGTAATAGCCGATTTCGAAGCTCTTGGCTTACTAGAAAAAATTGATCCGCATAAATTAAAAGTTCCCAGAGGCGACCGTTCTGGCGTGGTCATAGAGCCGTACCTTACCGATCAGTGGTATGTGAAAATTGCACCTTTAGCAGAACCTGCTTTGAAAGCGGTTAAAGATGGTGATATTAAATTTGTCCCTGAAAACTGGGCTAATACCTACTACCATTGGATGGAAAATATTCAAGACTGGTGTATTTCACGTCAGCTTTGGTGGGGACATCAAATTCCAGCTTGGTATGACAATGATGGCGAAGTGTATGTTGGTCGCTCTGAAGAAGAAGTACGCCAAAAATATAACTTAGGTGATATCGAATTAAAGCGTGACCAAGATGTACTCGATACTTGGTTCTCCTCTGCCCTTTGGCCATTTGCTACTTTAGGTTGGCCAGAGAAAAAGCCTGAATTAGAAACTTTTTTGCCCACTAATGTTTTGGTTACTGGTTTCGATATTATTTTCTTCTGGGTAGCCCGCATGATCATGATGGGCTTGAAATTTACGGGTAAAGTCCCTTTCAAAGAAATTTACATCACTGGCCTTATTAAAGATGAACAAGGTCAAAAGATGTCCAAGTCTAAAGGCAATGTGCTTGACCCAATCGACTTAATAGATGGCATTGGTTTAGATGATTTAGTGGCAAAGCGTACTCATGGTATGCAGCAAGACAGAGAATCTGACAAAGCTAAAATTACTAAGCGCACTCGTAAGCAATTCCCAGACGGTATTGAGTCGTACGGTACAGATGCTATGCGCTTTACTTTCTGTGCCATGGCGTCAACTTCTCGTGATATTAATTTCGATTTAAATCGCGTTGAAGGTTATCGAAACTTCTGTAATAAAATCTGGAATGCCACTCGTTATGTCTTGATGAATACTGAAGATCAAGATACTGGTCTTGGCGATGACGAGAAAGTTTTAAGTGTTGCCGATCGTTGGATCATCAGCAAGCTACAAACCGCTATCGTGGAATACGAAGCAGCCATTGAGCAATACCGTTTTGATCTAGCAGCTAATGCACTATACGAATTTACATGGAATACTTATTGCGACTGGTATCTAGAATTATCCAAACCGATTTTGTATGGCGATAATTACAGTGATGCCGAAAAACGCGGTACTCGACATACCCTAGTTACTGTCTTAGAAGAGTTATTGCGTTTGCTACACCCTTTCATGCCGTTTATCACTGAAGAGATTTGGCAAAAAGTAGCTCCACTTGCTGGAATTGAAGGCGAGAGCATCATGTTCCAACCATTTCCAGAAGCAAATTCAAGTTTGCAAGATACTAAAGCAGATCAAGATATCGACTGGCTAAAAACCATTATCGTCGGCATCCGTAATATTCGTGGTGAAATGAATATTGCTCCTGGCAAGCCATTAAATGCATTGTTTAAACATGGCTCAGAGCAAGATCAGCATCGATTGAATAACTACTCAAACTTCTTAAGTAAACTAGCCAAGTTAGAAACGACTCAATGGCTAAATGCAGATGAGTCAGCTCCACTGTCCGCAACTGCATTGGCAGGCAATATGGAAATTTTAATCCCAATGGCCGGTTTAATCGATGTAGAGCAGGAAATGTTAAGGTTGGCGAAAGAGTCTGAAAAGCTCAATAAAGAACAAGCTAGAATTTCTGGAAAGTTATCAAACGCTAATTTTTCTGACAAAGCACCTGCGGCGGTTGTTGAAAAAGAGAAAGCAAAACTAGAAGAAATTGAGACAGCCTTGGCTAAAGTCAAAGAGCAAATCGAAAGCTTAAAAGAATTATAATTTACTAGATTTATTATGAAGCTTAGCTTTCTTTTCGCCTTATTAATTTTTTTAGCATCTTGCCAGGCTGCTAAGAATGAGTCTCTTGAAAAAGGACCGGCAAAGAAACTAGCGCATCATGGAATCATTAAGGGTAACAAAGGGCAGATAGTTGAGATCTGCCCTGAGTTAACTAAAGGGCAATCCGTTAGCTTCACCTTCAATAGTAACTTGCCAGTTAAGTTTAACTTTCATTATCATCTCGATAATGACACTGTTTATCCCCTAGCAGAACGCAACCTCTCAGAACTCAATTACCAATTTACAGCAGAAAAAGAAAATGTTTACTGCTTTATGTGGAAATCTCTGTTAGACGACACCAAAGCAAAGTACCAATACAGCTTGAGTCATTAACCATTATAAGCCCAAGTTAAATACAAAACTCTTTTGCAGGCTCTCTTAAGTTGTAACGATTACTCATTACATGACCGTAGGCTCCAACTTTATCAATTAAAATAATATCGCCCTCTTTAGTTGTGGGGAATGGAATTTCTATACCCAGCTTATCCGTACTCTCACAAATTGGGCCGACGATGGTTGCTAGCTTATCTTTATCAGCATTAATTCGAGTAAGGTTTTCGATAGGATGGTATGAACCGTATAGGGCTGGCCTCAAAAGAGAATTCATGCCTGTATTAATACCCACATAATAATAGTTTTGCTTTTGCTTAACTTGCGTTACTTTAGATATTAAGATCCCAGCATCCGCAACTAGATACCTTCCAGGCTCTATCCAAAAAATAAGTTCTGGGTAATCAGACTTGACCTCATTCAGAGCCAAATTCACCTCGATAAAGTCAAGCGATTCTTGCTCTGCCTTTTCTTTGATACCAAAGCCTCCGCCTAGGTTGAGGTATTTTACTGTTGGAAATTCTGTAGCTAGTCCTGCCAATAATCGTGCATGCTCTGCCCAGTGTCTAGGGGTTAAAATCCCACTGCCTGCATGAGCATGCAGGCCTCTAATAGAAATCTTATGCTCTTCAATAACAGCTTTTATCGATTCTAATTCATAAATAGGGATACCAAATTTGGAAGTTGCTCCAGCAGTTCTGACATTTTCATGATGTCCTTTCCCTATATTCGGGTCAATTCGTAAAAACACCGACTGCCCAAAAAATACATCAGGCCATTGAGTTAATGGATAAGTGCTATCTAAAGATAAATTTACACCTAATGATAAAGCCTGTTGATACTCATCTTTATTTGCAAAATTCGGTGTGAAAAATATTTTATTTCTATCGATGCCAGGAAATAAATCTAAAATTAATTCTAGTTCATTTAAAGATACCGTTTCAAAACCTAACCCTTGCTGATAAATATTTTCTAATATCTGCTTATTGTTATTCGCTTTAACTGCAAAGAAAATTTGCTCAATAGCTTGCAAAGAAGAAAGTTGCGCTACTTTTTGGCTTACCGTTTGTTGATGATATACATAGGCTTGATTAGTAGTGCTTAGTATTTCTTCTAATCTATTAACTTGCTCATGCCACCATCTTACTTCTTGTTGCTGAGTATTTTGTGCTAATTCTGCAACGGTTGGCCCTAAGATCGAGCTATTAGGGTTATTGCTAATCAATAACTCATGTAAAGAAGCAATCACTTTTTCCGTAAATTCATCATCTATCACAAAGGTTAAATTTAGATCTGATGCTGCTTGCGATAAAAGATAGACGGGATAAGTTTCAAATATACTCAATCCCGGTGATATTTTGTGTAGGATTGCTCTAACATTTTGCCCCACAATGGATACCGCCGTGCAATTTGTCATTAGTTCAACATCAGCAACCTCTTCCAAATCGCGAATCAAACGCGATAGCTCTTTTGTTTTTATTACTTGAGTTAAACTGTCTAAGGTTACAGTAATGTTGGTTTCAGATGTGGAGACTAGATCAATCGAAACATTGTGCTTTTTAAATATCGCAAATATATCTGCTAAGTAACCCGCTTGTTGCCACATACCTTGGCTTTCCATTGAAATCAAAGTAACTTTTTCTTTAGCGGTCACCGCCTTAACCATGCCCTTAGTCGTTTCAGCAGAGTAAATTTTAGTACCCTTAATTTCAGGTGCCAAAGTCGAGCGAATATAAATAGGTATTTGAAATTCTTTGGCGGGCTGAATAGCTCTTGGATGTAACACCTTGGCACCCGCGGAAGCCATTTCCTGAGCTTCGGCATAATCTAGTTGCTTTAATAACCGAGCATTTTGTACTTGATTAGGATTAGCTGTGAAAATACCTTCGACATCAGTCCAAATTTCTAATCTCTCTGCAGTAATTTTACTGGCAAAGTAAGCTGCTGAAGTGTCAGAACCACCACGACCAGTTAATACGGTTTCTTGTTCTGCATTTGCCGCAATAAAGCCCTGTGTGACAACTATTGATGTTTGATTGATAGCCGAGATTAAATTTTTATCTGGCTTATAATTACAATTAACCGTTAGGTATTGAGAATCCTCTGAGCTGCTGAGTAGGTACTGCCTTGCATCAAGCCAAGTTGCATGACTATCTAATTCACGGTTTAAATACTCAGCGCCAATTTTTGTTGCCCATAGTTCTCCTTGCGCTAAAACTTCAGCTCTAATTCGATCAGACACCTCACCCAATAATAAAATGCCATCTAACATTTTTTTTAAGTAAGACTGCTGCTCTACTAATAAGTCTGCGAATAACTCTAGCTCGGCGATTAACTCCTTGTGTAGATGTATCACTTCATCAAATAAATTCAGAGTTTTCTCATCTTTACCATTAATAGCAAACTCTATAATTCTTTCTAAAGTGTTTGAAACACCACTTAAAGCGGAGTGAACAATCAATATGCTTTTATTAGCAACCAGTTTCTTTTTTATAATCTTGACAATATTTTGCCAGTTACTTAATGAGGAAACGCTGGTTCCTCCAAACTTTAACACTTGCCACTGTTGTTGATTCATTACTTCACCTTTTGCCAGCCATAAAAAAACCCGCCGAAGCGGGTTTTTAATTTAAACTATCATTTTTACCCGCAATACCACGCCATAGCTTTATGTTTCAAAGCTTTTTTAGCGAATGCTTTATTGCAGATGTTTATATTCATGGGCTTATACTTATATAAAACTCTATGGATGTCAATCCACTCGTTACTTATAGATTACGAAAATGATAAGAAGTTACAATAAATCTCTGTATAGCAGTTCAGCTTTATTAGTTGACGCATTATATAAACCTTTCAAGCCACAAGAGCCCAAGTACAAAAACTAAAAAATAATAAAGTGCTACTCCTGCAATTCCAAGCCAACCAGTAATTTTCACTAAACCACTATTTTCGACTGGTTCTTCGCCATAAGCATTTTTATGCTGTTCACCTGGCATGATTATTAACGGCAGTCCTATCAAGGGAATTAAGCTGGTGAGTGCAACAAAACCTCTATGACCAATATCGTGAGCTCTTTGTATCGAAAGCCAGACACCGTTTATAACGGCCGATATCAAAATCACTAAGATGCCAATCCAAAGCACAATATCTAAGCCATAAGACCTACGGTCTTCGAAAGGATCACGGTAATCCAAATAAACTATTAGATATATTACAAAAATATAGCCAAAGAAAATGATGCTCGGCAAAAAGTAAGCCAACTGCAAATACTTCAGTCGATTCATTCGACCTCTAAAATTGAAATATTTAAAGTGTTGCTTCTGCTCTATTTCGGCAACCTGTATATCTGCTTTAGGTGCTTGATAAACGGAGTTATCCATTTTTCCTTTTCCGTTTGAAGAATTGCTTTAGTTGCTCGCTAGCTTCAGTTTGCAACAAGCCTGACTCTAACTTGCATTGATGATTAAAACTATTATCTTGCAGAATATTGAGCACAGAGCCCGCCGCACCGGTTCGAGGGTCATGAGTTGCAAAAACAACTCTAGCCATGCGTGCATGCACCAAAGCCATAGCACACATAGCACAAGGCTCTAAGGTAACGTATAAGGTGGTATCTATAAGGCGGTAGTTATTTAGCTTTTGTCCTGCATCCCTTAAAGCCATTATTTCAGCATGAGCCGAAGGGTCATGATTTTGAATAGGCTGGTTATAGCCCTCTGCCAGAATCTCATCATCCTTAACTAGCACCGCCCCTACTGGAACTTCACCCTTCTCCTCAGCGATTGCAGCAAGCTCTATAGCTCGCTGCATGAATTGATAATCTAATTCAGAGAATCCAGCCATACGTTATTGAAGATGAGTAAAACCTTTTATTTGAACTACTGAAAAATTTAGGATTTTTTGAATAATTCTAGGCCAAAAAGTTCGCAGCGAAGGGAGTGTACCTACAAGTACATGACCGAGTGAGAACTTTTTTAACACCGAATAATCCAAAAAAGACAAATTTTATTCCCACTCGATTGTTGCTGGTGGTTTAGACGAAATATCATAGGTAACTCTCGAAATCCCATCAACCTCATTAATAATTCTTCCAGAAACATGCTCTAAGAAATCATAAGGCAAATGCGCCCAACGAGCAGTCATAAAATCAATGGTTTCAACCGCACGTAACGCCACTACATAATCATATTTACGGCCATCACCCATCACGCCTACAGAACGTACGGGTAAAAATACGGTAAAGGATTGGCTGGTTTTATGATAAAGGTCCCATTTGTATAATTCTTCGATAAAGATAGCATCAGCTTTACGCAGTAAATCCGCATATTCTTTTTTAACTTCGCCAAGAATACGAACACCCAAGCCTGGTCCTGGGAATGGGTGACGGTAAAGCATGTCGTAAGGTAAACCTAGCTCTAAACCAATTTTCCGCACTTCATCTTTAAATAGCTCACGTAAAGGCTCAACTAGTTTCAATTCCATATCTTCAGGTAAGCCGCCAACGTTATGATGAGACTTAATCACATGCGCCTTACCGGTTTTAGCTCCTGCTGACTCAATAACGTCAGGATAGATAGTTCCTTGCGCTAACCATTTCGCATTAACTAACTTTTTAGATTCTTCATCGAAAATATCAACAAATACCTTACCAATAATTTTACGTTTGGCTTCTGGTTCATCCTCACCTTTTAGTTCGCCTAAGAAGCGGTCTTCAGCATCAACTCGGATAATGCTTAGGCCAAATTTTCCAGCGAACATATCCATCACTTGATCGCCTTCATTCAAACGCAACAAACCATTATCGACAAAGACACAAGTTAACTTATCGCCAATGGCTTTGTGTAAAAGCATAGCGGTTACTGAAGAATCAACGCCGCCTGACAAACCTAAAACAACTTCCTCATCGCCAACTTGCTGTTTAATTTGAACAATCGCATCTTCAATAATATTGGCTGAAGTCCACAGCTTTTCACAACCACAAATGTCTGCAACAAAGCGCTCTAAAATTCTTCCGCCTTGTTTAGTGTGAGTAACTTCTGCGTGAAATTGAATGCCATAAAAAGGCTTTTCTTTATGTGCCATCGCCGCAATTGGAGCATTGTCACTGGATGCAATCACTTCAAACGTTTCAGGCGTTTCAACAACCTTATCGCCATGACTCATCCAAACATCTAAAATTGCCTTACCACCAATAATGCGGTCTTCAATGCCATTAAATAAATCATTATCGACTGCGCTAACTTCTGCATAACCAAATTCTTTTTTATCAGAAGTGCCCACTTTACCGCCCAACTGATGAGCCATGGTTTGCATGCCATAGCAAATTCCTAAAACAGGAATACCTAGCTCAAAAACCAACTCAGGTGCACGAGGGGTATTTTCTAGAGTAACAGACTCAGGGCCACCTGAAAGAATAATTCCTTTAGGATTAAATTCACGAATAAAGTCGTCGCTCACATCAAAAGGCACTAGCTCACAATAAACTCCAATCTCGCGCACTCGACGTGCAATTAACTGAGTATATTGAGAACCAAAATCCAAAATTAGAACTCGATGATCATGAATATTCGCTTGCATCAGCTTTACCTTCTTAGGTTAGATAGAACAGTCTAATTAAAATCTTTAATCAAAAAACCGCAGAACATCTGCGGTTTATTTTAAATGGGGTCAGAGTCAATTTATCTCTCAACATCTTCATTGATGCAAACGCATCAAAATAAATTGACTCTGACCCCATTTAAAACTCAAGAGATCGATAAACCTATACAGTTTATCTCCTGTAGTTAGGTGCTTCTTTTGTGATAGTCACATCGTGTACATGGCTCTCGCTCATGCCCGCATTAGTCACTCTGACAAACTCAGCTTTATTACGCATCTCATCAATGGTGCCACAACCTGTTAAGCCCATGCTTGAACGTAAACCACCCATCATTTGATGAATAATTTGGTTCATTGCTCCTTTATATGGAACACGACCTTCAATACCTTCTGGAACCAATTTATCTGCTGCATTTGAGCTTTGGAAATAACGATCAGCAGAACTATTCTTTTGGTTCATTGCGCCAAGAGATCCCATGCCACGGTACGATTTATAAGAACGGCCTTGATAAAGTTCTACTTCTCCAGGAGCTTCTTCAGTCCCTGCTAACATTGAACCAACCATCACGCAATAAGCACCAGCGGCTAGTGCTTTACAAATATCGCCAGAGAAGCGAATGCCGCCATCGGCGATAAATGGAACGCCAGAGCCTTTAAGTTCTTTAGCCACGTTAGAAATTGCCGAAATTTGCGGAACCCCAACACCTGTTACGATACGGGTAGTACAAATAGATCCAGGACCGATACCAACTTTTACTGCGTCAGCACCAGCATCGACTAAAGCCCGAGCACCTGCCGCGGTAGCAATATTGCCACCAATTACTTGTACGTCTGGGAATTTTTGCTTAACCCATTTAACTTTGTCGAGTACGCCTTGTGAGTGGCCATGCGAAGTATCCACCAAAATAATATCTAAACCAGCTTCAACTAGTGCAGTAACTCGATCTTCAGTATCAGCACCAGTTCCAACTGCCGCACCAACTCGAAGATGACCTTCACTGTCTTTGCAGGCATTGGGTTTATTTTCGGCATTACGAATATCCTTAACGGTAATCAAGCCTTTTAAGTTAAAGTCATCATCGATCACTAGTACTTTTTCAATACGGTGTTGATGCAGCTTTTCTAAAACTTCTTGATTTGATGCATTTTCTTTTACTGTGACTAAATCGCCTTTAGGCGTCATTACATTAGAAACAGGTTGATCTAAATTAGTTTCAAAACGAATATCACGATTAGTTACGATACCCACTAATTGATCGCCATCGACCACCGGCATACCAGAAATACCATGACGTTCGGTCATAGCTTTGACTTCGCCAATGGTAGTGTTTGGAGGAATAGTAATAGGATCTTTTACGATACCGCTTTCGAATTTTTTTACACGACGTACATTCTCAGCTTGCTGCTGAATGGTCATATTTTTATGAATAAAGCCAATACCGCCTTCTTGCGCTAAAGCAATAGCTAGTCGTGCTTCTGTTACCGTATCCATAGCAGCAGAAACTAACGGGATATTCAAAGAAAAGTCGCGCGTGATTTGGGTGCGTAAGTCCGCATCCGCAGGTAATACCGTCGAGTGTGCCGGTACTAATAAAACGTCGTCAAAGGTAAGAGCTTCCTCTATAATGCGCATATCGTTTACCACGTATTATGTGCCAGTAAATGGGCTGAAAACCATTATTCAATCCGCTACTCTGGCTTGATGAAGCGCGTTATTATACCTTTTAAAGGAACCTCAGGTAAACAATTAAATAACGCGCTAAATAACTATCTTTAGTTAGCCATATTCAACCATAAATAATGACAAAAACATGATTCAGCCAATTTTACAGCCACAAAAAGCAGCTAACTCGCCAAGCGAACAGCGGAAAGTCTTTTCGGTATCCGAAATGGCACTGACCATTCGTCGACAGTTAGAAAGAGAAATTGGCCAAATCTGGATCACGGGTGAAATCTCAAACTTTATGCAACCAGCTTCGGGGCACTGGTATTTCACACTTAAAGACGCCAATGCTCAGTTAAAGTGTGCGATTTTCAAAAACCGTAATCGCTCTGCTCGTTTCACTCCTGAAGATGGACAGCAGGTTCTGATTCGCGCAAAACTTAGCTTGTACGAGCCGCGAGGGGATTTACAGTTAATTGGCGAATATATCGAACCGGCAGGTGAAGGCGCATTACAAGTTGCTTTTAATCGCCTGAAAGAAAAGCTTAAGTCTAAGGGCTTATTTGAAGCTGCTCATAAGAAAACCATACCGAAAGTTCCAAATAAAATTGGTATTATCACTTCTGCCAGTGGCGCAGCCATCAGAGATGTTTTAACAGTATTGAAACGTCGCATGCCACAAGTACCCGTGGCGATTTACCCCAGCCTAGTTCAAGGCGATAGCGCTGCACAAAGTTTAATTCAACAAATCCAGCAAGCAAATCTAGATAAAGCTTGTGACGTATTATTGTTAACTCGTGGTGGCGGCTCACTCGAAGATATGTGGTGCTTTAATGACGAAGCTTTAGCAGAAGCTATTTTTGCCAGCGAATTACCTCTGGTTTCAGCCGTTGGCCATGAAGTGGATATTTCTATAAGTGATATGGTGGCTGACTTACGCGCTCCCACACCATCGGCTGCCGCAGAATTATTAGTGCCCGACCAAACTGAGTATCGCCAAAAACTTAATCAATTCAAAAGACGATTAGTTAATGAAACCGAACATAAGTTAGAAGTAGCGCAGGCACTGCTGGATAGGTTAACCGCGCAAATTGTTCACCCTAAAGAAAAGCTGATTGAATCCCGCTCCGAACTTAGAGAGCTAACACAAAACCTTTTAGTGGCATTTAGAGAGACTATTTCTGAACGCTCCACAGATTTAATTGACTTGCAGTACCGGTTAAAAAGTTTCGATCCGCAGTTTGAGCTGGAACATAGAAAAGATGAATTAATAATAGCCCAAGATAATCTTGTTAAAGCATTTAAGGATTTACTTAAAGGTAAACAACAACAGATGGCATTATCAATGCAGCAGTTGAATGACTTTAGTCCACTAGCCACTTTAAAGCGCGGCTATACCATCACTGAAGATGAAACAGGTAAGACACTAACTTCTATAAAACAGGCTAAAAAAGCTAAAAACTTAACAACTAAATTCATAGATGGGGAAATAGAAAGTAAAACCGCATAATTAGACCTCAAATAATATGGACATATCAGCAGTATTAACCCCTTTATTTAGTTATCTAAAGCTTATTATCCCAATAGCTATTCTTTTTGCATTCCTGAAATCTAGTTGGTTTAAAGGTAAATTAGGAGAATTTATAGTTAGAAAAGCGTTGGAGCGTCACTTCAGTACTAATCAGTACTATCTTTTTAACAATTTAACTTTTTCTATAAATGAGGAAACTACTCAAGTCGATCATATTATCGTTTCTATATATGGTGTTTTTGTAATAGAAACAAAGAATTTTAAAGGTTGGATTTTTGGTACTGAAAAACAAAAGATGTGGACTCAAAAAATTTATAGGCATTCGTACAAATTTCAAAACCCAATTCATCAAAACTATAAGCATATTAAAATATTGTCAGAACTTTCTGATTTAGATGAAGGCTACTTTCATTCCATTATTATATTCTCAAAGGAGGCTCAATTTAAAACACAACTTCCTTCCTATGTTACTTATCTAGATGATGCTATACCTTATATAGAGTCATACTCCAATCAAGTTCTCAGCAATAAGCAGGTAGCCGACTTAAGACATGATATTGATAAATGTAGCTTACAGAAGGGATTAATTACTGACTATAAGCATATAAAGAATCTTGAGCAGACACATAGGCATTATAATGAAAAGAAACGATGCCCAAAATGTGGTAGCCAATTGGTACTACGTACTAGCAAAAGAGGTGTAAAAGCAGGTGAGCCGTTTTTAGGATGTAGTAACTTCCCAAGTTGTCGCTTCACCAGAAATATCTAATTATTGTTATTTCTTACCAAATCTTTTAATAGCTCTTTTACGCTTAAGTCTTTGACGACGGGTGATTTCGTTTTTACGACCTTTAAATGGGTTATCCCCTTCCTTGAGCTCTAACCGAATTGGCGTGCCGATTAACTTGAGTTTATTCCTAAAGAAGTTAATCAGGTAACGCTTATAACTATCGCCTAGCTTGGAGCAAGCGGTTCCATGAATCACGATGATTGGAGGATTGTGGCCACCTGGATGCGCATAGCGCAGTTTTACCCTACGGCCTTTGATTAATGGTGGCTGATGCTTTTCGTAGGCTTCTTCTAGTAAAGATGTCAGTTGTGAAGCAGACATTTCAACTTGCGCTGATTCCCAGGCTTCGTCTACAGACTCCCATAAATGACCCACATTTGATCCATGCAAAGCAGAAATAAAGTGTATCTTGGCAAAATCGATAAAGCCCAAACGACGGTCGATTTCATTCTTAACTTCATCGCGCTCTTCTTCAGTCATGCCATCCCATTTGTTAATGGCAATGACCATTGAGCGGCCAGCGTCCACAATATAGCTAATCAAGCTTAAATCTTGATCCGTAATAGGCTCACGAGCATCCATCACCATAATGGCAACGTTAGAATCATTAATTGCTTGTAGGGTTTTTAAGACCGAGAATTTTTCGACTGCTTCTTTAACTTTACCGCGACGACGAACACCTGCCGTATCAATCAAGGTGTAGTTTTTGTCACGACGTTCCATTTCGATATAAATGGAATCACGAGTCGTGCCAGGCATGTCATAAACCACCACTCGGTCTTCGCCTAAAAAACGATTAACCAGTGTTGATTTACCTACATTCGGACGACCAACAATCGAAAGCTTAACGCCTTTAGCGGTTTCTTGTGGTTCAGCATCCGCATCCACTTCTTCAAGATTCAGCTGCTCAAAAATATTATCGACAACGTTATTAACGCCACGGCCATGAGCTGCAGCCATCGGCAATACATGCTCATAACCAAGGCTGTAATATTCAGCCATAGCAGCTTCTTCATGCACGCCGTCAACTTTATTGACTAGCATTAAAACAGGCTTGTTTTTGCGACGAAGATGTTCTGATACAAACTCATCAGCGCCAGTCATGCCGGTTCTGGCATCCACTAAAAATAAAACAATATCGGCTTCTTCAATGGCTTGTAATGACTGCTCGGCCATTAAACCATCAATACCCTCTTCATCCCCTGCTATACCGCCGGTATCCACTACGATAAATTTCTGGCCTTTAAGTTTTGCTTGGCCATACTGACGATCGCGTGTCAGCCCAGGTAGGTTAGCAACCAAAGCATCACGAGATTTTGTTAATCGATTAAAAAGCGTCGATTTACCAACGTTAGGACGGCCAACTAAGGCTATAACAGGTAACATACAAGAGTACCGAAATTAAAAAATATTCTATTCTAAAAAAATCTATTCAGAGTCCAAAACAGGTCTGGTATCTATAGATTGAAAATTAGGATTTTTAAGCGCATACAAATAACCATAACGACTAGTCGCATAGATCATTTCAGAAGTTACGATTGGAGCGCCTGCAACACCGTAATCATCAAGATGTGTGCGAGCTACGATTTCACCCGTAGATTTATCCAACCAGTGCAAATAACCTTCGAAATCACCTACGATAATGCTATTACCATTATCAGCAGCGCCAGTTAAGTTACGGTATTTCAAACCTTCAGCTTTCCATACTAACTCACCTGAAAGTCTATCTAACGCTTCAACTTCGCCATCAGTATTCACTAAGTAGACGCGATTGGTATCCACTAAAGGAGCGCGTAACACTGAAGTCGAATGACGCCATAAGAAGCGACCATTTTGTAAATCAAGAGCAATCGCATAACCATCATAACCAGCAGCATAAAGATTTGCGCCATAAATAACTGGGTTAGCATCAACATCTACAATACGCGAAATGTCAGAACTTCCACGAGGAGTTGATAACCGCTGTTCCCACAAAAGGTCGCCATTTTGAATATTAAAAGCGGCAATTTTACCGTTGGCAAAACCAGATACTGCCAATCCGCCGGTAGCGATTGGAGCTGAAGTACCGCGCAAGGTTAACTTTGGTAACACACGATCGTAGAACCAATCTTGCTTACCCGTTTGCAAATCTAAACCAAAGATTTGACCATCCGCAGTTCTAACCACAAGCTTACCGCCATCAATGGCTGGTGGAGCCAATACTTCACTGGTCACTTCCGAGCGCCATTGTTCGGAACCATCGTTGACATCCAACAAAACAACTTCAGCGTCTTTGGTACCTATTGCCACCACACCAGCATCAGCGGTCACACCACCAGAAAGTGCTAATTCAAGATTCTTTTCCCAAATCACGTCACCAGTCATTTTATTAAAGGCGGTGACTAAACCAGTTGGATCAGCGGTGATAATTTTATCTTCCCAAATCGCAGGAACTAAACTATTAAACTGTTCATTGTCACTGTTACCAATAACTTCACGCCACTCACGATCGAGTTCAAACTTTTCTTGAATGTCCGCTAATTCAGTTGGCTCATTCAATGGCGCTTCGGCACAAGCGGCTAATAAAGCAATGGAACTGATCATTGCCAATTTAGATAAAGTGACTTTAGCCGTTGATAATTGATTTTTAAGTGACATAAGTATTCCTAATAAGGGCTTAAATAGTTTAATTATTTGATGCCAAATTCAGTTAAACGCATAGAAAGCAAAGGTTCTACTGCGCCATCAGAAGCTTCTTTTGCCTGCTTATACATCACAATAGCTTCATCTTTTTTGTCTTGTCCAAGCAGTGCTTCGCCTTGCAGTAACAAGCTAGTGGCTTTATTAGCATCAAACTCTACCGCTGCAGCAACGGTTTGCGCTTCAGCATATTTTTCTTGTTGCAATAAAACTTTAGCTAAACGAACTTGCGCTAAAGATTTAAAGGTTTCATTACCTTTGTCAGCAACCCAAGCCAATTGTTCCTCAGCTTCTGCATATTTATCTTGCTCGACATACTGTTGAGCAAGCTTTAACGCAGCCATAGTCGCATAGCTAGTTTCAGGATAAGCTTTAATCAATTCGTTGGCTTTTGCTACAAACTCAGGGTTTTCCGCTTGACCAGCAGTAATAGCCGCGATCGCTTGGTTATAAGTTTCTGAAGCCATTTCAGCTTGCTCTTTTTGGACGCTCTGATAATACTTCCAGCCGAACAAGCCGCCAAACCCAATGATTGCACCTAAAATAATGGCATTACCATTTTCTTTCCAAAAACTCTTTATCGCTTCTACTTGTTGTTCTTCAGTTTCATAAGCCATGAATGGCCTCCTACATCTTTCTAATATTCTATAAATTTAAAATTTGTTTAATGGTTTCAACTAAATCAGACTGCGAAACCATTAATTGTTCTTTATGTTCACGTAAAAACTTTACGCCAACTTGCTTATCTTTAACTTCTTGCTCACCAATAACCAAAGCTAGCTGGGCGCCACTTTTATCTGCGCGTTTAAACTGCTTTTTAAAATTACCACCGCCAAAGTTATTTCTCACTCTTAATTGCGGCAACTCAGTTCTTAACTGCTCAGCAACTAGAATCGCGCTAATTTCAGCGTCTTCACCAATCGCAACCAAATACAAATCTGCATCGCTAATTTCAATTGGCGCTATTTCTTCCATTAAAGCTACAATTCGCTCGATACCCATAGCAAAGCCGCTGGCACAAGTCGCATGACCACCAAGTTGTTCGGTCAAGCCATCGTAACGGCCGCCGGCACAAATAGTACCTTGCGCGCCTAGTTTATCGGTCACCCACTCAAACACGGTTCGATTGTAATAATCCAAACCACGGACCAACTTTTGATTCACTTTATAAGCTATGCCATTAGCATCCAAAATTTGGCGCAAACGAGCAAAATGCTCAACCGATTCAGTATCCAAATAATCCGCTAATTTTGGCGCATTAGCGACTAACTGTTGAACCTCTGGATTTTTAGAATCCAAAATTCGCAGTGGATTCGTTTGCAAACGCTTCTGACTATCTTCATCCAATTGGTCTTTGATCGGCGTTAAAAATTCCACTAAGGCATCGCGATAGTTTGCTCGCGCTTCGTTAGAACCTAAAGAATTCAGCTCCAGCACCACCGAATCATCAATGCCTAAGGCTTTCCATAATCGCGCGGTCAGCAGAATTAATTCCGCATCTACATCTGGCGTAGCAATACCAAAAGTTTCTACCCCTAACTGATGAAACTGACGATAACGACCTTTTTGCGGGCGCTCGTGACGAAACATAGGCCCCATATACCAAAGACGTTGTTCTTGGTTGTATAACAGTCCATGCTCAATACCAGCACGTACACAAGAAGCCGTTCCTTCTGGACGCAGACTTAAGTTGTCACCATTACGGTCGTCAAAAGTATACATTTCCTTTTCAACGATATCAGTGACTTCACCAACTGCACGCTTAAACAACTGAGTCTTTTCAACGATTGGCATACGAATTTCGTTATAGCCATAGGCAGCCATTAGCTGACGCAATATAGCTTCCAACTTATGCCAATAAGGAGTTTGCTGCGGCAAAATATCGTTCATGCCGCGAATTGCTTGAATTTTCTGACTCAAAGCCTGTGTTCGCTCGAATATTCTATTTTTCAGATAAGAGCGAGATTATAGCGGATTTCTAGGAAAACAGTAGGTTTTTAAAGCGATAAAAGGATAATTTTAACTCGAGACTAATACTAATTAATCGAATTGATAATTTAAAACATAAAAGTGCTTACCATCTTCAATTTTGATCTCCATATAGCCGGAAATACCTTTCAGCTCTTCAGTGCCAGAATCAGCAACGATATTCACTTCGAGTGAGCTTGCGCCTTTATCCATCAAACCTTTATGGACCAAGGAAAAGCTTCCTTTTTTACCCACTAACTCACCCTCAAAGTGTTCTAGCGCCACATAAGCGGCTGAACCTTTAACTTCGGTTCTGTGACTGAGCATTTGCCCTTTGGACGTTCCTGATAAAGCGCCAAAATAGCTTTTGTCTAAAATCATTCTGCCAACACTAGTTTCATCTTCAGCTGGGGTAATCTTCACTTCAAAACTTCCAGTGACACTGTGCATAACACTTCCTGATTCTTTGTCGAATGATTCTTTGTCGAATGATTCTTTGTCTAATGGTTCTTTAGCAAACGTTTGTTGCGAGAACAATTATGAGCCCATAAACACTAACGCTATTGAGAATAAACTAAATCTGCTTAATCGCAACTTCTGCTTCACCCTTGGTTTTAGTTTCTTTTTGCGCCTGTTTGACCGCAATCTTAGCGCGAATTTGTTTTTCTAACTCGTCCACTAGATCTTCGTTTGCCACCTTATGACTCTTTTCGCCATTGGTATAAAGCATCGATTTCTTATGGCCACCAGTTAAACCCACTTCAACTTCTTTCGCTTCACCAGGACCGTTCACTACACAACCGATCACCGCAACATCCACGTGCTCATTCACATCTTCCAAGCGTTCTTCAAGAGCATTCACGGTTTTGATCACATCAAACTGCTGACGTGAACAAGACGGACAAGCGATTAAGTTTATTCCACGCTGACGTAAACCAAGGCTTTTTAATATATCAAAACCCACTTTTACTTCTTGTACTGGGTCCGCTGCCAACGAAATACGAATGGTATCGCCAATCCCTTCTGCCAATAACATACCTAAACCCACTGAAGATTTAACGGTGCCCGAGCGGAAAGAACCCGCTTCGGTAATGCCTAAATGTAAGGGATTATCGATCTCTTTGGCCAAGATTCGATAGGCAGAAACCGTCATAAAGACATCGGATGCTTTCAGACTAATTTTATAATCTTTAAAATTGTGTTTTTCTAAGTATTCAATGTGGCGGTATGCAGACTCCACTAGCGCTTCAGGTGTTGGCTCACCATATTTTTCTTGCAGATCCTTCTCTAATGAACCAGCATTTACGCCAATTCTGATGGGTATATTACGCGCTTTAGCGGCATCGACCACCGCTTTAACGCGAGCTTCTGAGCCAATATTTCCTGGGTTAATCCGTAAGCAATCCACACCGTATTCGGCAACTTGCAATGCAATTCGGTAATCAAAGTGAATATCCGCAACCAGAGGAACAGGCGACTGAGCTTTAATTAGCTTAAAAGCCTCAGCTGCCTTCATAGTCGGTACCGAAACGCGCACAATATCCGCGCCTGTATCAGCCAATGCATTGATTTGAGCTAAGGTAGCGTCAACATCGCAGGTTTCAGTGTTAGTCATGCTTTGCACTGCAATTGGCGCATCACCACCAACAGGTACATTGCCAACCATAATCTGACGAGATTGACGCCTTTTAATCCAAGAGTTGTTGTTCATAAGAAAGCTATTAATTAAGTACTAGTGGTAAAATTACGAAGCTATTCTAATCGATTTTAGTCGCCAATGGTGAATTTTGCTACCTTCGCAGCAGAATAAGATGAAAGATCATATGACTGGCCATCGAAACTTATGGATACCACTGAAGGGTCACCCAAGGTGATTTGATATGGCAATTGTCCTGTGACATTCGATATATGACCTGAAGATTTAACACCAGAAACTAAAATACGGCCAGTGGCATCAGAGATTTCAACCCAGCAATCACCACTAAAAGCCAAAGTTAAACCCGACAAACTAACGGAGTTAGCAACCTCATTCTTTAAATTTTCAGCTTCATTAGTTTCTGTATTTTCCAAAGTTGCATTATCCAATGACAACTCATTTGAAATTGTTTGATCATTTGGTTGACTAATCTTCTCAGAGACAGGCTCTTGGACTAAAGGTAGCGAGGCAGAATTAGAAGTTACAGGAATTAACTCACCTTCATTACCATCATCCTTATCATTACCACCCGAATCTATAGGCAATTCTTGCTGAGTCTCAGGCTTATCAAAACTATTAATAAATTTATTCCAATAGCCTTTTTCAACCAGTAAATAATAAATCGAATATACAAATGCTAATACCAACAAGAAAGAAACTAGTTTCATAAAAATCCGAATAGCTTGCATGTTTCTTTTTCGTTTAACCGATTCGTCACGATACGCTGGAGTCGCTAGCGTTTTTGAAACTAAACCATGCTTTTTTGCATATTCATCGAAACTTTGGCAGGCTTTTTCTGGATCAAGTGACAGTAACTGGGCGTAATTTCTTATGTAGCCTTTATAGAAAGTGATGGGAATATCTTTGTAATCATCCGCTTCAATGTTACGAACGGACTGTTCCATCAATTTAAGGCGATCAGCGACGTCTTTAGTGGTTAATCCTTGTTGTTCACGTACTTCCTGTAATAAAGAGCCTGGACCTTGTTCTACTGGTTTAGATTCTTCGTCACTCATAAGAATACCGTTAACCGTTCATCCTGCGATAAATCAAAGCTTGTTCAGAATTTGGAAAAAGCTGTGTTAACTTTTCGCCATAAGACTCCATAGAAAAACGGTCATTTAGGCGTCGGCCAATTTTATAGCCTAACAATAAACTGTCAGCAGTGGGTTTAGATTTAGCTTCAAATTGGAATAAATAATTTTCAGCTTTATTGTATTTAGTCTGTTGGAATGACAGTAATGCTAAACCATATAATGGACGCGTTAAGCGAGGATTGAAGGTCATGGCTTTTTGGAAATAAATAGCTGCCATATCAAAATCTTCTGCTTCTAAAGTACAAAAACCAGCATTCTCATAGCTTTCACCTACTGAAGTGTACTCAGGCTTATCCACTGCCTTTAGAAAATAGGTGACCGCTTTGTCGTATTCTTTTTTAGATGTACATAAGAATGCGCCGTAAGCATTAAGGTAGTCTGGATTTTTTGAATCGAGTCTTATCACTTTTTTGTAATAAGCCTCCGCCTTTTCAATTTCTAATACTTGTTGATAGTAATAGGCTAATCCGAATTGAACATCCGCAGAATCTGGCGCATATTCTTCTGCTTTCAGTAAATTCTTTTTGGCTCTTTCGAAAAGACCGCGCTTGATATAGCCTAAGCCTAATGCAAGCCTTTTCTCTGCGGCAGCATCAAGATCTTGAGTTCTGCCACTCGTTTGAATTTGATCATTGGTGGCATTTTGAGTAGAAGTCTTTTGCGTGGTCTCACAACCAATTAATAGTGTTATGGCTAATAATGATGGCACTAGGACTAACTTCATTTACTGACTTCCTTTAATTAATTACTCAGCTCCACCGGAATTTGTTTTTTATATGGGTTAGATGAAACAGTTTCCGTAGAGCCATTCTGTTCTCTTCTTGTTTGACGCTTAGTTTTGTCATTAATTTTGCCCGCTAACTGACCACAGGCGGCATCAATATCATCACCACGCGTTCTTCTAGTAACCACAACATACCCTTTCTTGATTAAAAAATCACTAAAAGAATCAATGCTTTGTCTAGTCGATGTCGCATAATCAGACTGCGGGAAAGGATTGAATGGAATTAAGTTTATTTTACAGGGCGTATTTTTCAATAATGTTGCAAGTTCTTTTGCATGCTCTAACGAATCATTGATACCTTTTAACATCACATACTCAATAGTAACTTTGCGCGCAGCATTGGAATTATCCAAGTAATGATGAATGGCCGGCATTAATTCTGCTATGGGATATTTCTTATTAATAGGTACTAAAATATCTCGAAGGGCATCGTTCGGTGCATGCAAAGAAATAGCTAAAGCGACGTCAATATCATCTATTAAACGTTTAAGCTGTGGCACCATTCCCGAAGTACTTAAAGTCACTCGGCGCTTAGATAAACCGTAAGCATTATCATCCATCATCAACTCCATGGAATTAACCACTGGCTGATAATTCGCTAATGGCTCGCCCATGCCCATCATGACGACATTAGTCACCGCTCGATTGTCAGATTTGTGTAGCCCATTTAAATGACGAGCAGCTAGCCAAACTTGACCAATGATTTCTGCGGTTGATAAATTTCGGTTAAAACCTTGATAGCCAGTCGAGCAGAATGTGCACTCAAGGGCGCAACCGACTTGCGAAGAAACACACAAGGTGCCGCGATGACGCTCAGGAATAAATACGGTTTCAATGGCTTGACCGCCGGGGATATGCAAAGCCCATTTGATAGTGCCGTCGGTTGATTCTTGCACGCTGACGATTTCAGGACCTTTAATCTCGGCAACTTCTTTTAGCTTAGCGCGGCAAGCTTTGCTGATATTGGTCATTTCGTCGAAATCTTCAACGCCGAACTGGTGGATCCATTTCAAAACCTGAGTGGCACGAAATGGTTTTTCACCAAGTTCATTAAAGAACTCGACCATTCCATCGCGCGTCAGGTTGAGTAGGTTTACTTTTTCTTTAACCTGTGGAGTACTCATTACTGATACCTTTTTGCGATAATATCTTCTTGGCACATATAAACTTTTCTAAAGTTTAGCTCGCCAATAAGCTTTCAAATAAATAATTGTATGTATTTTACACTAAAAAAGGCTTCCCATCGAAATGAAAAGCCTTTTTCATATTAAATCTTTTAAGAATTAGATGATTTGCTTTAGTTCGCGGCAAAGCCTTTTGTGAGACTTGGAGTTAACTGCTCGTTAATGAAACTCGAACAAAAGGCTTTAACAAAGAAATAAAGTAAAGCAGCAATTCTTAACGAGTTCTTGGGCAAATTTCATCCGCACTAAAGAAATAGTTAATTTCACGTTCAGCAGACTCAGGGCTGTCAGAACCGTGTGCCGCATTCTCATCTACTGATACAGCGTAATCTGCACGGATAGTTCCGCGAAGCGCTTCTGCAGGGTTAGTTGCACCCATGATTTCGCGGTTTGCTTTGATTGCATTTTCGCCTTCTAAAACTTGAACCATTACTGGACCAGAAGTCATGAAATCAACTAAAGCGCCGAAGAAAGGACGCTCAGCGTGCTCTGCGTAGAAGCCTTCTGCTTTTTCGCGAGATAAATGCATCATTTTAGAAGCAACGATGCGTAAACCAGCGCGCTCGAAACGGCTGTAGATTTCGCCAATTACATTTTTTGCAACTGCGTCAGGTTTTACGATAGAAAAAGTACGTTCGATAGCCATTTCGGACTCCGTTTAATCATTACAAAGATTGAAAATAAAGGGCTAGCAATAGCTAACCCCTAAATTGCGCGGAATTATACAGAAAGCCTAATTAATAGGCAAAGCATTATCTTCTGCCTTTTTTGATAATTTAAAGGAAATATAAGACAACCACCCAAATAAAGCTATACCAAACACTCTTTGAGTAAGGCCTCGATATTCCATTGGATCTAAACGAGTAGTTCCCCCCCATAGCCATAAAAATAATATTAAAAAGACTAATATAGATATAACCTTTAAAGTGCGAGTTTCCATAAAACCTTTTGTTTCATAAAGAAAAGCAAAGGGTAAAGCCATCACTAGTAAACCAATACCATAAGCTCCATGCCAATGAGAACCTATGGGAAATATTGCTCCGAAAGCCAGCGATGCTCCAAATATAAAGATCATTGTCCCAGATATAAATAACCTACTCCCGAAATTAACAAACATTCCTATTGCTAGTAACATCGCCATTACACTGGTTAGCCAAGCAGCCACTTCAAAAATTTTAACTACTGCATTAATGGGGTTAATTCCAAGTTCGCTAGCATGTTGCTCAATATGACTGTAATTATCTGCAAAAAATGCGCTAATGAATATTAAGGAAAAGTAAATTATTGGTATTAATACACCTTGTTTTAATAGAAGTTTTTTCATTATTTTAATCATAAATTAATTTTAGCGGCCTATATCAAATCTAAACCTAAGTGACCAAAGAAGTTTATAATGGCAATTCATTGATTAACACTAGCTAATCCTAAAACTGCAAGATATGATGCGAATCATAAAATAACCCAAAATAATAGTTCATGAAAAAAATAACTGTAAGCATACTCATATTACTTTCTTCTTATTTATCACAAGCCAATGCGGAACTCAGTCCAGAAAATGCTGCAAAATACAAACAGGACCTCGAGTTCTATTTATCCACTGTGAAAAATAATTATGCCTACTTTGATGAAAAGAAAACTAATTGGGACAAAGTAACTAGATTTGCTTGGGAAAATTTTGAAAAAGTAACCAATCACACAGACTTTTTGGCTTTAATTGAGCGTTTGCAATTAGAACTTTATGATAATCATGTGCAGTTGCTCAGCAGTACCCCCTACTCGCCTAAAGTTCTGCCTTCTTCAGCTGACGTATATGCCGAATATAAAAATAACAAAGCCACTGTAGTTAATTTACTTCAAGGTTCAGATGCACATAAGCAGTTAGAGATTGGCGATGAAATTCTTGCCATTAACCAAGAACTTACTTTAAAAGCGATAGACAGATATATTGGCACCAGCTTTGATTCAATCGATGACGAAATACGTACTTGGGCACTAAATGTCACCTTAGCGGGTGATAGAGGTAAACCTCGAAGTATTACTGTAAAACGGTCTGGTAAGAAACTAAAGCTATCTCTTGTAGAAACACAATTTATGTCTTTCGATAATCCACTACTTTCTGAACAGATTGGCTCCATTGGTTATATCAAATTCAATAACTCGTTAGGTAATAACTCTATACTAGAAAAATTCCCAATCTTACTAGAGTCTTTTAAAGGAACAGAAGCCCTTATTTTAGATCTAAGATTTACTTCCGGTGGTGGAAACAGTTTAGTGGCTCGTTCGATTTTAGGTCACTTTGTTGATAAAGATAGTTTCTATCAAAAGCATGAGTACCCTAATGACCTAAAAGAGTATGGTATTAAAAGAAGCTGGGCAGAAATCGTTAGCCCTCTAAAGCCATACTATTCGAAGCCTGTGGTTGTTCTGGTAAATCAATGGACTGGCAGTATGGGGGAAGGCACCGCTTTAGGTTTTGACCATATAGGGGCTACCGTAATAGGAACTAAAATGGGGCAGCTACTTGGCTCTATGTGGGATTATAGAATGCCAAATAGTAATATTGGTTTTAAGATATCAACTCAAAAAATGTACCATGTAGATGGCACCCCAAGGGAAGACTATCGTCCTAAAATTCAAGTGGAAATTACTAATAAGAAAGATGATGAAATTCTAAAAAGGGCGTTAACATATTTAAAGACTATAAATACAAAGTAGGGTCTTTAATCCCCTGCCCCTCAAAACCTCGCGCACGCAAAATACAAGAATCACATTCACCACAAGCTAAACCATCATCAGTGGCTTTATAGCAAGATACGGTTTGGCTGTAATCCACACCTAACCTAATTCCGGTGGCGATAATCTCTTCTTTCGTCATATCGATTAACGGCGCCGCAACGGTTAATTTGTTTCCTTCAACCCCAGCTTTGGTAGCTAAATTGGCCATGGCTTCAAAGGCTTGCACAAATTCAGGGCGGCAGTCGGGGTAACCTGAATAATCCACCACATTGACGCCCACAAAAATATGACTGGCATCCAAAACCTCAGCCCAGCCTAGCGCAATAGATAAAAAAACCGTATTTCGAGCTGGAACATAAGTCACAGGAATAGCGTCTTGTTCAGAAATTTGTTCATTAACGGGTACGTCAATCGAGTGATCGGTTAACGCTGAACCACCAATTTCTGTCATATCTAGATTCACTTCGATATGCTTAGTAGCATTAAAGGTCTTAGAAATTCTTTTAGCAGCATTCAACTCAGCCAAACTGCGCTGACCGTAATTAAAGCTCATGGTATAGCACTCAAAACCTTGTTCATTAGCCATTGCCAATGCCGTGGTTGAGTCCAAACCACCTGATAGTAATACTACTGCTTTTTTAGACATTAAAACCAGAACCTTTGAATTTAGCTAAGCAATTATACACCCGTTTTCTCACCCCAGATTACTTTATGTAATTGAATTTGCATTCGCACTTTTAACTTATGTTTTAAGATCCATTCTGCTAATTCTTGATACTCTACTTGTCCATAACTTGGTGAAAATAACACTTCGCACTTATTAGTAATCGCATGCTGCTCGATAGCCATTTTTGCCCAGTCGAAATCTTTGCGACTACAGATAACAAACTTTACCTGATCACCAGATTTTAGATGCTCGATATTAGAATAAAGGTTTTTATCCATTTCACCAGAATCAGGGGTTTTTAAGTCCATCACTGTCATTACTCGGGGATCCAACGGTGATATATCATTGGCACCACCGGTTTCAGTGGACACCTTATAGCCTTTATCACAAAGCAGGGTAAAGAAATCGAATACTCTTTTTTGGGCTAATGGCTCACCACCAGTAATACAAATATTTTCGCAATCGTATTGAGCAATTTGCTGGTAAATCTCATCATAAGACATCCATTCGCCGCCACCAAAGGCATAGTCCGTATCACAATAGACACAGCGTAAAGGGCAGCCTGTCAGACGGACAAAAACCGTGGGTAAGCCAACCGTTAAACTTTCGCCTTGCAGGGAGTGGAATATCTCAGTAATCCTAAGCTTGCTCAAAATTCATTACTCATAACAATAATTGCGCGAATTATAGTCGATTACTGCAACGAATGAAAAACAAAAGGTAAAGAAAAAGGCGCTAAAAGCGCCTTTATTCACGAGCATTTATCATTAAAGAGCTTCTAGTTTAGCTGAGGCTAATTTGCCAGCGGTGGTATCCGGAAACTCCTTTGCTACTCTTTGGTAGTATTGCTTTGCAGCTTTCTTATTACCACGCGCTTCTTCCAGCTGCCCCAATTTTAAAATGGATACATCCGTTTTATTAGCACCTGGGAAAGTCTCGAATACAGCCTTAAACTGAATTTCAGCTTGTTGATACTCTTCATCTTTCATATGCAGCTGACCCAACCAAAAGTGTGCATTAGAAGCTAACGCTTCTTTCGGGTAGGTTTCTAAGAAACTTTTAAAAGAGCTTTTAGCAAAAGCAAATTCTTTATCTCGATATTGAGTAAAGGCTTTGTTATATGCAGCTTGTACATCAGAATCAGCAGCTGGGGAACCATTGGCGCCTGAGTCAGAAGACTCGCTTCCGTCCTCAGTCTGAACCACACCACCAGTTTGTATGCGTTTATCTAAATCAATATAGAGATCACGCTGCTGCTTAGCCAATTGATTCATTCGATAATCTTGCTCTTCAAGCTGCCCTCTTAATTGACGGACTTCTTGCTGCAATTGATTTATTTGTAACACTAACTCTGCCATTAGCTGACTTTGTTGATTCGCTCGAGCCTGTTGCTTTGCTCGTGCATCTTGCGCATCAACAACAGGTGCAGCCGCTTGTAAGTTATTTGAAAGTAGCGCCAGTGATAAAGGCGCTACTAGCAAGGTCATTAGTCTAAATCTCATAATGCTACCGTTTGAATCCTATTAACTATTAGACGGGTTACTTATATTAAATTACTTATAGTTAAGTTCTACACGTCTATTTTTAGCCCATGAAGACTCATCATGACCCGACATTGCTGGTGACTCTTCACCAAAACTTACTACTTCAATTTGGCTATCCGAGACACCAAAAGTTTTTAATAATTGTGCAACTGCTTTAGCTCGACGCTCACCCAAAGCCAAGTTGTATTCTGGAGTACCACGCTCATCAGCATGGCCTTCTAAAGTCACACTACGATTTTCTGCAACCATACGCTCTGCGTGTAAACGCAACATTTCAGTGTATTCAGAATCGATTAAATCTTGGTCATAACCGAAATAAATGGTTGTGCTATCCAATAAAGCTTGGATACGTGCAGCTTCTGCTGCTGCAGCACGACGAGCTTCTTCAGCGGCACGTTGTGCTGCTAATTGCTCAGCCGTTGGACCTGATTGGGTTGTACCCGTATCAGTAGTTTCCGTTGGCTTAGTAGTTGTACAAGCAGAGATTACTAAAGCAAAAACTGCTAGCGCTGCCAATTTCGTTAAATATTTCATTGTTTTCTCCAGTTAGGTTACTGTTTTATTTTAGTAAAAAATTAATTTAAAAAAGGTGACCAAGCAGGCGCTTTTACTTCACCAGTAGTACTTGGTATCGGCATTCCAAAGCGTCCATCCATCGAGATAGTGCTTAATACTTTCTGTCTACCGCTGACTGTAGAGTAAATTATCATACTTCCATTTGGTGCGATAGATAAGGACTCATCTAAGTTGGTCTTAGTTAGAATATTTATCGCTCCAGAACTTAAATCTTGAGTTGCCAGATGAAACCCTTTGCTAGATTGATGCACCATAACGATAGAGTTTCCATCAGGCGAGAACTCAGCACCGGCATTATAACGTCCTTCAAAGGTCACACGTTTGGTTTCACCAGAGTCTAAAAACACACGATAAATCTGTGGACGGCCACCGCGATCAGAAGTGAACACTATACTTTCGCCATCGGGACTCCACGAGGGTTCTGTATCGATAGCGTAATGACGGGTTAAACGAGTTAACTTTTGAGTCGTTAAATCCATTAAATAGATTTCAGGATTGCCATCTTTGGACAATACCATAGCCATTTTAGAGCCGCCCGGTGACCAAGTTGGCGCACTATTAAAACCTTTAAAGCTAGCTAGTACATCTCGTTGTGCTTTTGCTAAATCTTGCCTTACAATTTCTGAACGACCATTTTCAAAAGTAACATAGGCTAACTGTTGACCATTGGGCGACCAAGCTGGCGACATAATAGGCATTCTAGAAGAGAAGATTCTCTGGGCACCAAAGCCGTCACTATCCGACACAAATAATTGATACGGATTTTGCTGGCTTCTATCCACTTCCACATAAGCTATTTGCGTTGCGAAAGCTCCGCGCTCGCCGGTTAATGCTTCATATATTTCATCGGCGGCAATATGCGCATTCCAGCGATAGTTATCCTGCCCAACGATTTTATCTTTGAGTAACATTAAATGTTGAGACTGGTCTACTAATGCATAGCTACCCTCTTCAATTTGCGAATCAAAAATGGCTTTATCGTTATAAGGATCTAGCAAGTCATAGGAAACCTGATAGATGCCAGGACTTTTTTCTTTAACCAAGCCATAGACCACAGCATCAACACCCAAAGTTTTCCAAAGATTTAAATCAACCTGCTCGACAGACGAAGGATTTTGCGGTAAATCCGCTATTGCGGTTGGCTTGAATTTACCTGAACGGGCTAAATCATCGGCAATGATTTTTGCAAAATCAAAAGGTGGTGCTGCGACAACACCAGCCGCTTCAAAAGCAAAAGGTACTATAGCAATGGGGCGAGCATCATCACGCCCTTCAGTGATTAAAATCTCAATCTCTGCCTTGAGTGGCGATACCGCTAATACCATCAGTAATATTGCTAAAAATCTTTTCATAGCATTCCTATTCTAATTTTCTTTTTGACTGGGATCGAAAGTCATTCTTAAGCTTTTTAACTCAGCCATGACTTGCGGGTCATCGGAAGAAGGTAAAGGCGCAGAACGGCTGATTGCAGTTTCCGCCGACTCACAATACTCAAGTCCACCATCCACAGCTTCAATATTTAAAACGATTCCACCAGGGCCCATGGTTATTCTCATAATGCAGCTACCTTCGAAGACTGGTTCATCCCAATTTCGAATGATTTTAGCCCTAATAGCTCGTTGAATCTTAGACACCTCACTCATTATTTGAGTTTGTCTCACTTCGCCTTTCGCTGCCTCAAACAGTTCATCATCCAAAGATTCTTCCAAGGCTTCCAATTCTTTTCGCTTCCGCTCAGCTTCTTTTCGTTTTCGTTCGGCTTCAGCTTTTTTCTTTCTCTCGGCTTCTGCTTTACGTTTTTTTTCTGCCTCCGCCTTACGCTTTTTCTCGGCTTCTTCTGTTAATCGTTTCTTTTCAGCTTCTGCTTTTTTTTGCTGCTCTAGCTTTTTCTGCTCAGCAGCTTTGCGCTCATCGTCTAGTTTCTTTTCTTCAGCCAGCTTTTTATCTTGCTGCAACTTTTTTTCTGCTTCTAACTGTTGTTGTTCTATTTCTTTTTGCTTCTGCTCTTCTAGTTTTTTCTGCTCTAACAGCTTTTTAGCTTCTTCTAGCTCTTTTTGCTTCTGTTGGCGTTTTTTTAAACTGGAAGCATCTTTCTTCGGTGTTTCTGGCGCCGTCACTAAACGAGCTTTTACCGGTGAATCGACAAATTGCTTGTCTTGCTCATCAGGTTTGAAAGCGAAATTCCAAAGCAATAAAGCAATCAATACCAGATGCAGTAAAACTGCTAAGGTCATTGGAATAATATTTTTTTTATATGACAACTAGATTACCTTACTCTGTTTCTTTATCACTGCTTATTTCACCGGATTCGTCATAAGGCTAACCTTATCAACACCCGCCACCTGATTCATCATGCTTAAGAGCTCAACGACTTTGCCATAGTCTGCGCCTTTATCACCGCCAACTAAAACTAGCAGTTCAGGTTTTTGCTCTAATCTCGCTCTCACTAAATCCACCATATCATCAAGGTTATAAGTCACTTCATCATCAGCAAATTTGTATTCGCCTGAAGGCGTCACTTGTAAAATAATAGAGTTTTCATAAGTCGCCTCCGACGGAGGCGCTGCGGCATTAGGGAGATCGACCTCCACCCCTGCAGTAATAGCCGTCGCAGTAATCATTAGGATCACCATCAATACCAACATCACATCAATGTATGGAACTACATTAATTTCAGCTTTAGGTCTGCGCCTTTCTCGGCGTACTAAATAAGCCAAAGTAGTGCCCTAGTCTTTTTTGCTATGTGCTTTACGGTGCAAAACGCCCGAGAACTCTTCTAAGAAATTCTCATATTGAGTTTCAATGCGTTGCAAGCGGTTAGTGAAACGATTGTAAGCAATCACCGCAGGTATAGCAGCAAATAAACCCATGGCTGTAGCAATCAATGCCTCAGCAATACCCGGCGCAACCATCGCTAATGTCGCCTGCTTTACCGAACCCAGCGCGATAAAAGAATTCATAATGCCCCAAACGGTTCCGAATAAACCTATATAAGGCGTTACCGAGCCGACGGTAGCTAAAAATGATAAATTACGTTCTAATTTTTCTATCTCTCGGCTATGCGAAACGCGCATCGCTCTATGAGTACCATCCATGACGGCGTCAGGGGAAGTGCCTTGTTGGCTACTTAAACGCATAAACTCGCGGTAGCCTGATTGGAATAACGACTCTAAACCCGTGGCAGCTTTCGCTCTTTGGTTAAGATCTGAAAATAATTTACTTAGATCGATACCAGACCAAAATTGATCTTCGAATTTGCGGCCGCTTCTTGCCGCTAAATTTAACACTGCACTGCGTTGAAAAATCATAGCCCAAGACACTACCGATATTATTAACAACAGTGCCATAATGGCTTGAACAACCACGCTAGCTTTAAGAATTAAGTCTGCTATCGACATTTCAGCACCAGTCACTGGCTATCTCCTCTACTAGATAATTTGGCATGGACTTAGGCGTCATCGACATAAGATCCACACAGGCAACTTTAATCGTTGCTTCATTTAATAATTGTTCTTTACCGCTATCATCCAAAACTGTCTCTGAAACAATTTTTTGATGAAATACCATACTCGCTTTGCGGGATTTAGTAATTTTAGTGATCACCTTTAGTTGATCATTAAATCGCGCTGGCGCAAAGTATTTTGCATCCACATGGGCAACGGCAAATGCCAAACCCTGCTTAATCAAAACGTCCTGATCATAACCGAGGCTTCTAAGCCATTCTGTGCGAGCACGCTCATAAAATTTCAAATAGTTAGCGTAATAAACCACGCCCGCTACATCGGTATCTTCATAGTAGACTCGGACTGGTAAAATAAATTCTGCTTGACTCATATTTAAACGCAAAGATTCAGTAAAAAGTGTTAATAGTTATGTATATTCTTTCTTAGCAAAAGTTTTCTTTTCAAGAGTTTTCTTTTCTATATCAGCCAAACAAGCCATCATCACTAGGGATAATATCAAAGTGTTGATATGCCAATTTAGTGGCGATTCGCCCTCTTGGCGTTCTTTGAATAAAACCTTGCTGAATCAAAAATGGCTCTAAAACATCATCAATCGTATCGCGCTCTTCACCAATCGCTGCTGCGAGTGTATCTAAACCCACTGGACCACCGCTAAACTTCTCAATAATTGTCAGCAATAATTTTCTATCCATCATATCGAAGCCGCGATCATCAACATCTAACATGTCTAAAGCAAGACTCGCCGTCTCGTGGTTAATTACGCCATCCGCTTTAATTTCTGCATAATCTCTCACTCGTCTTAAAAGACGGTTAGCAATCCGGGGGGTTCCGCGCGAACGTCTGGCCACTTCACGAGCGCCTGCTTCTTCTATCTCTAAACCTAAAATGGTGCCAGAGCGCATGACAATAACGGTAAGATCCTCAATATTATAGAACTCCAGACGCTGAACGATACCAAAGCGGTCTCTTAATGGCGAAGTCAATAAGCCTGCTCGAGTCGTGGCGCCTACAAGTGTAAAAGGTGGCAAATCCAGCTTGATAGAACGGGCAGCAGGTCCTTCACCGATCATAATATCCAATTGATAATCTTCCATCGCAGGGTACAAGACCTCTTCTACATGCGGGCTTAAACGGTGAATTTCATCAATAAACAAGACATCATTGGCTTCTAGGTTAGTGAGCATGGCCGCTAGATCGCCTGCTTTTTCCAACACTGGGCCTGAGGTATGCTTTATCCCAACATTCATTTCATTGGCAATGATGTTTGCCAGAGTCGTTTTACCTAAACCAGGAGGACCAAAGATTAATACATGATCCAGCGCATCTTTTCGCTTTTGCGCTGCCGATAAAAAGATCTCCATCTGCTGGCGTACTGTTTCTTGCCCAACATAATCTTTGAGTGCAGTTGGTCGAATCGCGCGGTCAAAGTGATCTTCGTCTGCAATCTCAGTAGGATTTATTATTCTATCGTGCTCAATCATCGGGTTTTGCTATAAATTATATGGAGTTAAGTCTAACAAGGCTGCGAGCGATAAGAAATGCCAATTGTTTAATATTTTTATATTTCCATAATTCGTCAGTTTTGGCTATTCTAAGCAAAATTACTATAAAACTAACTGAATGCGCATCATTCCAAAAAATCCTTTTTTGCGAGTTCTATTGTCAGGCACACTAGCCTTCTTAGGTTACGGTGCTTGGGGATATATAGCGAATAGCGAAGCAGGACATGGTATTGCTTTGCGCTCAGGATTAGTCCAAGGCGGAATGAGCTTTTTACTCACTTTTGTAGGTAGCGCCATTATGGAGTTTATGGTGCGTTTATCAAAAGATAATTTAAAGCGCTTTTTATTAGCAGTCATTACCAATCTGACTGCTGTCTATAGCTTTATAATTATTGGCCACCTACTCAATGGCACCCCTAATATTTTCCTGAGTATTTTGCCCGGTCTAATCATAACCTGCATTTATTGCTTCAGTTACTCTTGGTTTTTGACCTATGGTCATGCCGCTGGAGGCAATTATAAGATGGTGCAGTTAGTCAAAGTGATCGATAACCCTAAATTATTGGATGCACAAAATCTAATCGCGGAAACCACCACTGCCGATCCCATTCAAGCAAAACGCGTTATTGATGATATAGAAATGGGCCGAAAATCATCGCTCTATGTTAATAATTTTGAGCAGCAAACCAGTTTAATAGAGTCGTTACATAAACTTGGTATCAAATCAAAACCCCTTTAGCCAAAACCCTTTTAACCAAAATCACTTTAATTAATCCTAAAAGTTATCACTTATGTTGAAAAGAATTCTATTTTGGCTTTTGACGCCGTTCGCCATTCCACAAGGAATTCGTCTTAAAAACAATGCCCCAAGGTTTGAAGAAGCTACAGGCATACCTCAAGGTAAAGTAAAGAGAGAGTCGGCCGACTCTAACCTAGATGGCATTAGTATATTAGGTTTTGGCGACTCAATTATTAGTGGCGTAGGTATCGATACCACTGAAAACACCTTGATAGGTCAAACCGCTAAGCTGTTATCCAGCAATCTTAATCAATCTGTCTCTTGGCAACTCGTGGGTAAAACCGGCTATAACTCAGGTCAAATGGTAAAAAAGCTGCTCCCTCAGTTACCCGAGACTAAGATAGACTTCGTTATCACTTCGGTCGGTGTCAATGACGTGACTAGTTTGACTCGAACTGGTGCATGGCAGAGAAATTTAAAGTCATTGTTTGAATCTATCCATACTCAATACCCTAAGGCACAAATAATTTTCAACGGTATGCCCCCACTAGGTGGTTTCCCTTTGTTACCTAAATTTTTGCAGTTTCTGTTTGGGCTAAGAGCCAAAGGTTTTGATAAGCTTTCTAAAGAGCTTTGTCAGGGCTATGATTATGTTCATTACTTAGCATCTGATTTTGACCCGCGCCCTGAAGGATTTGCTGGTGATGGCTATCATCCGAATAAAGAAAGTTGCACCGAATGGGCTAAAGAAATCAACCAGTTAATCTTAAAGCTAGTAACAAGGAGCTAACAAAGCAGCTTAATTCTCCGCTTGTAAAGTTTCTAGCTCCTCATTCAACAAGAACCACTCCTCTTCTTGCAATTCAATTGCTTCCTTAACTGACTGAGATTGAAGAGTTATGGTGAGCATTTTTTCTTTATTCGCTTCTTCATACAAACTCGGCTCAGCCATAGCCTGATCGAGTTCATCCTTTTCTATTTGTAATGACTCCATTTGTTTTTCGATCTTTTTGAGTTTGTTTTTCAAAGGCTGCAAGCGTTTGCGTTTTTCAGCATCTTGCTTTCTTTGTTCTTTCTTTGAGAGCGCGCCAGCAGAGGACTCATCCACTAAATCGTCCGTGCTTGTCTCAGCAAACAGCTTAGCTTGCTCAAGAGTCCATTTCGCATAATCATCAAGATCACCTTTAAACTGACTGACAGTACCGTCAGCCACCAAGTACAAATCATCGCAAACCGTTTTAAGCATATGGCGATCGTGTGACACCAATAAAATCGCACCCTCAAAGTTTTGAAATGCTACCGTCATGGCATGGCGCATCTCCAAATCCAAATGGTTAGTCGGCTCGTCCAATAGCAGTACATTGGGTTTAGAGTAAACCAGTAGTGCCAAAACTAAGCGCGCTTTTTCTCCACCTGAAAATGGCGCTACAGGTTCCAAGGCTTTATCACCATTAAAGTCAAATCCACCTAAAAAGTTTCTCAATTCTTGTTCAGTAGCGTCTGGATAATCACGTTGTAAGTGTTGGATCGGCGACATTTCAGGATGCAGTTGATCCAACTGGTGTTGCGCGAAATAACCGATATTAATCGTTTTGGCTGCTACTCTTTCACCAGATAATAAAGGTATATCTGCTACCAAAGATTTGATTAAAGTGGATTTACCAGCACCATTCTTACCTAATAAACCAATACGATCGCCAGGCACTAATGAAAAGCCAATCGTATCCAAAATAGTCACTTGGCCATCATCTGACGAATAACCTGCAGATGCTGTTTTTAATTGCAACAATGGCGCAGGCACATGACCTAATTCAGGAAAGGCAAAATTAAAAGGTGAGTCCACATGAGCAGGAGCAATGAGCTCCATCCGCTCTAAAGCTTTAACTCGACTTTGCGCTTGCTTGGCTTTACTGGCTTTGGCTTTAAAACGAGTGACAAAAGATTGCATATGAGCAATTTCTTTTTGTTGTCGCTCAAACTGACTTTGTTGTTGTGCTAAATGCTCAGCCCGCTGAATTTCGAAATCAGAATAATTACCGGTGTAAAGTTTGACGCCCTGTTGCTCAATATGTGCAATGCGATTAACCACTCGATCAAGAAAATCTCTATCATGCGAAATTAACATCACAGCACCTTGATAAGCCTTGAGCCATTTTTCTAACCAAATCACGGCTTCGAGATCCAAGTGGTTGGTAGGCTCATCCAGCAGTAAGAGATCCGAACGACACATAAGCGCCTGCGCTAAATTCAAACGCATGCGCCAACCACCGGAAAAACTATTCACTGCTAGATTTTCTTGCTCGGCCGAGAAGCCTAAACCATGCATCAAAGCTCCAGCTCGAGAATGTGCAGTATAGGCATCGATATCGGCTAGTTTTTGATGTAGCTCGCCAATCGCTTCGCCGTTATTGCTACTTTCAGCTGATGCTAACTGGCTTTGTAATTGAATTAACTCCTCATCTCCCTGTAGCACATAATCAATCGCAGGAATCGCAACACTAGGAGTTTCCTGTCGAACGCTGGAAATGACAATGCCGTTAGACTTTGAAAAATTACCCTCATCCTCTTCCAGTTCATCACGCACCAATGCAAACAGTGAAGACTTACCGGTTCCATTAGCACCTGTAACGCCAACTTTATCTTGCGGATTGACAATAAAAGACGCCTGTTCGAACAGCACCTTTTTACCGCGCCTTAAGGAGGTATTCTCAAAGAAAAGCATTATGTTGTAGGAAAGAAATTTGTCGCATTATATAGAGCTATTGAATTAAAGACCATATTTAATGATTTCCCGATCCTTTTGAAGAACCTTTATCTTATTGATTTTTATATAATTATTTATTCATTAACTATTCATTAAGTTCACATAAACAATCTTGTTAAGAATTAGCCTATTCTAATTTCAGTGGCAATTGTAAATAGATGGTACCGGAACACAAAGTGAACAAGATAAGCAAAGTAATCACTTTATTAATGCTCGTTTTAATAAGTTGCCAACATGAGCAAAATAAAGTCATGACTATTGAAGAAGTGATATCAGCTCCATCTAACTATCATGGTAGAGTGATAAAAGTTTACGCTTATTTTAAAAGCCGACCGACTCCATTGCTATATAGAAATTTAAAAGATGCCCTATACTCTAACAAGCAACAAGCTATTTCTTTAGAAGGTTTGAGCGAGCACCACTTATATGCCCTTAAAAGCTGTAGTAACCAATATTTATATTTTTCTGGCTTAATCAACTACAGCAACAGTCATGGCATACAGTTTGAAACTCTAACAACTGTATCTCAGCACAACATAGAAAAATTTGATAGAAAAACACCATGTAATATTAAATTCGAAGGAGAAACCTCATGAAATACTTAGCCTTAATACTTACTCTTTTTGCATTGCTCTCATCCAATACTTTGTATCCAGTTGATAACAATATAAATACAAAGTTCAAAGTCAGTCCCGACCGTGAACCGAGTATATTTTGCAAATTATTCCCGAAATTATGTCCCTCACAAGAAAACGAAAAGCCAGATTCTGAGTAAAAAACCGCTACTGGAGGTTATCTTCAACTTCCAGTAGCTTGATAGCTGTCTCGTTTCGATAGATTTTGGGAGTTAATACCCATTCGTTATTAAAAGAGACTGAAACATCTATTAATGGATTTGATATAGGCATCATGTCCCGAACACGTCCAGAATCGAATTCTATATGTTTAAACCGATTCCCCTTCTCGGAGTCAATTGCAACGTAAAAAACTCCATTATCGCTTGGGTATAAACTATCATAGGCAAAGATATTAGTATCCACTGTGAGTTGTGACTCTTTTTTAGTTGACAGGTTTTTAACCCATAAGCCATCAAAATGATACTTGAAGTAAATTAATTTATTATTAGCTTCTATCGCGCCATAGCTACCTTCTGTTGTCATTTTCTCAGGTTCTTTTGGTTCAATTAAATTTACTTTATAGGTTTGCCAATCCCCATCTTTATCCGATGAAAAATATAAATATTCTCCATCTTCTGACCAGCTTGGGGCTTCTATTCGATAGTTGCGTTGGAAACTCCAAATGGTTTTTTCTTCCCCGGAAAGAACATCAACGATATATAATCGGTTATAACTTGATGAAGCTATATACCTATCATTAGGTGACCATCTAATTCTTTGAATGAAGCGCTCAGTAGAAAAGTTTGTTAACTGCTGCTCTTCTCCATCTTTAGATTTTAACCATATTTGCATTTCACCACTTCTTGACGATAAAAAAGCTACTTGCATGCTGGTGTTTGCAAACTCTGGATATACATCGACTTCGCTAGAGCTAATAAAACTTTCCTCATTAGTATTATCCATAGTATTGATTGTTATGTCAGAGCCAGTATCGCCAGTCATTATTAGGATATTGTCTGTATTAGGATCGGCGGTAAGTGCATGGATAGAGACTTGACTAGTCAATACTTGATGTTGCTTTCCTGTAGAAACTTCATACTGAAAAATTCTATCTTCAGTATCAATATAAAAAAGGTATCGATCATCTTTTGACCAAGCCAAACCTTTCTTCCACCCATTTAGTTTAAAAAGCTTGTTTGACTTTCTGGTTTTGAGATCAAGTAGTCTAATTTCAGTATTGCCCCAGTCCAAATCTCTTTTATAAGCAAGAAATTGGCTGTTGTTGGATAATGCAAAAAATATATCACCTTTAGAGCGCCCAACTTCTGGATTAGTTAATTGTTCGTTTTTTCCGGTGGTCATTGAGTATCGATAAATTTTATAAGGCTTAGTTCTGGATCCGGAACTTGTATAATAAATAAAATTATCACGGCCCCATACCACTTCGTTATCTATCCCATGTCCGTAACAATCTAGTAACTTAGATTCTTGATATGACTTCATAAGCATAACCATAATTATGCTGCATTCTTCATTGGAAATTCTTGCAAAAACTATAGCTTTTCCATTTTCTGACCATGAAGGCGAAACATCATTACCAATACCTTGAGTTAACTTCTTTGCTGAACCAACTTGTGGTTGTATATAAACTTTATAATCTTCGTCTGCTCCAGCTCTATAACTATAAGCAACAAATTGACTATCTTTTGAGAAAGCAGGGTCTTTCTCTTCGCCATTTAGCACACTGAATGGCTTTAAATTTTTATATTGCACAATTTCTTTTTTGGGGTTTGTAAAGGGTTTTATTAATAAGAGTGTTATTAGAATAAACACGATCAGTATTAAAAGTGTAATTCCTAAATGACTCCTATTTTTATTAGTTTCCTTAACTACTTCTTTAACTTCTATACTTTCACCTGATTGAGTCAGTTCAAAAGTAATGTTGTCTACAAACTCTTTATTCAGCTGATAGCCTTTTTTACGAATAGTTTTGATGTACTCAAGCCCTTGGTCATGCTTCAGAGTCTTCCTAAGCAAGTTTATAACTCGATAAACAGCATGATCACCAACTACTCGCCCTTGCCACACTTTATCAACCAGTTCATCTCTACTGATAACCTTGTATGGATTTTTAACAAAATATATAAGTACATCCATTGCTAATGGTTCAACTGCATAGGACCTGCCATCTAAAACAAGAGAATTCTCGCTAGTTCGAATTAACCAAGCCCCCAAAGTAATTAAATTGCTCATCTATATTTAAACTGATTCCTATTGTCGACCATTATATATGATACTAAATGAACTGTTTGTAGCTAATTTTTTCATTTTTTTCAATAATTTATAAAGCATTAACTTTTCATTAACTTAAAGTTTAACAACAATCGAGGCTCTATTAACATCATTCAGTGCGTTCATGGAAAGATTACCTCTGTCATTAGACCAAACTGAGGAAAGCAAACTATGAAACACTTAAAACTTTTAACTCTTGCATCAGTAGTTCCGATTATTATGTTGTCAGGCATTACTTATGCTAATCAAAAAAATGAAAATGAATTAGTATCAGATACTAGTTCTTTGAATTCGCAAAGGCTGATCGAACCTTGCATCTTAAGTAGCGATGAAGCACAACCCTCGAATCTAGAAATAATACCCATTGATGATTGTGATGGGGGCGGCGGTGGTGGTGGTGGTGGTGGACCCTACAGAGCTCCAAGTACGCCATCAAACTTAACATACCTGCCATATACCAACGGAACCTCAATGAAGGTATCCTGGGATAGGAGTAACGGCTACGGCTATCCGGTGCAATATAAGCTTTATGAAAGTAAAAACAATGGTCCTTGGACTTTAGTTTACTCTGGCTATAGCAATCAAAAGACACTAACAGGTAAAACCCAAAGCAAAGTTAGATACCGAGTGATGGCATACAATACCAATCACGACAGTCCTTTTAGATATGGCTCAAACTCTATCATTAAACCGTTTAACGATACTAATTTATATGACAAATATGGTAGCGTTTTAACTAATATTGATCAAAAAAATGCAAACTACAAAAGTACGGCAACTAGCTTTAAGTCTGATAGATTAAGGGCTAAGAATGTCGGGCAAACGACAGGAGCGACTACTGATAATAATGGGCGTTTCTTTCTTGGCGACGGATATGACTTAATTCGCGGGGCTTTAAAAGAAACCTGCTTAAATGTAGAGCATAACGATTTTGAAGTAACCCAGCATGCGCCCATTTTACCCACCCAATTTGGTGTTACGTATATAAACAATAACAATCAACTTGCGCAAGAATTGAATGTATCAGGCTCAGGTAAAATTGGCTTTTCTGGCGATGACTTTAGCCTTGGATTATCAGGAGAAAAAGATCGTTTTGTTAAATCTGCTAAAGATGAAACTCATGTTAGATTTGTTGTAAAGTTTGTCCGTCCAGCTGCATTTTTTAAACTTCGCACACCAACGGATGCGATTTATCCTGAGCTGGTTTCAAATGTACTATCTCCTAATGATGATGAAGCTAAAGCGGATTTCAGAGAGCGCTGTGGCGATCAATTCATCAGCAATGTGCATCAAGGTGCGGCCCTGTACATGGTATTCTCCTTCGACAGCAAAAAGTATAGTTATGAAGAAAGAGAAAACGCAAAAGCTGAGTTAGGTCTAAAAATAGGTGACTTCTTCTCCGTATCTGGTTCAGGCGGTTCATCAAGTTCATTGCAAGAAACTATTGATAGACTACAAGTATCTTTCACTGCCGATCAGGTTGGTGGTCCAGCTGGGCTTGCTGCAAGCATTGACTCATCTACCAATATCAGTTACATCGGCGAGAGATTCAATCAATTTGTCCAAGACACAAACCCTAGCAACTGGGCTGCTATTAACTTTACTACAGCTAACTACCAACGCCCTACTGTTTACAATGCATACAGTCATGCTGAAATTTTTGCAGACTACCGTGGAACTCAAGGCCCTTTAGCACAAATGAAACGGTGGCTCGATATCAGTGTACAACATAAAGAACGTTGCGATCCTTGGACTGAATATGGACAAAGTACTCCAACTAGTTGTGGCACTTCACAAGCAGAGATAAGCATCGCTATGGATACTTGTAGAGACACACGAGAATGGCAAAATTGCAGCCATCCGTTAAACTACAGCACTGGCTCATTGACCAATACTAGCCCTGGCACAAACCTTTACTCTTGGTTAACAGATAACGTTAAAAGCCTTAATTCTGCTACTGCTGCAAATGATTATCATCATCATGTACATAAAGGTTCTAAGCAAGTTAATGATTTAACCTGCTTACCTTCTAACCAATGTTTTACTAATATCCACCGTGGCAGTGGCCCGGGCATTGGCAAAGGCTTCTTTTATACTCACGGTTACTATGATAATCCTAGAGGGGGCAGCAGAGAATATAGAAATAGTCCAAAGCACTGTGCAAAGACTTCAGTATTTTTAAAAACTGGTTCGGGTTGGTTCAGTGATACTACTGCAGACTGGTGGTATAGCATCGATGTAGAAGGCGTTTGTCCTGAGGCCGAAGCTTTTACTATCGTCCCTTAATATTAATACTTCGTAAGTAAAGATAAAGCCGGACAATATCGGCTTTATCTTTTATGGATAACAACTATCCTATATAGCAGCCAAACTCCATTTGCTCTTTTGTTCCCTCAGTACATCGAAATACAATAGCGACATACAAAAATTCCGATCACAATAAATTAAGTGGGATATAGTCTTGACTACTGATGATTAAAGCAAGATATTAAAGCTATAGTACAAGTGCTATAAACTTTAGGTAAAACTATTAAACTAATATTATTAATCACTAACTTCTTATTTTTTTCTTTTGTACTAAGTGCACATGAAGCCCCACATAATGCGCACAAAGTCACCTACTTAGGTAACGAAGCATTATTGGTTGAATACGGCGCTTCAAAAGCTTTATTCGATCCTTTCTTTCATAGTCATTTCGATACCTACTCTTTAGTTCCCTCTGAAATTAGAGAGAAGATTTTTGCTAAGGAAAAGCCTTTCGATCAGGTAAATGCTATTTTCGTTAGCCATGCTCATGGCGATCATTTTTCTGATACAGACACTTTAAAATACTTATCAGCTAATCCTAATGTTGCCTTAATCGCACCTCAACAAGCTATCGATATGATGAAAAAACATGCTGAATTTTCACAGCTGAAAAATTCAATGATAGCTTTAGATCTTGCTTTCAAAGATCCTGCGAAAAATTTTCAGGTTTTAAACTTTGAAGTTGAAGCAGTACGAATCCCTCATGCGGGTTGGCCAGCTAGGGCTGATATTCACAATATGGTCTATCGAGTATCCGCTAATAACGCCACTGTGATGCATATGGGGGATGCTGATCCAAATAAAGACCATTACCTTAAACATCAAGCAGTTTGGAATGAAAAAATAACCCAGCTTGCTTTTCCACCTTATTGGTTTTATTTCTCGCAAGAAGGCAATGAGATTCTTGATAAGATCTTAAACATTGAAAAAAGTATTGGTATTCATGTGCCGGTAAAAGTGCCAACAGGACTTAATGATAGCGGCAAAGATTATTTTAGTATTCCGGGTGAAGCAAGAATCATAAAAAATTCGGTGCAATAAAAAAGGCCAGAAATTTCTGACCTTTTTTATTTCTTTATATTTACCTACTCTACTTTTTGCCCAAAATCGCCATTCATTTGAGCGGCTAAATAAGCTAAGACCACATAAGCAGCGGTGTTTTGATCCAGCGCCTCTTTTTCAATTTTATCTAAAGTATCGTCAGGCGTATGGTGATAATCAAAGTAATCAGTTCCGTCCTGACGTAAAGAGAATACTGAAACGCCTAGTTGACGTAGAGGAATCAAGTCAGGTCCGCCGCCAGCACGGTTATTGCCGTATTTAATTCCTAGTGGTTCCATCACCTTTGCTATATCTTTTGCCACTGATAAAGCTTCCGGCTTTACTCGAGAATCAATCCGCCAAATTCTTCCAGCACCAAAGTCCGACTCTGCACCAGTAATGATATTGGCTAACTTATCTTTATACATTTCGGCATAAGCTCTTGCACCAACTAAGCCTTGTTCTTCATTGGCCCACATAATCACACGGATCGAACGTTTAGGGCGTTCTGGCAAACGTGAAATCAATTCAGCCGCAGCAGTGGTAATGGCAATCCCGGCACCATCATCTAAAGCACCAGTTCCAAGATCCCAGGAATCTAGATGGCCACCAATAAGCACATACTCTCCAGGCTTTTCTGAGCCCGTGATTTCCCCAATGACATTATAAGAAGTGTACTCAGGGCCATCGTAGGAGCCTAAAGTCAATTTGACTGTGACTGGCTTACCGCGAGTTAACATATTCTCTAGCAGATCAGCATCAGGCGATGATAAAGCTGCTGCTGGAATTTTATTCACATCTTCAGAGTAACGCATCATGCCAGTATGGGCCATTCGGTGGGATTGAGTACCAATCGATCGGATCAAAATACCAACCGCGCCTTTTTTGGCAGCTTCAACTGCACCAGAACCACGAGCAGAAACTGCTGGTCCATAACCAGAGCCATCGCGCGCTTTTTTCATACGATACTTAATAAAAACAATTTTCCCTTTGGCATCATTTTCAGGCGCATCTTTTAAATCTTGCAGCGTTTCATAAGCTTTAATTTCAGCTGACAAACCACCTTTAGGTGTGCCCACACTAAAGCCAAGCGCCGTGATCACTAAGGGCTGTGGAAACGGAGAAACTACTTCGGCAGTTTCAACGCCTCGTTTCCAAGTGGGGAAAGTCACAGGTTCCTTCCATACCTTATCGAAACCTAATTCTTTTAATTTGGCTTCACCCCATGCAACTGCAGCAGCATCACCTGCTGTACCAGCCATACGCGGACCAACTTCAGTGGTTAATGACTCAACAATGGCATAGCCTTTTGAGGATTTAAGCGCTTCATCGCGTAATTGCTCAGCAATCTTAATATCTTTAGCGTCAAGGCTTGGAGTTTCAGCTGTTAATAGCGCGGATTGGCTAGCTAAAAGCAAACTGGAGATGAATAAGGATTTAAATTTCATAAGCGCTCTCAATGATTGTTATTAGATTGGCTTGACAGCGATAGGTTGTAAAGGTTGAATATCCTTATCACATCTAACGGAGTCAATTCGATGTCTACCATATACGATTATTCAGCAGTTTTAAATAATGGCAAAGAGATTTCATTAAAAGAATACCAAGGAAAAGTGTTACTGGTTGTTAATACTGCTAGTGCTTGTGGTCTAACGCCACAATACGAAGGCTTGCAACAGCTCTATAAAAAGTATCAAGAACAAGGTTTTGAGATTTTAGCCTTCCCTTGCAATCAATTTAAGAATCAAGAAAAAGGTTCTGCAGAGGAGATCAAAAACTTTTGTGATTTAAATTTTAACATCTCTTTTACACTATTTGATAAAATTGACGTTAATGGCGACAATACCCATCCAGCTTTTGCTTACCTTAAAGATAATGCTCGTGGCTTTTTTGGAAGCACTAATATCAAATGGAATTTCAATAAATTTTTAGTTGGTAAAGATGGAAAAGTAGTTAAACGCTTCGCACCAGTGACTAAACCTCATAAACTAGCAAACGCTATTGAAAAAGAGTTAGCTAAGTAATTATAAATTTATGCCAAATATAAATAACACCACATTAAAAGATAAAGTCATTATCATTACTGGCGCTAGTCGCGGGATAGGTAGAGAAATTGCGATGAGCTGTGCCAAAGAAGGTGCCATCGTAATTATCGCCGCTAAATCAGCTGAGCCTCATCCAAAACTTCCTGGCACTATTCATACCGTAGCTCAAGAAATAGAAAATGCTGGCGGTCGAGCGGTTCCGCTCCAATTGGATGTGCGTGATGAAAAAGCGATAAAGAAATTATGCAAGTCAGTTGCCAAAGAGTTTGGTGGTATTGATGCAGTCGTTAATAATGCTGGTGCCATCAGCCTCACGAAAGTTGAAGATACCTCGCCTGTGCGATATGACTTGATGCAGCAAATTAATTCTCGTGCAGTTTATGCCTTTGCACATTATGCACTTCCTTATTTAAAAAAATCCGACAATCCGCATATATTAAGCTTGTCACCGCCCATAAACATGAACATTAAGTGGCTCAAGGATTATTCACCCTACACCCTATCCAAATATGGTATGAGTTTATTATCTAAAGGGATGGCAGAAGAATTTAAAGAGTACGGTATTGCCGTTAACACCCTATGGCCACAAACCTATATCGCCACAGCTGCCATTGAGTTTGCTGTTGGTGATAAAGAAATGCTGAACTATGCTCGGACTCCGCAAATTATGGCGGATGCAGCAAAGGTTATATTGTCTCATCCTAGCCAAAACTATACCGGATTATGGTTGATTGATGAGGAAGTGTTAAAAGCCGCTGGCGAAACTGACTTCACTAAATATGCTTATAATTCTGAGTATGCTGATCGGATAAAAAAGGATTTGTTTTTAGATTGATCTAAATTTACTTTTAACCTTGAAAGTCGCTCTTATATTCCTGATTTTGCATTAGCATTCTGCTAATGCAAAAGCCACGGCATAACTTTTTTCATCTGAAATAGTAACTTGCACTTTTTGGATATGGTTCTGTTCAGCCCAAAGTTCTGCTTTACCAGATAGTGCAACTATAGGCTTACCTAATGCATCATGTGAAATGGACAATTGAACAAAATCAATGCCTTTGCGCATTCCTGTCCCTAGAGCTTTGGAGATTGCCTCTTTTGCCGCAAAGCGCTTAGCTAAAAAAGCCGCTTGATTATTTGGATGCTTTTCAGAAAGCTCGCGGTATTCTTCAAGTTCAGTTTCAGAAAGAATTCTCTCAGCAAACTTTTCACCATTTCTTTCTAGGGATTTTTCTATTCGTTCTAAAGAAATAATGTCTGTGCCGATACCAAAAATCATTGGATTAATCTCTTGCAGCTTGACGAGCTTCGATCATCAATTTTTTCATATCATAAACCGCTTTGTCTAAACCAGACAAAACCGCTCTGCCGATAATGGCATGGCCAATATTAAGCTCAATAATATCTTTAATGGCTGCGATTGGTTGTACATTATGATAGTGCAAGCCATGACCTGCATTGACTAGCAAACCCTCTCCTACCGCATGTGCGACTCCATCTTGAATGCGCTGCAATTCTTGCTGTTGTACTTTTTCACAAGTTGCATCAGCATACTCACCCGTGTGCAACTCAATATATTCGGCGCCGGTTCTAGCTGCCGCTGAAATTTGTTCATCATTGGCATCAATAAAAAGAGAAACTTTAACGCCTATTGCCGACATACGCTGACAAGCTTCGGTAATTTTAGCTTCCTGTCCTTTTACATCTAATCCCCCCTCGGTAGTCAACTCTTCTCTTTTTTCTGGAACTAAGCAAACGTACGCAGGTTTAATTCTCTCAGCGATGCAAAGCATCTCATCCGTAACCGCCATTTCAAGATTCATTCTAGTTTGGATGGTATTGGCTAACAGCTCGACATCACGATCCGTTATATGCCGACGATCTTCTCTAAGGTGAATAGTGATACCATCGGCGCCATTTTGTTCAGCAATAAATGCGGCTTGCACCGGATCGGGATAAACCGTTCCTCGTGCATTTCTCAAGGTAGCAACATGATCTATATTCACACCCAAGAATATTGGGTTAATGCTAGTTGTAATGGACACTATTTGCTCCAAAAAAAGTAAATATAAACGTTAGTAATAGGCTAGTGGGCTTAGGCTTTAAGTGCAAGAGTTTGTTGTAAAAGTTTACGGCTATTCAACTCTTTTCCATCCAACAAATGGTCAATCAAAGATTTTGATACTTTTCTGGCAAGCCCAACTGCTCCTTTGGTTTGCCAATCATACTGCGCAACCGAATGAATCAGTTTTCCACTGATAACTAAAATGCCTTGTTTCAACTGCTGCAAAACAAAGCCCTGTTGGGGTATGTAAGCATAGTCTTGATTGATATCAATTAAATCACCATGGATGTCACAATTCCAATCAATAGAATAGCCCAATTCATCTAATAAATAGAGTTCAAACTCTCGCAGTATAATTTGTGGCGTTTGATTAGTGGCTAACCACTCCAATGCTTTTTGATAACTTTTGAAAATCTCAGGATGTGGGTCCCATTGAGTCAAAAGCTTCAATAATAACTCATTAAGATATAAGCCGCATATACTGGGTGTCGAATGTAATTTAAACGGCAAGCCTTGAGCTTCAATTTGATTTAGATTTTTCAAATTACTTTTGCCAGACCAACTTATTTCTAGAGGAGTGAAAGGTTGTAGAAGAGCCCGCTTTTGATTTTTTTTAGAGGCAGAGCGCGCGCCTTTTGCAACTAAGCTAACCCGTCCTTTGGCATGAGTAAAAGCTTCGACTAACAGGCTGGTTTCCTTAAATGGTCTAGTATGCAGAATAAAAGCTTGGGAAGAGGTTTTTTGCATTGTAGTTAAGAAATGAGTTACAGGTGATCTTCAAAACCTAACGATCGCAAAGCGCGTTCATCATCTGCCCAACCATCTTTTACTTTAACCCAAACCTCTAAAAATACCTTTTGTCCAAATTGTTCTTCCATGTCCAAACGAGCATCACGGCCAATTTGTTTCAAACGAGAACCTTGCTTGCCAATAATAATGGATTTTTGACTGTTACGTTCCACTAGGATCAATGCATTAACATGCAAAACCCCATTATCTTGCTGTTTGAACTGCTCAATTTCAACAGTAGAAGAATATGGGATCTCATCCCCTAAGGTGCGCATCAATTTCTCTCGAACTAACTCTGCAGCCATAAAACGAGAACTTCGATCAGTAATGTAATCTTCTGGATAAAATAAATCACCTTGTGGTAACCATTGTTTTAACGTTTTTAATAACGAATCTAAGTTATCACCTTTTAACGCTGAGCCCGGATACACAATATCAAAGTTATGTTTCCCTCCGACTTCTTCTAAAAATGGTAGTAATTCTTCTTTGTTCTTTATCTTATCGACTTTATTGACAAACAAAATGCTTTTGCAGTTTGCCTCTTTGAGCTTATTCAGCGCATGCTCATCATCTTCCGACCAAATGGTTCCATCGACTACAAACACAACAACATCCACATAATCAATCGAACTGGTTGCAGCTCGGTTCATATAGCGATTGATAGTTCTGGCTTCTTTCTTATGGATCCCCGGAGTATCAACAAACAATATCTGCGCATCATCATCAGTATAAATGCCCAGAACACGATGACGAGTGGTCTGCGGCTTACGTGAAGTGATACTGACTTTTTGCCCAAGAATATGATTCATCAAGGTGGATTTACCAACGTTAGGGCGGCCTAAAACAGCCACATATCCACAGCGAAAATCAGGGTTGGAATCTTGTCCCATTGGTAATTCCTTATTGGCTCTTTTGCAAGTCGAGCAATAAATTTAGCATAGTTTCTGCTGCTATTTGTTCAGCACTACGTCGACTTGCGCCAGCTCCCGTGGTAAGTTTTTTCCCGGAATACTCTACTTCACACTTTACCTCGAAATGTTGCTCATGAGCTTCACCGGTAACATTCGTGAGTTGATACTCTGGTAACTCCAACTTTCTTGACTGCAGCCACTCTTGTAGTCGAGTTTTCGGATCTTTTACTAAGGTATCTATCGAGAGTTGATTCAACCTGTCTTTGTATAAATCTAGCGTGATGGCTTTTACTGTTTCAAAACCAGAATCTTGATAAATGGCGCCTATTAGTGCTTCAAACGCATCGGCTAAAATAGAGCCTCTGCGATAACCGCCGGTTTTGAGCTCTCCATCACCTAAAAACAAGCAGTCGCCAAGTTCTATTTCTTGCGCAATAACCGATAGGGTTTTTCCTTTGACTAAGCTAGCTCTTAATCGACTGAGCTTGCCTTCGTCAACTTTAGGGAACTTCTCAAACAAGGCTTCAGCAACAACCATCCCCAAAATAGCATCGCCGAGAAACTCTAACCGTTCATTATGTTGACCGGAAGCGCTTCTATGAGTCAGGGCTTGTTTAAAAATCGAAGTGTTTTTGAATTGGTAACCAAGGCGCCTCAATAAGCGTTCTTGCAGATTTTTTTTTGCTGGCATTTATAGCATCTTGGTTATTAACAATTAGAGTTTTTGTTTGTGTTCGAATTCTATCAATACAGAAATATTACCGAACATAGATAACTTTTTATCATAATCGACAATCAGATATTTGCCAGTCGCTTCCTGTTCAATTCTATAATTATCCTTATTTAGTAGTTTTGTCATTCTCGCAAAGCCAATTTTAGTCTGAAATTTCTTCAAAATTTCTTTGTTACTCTCTTGAGAAATACCGAGATCTGCAGTCGACTTCATCAAACTAACAACATTCCCATTCTCAACGTATGCAGGAATAATCTTAATTGCCAAATAACTAAAAAATAAAACTATCGCAATGATAATCATCCATCCAGCAGCAGTCATACCTGCAACTTTTCTTATATTTAATTCCTTCATTTAACTCCCCTTCGATCAGTAATAGAATCGATTTCCTTAATTAATAGTGCCTACTCTATCAAAACTTATGCCTCGAGGTAAATACACTGGTTTATCAAACAACGGTATTGTGAAATCAGGCGAATCAGAAAAAGTCATATAAAGCCACTTACCAGCTGCGCGACCAATAATAGCCTCTCTATCAATAAAGGCATTAGGGTTTTCAAAATACCATGCTCTTGCATCAGTGCTATTGTCACGATGATCGCCCATAGCAAAGTATTTCCCTTCAGGGATTGTTATACTCCATTCATTACCCAGTGCGCCTAAATAAGGCTTAGCCACAAAAAGTAGTTCATGATTTTTCTCGCCAATAGATTGCTCAAATAAGTTGAAATCGTAGTTAACTTCCTTAACTAACTCAGGAGCTTCTAATGATTTTAATTTTGCTTGCACAAGAATCGGAGCGCAGCTTTCACCGGTTTCGCACTTAGGTGTAATAGTGAGCGCACCTTTATTCCAACTTAGCGTATCACCTGGCAAACCATACAACCTTTTAATGTAAGCATCTTGAATAGCTTTTGTTGGGTCTTGCAAATTAGGCGGATGAAACACGATAACATCGCCACGCTCTGGTTCGCCTACGGGGATAATCTGGGTATTGGTGATCGGCAGACGTATACCGTATGCATATTTATTGACGGTAATGAAATCCCCAGCATATAAACCCGGATTCATACTCGCTGATGGGATCCGATAAGGCTCATAGATAAAAGAGCGTAAAATTAATATGACAAAAATAATAGGAAAAATCGAGCGTGAAATATCTACATGAAAAGGCATTATTTCATTGCCTTTTTCATCATGCTTAATTCCTTTGGCAACTCTCTCTGGGCGCCATTTGTACTTATCGATCAGCGTTATAACGCCCGTTACTAAAGTTCCAATCGTTAAGTAAAACCCAAAATCGTAATAAATCATTTTTCGCCTTTTATACTTGTATTTATATTATTTATCTTTGCCCACATGCAACACTGCTAAAAATGCTTCTTGTGGAATTTCCACTTTGCCCACCTGCTTCATACGCTTTTTACCGGCTTTTTGTTTTTCTAGTAGTTTACGCTTACGTGAGACATCACCACCGTAACATTTTGCCAATACATTTTTACGTAGAGCTTTAACCGTAGAGCGAGCAATTACATGATTACCAATCGCCGCCTGAATAGCCACCTCAAACATTTGACGTGGAATAATCTCTTTCATCTTTTCAACTAATTCGCGACCTTTGTATTGCGCTTGTTCAGCATGCAAAATCAACGCCAATGCATCCACTCGCTCGCCATTAATTAAGATATCGGTTCTAACTAACTTATCTTCTTGGAAACGTTTAAAACTATAATCCAGTGAAGCATAACCTCGACTAACTGACTTTAATCGATCAAAGAAATCTAGCACGGCCTCATTCATTGGTAAATCATAGCTTAAAGCCACTTGATTGCCTGCATATTGCATTTTAGTTTGCACGCCACGCTTTTCTACACACAAGGTAATCACTGCCCCAAGATGTTCTTGCGGCACTAAAATATTCGCTTCACAAATAGGTTCTCGAATAGCTTTAATATTTGAAACTGGCGGCAACTTTGATGGGTTGTCGACATATAAAGTTTCGCCGTCTGTGGTTTCCACTTCATAAATCACCGTTGGTGCAGTGGTGATCAAATCCAAGTTATATTCACGTTCTAAACGCTCTTGGATAATCTCCATATGCAACATTCCTAAGAAGCCACAACGGAAACCAAAACCTAATGCAGTTGAGTTTTCTGGCTCATAGAAAAGTGAAGCATCATTTAAACTTAACTTTGCTAAAGCATCACGGAAATTTTCATACTCGTCTGAATTTACCGGGAATAAACCGGCATACACCTGAGGTTTTACTTGTTTAAAGCCAGGTAGCGCTTCTTCAGCAGGTTCTTTTAATAAAGTAATGGTATCGCCAACCGGAGCACCTTGGATCTCTTTGATGCCAGCGATAACGAAACCCACTTCACCAGCTTTAAGTGTATTAGTGTCATGACGCTTTGGAGTAAAAATGCCTACATGGTCAACCACGTGGCTTTTGCCCGTCGACATTACCTGCATCTTGTCATTTTTATTAATGGTTCCTTGCATCACTCTCACTAGCGATACAACACCCAAATAATTGTCAAACCAAGAGTCAATAATGAGCGCTTGTAAAGGTGCATCCGGATCGCCATATGCAGGCGGAATATCACGCACTATCGACTCTAATAACTCTTCGATACCAATGCCCGTCTTTGCAGAGCATTGCACCGCTTCCATCGCTTCTATGCCAACAATATCCTCAATCTCTTGAATTACTCTGTCAGGATCTGCAGATGGTAAATCAATCTTGTTCAAAACTGGTACTACTTCGAGCTCTTGCTCAATCGCGGTGTAACAATTGGCCAAAGTTTGAGCTTCTACCCCTTGCGCCGCATCCACCACCAATAAAGCGCCTTCGCATGCAGCTAACGAACGTGAAACTTCATAAGAGAAGTCAACGTGTCCAGGCGTATCAATAAAATTCAATTGATAAGTATTGCCGTCTTTAGCTTTATAATCCAAAGTCACGCTTTGCGCTTTAATGGTAATACCGCGTTCTCTCTCCAAATCCATCGAATCCAGAACTTGCGCTTCCATTTCTCGCTCAGATAAGCCACCACAATATTGGATCAAACGATCCGACAAAGTCGATTTACCGTGATCGATATGAGCAATAATGGAAAAATTTCGGATAAAATCTGTATAAGCCATATTGGGGGCGGTTTCTCTTTAAGTAAAATTCAGTTTTAGCTGATATTAAAGCGCCGTATTGTAGCTGAATTAACCTACAATAAGAAGCATCAATGCAATGCTATATCACCTCGTAAAATCTTTGCGGGCACTTATCAATAGGCTACAAAAAAGCCAGTCATTAGCGACTGGCTTAGTTAGGTATACTTGATTAATTCAAGTATACAATTCGATAATCACTACCAGAGGCATCAGTGATTAGAATCAACAATTTATTAGCTCGACTGAAATCTTCCAAAGCCTTATAGAAATCGTCAGTATCTTCAATTTGGCGCTGATTCAATTCGCTAATAATATCGCCACGCTTAATTCCAGCCCTTTGTGCGGGGCTACCTGGCTCGACTTGAGTCACCACAACCCCACTTTCAACACCCAATTGCTGACGAATACCATTGCCAATATTATTCACTTCAATCCCAAGGCGATTTTCCTCGCTAGCCGTTGGCAACTGCTGGCCTGTTGCTTCTCGCGCAACCAGTTTAGCGAAAAAGTTTCTCGACTTACCATTGCGATAGCCTTTAAGTTTCACCTTGCTGCCAGGCTCTATTTGCGCAATAAAATAAGGCAAGTCTTGATGGTTTTTAATACGATTACCGTCCACTTCAGTGATAATATCACCGCGCTCAATACCTGCTTTCTTCGCTGGCGAATCGGCTTGTACGCTATTAATTAAGGCACCACCAACCGTAGGCAGTTCAAAATAATCAACCACACCTTGATCCACTTCTTCATAACCTACGCCTAAATAACCACGAATAACTTCACCATTTGCCGCCAACTGGTCACTGACCGAGTCGGCTAAATCAATTGGGATTGAGAATGACAAGCCAGTAGAAATCATTGGGTTATAAATCATGGAGTTAATGCCCACTACCTCACCATCAAGGTTAATTAAAGGGCCTCCAGAATTACCGCTATTAATCGCAACATCAGTTTGAATAAATGGCACAAACGGTGAACCGACTTCACCTCGCCCTTTAGCACTAACAATTCCTGCAGTCACTGTTTGCTCAAGATTAAAAGGAGCACCAAATGCTAACACCCATTCACCAACTTTAAGCGTACGTGAACTACCGATTTTGACTGGTTGTAAATTTAAGCCTTTGGGATCGATTTTAATTAGCGCCACATCGCTAAATTGGTCACTCCCTATAATCTTAGCCTGATACTCGCGACCACTGTTGAGCTTGACCGAGACTTTATCCGAATTAGCCACCACATGGTGATTGGTCAAAATATGTCCGTCTTTATCGATAATAAATCCAGAGCCGCCAGCTCGACCTATCGCTCTGCCGCGCTGTCTAACATCGACCTTAATGCTAACCACACTTGGTTGGATTTCTTCTACTAACTTGGTGAAATCGGGAAAGCGCTCTGCCTTGGCTTTTCCTGACAAGGCAAACAGCCCTAGTAACATGACAAGTAATAAGGAGATTTTTTTCATTGGTAATACACTCTCTATCTTAGTTATCCAATAGAACATCTATAAGGTTTGAGTTTATAAAATTCAATGGGTTCCAGCGTGAAATTAGTCAAAAGTTACTTAAGGTGTATCGATTTGTTTCACATCAATCACTCTCTTGACAGTTCTTAACAAAACTGGCTCTAACGGTTTGTTTTTGTTCATTTTTTCACCAAACATTCGAACTAAATAAAAACCTAAAGCCAAGCTAATAATAGCCGCTAAAATATGAAATGGCTCGCTCAATAGATATCCCAAATTGGCACTTATAAACTTTAATGAAAATAGCATTACCAACATGAAAATTATGGGAAATAGATACACTAATAGTGAAGTTTTAACGATTAAGTCTTCAGGGATCCCAACTTCAACTTGATCACCGATTTCTGCCTTAATATTATTCGTCATTGGGGTAATAAAAGAGCGTTCACCAAAGGCTTTGCTGATAATGCCAGTGCCGCAAGAACTATTAACCTTGCAACTGTTGCAAGAAGCTTTGCTAACGGTTTGCACCATAGCCATTGAGCCATTGAGTTCCACTACTAAACCTTGTTCTTTTATCATAATACGGATTCTTTAATCACAACTTGTTTATCTCAACTCTTCTATCACAACATCTTTTATCACAATATTAGAGAGCTAGTTGCTGAGTATATAGTGAGTAACTAATAATTTAGGGCAAAAAAAAGCCCATCAATCAGTTCATTGATGGGCATTATAGCTTGTTGAGCACTTATGAGGGCAATCAATAAGCGCTCAAAACTTGATTATTTTTTTATATCCATAGATTTGATTTTATCTACTTCAGCTTTATCTTTGGTTTGTTTTTGAGTAACAGGCTCATTCGTTGACACCTTAACCGGTACTTTAATAGCTATTGCTTGCTGGTTAGAAACCGTTTGAATTACAGGTAAAGCAACATTCGAATTAGCGATTTCGGTAAAGAGGTTATGAGCTTGTTGCAACTGCTCTCTATCCACAGCAGGAGCAGCAACTTGAGTTAAAACTACTCCGCTGCTAGCGGCATTGGTTATATCATTGGCTGGATCACCTAAGTTGATCAGTGCCACTAAGGCTACCGACGCAGCTATTGCCATACCACCTAAAGGCTTTAAGAAGCGATTAGGCAAGGAGATAACATCAGCCGACTGCTCTGCGTTTGGGCTTGAAGGCTTTTCCGTTGAAGACTCTCTATCCGTTGAAGACTCTACCTTTGTTGAAGACTCTGTTTCGAATTGGGGTGATAAGACAGTTGCCTCATGACTTAAAGCCGACATCACCGAATCAGCAATACACACATCAGGCGTTACCGCGTCATTATGCATAAAGCTACGAATCATTTGATAACGACTAAAAGTTTGCTTTGTTTTTTTATCCGCTATCAGTTGAGTGACGTCACTGTTCGACATCAAATCACCATCAAGAAATTTGCTGGCCATTTGTTTCGAATCAAAAACCATAGTTAATCCTCTAAAAACTCAAATATTTGAATAAACGTTAATAAAATCAAATATTTAAAATAAAATAAATACTTCAAAAGGTGATTTACGATGCATTAATTCAGCATAAATACCTAAAATAGTTAACCAATTGACTTAAGCTTTAGTAAAAAGTTCACAAAAAATGTAAATAATTTTGTCATTTTCAAACATAAAGCAATTTAATTGCTGTTTATTATTCCTAACTACAAGCAAACATAAAACTAAGAGCGCCAGCCTTGCTCTAGTAAAGGCGCAATCTTTTGATCAATCGCATCACGCGCTCTAAAAATTCTGGAGCGAACGGTTCCAACAGGACAATCCATGACTTCTGAGATTTCTTCATAACTTAACCCTTCCATTTCACGAAGCATGATGGCGGTTTTTAAATCTTCAGGTAATTCATCGATAGTCCCAAAAATCAGATCTCGAATCTCGTCTCGAAACATTAAACGCTCTGGACTGCCGGTATCGCGAAGCGCGTCACCACCATCATATTGCTCGGCATCTATAGCATCAATATCCGAACCTGGTGGTCTTCGACCACGAGATACTAGGTGATTTTTGGCCGTATTAATGGCAATACGATAAAGCCAAGTATAGAAAGCACTATCACCTCGGAAACTAGGTAATGCTCGATAGGCTTTAATAAAAGCTTCTTGCGAAACATCCAACACTTCGTCGGAATCTTTAACGAAACGTGAAATTAAGTTTATGATTTTATGCTGGTACTTACGCACCAATAGATCGAACGCAGCCTTTTCGCCCGCTTGAACACGAGCCACCAGTTCTGAATCTTGATTAGGTTCCGGGCGCTTGGCCTTAACCTGGTTATCATCAATATCTGTTCTTTTAATAATTTTTCTCTTGCCGCTTAGCATAATGCACCGCTGATTGATTTATTGTATAGGCTTACCGCGATAAATGAAAATCTGCTTGTTTCAATGGGATTGCTTAATGCCTTATGATAGAGTCCCCAATAATTAGCGATAGACCGTGATTTAGTCACTTATAACTAATGACTGAAATAACTTATTAAAAGTTCCGCAGAAAATTTTTCTTTACACTAATTTACTAAGAAAAGGTTAAGTTTTGCATTCTAACAAATCGCAAATACAAACAGACATACTAGTTATAGGCTCTGGCGCGGCTGGTTTATCGGCAGCTCTACGATTATCTCATTTGGGTAAAGTCACAGTACTAAGTAAAGCTGAAATTACCGAAGGCTCTACTTTCTATGCCCAAGGCGGCATTGCAGCAGTATTGCATAAAAACGATAGCGTAGACTCACATGTAGCTGACACTTTAATTGCTGGCGGTGGTTTGTGCGATGAAAAGGCCGTTCGTTTTACGGTCGAACACTCGACCGAGGCGATTCACTGGCTAATTGATCGCGGTGTTGCTTTTAGTAAGCAAGATGAGGAATACCACTTAACTCGCGAAGGTGGTCACAGTCAAAGGCGTATTATTCATTCTGATGACGCTACCGGCAAAGCCGTTTCAACCACATTGGTCGCAGCGGTTAAAAATGAAGCCAATATTGAAATTTTAGAACATTACATAGCCGTGGATTTAATTACCGAGCATAAACTTGGTAATAATGACCGAGAAAATCGCTGTATCGGCGCTTACGCTTTAAATTTAGCGCAAGACCGGGTGGAAACCATCAGTGCTCGATTTGTAATTTTAGCTACTGGCGGCGCCAGTAAAGTCTACCTTTATACATCAAATCCTGATGTGGCCAGTGGTGATGGTATTGCTATGGCTTGGCGCGCCGGTTGCAGTGTCACCAATTTAGAATTCAATCAATTTCATCCAACTTGCCTTTATCACCCTGAAGCCAGCAGCTTCTTAATTACCGAAGCATTACGTGGTGAAGGCGCAGTACTGCGACGCCCTAATGGCGAGCGCTTTATGCCCGATTATGATGACCGTGCCGAATTAGCACCTCGCGATATTGTCGCCCAAACTATTGACCATGAAATCAAGAAACTCGGCATCGATTGCGTTTATTTAGATATCAGTCATAAAGATCCTGAATTTATAAAAAGCCACTTCCCAACTATTTACAAAAAATTACTGGATTACGGCATCGATATAACGATAGATGCTATTCCCGTTGTCCCTGCTGCGCACTACACTTGTGGCGGAGTAACCGTTGATCTTAACAGCCAAACGGATATCGCGGGTCTCTACGCGATTGGTGAAGTCGCTTACACTGGCTTGCATGGAGCCAACCGTATGGCCAGTAATTCTTTATTGGAATGCTTAGTGTTTGCACAGTCGGCTGCTAATGATATTGAGCAGCATTGGCAAGCTAACCAAGGACAAAGGATTCTTCCTTGCTGGGATGAAAGTCAGGTCACCAACTCTGATGAAGAAGTGGTTTTAAATCATAACTGGCATGAGCTGCGTCAATTAATGTGGAACTATGTTGGTATTGTCAGAAGTGATAAGCGACTTGAACGAGCATTGCGTCGAATCGAATTACTGCAGCAAGAAATTCATGACTATTACGCCAATTTTAAAGTTTCCAATGACTTGATTGAGTTACGTAACTTAGTAGTCGTGGCGGAGTTAATTGTACGCTGCGCGCTAGAACGTAAAGAAAGCCGGGGGCTGCATTTCACTTTAGATTACCCTTTAGTACTTGATAAAGCTGTTGAAACGGTTCTAAAGCCTGACAGCTTAATTTAAAAGCTTATCAGTTAGCTTAAATTAGTGAATTGCTATTGAGTTTGATCATTGTCAGTTGGTAGGTATCGTAGAGTTCGACAGAGATCGCGGTAGTTTTTATCACCGAGCGTATTTTTCGACAAAAGTAACTGATGATAGAAAACTTTCCTAGATTCATTAAATCGAAAGCTTAGTAACACCCAGCCCATTAACACTCGCGTGCCAGACAAAAGAGAAATGGCTTTTTTCTGCCCTTCTACTAGCATATACCAGTTATCTCCATCCCAATAAATTCTCTGGAATTGACTTAAATGTCGTCGGTGCAGCCATAGATGTAAAAATCCTAGCGACAAGATAAAGACAATAATTAACAACTTCAGCAATATACTCAGTTCTAAATCAAGGAATAACAAAGAGGCAGATACAATCAGCAGCAGCAATAACCAAAGACTAGCGATAAAATAGTAATCGCTAATAGAAGTCTGAATAGGTAACGATAATTTCAAGCAAGTTCCTTTTGCTATTGAGTGAGTTTATTTTAGCCTTTTACTAACTTTTCTTTCAAATAGCTTTGTATCTTATGCACTAAACTTGCAAATTCAGCAGTAGGATTCTCATAACCCATAAGCCAAGCATATAAATCCGGGTCGTCATTGGTTAGGAATTGCTTAAAATGATCAACTTCGGCATCTTCCATCTTGGAAAAATTCACCTTTAGGTATGGCGCCAAAATTACATCAAGTTCGAGCATTCCTCGACGCGAAGCCCATAGCAATGCTTTTAATTCTTCCTTTCGATCCATATATTTTAGTAAAGTTAACTTTAAATGCGTTATTCTTACCCCATTATAACTTCATTGGTGCAAAAGCACTAAGTTTCAAAGGGAAAATTATTTCCGCTAAACTAGCGTAAATGTAACTCTAATAACTCAATACAGTATCTTTGCGATGAACAATTCCAATCAGTACCAAGTTTTATCCGATTACCAAGTGATCCGTATTAACGGTGATGACAGCGAAAAATTTTTACAAGGTCAATTAACCTGCGATCTCAAGGATGCCAATGGCGAGAAAATCATTCTAGGCGGCTATTGCAATGTGCAAGGTCGATTACATGCAACATTCTATTTGGCAAAAGTTAACTCTGAGTACTTATTAGTTTGCCCTGTGGTAGTTGCTGAACACTTAACTGCAACCCTTGCAAAATACGCAGTCTTTTTCCAAACCACGATTAAGCTTGAAGAGTCTTTTACCCTTATTGCCTATACCAAGAATCATCAGCAAGCGGATTTAACACAAATGGACCTGTCAAAGGATATTGCATCTAAAGCCAAGATGGCCTTCGCATTAGGTGAATTGACCATTGCCATACTGGAGACCAACAATCTTGATAACTTGGTGCAAACGGAGCTAGCTGATCATGATGCTGCTTCAGCTGATATTTTTGCTTTACAGCAGATCCATAAGCAAATCCCTATGGTTCAAGCTGCGACTATTGAAACCTTCCTCCCTCATTATATCGGCTTGCCACAAATTGGTGGCGTCAACTTTGAAAAAGGCTGTTATACCGGGCAAGAGGTAGTGGCGAGAATGCATTATCGCGGTTCTTTAAAAACTCACCCTTCTCTAGCTGAAATTGAAAGCCAAGAAAACATCGAAGCTGGTACACCGATAATAAATCATCTGGATAAAAAAGTGGGAGAGTTGATCAACAGTGCTGTTGAGAAAGGCTCTAATAATAAGCTGATCGCTTTGATAAGCCTTGCGGATAAAGCTTTGCAAGATGAGCTGTCAGTTGCTGGGTACCCTTTGAAGCTATTAAGTGCAGACTAAAAGCCTGCACTTAAATTTAATGCTTAACTTTGATGCTCAATTTTCAGGTGTAACTTTTAAGTTAACCTTTAAATACAAAAAAGGGACTTAAGCTATTATTCTTCCAAGGCATAACGAGCCGCGTCTAATAACAATTCAGGTTTGATTCTCACGCGGAAATTTGGATTAACGTATTCAAACTGAATAACGCCTTTTTGATCCAAAATAAAGACCGCCGGAACCGGTAAAATGCTTCGATCATCGCCTTCTAACGATTGAGTTTTGCCGCCGACCGATGCCACTCTATCTGAATAGCTTTTAGGGATATAAAAACCTAAACCAAACTGACGAATAGCATCTAAATTAAAATCTGATGCCAATTGATAATCCAACTCCTTATCCGACATTGCCATTTTTAACGCATCTGGTGTATCTGGGCTAATGGCAATCAACTGATAGCCTAAGTCTCGAATTTGCTTTTCTACTTTCTGGATTTGGCTTAATTGTGCATTACAAAATGGACACCAGCCGCCGCGATAAAACAAAAGAATGGTTGGCTTTTCAGCGGCCTTTTCCAATAAATTAAACGGAGTGCCTTTAGCATCGAATAAAGTCACCGCAGGAACCGTCTCCCCAATCAAAATTGGTGAAACTTGCGCAGCATCTTCAACGATTATAGTTCTATCTCTAGCCATTAGATCTGACGCCAAAGCAAAAGAAAAAACCAAAGAAAGTAAATAAGTCATTGTTTTCATTAATTGTACCCTAGTTAAAGTATTGATTTGCCGTCTTTAGACAGAAAAGCAGCTTTATTATTACATTTTGAATTAGTTTTTATAAATGTAAAAAAAGGTTAAACCGGGCACGAATGAGCTTTATAAATGACCAGCGGTCAGTTACAATGGTGCTCATAGCTTGAAACTGGTCATACCAGTTGATTTGGTATAAATGAGGTCTATATGGTCGCTACTCGTGCTTATACAAAAGTTGATAAATTAGAACGTAAACAAGAAATTTTGATGTCTGCTGAAGATTTGTTTATCAAGCAAGATGGTCAGTTTCCTACGGTTAGTGCTATTTGCACATACAGCTCAATGGCCAAAGGTACTGTCTATCTATACTTTTCAAATAAAGACGAGATCATTTTAGCTTTGTTGGAGAAGTACTTTATTCAATGGTTAGATCCAAAGAATGTGAATGATTTTGACCTAAATATAGAAGAAGTAGTGGATTCTTTGCTTAGTTTCATCGCGCGAAACCCTTATAAATTTAGATTAATTAATTCTAATAACTTTTTGCAAAGTAATGCCGGCCCAGAAAAAGTCGTCAACTTTTACCAAACAGTCATGACCTCTCTTGCAAAATTAAGCCAATATATTGCTCAAAATCTTGAGCAACCAGAGGATGTTTGCCAGCAATGGCTGCAAGATTGCTACTATTATTTACAAGGATTATGGAAAATTGCTACACCCAGTTATCAAAATAAGGTAGCTTTAAAAGCAATTACTGATGGAGTCAAGGTTCAATCCTTAGTGCCAGAGTTTGAAACTGAAGCTAAAAGCTTTATGACCAGACTTTGGCGACAAATGACAAAGTCTTAAACAGAGATTAAAAAGCCCTAGTGACTAGGGCTTTTTTTATTTAGAACCTTCTATCCAATTTGAAATTTTAGTTTCTAAAATATTTAGAGGCAGCGAACCATCTTTTAAAATTTGATGATGGAACTCTCGAACATCGAACTTATCACCTAAAGTATTTTCAGCGATATTCCTTAATTCACGAATTTTTAACTGACCAATTTTATAAGCTAACGCTTGACTTGGAATGGCCATAAATCGCTCAGCTTCAGACACTCTTCTTGCTTCAGCAACTGGCGAGTTTTGTTCCATATAATCCAACACTTGTTGTCGGGTCCAACCTTTTGCATGAAAACCTGTGTCTACGACTAAGCGAATGGCTCGCCATAACTCAGCAGCGAGCGCACCAAAGTATTGATAAGGGTCTGTATAGGCTCCCATCTCTTTACCTAATGACTCTGAGTATAAACCCCAACCTTCTATGTATGCGGTGGTCCCCCCAAAGCGTCGAAATTTAGGTAAGTCTTCTAGCTCCTGCTGGGTGGAAATTTGAAAGTGATGGCCTGGCACTGCTTCATGCAAATACAATGACTCAACTGCCCAGCTAGGGCGTGCGGTTAAATCATAAGTGTTCACATAAAATATTCCGGGACGAGAACCGTCAGGTGAAGCACTCTGATATGAAGCGCCAGATGCAGACTGCTCTCTAAATGGTTCTACTGCACGAATTTCAAACTCAGCTTTAGGGATCACTTTAAAGAAGTTAGGCGCTGCGGTATCCAGCTGCTCCCTTAAACTTTCGTAAGCATTTAGCATGTCCTGTTTTGACTCAAAATGAAATTGCTTAGAGTTTTTGGTGAATTCAAAAAACTCCTGCAAGGAACCAGTAAACTCAACTTCTTGCATCACCTGATTCATCTCAGCATGAATTCGCTTTACCTCATCAAGGCCAATTTGATGAATTTGCTCTGGGGATAAATTGGTACTGGTCGTTTGTTTTACTTTAAATGCATACCAAGCCTTACCATTAGGCAGATCGACCATGCCATGAGTATCACGTGCAGCAGGCAGATATTCATCTGCTATAAACTGATGCATCTTGTTATAACTAGGAACTACAATTGCTTTAATCGCCTCAACATAAGCCGAGGATAAACGCTTTTTATCCTCACTAGAAAAACTGTCAGGCATATTTTTAACTGGCCCATAAAATAGGCTTTTCTCAACATCATCAACAATATGAGCTTTAAGTTGCGGCAATACTTTTTGCATCAGAACTTTAGGCTGAGTGATCCCTTTTTCCATACCCTGCTTCATATTCGCAATAGTGACATCCACAGCTTGGGGTACCTCTGACAGTCGACCTAACCAGTTTTCATAATCTTTAACGGTCTTAAAGGGTTGTGCAGACTGGCCAGAGCCAAGCATTGCGATAAAATTAAAGGGGTTACGGAATTGCTGTATAGGTTGTAGATGATCCAGATACTGCTCAGAGGTCTTTTCAGCTAAACGCTCATCTCTAAAAATTTGATAACTCAATAAATCTTGCCCGGTCAATTTTGATGAATCAATTTGATTGATTTTATTCAAATACTCTTGATTAAAAGCTCTTTGCCTAGCCAACCCTTCTGCTGAGCCGAAATCACCTAATTTATCATTGTATCGCTTGTCCCCTCTAAAAGTTGCCATTATTGGATTTAGTTCCAATGAACGCTCCCAATAATCACTATATATTTTTGCCGCTTTTTCAGCTTCTGAAGTGGCTTTTGAGTTGGCTATTGAAGCAGTTTCTTTAGTACCTATATTGGCATTGGCAACTGTATTTTTTATAGCCTTTGCTTCCGCTTGTACAGCTTTTGGGCTGCTTTCTAATAATTGCTTTTTGGCGGTTTGCGAACTTTTATCGCCAGATTTCGGCGCTTCTGAGTTACAAGCTGCTAATAGGGATAAAGAAATGGCTATGCTTAAGCCATGACCAACAAATCGATTCACCTTCAAACTCCATGTTTTTTATATTCTATTCAATCATACCCAACGGTACTCGAATGGCAATTAACTATTTCACGATAAATTAAAGAAATTTGTTAAGAAACAATTTGTTACATGCTAATTCGGCATCTCTATAAACCTTTTTACTCATCTATACATCTAAAAAGTAACTCAACAACAAATGAATAGAGGGATCCCATGCGAAATTTAATCAGTTCTATAGCCTTAATCTCGGCTCTTGGCTTTTCAAGTAACTTGTTTGCGTTGCAAGAAACCAAGGATTTAAACCTTGCAGCTAGCAACCTAAAGTCGTTCTTTATTGACTCTGGTGCCGGTAGTTTAGAAGTAATCGGTAAGCCTAATCTTAGCCAGATCCAAGTTACTGCCGATATCTATGTAGAAGGGCTCGATGAAGATGAGGCGCAAGAATGGTTTGAAGACAATATGAAGCTGACGTTACAAGAGTCTCGTGGTCGCGCCACGCTTAAAGCTACTTTTAAATCTAACTCGAGCTTTTTCGGTTGGAACAAAGAAAAGAAAATCGATTTAACAGTTTATATGCCAGAAAATTTAGAGTTAGAAGTGGATGACGGCTCTGGCTGGGCAAAAATACGCGATATTAAAGCCAATGTGACGGTGGATGATGGTTCTGGCTCATTAGATATAACCAATGTTCAAGGTGATTTAAAAGTTGAAGATGGCTCTGGCAGCTTAACCATTGAAAATGTCGACGGCGATCTTTGGGTTGATGATGGTTCAGGCAAATTAATTATCGATCAAATAACTGGTAAAGCTGATATTGATGACGGTTCCGGCAGCTTAAAAATCACCAATATTGGTAAAAATGTTTATATCGTAGATGGTTCAGGATCTATCGAAGCTTGTAACATTGATAACAAACTTACTATTGATGATGGTTCTGGCAGTGTAAAAACCTGCTCTGACTTTAAAGGCGAATTAGTACTAAAGTAATAGTAAGCCGCAAATCATGCTTCCCTAGCAAGTCAAAGCGGTCTTTATCCTTCAACAGTCCAACCAACTGTGACTGCTTTGATCTTTGCCCTAGCTTAGGCTAGGGCTTTTTTGCCTTCAAGAACCTCTCTTTGTTTGAATTTCATCTGATCCAACCAGATTAAGCCTATTATTTGTGCATAATAGCCATCCATTTAAATTAGGCAGCGTTTGAATCTGCCCTATGAGTGTTTATATGAAGTTTGAACAACCAGAAGCTAAGCAGCGCCCTGCTATGCTTAGTAAAGAAGATTTACTCGATTGTGGTCATGGCAAAATGTTTGGCGATGGCAATGCTAAATTACCCCTTGGCAATATGTTAATGATGGATCGCATTACCAATATTCAAGACGATGGTGGAGAGTTTGGCAAAGGTCAAATCGTCGCTGAGCTTGATATTAACCCTCAGCAATGGTTCTTTGGTTGTCACTTCGAAGGTGACCCAGTGATGCCAGGCTGCTTAGGTGTTGATGCTTTGTGGCAGCTATCTGGATTCTTCCTTCCTTGGCTGGGCCACCCTGGCAAAGGACGTGCTTTAGGCGCTGGCGAAATAAAATTTACCGGACAAGTACTTCCAACTTCAAAGCTAGTCACTTATATTATCGATATTAAAAGAGTGATTACTCGCAAGTTGAAAATGGTTATTGCTGACGGCCGCATGCTAGTCGATGGTAAGCAAATTTACACCGCTAAAGATTTACGTGTTGGTTTATTCCAATCCACTGAGAATTTTTAAGCAATCCATTTAAATACACTACTGGTAATCACAAATACCATAAAAACAAACAGCTAGGTTTTTTCATGAAAAGAGTTGTCATAACGGGCATGGGCATAGTGTCTTGCCTTGGTAATAATGTTCAGCAAGTAACCGATTCACTAAAAGCGGGACGTTCTGGCATAAAAAAAATAGATGCTTATGAAGAATATGGGCTGCGCAGTCATTTAGCAGGCAAGCCTGATATCGATGTCAGCGAACATATCGACCGTAAGAAGCTACGCTTTATGGGTGATGCCGCAGCCTACTCTTACATTGCCATGCAGCAAGCCATTGATGATGCTAGTTTAACTGAAGAGATGGTTTCTAATCCGCGTACTGGATTGATTATGGGCTCAGGCGGCGGTTCTCAAGGAACGCAAGTCGAAGCCATAGATATTGCGAAATCACGCGGCCCAAAACGAATTGGACCTTATGCGGTTCCTAAAACCATGGGTTCCACAACCTCCGCTTGTTTAGCCACTCCTTTTAAAATTCTTGGTATCAATTACAGCATTACCTCGGCTTGCGCCACCAGTGCTCATTGTATTGGCAATGCTTATGAACAAATTCAATTGGGCAAACAAGATATTATGTTTGCCGGTGGCGGTGAAGAAGAAGATTGGCGTTTAACGGTTTTATTTGATGCTATGGGCGCCCTTTCGAGTAAATACAATGATTCACCTGAAACTGCTTCTAGACCATACGATTCAACACGTGATGGCTTTGTTATTTCTTCAGGCGGCGGTTGCTTGGTATTAGAAGAGTATGAGCACGCCAAGGCTCGCGGCGCAAAAATTTATGCTGAAATCACAGGCTATGGCGCCACTTCAGACGGTTATGACATGGTTGCCCCTTCTGGCGAAGGTGCGGTTCGCTGTATGCAGATGGCATTAGCAACAGCCAATCAAGATGTCGACTATATTAATACTCATGGTACTAGCACTCCGGTTGGTGATACTGCCGAATTAGGGGCGATTCAAGAAGTATTTGCTGGAAAAGAAAAGCTTCCTTACATCGGCTCAACGAAATCCCTAGCAGGTCATTCGTTAGGTGCTACCGGTGTGCATGAAGCTATTTACTCGCTAGTCATGATGCAAGATAACTTTATTGCCGCTTCTGCCAACATCACTGAATTGGATGAAAAGGCAGAAGGTCTTCCTATCGTGAGAGAGCGTGTCGATAATGCTGAAATTCAAAGCTTCTTATCCAACAGTTTTGGATTTGGCGGTACTAACTGCTCCTTAGTGTTTGAAAAGCTATAAAACTTTAGCCCAATAAAAAAGACGCTGAAGCGTCTTTTTTTATTGGATAACTGTAAATTAAAGTTATGGCTTTTTAAACTTTAGGGTCCAACGATCCGTTTTACCAGTAACAGATTCATGGCCAACTTCTTTGGTTAAATCATCAGCTTCTTTGTAATGAAGCATTGAGTAATCCACTAACACAAAACCTGCGTCTTGAATTTCTTTAATTGCTAAAACCGGGTCGATACGACGACGCATATCAGCACTAAAAGGCGTCATATGACGACGAGTATGATCAATAACGCCGTAGATACCGCCTGATTTAAGTGCATCAAATGCAGCTTTATTCATACTCATGCGACCGGTTTTATCGAAGTTATGATAGTTACGGAAGGTTAACACCATATCCACTGGTTCAACATCAAACTTAAAAGGCTCTACACTGTTTAAGCGAGTTTCCTCATTACGACTCGCTTTAATTTCAGAGTCCAAAATCACCATTTTTTCGAAGCCAGGTTTGTCGGCTAAACTTTTCCCCATACGTCCAGCAAACATACCGGCATAATATTTACCCTTTTCAGCTAAAGTTGGCGCTAGTAATTTTGAATACCAACCACCACCAGGGATCAGCTCAATTACCGACATATCATCGCGGAAACCAAAAAATTCTAGTGTTTCAATGGGTTTGCGATTCATATCGCGCTTAGTATCGGCTTCACCGCGAACTTCAGCTTTCATAGCCTTAGCCATAGTCACCTTCCAGGCAGCCATATTCTCTTTTGCTATAAGGTTAGAACTAGTCAATGCGAAGCCAAGCCCTAAAGCTACAGCCGCTGTAATCATTTTTTTCATTGGGATCCCCATTTATTAAAAGTCGACATATTAAACATTAAAGATGAATAAGCTGTCAAAAAGCTACAATTGGTATTAATTATTTTATCTGGTCTATCTTTAAAATTTTTTGATAGAAGTCTTCTTTTTCAAAAGCATTTTTAGCTTCAAGCTTATATTTATTGTGAAAGAACACTGATAAATGCGCCTTATCATCAGTCAACTCAATGGTATAACCATCGTAACTGGCCACCGCAAACAAACCTCTATAGAAAGTACGAGCACCCTGTTTCTCCCCTCTTTCTAAAACCTTCTGATAGACACTTAAAACTTTCTTAATATCAAATTCGCTACTCAAGATAATTTCCCAGGTTAGAACACTAAAGTAACTATACCAAGAGAGCATAAGAATTACGTGAACATGGTTCAGGCAGGAAGCAAGACTTTAAGCTTTTTATCTTGCGAAGTTTGCTGACTGCAAATGAGCAAGATAAAAAGCTTTATAACGATGTATTAGAACGAAATATAATTTTATTATTCTGGACGCATATGCGGGAATAATAAAACATCACGAATACTTGGCGAGTCCGTCAACAACATTACCAAACGATCAATACCAATACCTTCGCCAGCAGTTGGTGGTAAGCCATATTCTAAAGCGCGAATATAGTCCGCATCAAAGTGCATCGCTTCATCATCACCGGCATCCTTTGCTTCCACTTGCGCTTTGAAACGCTCAGCTTGATCTTCAGCATCATTCAGCTCCGAGAAGCCATTGGCTAACTCGCGGCCGCCAGCAAAAAACTCAAAACGATCAGTAATGAATGGATTATCATCATTGCGTCTTGCTAAAGGCGATACTTCCGCTGGATATTCAGTAATAAAGGTCGGTTGTATTAATTTGTCTTCTGCTAGCTCTTCGAAGATTTCGATTTGAACTTTGCCTAAGCCCCAAGAGTCTTCAAGCTTCACATGGAATTTTTTAGCCACTTCACGCGCCGAATCTAAATCATTTAATTGCTCAAGACAAATTTCTGGCTGATGTTTTATAATCGCTTCCAAAACCGACATACGTTCGAAAGGTTTACCGAAATCGTAAGTCGCACCACTTGATTCAAATACCGTTTTGCCTAGCACTTGTTCAACCGTATAACGTAGCATGTCTTCGGTGAGGTTCATTAAATCTTGGTAATCCGCATAGCCCCAATAAAATTCCAACATAGTGAACTCAGGGTTATGACGAGTAGATAAGCCTTCATTACGGAAGTTACGGTTGATTTCATACACTTTCTCTAAACCGCCAACCACTAGTCGCTTTAAGTACAACTCAGGCGCGACCCGCAAGAATAAAGGCATATCCAGTGCATTATGGTGGGTTTCAAATGGACGCGCAGTGGCGCCACCTGGGATCACGTGCATCATTGGAGTTTCTACTTCTAAGAAGTCACGTGCTTCTAAGAAATCACGAATTGCTTTAACCACTTTTGAGCGCGCCACAAAAGTTGCTCGCGAATCTTCATTCACGATTAAATCCACATAACGCTGACGGTAGCGAGTTTCTTGATCAGCAAGACCGCCCCATTTATCTGGTAATGGGCGTAGCGATTTTGTTAATAGTTGAATCGATGAGGCTTTGACTGAAAGCTCGCCTTTATTGGTTTTAAACACAGTTCCTTCGATACCGACAATGTCACCGATATCCCAGGTTTTAAAATCATCATAAACTTCATCGCCAACTTGATCTTTACGCACGTAAGACTGGATACGTCCTGACATATCTTGAATGGTGATAAAAGAAGCTTTACCCATATTACGGAATAACATGATACGGCCAGCAATCTTCACCTTCTTACCGATTTCTTCTAACTCTGGTTTTTCAATTTCACCAAATTCAGCAATAACATCAGCCGCAACCGTGTCACGTCTAAAATCATTCGGGAAGGCAATCCCCTGTTTTCGTTTTGCCGCTAACTTCTCTTTACGTAAAGTAATTTGCTCGTTAACGTCAACTACTGGGGTTTCTTGATTGCTCATGTTTTTTGTTTCACCTCTTTCATCATTATGATGATAGTTTTTAAATTATCTCTCTAAATTTGTACCAATATCTAAGCGTTATGAGCGCAGCAAAGGCAAGACTTTCATGAATTATAACGCGGAGATTACCTATAAGGTAATTGAGCATTTAGAATTCATGTATAACGCAGCACTTGCAAGCGCAATAGCTTATGTTAAACACCGGCTTTAAGGCTGGCCTCTATAAAGCTATCCAAGTCACCGTCTAATACCGCTTGAGTATTACTCGACTCATGACCTGTTCGTAAATCTTTAATTCTTGATTGATCCAATACATAAGATCGGATCTGACTGCCCCAACCAATGTCCGACTTACCATCTTCCATCGCTTGTTGTTCAGCCTGTTGTTTTTGAATCTCTAATTCGTACAACTTAGCTTTTAACATCTTCATCGCTTCAGCCCGATTTTTATGCTGCGAACGGTCATTCTGACATTGCACTACCGTATTGGTTGGAATGTGAGTAATGCGTATAGCTGAATCGGTTTTATTGACGTGCTGCCCACCTGCGCCCGAAGCCCTAAAAGTATCAGTTCTTAAATCCGCAGGGTTAATCTCAATATCAATATCATCATCCACTTCTGGATAAACAAAAACTGAGGCAAATGAAGTATGACGTTTACTGTTTGAATCAAAAGGCGATTTACGCACTAAACGATGAACGCCAGTCTCAGTTCGCATCCAACCATATGCATATTCACCGGAAACTTTAATGGTCGCATTTTTAAGACCAGCCACCTCGCCTGCTGACTCTTCAGTAATCTCAACTTTAAAACCGCGACTTTCAGCCCAGCGCAAATACATACGGAAAATCATACTGGCCCAATCTTGCGCTTCGGTACCACCAGAGCCTGACTGAATATCAAGGTAACAATTGTTCTCGTCCATCTCACCAGAGAACATACGACGAAACTCTAGCTTGGCTAGTCTCTTCTCGAAGTCACCGGCTTCTTCTTCAATCATCTCTACCGAATCAGCATCGTTTTCTTCAACTGACATTTCCAATAAATCTTGATTATCCGCGATACCTTCTTCTAGCTTAAGAATGGTTTCGACAACCTCTTCTAATTTAGCGCGTTCTTGGCCTAATGCTTGAGCTCGCTCCTGATCATTCCATACATCAGGCTGCTCTAATTCGCGGGAAACTTCTTCTAAACGTTCTTGCTTAATATCGAAGTCAAAGGTACCCCCTCAGCGTTATCAAACGCTCAGCCATACCTTTTAAGTGTTCTCGAATAGGATTTACTTCTAACATTGTTATGATTCTTCTATATTACCGCCGGCAGAGCTACTATAGTCAATGCCATAAAAGTCGTGTATTTTATCGGATATAGTGAAAGGTGCCTAGCCAAATTCTGCTTGGAAAGTCACTAAATTCAATAAAATAGCAAACTTTATGCCAAATCAAACTTACCCGCCGTCAATCCACCTTGAAAATAACCTAGATAAACTGCTACCACTCATTCAGCAGTTTCCTTTCGCCACCGTAATTTCTAGTCATAATGATGAAATTGAAGTCACTCAAGCGCCGCTGGTACTTGAACAATCGGCGAGTAAAATCTACCTTCATGGTCATCTGGCGGGCAATAATCCTCATGGCGACCTTTTAAGTAACAGCAAAGTCACCGTTATTTTCCACGGCCCAAACTGTTATATCTCGCCTAACGATTATGCCAGCAAACAACTGCCTACTTGGAATAGTTTATCGGTGCATATCAAGGGGCATTGCCAAACCACCAAAGAACCCGATCAGCTTTATCGAATACTCGAAATGATGGCCGAGCAATTTGAACAAGATAGTCCATCCGATCAACCTAATTATCAGATACAGCGCAGCGAAGAAAAAACCGCCCGCCTCATCCACCATATCACCGGCTTTAAAATTGAAGTTACCGAAATGATTGGGCGCTATAAATTATCAAAAGATAAAACCAAAGAAGATATTCAATTAGCGGCCGAAAAATTAAAAGCCAAGAACGTAAAAGGCCTAAATCAATTTATTGATAACCTGATTTCCTAGGTTGAGAGTAAGCCTCAAACCACAGCATTAATAACTTTATATATAACCAAACTGCAAGCTTTACTTATTAAGCCTAACCGCTTACTAAACTAAATATCGATATTTAGTAATAGGTATGAGTGATTGCCCTTTTTAATGTCAAAAACATCGGAAATATACTAGATATACCAACTTCAGGGTCCGCTAATCCCAGAAATATCTATAAAAGTGGTACTCGTAAAATTTGTTCTTATAAATTAGACTGTTACAATCGAATTCATATAATAAAATGTTATACGGGCAATTATGTGTGCCTTCGACCACGATCGGATCTAACTAGGTAAACTGTCCCTAGTATTCCTGAGAGTGGCGGAAGAGGTAGCTTTTCAAAGATTATGAATTGATTTGTCAGGATCATGGACGATAAAAAGTTCTGGTTCCACTATCATTAACACCGCTGCAAGAAGTAAGGCTGAAGGGCAAAACGGACCAAATAATGACCAAGAAGCAGGAATACATAACAACTATCATCACTCTGCTTACGCGTATTCCGCCTTTGGTTGAAGCAAGTAACAAGTTGAACCTAACAGATGTAAATAATTTTTCGGAAGACTTCTACGAACAATTATTGAATCTTGTTTATGGCTACCGCTTAAAGAACGCAAACCAGTTTGACCCAAATGCTGCAGCCATAGACCTTAGAGACCTAAACAACAAAATTTCTGTTCAGGTAACGTCAACCTCGTCGTTAAAGAAAACAACAACGACCGTGACTAAATTTATAGAACATAAGTTGTTCGAAAAGTACGATCGCTTGATTATTTTAAACATTGCCAAAAAGAGCAAACACAAAGACAAGAAAATAGGCAATGATCAGTTTTCAATCGACACTGAAAATGATATTTGGGATGTAAATGATGTCCTGAAGGATATTAAATATCTCACTGACATTGAAAAAATAAAAGCTATCCGTGACTTTTTGATAAAGGAGTTACAAGATCAGCCTGACTCAACCTTGCCAAACGAAGTCAATACCATTTTGGCAATGATTGAAATGCTAAGTAACGAAAAACACCCGGATGCAGGAAACGGTTTTATTGAAGACCCCGATCCTGACAACAAAATACATAAACGTTTCGCTGATCACGCTACATATTTAACCAACAGATACTACGATCTATATATTGAATACGGAAAGGTACTTGACGCCATAAACGAAGAAAGTGACATAGGATCACAAGCACTACGCCGTGCGGGAACATATTTAAAAGGCTATAGTGACGACATTTTAACCAAATGTGATGATGATCCAAAAGCTGCTTTAGATGAGTTAGTGGAATCGTTTAAAAACCACCTATCGAATCTTGGGTTCTCATTTGATGCATGTGCAGCTGAATTCTACATTGTGGATCAACTTATAAAATGCAATGTCTTTCCTAACAGGAAGGTGAATAATGGCTAACTTAGTTTCAAAAAATGAAAATTTAGAAAAGTCGGCTCCTGTCATTGGCGCAGAAATTTTGAAACTGCTTAATGCCTCTGAAAGTCGAATGATTAGCATTTTTGATGCTGCTCGGTCTCTTAGAAAAAGCAACAAAATTGGAGCTAAAAGCCTTTATTACGGAATTTTATTTCTGTATGCGCTGGACATTATCGAATTCGACGAACCGTATATAATATCAAATGCTAACGATTAAAAGACTATACAGCGAACCAAGCCTTTTTGAACCCATTGATTTTTTCAATGGGTTCAATCTTATACTTGGAGAGACAACTGACAAATCCGTTAAAACTAACGGAGTCGGAAAGTCTCTCTGCATTGAATTTATCAACTATGCACTTCTTAAAGATCACGGTAAAAGCCGGGTATCGAAGATACCAAAAAATGATTTACCTGAAAATTTCGAGATTTGCTTAGATTTCGAGATTGACGATAAGAAAGTTACTATTCGTAGGAATGTATTCAAAGAAGATTTTCCTCAACTTTATGTCAACGGTAAGCTCAAACCAGTAGCAACTAAAAGTCAGGTTTTGGAGTATTTGACATCTTTAACTTTCGGATCAATTAGCACAAATGAATCGCCATCATTTCGATCTATTCTTGGACCCCTAATTAGAGACGAAAAATCAGAATTTAAATCTATCATCAAGTGCTTTGATACAGACAAACGCATACCGCCAGACTATGAGCCGCACCTTTACTTACTAGGGATTAATCCAGCTCCCTATAATCAAGCAAATAAACTAAATAGAGATTTAGAAAAGATAAGAGCCGCCAAATCCAAAGTAAAGGAAAACATTGAGGCATTAACCGGCAAAAATATTTCAGAGGCAAAAGCAGACCTAAATGATTTAAAAAATCAAGTCGAAAAGACTCAAAAGGATATTGATAAACTTGAGAATACAGAAGGCTACGACATAGTAAAATCTGAAATTATCGTACTTGAAGACGAAATTGAAAATAAACGTGCGCGTCAAGAAGTTCTAAAATCCGAAATTTCAAAAATACAGCTATTCAAAGGCGATAACTACATAGATGAAGATGAGGTTGCGGATCTATACAACCAATTTAGGGATGGACTAGGCGACCTGATAAAAAAAGAGTTGTCAGAAGTTAGTGCATTCAAAAAGAAAATTGACGATTTCCAACGTTCACTAATAAATGAAAGAAAAGAAAATGTCACCAAAGAAATTAGCGCGTTAGACGAAGAACTGAAGGCGCTAGATAATCGCTACAAAGAAAAAGTATCACTCTTAGACCAAGAAGGACTTTTAAAGAGCCTAAAGAAAACAATCGCCATTCACCAGAAAAAAATGGAAGACTACTCGTCTTTGAACTCTTTCCTAGAAGCATTCAGCAATCACGAAAAGGAAAGAAAAGACAAAGATATTGAGAGAAAAAACCAAATTCATCTGCTAGACTCATATGTTATTGAGGCTAAAGATTCAGTCGAATCTATAGAGTCTTTAATTTTAGAAATGCATGAATATGTATACGGCAATCAACAATGCTCGTTTGATGTTGAGGTTAAAGATAATAAAGAGATCGTAAAATTTGACTTGAGAATTTATGATGATGGAAGTCACAGTATCGATAGAGAAAAGGTGTTTTTTTATGACTATGCACTTTTGACATCACCGAGTACTGAAGACCGAAATCCCGGTCTACTCATTCATGACAATATATTCGAAGTTGATCGAGACACCCTCATAAAGAATCTTGATTACATCAACTCTACACTAGGAAGCCTAGCCAATAAGCAATATATATTAACCTTAAACAAGGATATGTTGTCGCCAGAGGATTTGCTAATATTGAAGCTGAAGATGAGCAATCACGTTCGCGCAACATTTACAAAAGACAAGAGATTCCTAAATATTCATTATCAAGAATTATCATGACATTTTTGTAAATTCTAGAGCTGGTCACGTATAACAAGCGCAAGCAGTCGGAAAAATTACTCGCTGCGCTCCCAATTTTCCGCTGTTGCGAGCGTTAACGACGTTTAGGAACCCAAGCCCAAATCATCTCCGCCTCAATGGGCTCTTTACCTTCTTCGTCAGTAACTGTCACTGCTACCGTGACCTCGCCTTTTTCGGTAGTTAAAATCGCATCAACTTGCTCTTGAGTTAGATGCGCTTTTGCCGTTAAAGCACCAACTGCTCTTTTTACGTAATTAATATTCATGCTTTTTATCACAGGAATTTTATCATCTGGCACATGCATCCCAACCACCATGCCTGTGGCTGTTTCCGCCAATAACGCCATGGCTGCGGCATGTACTGAACCTATATGGTTTTGCACTTTAGTGCGGTTCTCAATTTTAAAAATAGATTCTTCAGCGGTTAGTTTAATGGCGTCTACCTTTGCAGTGCCGACTAATTTGACCGTCTTTCTTAAAGCATAATTCAATGCTGGTCTTTGCAGAAACTTAGGTAACTTTTTAGTTTTGGCAATGGCGCGAACGAGTCGATTAGGCTTAGTCATCTATCTTTACAGGTAATGTGGATTGGATTTAGATTACCTTTTCAGAGCATCCCTGTAAAGTGGTCATACCAATTGTATTTCTTCGCAAAATTTACTGTAAATATCTGTTTCAAAGCGCTCTTTTAGCGCTTTTTTTATGCTAGTCTAACTGCTTATTCATTATTAACTGATTGATTACTATGAAAATTAAATTAACCTTAACCGCGTTGGCTGTGTCATTGGCTTTAGTCGGGTGTAATAACTCAAATGAGCAAGAAAGAAGCATTCCTGATCAAGCAACGATCCAAACATCAGCCCAAGAATCAGCCAAGCAAGAAGCCGCTCAAAAAGCTGCTGCCAAACCAAGCATGACCGCAGAGCAAGCCTCAGCAAAACTGAACCAATTATTTGAAGAGAATTTCCAAGCGGGTTTAAAACTAAATCCTATCCAAGCAACCGCCATTGGGATCCCTGGTTACAACGATAAGTTACCCAACTTTCTATCGCCAGAGTTTCAGGAACAATCTCGTCAGTTTGGCGATGAATGGTTAGCTAAAATTAAGCAGATCGATCGTAATCTACTTTCAGGTCAAGACCGCTTAAGCTATGACATTTATCTTTATAACGCCGAGTTAGGCAAACAAGGTGAAGAATTTCCTGGTGAGCTAATTCCAATCAATCAATCTTCAAACATTGCCAACTTCTTTGCGCAATTAGGTTCAGGACAGTCTTTCCAACCTTTTAAAACCGTTGAAGACTATGATAATTGGCTTAAGCGTATTGATGGTGGCGTTGCAATCATGCAACAAGCTAAAACAAACATGCAACTTGGTATCGAAAAAGGCGTCACTCAACCACAAGCATTGATGGAAAAGGTGTTACCGCAATTTAAAGCGCATATTGTGGATGATGTGACCAAAAGTGTTTTCTATCAACCGATCGCTAATTTTCCAGAAAACTTTTCTGAGGAAGATAAGAAGCGTCTAACGGAAGCTTACAGTTTAGCCATTAGTGAAAAGTTGGTTCCGACTTATAAAGAATTGCATCGTTTTGTTGAGCAAGATTATTTACCGAAAGCTCGCACCACTTTCGGTTTAAGCGAACACCCTAATGGTGAAGCTTGGTATAACTATCAGTTAAAAACCTTTACCACTACCGATTTAACGGCAGAACAAATCCATCAATTTGGGTTAAATGAAGTGGCGCGCATTCGCAGTGAGATGGAAGGCGTAATGAAAGAAGTGGAGTTTGAAGGCACTTTGGCTGACTGGTTTAAATATGTGCAGACTAATCCAGAATTCTATTATGACAATGAAGAAGATTTGCTGCAGGGTTATCGCGATCTCCAAGACAAGGTTAATAAACTCTTGCCGTCGATGTTCGATATCCAACCAAAGTCTGATTACGAAGTAAGAGCCGTAGAAGCATTCCGTGCTGAATCTGCAGCAGGCGCCTCTTATATGTCAGGAACACCTGACGGTTCACGCCCAGGCATTTTCTACGTCAATACTTTTAATCTAAAAGGTCAGCCTAAGTTTGGTATGGAAACTTTATCCATCCACGAAGCTGCGCCAGGTCACCATTTCCAAATCTCACTTCAACAAGAAGTAGAAGGCTTACCGATGTTCCGCCGCTTTGGTGGTTTGAGTGTGTTCTCCGAAGGCTGGGCACTCTATGCAGAGTCTATTGGTAAAGAGATGGGTATGTTTACCGACCCAATGCAGTATTACGGCCGCTTAAGTGATGAAATGTTACGTGCTATGCGCCTTGTGGTAGATACCGGTTTACACGCCAAAGGATGGTCACGTCAAAAAGCTATCGACTATATGATGGAAAATTCATCTATGGCAGATACTGATGTAGTGTCTGAAGTTGAGCGCTATATTGCTTGGCCTGGGCAAGCGGTGTCCTATAAAGTTGGTCAGCGTGAAATATCCAATATGCGGGCTGATGCTGAGAAGCGCTTGGGCGATAAGTTCGATATTCGCGAATTCCATCGCCAGGTATTAATCGATGGTTCACTTCCAATGCCAGTACTTAAGACTAAAATTAACGAATGGGTTGAGTCTAAGCTTTAATTTAGATTAGCGTCATCTCCGCGAAAGCGGAGATCTTGTTTAGATTTAGCAATCAACTAAATGTGATTCCCGCTCAGGCGGGAATTAAATTATATTAGTCTATATCCAATCTAAGTCTTCAGCTTCTAGCCTTCGTTCATCAGAACTTTCGCCAGTATTGATCACTGATTTAGGCTCAATCATTAAAAAGTGAGTTTCTTCCTCAGCGAAAGGACAGTGCTGAACTCCTTTGGGAACAATAAACATGTCTCCCTCATTTAGAACAATATTTTTCGACTCTAGTTTAATGGTTAGTTGCCCTTTGAAAACAATAAACAGTTCATCAGCATCATCATGCTGATGCCAAACGAGTTCACCCTGACCTTTCGCTATTTTAACTAGCTGTTCATTTGATTCTGCCAGCACTTTGGGAGTCCAGTGCTCATCAAACAAGCTGAATTTTTCTGCTAAGTTGATTTTTTTCACTTGATAATTAAATCTCTTTTTAAGACCCCATATGCCAGTTCATCTTGCCATGTGTCACCAAACTTAAAATGCTCTTTAAAATGACCTTCTTGCTGCATTCCATAGCGTCGCATCAATTTATAAGAAGCGGTGTTTCTAGGATCGCAATAAGCAACTAATTTATGAAAGTCCCAATGCTCATTGATATGCTTAACCATTGCATCAACGGCCTCGGTACCAAAGCCTTTACCATGGAAATCTTTATTAAACTTATAGCCTAGTTCGATTTGCAAGTGCTCTTTATTAGAATATCGAAATCCTACATCACCAATTAATGATCCGTCCGCAATTAATTCAACCGCTAACGCCATCCATTGCCCTTGTTCGTCTTGCCAATCTTTTTGAAAACCTTTAAAGGCTTCGTGAGTTTCTGCTTTTGAACCCACCGGCCGAATAAACTTCATCACTTCTGGATCTAAACCGTATTTGCAATAGTCCTCAAAGTCGGACTCCAGCATTGGTCGTAAAATTAATCGTTCAGTTGTAATCGTTGGTATCATATCAATTCCACAAATTTTTGATGCATCGGATAATAAAGTGCTTTTTTGATTTCACGTTTTTCTAGTTGCTGCAAAGCTGCTTGATACTTATCTAACTGCGGCTTGTAACGCTTTATTTCCGATTGAATAAAACTCTCTAAATCCGAGCCTAAATGTTCACCCGATTTATAATCTATAATCCATCTTATATCATCTGAATCAACAAAGGTTCTATCAATGATCATATTTTGAATTTCTTGTTCGCCCTCTGCGTTAATCACACAATGAGATAAAGACCACTCACAAAATGCTTGCTGATGTGGCTGTAAAATCCAAGTCATTTTTGGATCAGTAGTCATCAGCTCAATCGCTTTTAGAATTTTCTTAAAGGCCTGTTGCTGCTCTTGCTTATCCGCCAATTGCTCAGCTAGGGTTGTTTTCACCAATGAATATTCGCTATTAGCTAAATCAGCCCATTGGAGCTGACCGTTACCAATCGACTCCAATAGTTGATGTATTACTAACCCAGCCACTCGAGCGACATCACTGGCCCAATCAAAATCAATGTCTGTTTCAACCGGCTTCACCTTTTCAATCTTACCCAAAATTGAATCGACTTGCGGCAAGGAAGTATTAGCTTTAACTCTATACCAGTCATAACTTTCACTTTGATTAGTCGCATCATTCTCAACTTCAAAGCTTAAATCATTGAAAGTCTCCTCAATCGAACTATTATAAAAAGGAGTCAAATAATGTAGTAAGGATTGTTTAGACACTGGATTAAATGTCCATTCATCTTTTCTATCGTCATATTTAGTTTTTAACTCGCAACTGAGATACAAACGCTTTTTAGCACGAGTAGCAGCCACATATAAAACCCGAGCATCTTCATACTGAGATTTCTTGTTCTGAATATCACGCGCCAATTGATAAATAGGCTCTTTGGTTTCTTGCGCCTGGATAGGTGCTAATAGATAATGTTGCTCATAACCTGAGGTAAACTCTTCCCAAATTAATAATTGATGGTCATCCGCTCGTTTACGCTTTTCTAACGAAGGCAAGAAGACGGTATCAAACTCTAAACCTTTGGATTTATGCATGGTCATAATTTCCACATCATCATCCAACTTTTTTTGCTGTGCATAAAGCTGCGCTAAGGCTGATTCAATAACGTCTATGGTTACGATTTTTTGCGTTTGCTCTTGCTTGAGCAACACTGTAAAGAAAGACTCAGCTTCATCTAACGCCGCTTTATTAAGAAGAGCACTAGGCCCACCCAGAGACAGCCATAAAGTTTCTAGCACTTGTGACAAAGGATTGCGACCGGTTTGATGAAGAGCCTCTACTAGATACTGGGCCTTGTTTGCCAATATTTTATTGGCTAACTCACTCAGCTCTGCCACCGTCTCAAACTTAGTTAAAAAACTTAAATAATGAGAAGAGAATTTTTGTTGTAGATGGCTGATATCCGTTAAAGATAGTCCAAAATAAGGGGATTTTAATACCGCAACAAAAGCAATCGCATCAAACGGCTGTAGTAAAAACCTTGCCATACTGATCAAGTCAGTAATGACGGCTTTATGCTTAAGAAGCTGCATATCCTTGGCATAAAAACCAACACCAGCTTCATTTAAAGCTTTCGCAATTGGCTCTGCATGACTGCGACCACGAACTAAAATAGCAATAGACTGCTCGGGATCCTGTTGCTTTAGTTGCACAATTTGCTTAGCTATTTGCGCAGCCTCTGAAACTTTTGACTCATCAAAACTGCTGATAAAGTTAACCGAATCATTAGTAACCATTGGCTTCATAGCTATTGCCGGTGAATAGCTTACCGCGCCTAACAGTGCGTCATTAAGTTCTGGGAAAATTTTCGAGAATTTATCATTCACCCAATCGATAACCACTTGTGATGATCTAAAGTTAGCAGTAAGTGTTAACGGCACTATATCTATATCGCCAATGCCATCTTGCTGCGTTTTAATAAACAAACCCACATTAGCTTCTCTAAATCGGTATATCGACTGCATCGGATCGCCGACCAAAAAAAGTGTTCGCCCGTCATGTCTTTGCCAACCTGCAATCAGCTTATTTAGTAATCGATATTGAGTAAAAGAAGTGTCTTGAAACTCATCCACTAGTATATGCGAAATCTGATAATCTAGTTTTAAAGCTAAATCACTTGGCTCATCAAAATAGCCCAGTGCTCTATCAGCTGCTAAAGAAACCTCAATAAAATCTGCTTCCGAGCGAGACTGAAAATCTATATTGAGTTCAACCGTTGCTAGCCTCAAGAGTTTCAGCAATGAACTTAATAATTGTTGTTGATTATCGTTATAGATGGCTAAAGGAAAATTATTAATATCCGCTAATGCTTCAGCAAAACCCTTAATTTCTGACCAGTTTTCAAGTTGCGCTTTTAAGTCAGCTTTAATTTGTTTACCAACAACTTTATCTTCGCCTTCCAGATCTTTATCTGCCAACAGACCTTGGTTTTTATTCAGGCTTTTTCTAAAAGTGCCTGAAGCAGTTAAACAAAAATCAGCAATGGCTTTCCATTGAAGGAGATGATCTGCATTAAACTCAGGTAGCGCTTGAATTTGCTTTAGTTCTGCTAACGGATGTGACTTATCGATAAAACCAGCTGCGAATTGAATCGCTGCAATTAATGTAGATGCTTCAAAACTGGTTTTAAATTGAGACAGCTGCTGTAAGCGTAAATTAGCAATTTCGGTAATGCCTTGCTGAAGTATACTGATATCTAAATCGCCAGCACCTAATAAGCGCAACCATTGGTCACGCTTTGCTAACATCTTTGCCAAGAGACCAATCAAGCGCTCTACTTGATTATCCAGATGGCTTAATAGCAAAATTAAATCTTCAGAGTAATCATCATCGTTTAAGTAACTCAACACCGCTTTAGCAGCATCTTGATAGGACTCTTGTGGAAATTCAGTAATCCCTAACGAACCTCCAAGGTTACTAATCAATGGCATTTGATTAGCGATCAAACTAGACAAGGAATCTATCGTCAAAATTCTCAATCGGTGCGAATTCTTTAACAAATTCCATTGCAATTGTGCATCGCGTTTTAAAACTTGATTGGCGAGTTGCCAACTTCTTTTTTCATGCGCTAACTCTGGTTCTGGGCCTGATGCCTGATGTAAAGATTCAATCAAGCGATGACGCATTTCTGCCGCAGCTTTTCGAGTAAAAGTAACAGCAACAATTTCTTCTGGATTATCAACAATGGTTAAAAGATTTAAAATCCTTTGCGTTAAGAGGCTGGTTTTACCTGCTCCCGCTGGGGCTTGCACAATAAAGGATTGCTTTACATCAATCGCCATATCGCGAACCATTTGATCAGGCGCTAAGACTGCATTAGTCATGATCGTGAGTCCTCAGCTAGCACTTGTATGGCCATTTGATATTCATCATCTCTTTCTAACCAGCGACTAACAGGATAATGGTCAGCGAAGTTACCACTGTAATCCGTAAGGTTGGCCTCCCCCTTTTTAAAGGATTCAGCAATTTCATTGAGCATTGTTCGCCATTGCTTTATTGCCAATTCGAATTGCTCCGAATAAGGGTTATTAGCTAAATCTTGTAACGCTTTCACACCAGGTATCATTTCAGAGGCTTCAGTAAAGCCAATATATTTACTGCCTTTCAAATGCGCTTGATAAAATAAAACGCCTGCTACAGGTTGAGATTCTTTGTGCTCGCTAATGGCATACAATAAAAGCTGCGGCTCACCAATAGGATCATTCATTAAATCAATTAAACGTGGCACACCGGTTTTATAATCAATAATGATCAAGCTACCATCCTCTAGTTGGTCAATCCTATCGATACTAATATTCAGTAATAAACCGCCAACTTCCACTTGTCGTTTTGCTTCAGTGGCAATCACTTCAAAAGCCACTCGTTTTTTATCAAACTCTAATGCCGACAAAACTAAGCTTTTCAATCTGGATTGTTCAGATTCAAAAAAGCCTTGATGATTAAGCAGGTATAAATGCTTGGATTCAATATTCAATGTCGTGGTTATCGTTCTATCCACTAAGGAATGAAGCTCAGTATCTAAAAGGTTTAGTAAAGCCCGCTGAGTTTTTAGGTGCTGCCAAATAATTTGCATCACTTTATGAAAAATATTCCCTCTATCCATAAAAGAAACACCCAAGTCATCGGTTTGCAAAGGGTATAAGTTCAATCGATAGCGAAGGTAAGCATCAAAAGGCGAAGCAGCTTGAGCTTTTAAAAGGCCTGTACCACCAGCGATATAACCATCATTTGATAAGGGCAAACCATTATCATCACTATAAGTTTCCACCTCTGATAAAGGCCAATCGCTGATATATGCTGGTAACTCTGTTGCTAAAGATAAAGGCGATATTCCTACTTCATCGACCAATGGATTCAGTAGCGGACTTAACAATTGTTCTTGTTCTTCATCATGTAGAGCGTAACTGAAAATCAACTCATCCTTAGCTTGTAAAGAAGCTAACACCGCTTCTGCATACTCAAGTTCGCGTTGATGTGATGAACCCGGTAAATTGTATTTCAGCTGTAATGCTTTTGATAAAAAAGGATTAATGGTTGCTTTGGCAGGCAATAACTTATCGGTCGCTCCAACCATCCAAATAGCATCAAAACCAATCGTCATGGCCTCAAGCATACCCATAACTTTAATCGCCGCTTGTGGCGTTTCCTGATGAAAATTCTGTTCTTGAATAAAGTTCTGCAATAGATTTAATGCTTGCGACCAATTTAGTTTCGAATTACTGACAAGCGCTAAACTAACCGCAGCTTTGATAAACTCCAGCAGTTTTTGTTGCAGTTGAAACTCTCGACTCGACAAGGATTGATAACCACTCCAGTGCAAAGCCTCTAACTTCGATAATACTGACTGAATAAATTCTTTGAAACTGATCGACTTGAGTTCATCACTGCTTTGCAGTCGTTCATTTATCAGGCTAAGCCAATTAAATTCCAACTCGCGTTTTTGACACAAACTATTGATAGCTTCTAATGAGTAAAACTCTTTATTGGATTTTCTGATCTCAAGCTCTAATTGACAGGCTTGCCATGACTGTTCTTGTGTTGAATAAAGATAAGGCGTCAGTAATAAGGTTTGTAATTGGGGTTTATTTAAACTGTTATCAAATAATTTTAGCCATAAAAACGTCACTTCTATCATTGGTTGCTGCTCAATATTTTCAGCCACCGAAATATCGTGCCAATGATGTGTCGTTTTTCCTGCTAAAAATTCATCTGGGTACAACTCTCTTTGAATCACTCGCTCTATTTTAGAGCGCTGTTGCTCAAGATCAGGAACTAAAATAGCGATACTTTGTTCACGATTAGTTTCTAACCTCCCGATTGCCCAGCGAACAGCACTGAGGATTTCTTGATCTTGGGTGTCGGCTGAGAATACTCTTCGTTTACAAAAATCAGTTACTTCCTGCTTTAGTTCTAGCTGTCCTTTTTTGAAATGAATGGCATCGATAATGGTCTTTTGTTGAGGCGTTATTTGTTGAAAGCCATAAAAGGCGATGTTTGCCGGTAACTGATTAATATAACTGCCAATCTTGTCGGCTAAGACTGAGCCTATTTGGTAGCTATCGAGCCATCGATGTTCTGATAATTGCTTTTTGTATTCAAAGTACCACTCTGCAAAAGCCTCTTGATCGGTATCGCCATGAATAAAACTAAAATCTTTGATTTGCCACTGATTTAACATTCTCCAAGCGTCAAAAGACAACTTAATGGTTTGCTTAACATTCAGTAAATCATTGGTATGTTTGGAGCTTGTAACTATGGTCTGCCATAAGTGCTGGCTTTGCGCTTTATTCAGTCTTATCGGTAAAGTATCTTTAGCTGTTAGTCTATAGAGCCCCCAACACTTATCCAAAAACGCATTCCAAGGCATAATCGTCAATGCCTGCCAAGCGCATTTACCTTGAGCGATTTGCTGCTGCTGATATAGCTCCCGAAGATAGCGAGCTTGCCGCTTACTAGCCGTGACAATAAGGCTCTGATTGGCTTCTAAAGTGTTAGATTCGAATGAGCTAAAATCCATTAATAGCAACCCTTATTACTGACAATTAACGATCAATCTTCCATGATGTTTTTTATCAATCAGCTGATCAAAATAAGGAAAGACATCTGCTAACTTTATCTCTTTGGAAACAATTTTTTCAAAATCTGGCAGTGGCAATTCATTACCAAATTGTTGCCAAATTTTAGTCCGTAAATCCATTGGACAGTTGGTTGAACTTATTCCCAGCAGACTGACGCCTCTTAAAATAAAGGGAAACACCATAGCGTCTAATTTTGGACTGTCTGCTAAACCAATACTGGCAACATTTCCCCATAGGTTGGTATGAGCAATTATTTTAGATAAGGTTTCACCGCCAATGTTATCAATGGCCCCGCCATAGACAGCCTTAGCCAAAGGCTTATCCGACAAATCGAGTTTATCTAGTTCAGTAATTTGGCTTGCTCCTAAACCTTGTAAATAATCGCGCATTGATTGGCGACTGGTTAAAGCAATGGTTTCATAGCCCAGTTTGCTTAATAGATTAACGGCAAAGCTACCAACTCCGCCACTGGCGCCCGTTACTACAATGGGACCTTTACCTGGCGTTTGACCATTTTGCTGCATGCGATAAATCGCCAAAGCTGCGGTAAAGCCAGCCGTTCCTATAATCATCGCTTGGCGAGTATCATACGCTTCTGGTAGTGCAATCAACCATTCACTTTTAACTCGGGCATATTCGGCTAAGCCACCATCATGACTTTCGCCAATGCCACAGCCATTGACTAAAACTTTCTGTCCAACTTTAAAGTTAGGATTTGAAGTTTGTTCAATTGTACCCGCCAAATCGATTCCTGCATTTAGCGGAAATGATTTCATGATCTTGCCACGACCTGAAGCAGCTAAGGCATCTTTGTAATTAATACTGGAGTAATCCACTTTGATCACGGTGTCGCCATCAGATAAGTCATTCAGCTCTAACTGAACGAGTTGATGGTTAACTTCTGGGGAATCAAAAACGCGACAAGCTAAAAACGGCATATAAAATCCTAATGATTAATAATATTTCTAAAAGTTAGGTTTATTCTTGACTCTAAGACCTTAGGCTCTTTTGGGATTTGATGAACCCAATGAGTCTGAGTCTGACCTTTCATGATTAATAGACTACCAGATGTTAAAGAAATTTTATGCCTTAATTTAGGCTTAACCCTATGTTTTAAATGAAAATTGCGAGTTGCACCATAACTGATTGAAGCAATCACAGGATTTACCCCAAGCTCTTTTTCATTATCACTATGCCAGCCCATACTATCTTGGCCATTTCGATATAAATTACACAAACAACTATTAAATTGCTCGCCTGTTATTTGCTCTAACTCAGCTTTAATCTTTAAAAGCGATTGGTTCCAAGGAGTGGTTATATGATCCACTCCTGAATAGCGATAGTGCGCTCCCTTATCGCCATACCAAGCAACTAATCTAGGTACTACCCTTTCAACTCCATAAATCTTCAGAGTTTCTTCTTGCCAGCTAATTGAATCCATCAATTCTTTGAAGCTTGGCTTACCATCGAACAAATTTGGCCAATATAAAAGCTCTCCACCATCTAAAGCGATGGACTCCCCTGTATCAGAACTGATTAAATCGAATTGCTGCATAAACCTTAAATTCAATACCTTCAAAAAAAATGGCCAAGCATTAATGCTTGGCCATTTAATTTATAACAAAGAATTAAGAGTTTATGAAGCCTCTTCTTTTTCCTTGTATTCAACCACTTCTTGCTCCCACTTTTTACTAAACATACCGATTAATAAAACTACAGCGCCGATACCGATACTGAAGGTCGCGATGAATTGGAATAAGCTAGGCAACTCTTTTACATTATTAGGATCAAAGTTACCGGCCATTAAGCCTGCAATGATGTTACCGATAGAGTAGGTAAATACGAATAAGCCCATCATCTGACCCATATAACGTCTTGGAGACAACTTACTTACCGCACTTAAAGCAATTGGGCTTAAGCATAATTCACCAACCGTATGTAAAAAGTAAGTTAAGATTAAATAGAAGGCCGCAGATTTACCGCCACCAGCAGCTACTTGCGCAGCAAATACCATAACCACGAAACCACTACCCATGATGATAAGACCAAATGCCATTTTCAAACCATAGCCAGGTGTTACCATACGTTTGCCTAATCTAATCCAGAAAGCGGCAAAGAAAGGCGTTAATAGGATGATGAAAGCTGAATTGATAGATTGGAACCAAGTAGTAGGAATTTCAAAAGTACCAATAAATCTATCAGTGTAATCACGAGTAAATAAATTTAATGAAGAACCTGCTTGCTCAAAGCCTGACCAGAAACAGGCCGAAGCTACACAGATAAGCAATAAAGCCCACATGCCTTTCTTTTCAACTTGATTTAAGTTTCCGCGGAAATAAATGACGGCAAAAAAGATAAAGAAAGTAGCGGTTAACACAATAGCTGTTTGCTTAGCAAGACTCACGGCGTTAATTGAAATGGTACCTGCTAAAGTTAAGGCTGTGACGACAGCAACGGCAAATAAGAATATACCAATACCTGCCCAGCTTTTCTTACGAGCGCTTTCAGTAATCTCAACAGAAGGCTTAGCACTCACTTCTGGTAAATTACTATTGGTTAAATAGAACTGGATCAAACCTAACGCCATACCAACTGCTGCAGCACCGAATGCCCAGTGCCAGCCAACATTTTCCATTAAGTAACCACAAACAAAATAACCAATTAACGAGCCGATATTTATGCCCATGTAATAGATGGAGTAACCCGCATCACGGCGCTCATCTTCACTACTGTAAAGCTGGCCCACCACTGCGGTGATATTAGGCTTTAATAAACCAGTACCCAAAGCAACTAAAATCAGGCCGACAAAGAAACTACCTTCATTTGGAATAGCTAATACTATGTGACCACACATAATAATAATACCGCCATACCAAATGGCCTTTTGACCACCAATTAAGCGGTCAGCAATCCAACCCCCAGGTAAACCCATGAAATATACTGAACTGGTATATAAGCCATAGATTGCCGTAGCGATTGCGGCAGTCATCCCTAAACCACCTTCTTGAATTGCCGCGGTCATGAATAGAACGAGGATTCCTCGCATGCCGTAGTAACTCATGCGCTCCCACATTTCGGTCATAAATAAGGTTTGGAGACCTTTAGGATGTCCAAAAAAGGACGTGTCTTTAGTTTGGTTTGTCATTGATATACCCTTAAATACTCAAAACTTACCGCTGATATCTTAATATCAAATAAGTAAGTGGAGGTGATTTAGTGCTTTTTATCTAATTGAATTCTTATCGTTGAACTGAATACTAAATAAATCGCTAATTATTTTAATATTTATTTGAAGGCCTTAGATTAGGCTCAAATAAAGCAATCCATTGTTATATAACGACTAGGATTCGTCCAGTCCTTTTTAGCGACAAAACACTAGTCGAACCAGATTAACCTTTTAAAACACTGATTTTTTTGATTGAAAGCTAATGACTCTAGCTGTCCGACGCGGCTTCATGCTCAAAACTCAAAGACTCTTTGAGCTTCCATTGACCATCGACTATAACCCAGACATGGGTAAACTTTGCTTTTCCTGTTTTATACAGTGGCTTCCCCGCTTCCTTTCTATAAAACTCATGATCGGCTCTTTGAATAATCCCATAAAGCTTACCATCTTTTTTGAGCTTAAATACTTCAGTAGTTCCAGCAACTAGTTTGCGAACAGGTTTGGCACCGGTTTTCGGACAGATGTTTTTGCCCATCGCCGCCATAAATTCGGATTTGTTCTGAGTGCCGCCAATATCATGATAAAAATCTAAATCTTGATGCAATAATTCCGCTAATTGCTCTAGCCGACATTGATTAAAGCCCAATTCAAACAATTGGTAATCCAGCTTTTGCACTATCGCTGTTGCATCATTTTTATTTTGGATTGGAGATTCTGCAAAACTTGTTGAGCTGATAAGAACGCTTACCACTAAAGCTATATAGGATACTAATTTCATCGAAGTGCCTGTTTGTTATTATTGACACTTTCATTTTGCAAAATCATTAATCTTACAGCAATAACAAAGATGTATGATTTATCTTAAATATGTAACAAAGCCTATTGTCGACTTAAACGAATATTCTTCGCAGTTTGCTTTTTATTAGTTCTAAACGGATTAATGTCTAAACCACCGCGACGAGTATAACGCGCATAAACGGTTAATTCTTGCGGCTGGCAGCGCTGCATAAGGTCGTTGAAGATTCGCTCGACGCACTGCTCATGAAATTCATTATGGGTTCGAAAGGATATCAAATACCTTAGTAATGCTGCTCGATCGATCTTAGAACCTTTGTATTCCACACTTACGCTAGCCCAATCTGGTTGATTGGTTATAAGGCAGTTACTTTTGAGCAGATGACTCACTAGTGCTTCTTCTACCATTTCTGGGTTCGAATCTAAGCATAAGAGTCCTTGATCGTAGTCATAGTCTTTTACTTCAATATCCAACTCATCAATACATAAACCATCAAAATCTACGATAGGAAACTGCTGCTGATAATCTTTTAAGGTTAATAATGTTACTTGAACTTGCCCTACTGCTGCTTCACTTAAATCGTTAATTAAAATCTTCTCAACGGCTTGCCAAGTTTCGAATTTCGATTGATTAAACGAATTCAAATAGAGTTTAAAGGACTTAGACTCCACAATATTGACGGTATTGAAATCAAACTCAAAAACACCAATAGCAACTTGAGGCTTACCTTTTGCATTCAACCAAGACATTTCATAAGCATTCCAAATATCGCTGCCCTTAAATGGTAATTCAGCACTCAGTGCTAGCTCATCGCGCTTAATTTGGCGCGCTACCGGGAACAGCAATGAAGCATCATAAGTTTGCGGATATTCGGTCTCTTTACCTAATGGAATTTCGTTATTCATATTTTATCTATCTAAATGGTCTAGCTAGTTTAATTTTGGCATCTTACGTCTAAAATAAACGGTTATTTCTTCGCGGTCATGATATAGATGCTTTGCTTGCCAATAGTAATTTATCTCATGCTCATCAAGCTGGTCGCACATATCACCAATACAATCAGAAACCTCTTGGAATCGCTTTTTCATCGGTAATTTTAAATTGAAAATAGCTTGTTCTGTTTTAGCTTGAATAAGCCATTTGGTCATAAGTTGTGCTACTAACGACGGCTTTTCTACCATATCACACACCAGCATTTGTACCGGCTTTTGTGGCAACCAAGTTAAAGCATTTTCCTTCAAATGGATCACATGCTCAGTCGCCATCAACTTCTTATCCATAGGGCCATTATCAATAGCCGTTACTTGCATACCACGTTGAACCAGTTGATAAGTCCAACCACCCGGTGCAGCACCCAAATCAACTGCAGTATGCCCTAGTCGAAATATAGCCTGACTTTGCTTCTTAGACATTAATACTTGAATCGCTTCATCTAACTTCAAACTCGAACGACTTGGCGCATCTTTCGGCGATTTTAAGCGCAAGATCCCTCCTTTCAAATTAGAGGCTTTGCCTACGGGTGAGCAGCCTAAATAACAATGGTTATTCGCCATAAACAATATATGCAGCTGCAAGGGAGTTTGCTGTGCAGACTCAGTCTGTTTTTTATTTTTTTGAATAATTCCGTGTTTTTCACAAGCAATGGTCAAAGGCGTGCTTATTTTTTTGCAAAACTTAGATAATTCGCGCCCCGAGTCGTTATCAAGATGCTCTACCAAAAGGTTCTGACACAAACCAAATTCACCAACGGTCTCAAGAATTGGCGTCACCCGGTCAGCAGGATCTAAGTTTGTTAATTCTGCTTTTGCCCAGAACCATTGACGTGCAAAGATCAGCTCAGACAAATCCAATTCTTTGAAGAATCTTTCTTCGCTGGTTTGATCCAGAACGTAAAAACGTACGTAGCCATCGTTCAGTTTAGTATTCGCATAACCGGGAAGATTATACTCATTGGCAAATGCCTGAACTTCTGCAGCGCAGTCATTTTCAAAACCAGGACGACAAAAGAACAGAAAAGGCCTTTGCATGAATAAACCGAAATTGGATAAGGATAATAATTAGCGCGCATTCTATCACAAGACTTTTAGCGATGAGATAAATTAGGGTTTATTGTTAGCTGGTGATAAAATCAGCTCAGTTTTTATCATTTTCAAATACCATGGCGCACTATACTAAAGAACAAATTGCTGATCTTAAAAACGATCTGTTAATTAAAGATTCCATTTGCGGGTTTCCAATGAGCTTTAAAACCACATGGGGTCTCTTTTCTCCTAAAGCCATTGATGATGGTTCAGTGATGCTGTTGAAATACCTCGATATTAAACCTGAAGATAAATGTATCGATTTAGGTTGTGGTTACGGTGTACTGGGCCTTGCAATGGCCAAACAAGCCAATCAAGGCCAAGTGGTTATGGTGGATAAAGACTATTTGGCAGTTGATTATGCCAACACCAATGCCAAATTGAATAATCTTGCTCACGCGTCTGCTCGTTTGAGTAATGGCTTCAGTGCTATCCCAGAGCGCGATTTCGACGTTATCGTTTCCAATATCCCCGCAAAAGTCGGCAACGAGTTGTTATATATCTTTTTGAACGATGCTTATGAGCGTTTAAAACCCGGCGGGACCTTTTATGTGGTCACCATCACTGGGCTTAGAAATTTTATGAAAACTGGCTTTAAAGAGGTCTTTGGCAACTATAAAAAGCACAAGCAAGGTCCTGCTTATACCGTCGCCAGTGCCACAAAACCGGCTTAAACTTACTTGTTGATTCATCAATTTATACAAATCAAGTAGCAGACTGTCATCTGACCACTTAGCTACTTTTGTCTTGTAATAATTTCTTCACAAATTCTGTGGATAACTTTGGGGAAAAATTCTCTAAAAAGGCGCAAAAGCAACAAAATCAAGGGGTTCAATTCAAACTGCTCATTTTTTGAGCTATATTTTAAATAGCCATTAATATCAATAGCTTATCTCTTAAAATAAAGCTTTTTTATTCACTGTTTAAATTCTAATCGGCCTGAAACCCTTGTTTTTACTACCTTTGGTGTTACTTGTGGACTTCTTGTATCTGCCTCAGAATTTTTTTCAGAATTTTTATGTGTTTTTCTTGACAATTACAAAGTCATATTTGACTTAGGCTAAGTTGTAAGTGTCCACTTTTTTAACACATAAAGTTTAGGCAAAGAACCAATAGCTCAAGAGTATTGCGGCTACGATTCCTGCCAAATCCGCCAAAAGCCCACAGGCAAGTGCATGCCGTATTTTTTTGATGCCCACCGCCCCGAAATAGACGGTTAGCACGTAGAAAGTGGTTTCAGTACTACCTTGAATAATCGAGACCAAAGTTCCTGCAAAAGAGTCAACTCCATGAGTTTCCATCGTCTCCAACATCATGGCGCGAGAACCACTGCCGCTAAAAGGACGCATCAAGGCGGTTGGGATCGCATCCACGAAGGCGGTGTTGCCGCCAAAATAAGTCACTACTTTACTGATAAAACTAGAAAAAGCATCCAAAGCGCCAGAGGCTCTTAAAGCACCTATTGCCGTGAGCATTGCCACCAAATAAGGAATGATGTTAACCGCGACTTTAAAGCCTTCTTTAGCGCCGTCTACAAAGTCCTCATAAACCGCTACACCCTTTCGCAATCCGTAAAGCAAAATAGCGATAATGGAAAACATTAATAAAAAGTTACCCATAGCTGAGCTCAGATCCGTCATCTGCTGCGTTGGTAAACTCGTTAGACCATAAACAATGCCGCCTATGATGGTCGCAAATACTAAAGCATAGACTGCTATTACACGGTTAAAAAGCGATATTTTTTGCACTATCGAAACAGCTAACAGGCCTACCAAGGTAGAAGCACAGGTAGCTAGCAACAAGGGCAAAAATATTGCCGCAGGATCAGCCGCGCCCATTTGGGTTCGATAGACTAGAATGGTGATGGGGATAATAGTTACAGCAGAAGTATTTAACACCAAAAATAAGATTTGCGCGTTTGAAGCTGTATTTTTTATAGGGTTAAGTTCTTGCAACTGCTCCATTGCTCGAATGCCCATAGGGGTGGCAGCATTATCCAGTCCCAACATATTCGCCGCCATATTCATGCTGATAGAACCAAGCGCAGGATGACCGGTAGGAACTTCTGGCATCAACTTCTTAAATAAAGGTGCTAAGGCTTTTGCTAACAGATTGACCAAGCCACTTTTTTCAGCAATTTTTAGCATCCCAAGCCAAAATGCTAAGACCCCAACTAAACCAATAGAAATCTCAACGCTTAGCTTTGCCATATCAAAAATAGCTTTGACTAATTCAGGGAAGGATTGGGCATTGCCAAGGAATAGCCACTGATACAGAGCCAATAGGAAAGCTATAACAAAGAAAAATAACCAAAGCAGGTTTAGCATTTATTATTAATTGTCGAGAAGAAATTGGATAACTTCAAAATACCCTAATTTGCCCAGAATGAAAAATAAAAACCCCGTAAATTGCTTTACAGGGTTTGGGTCTAAGGAGTTATTGTTATATCCTTTCTGCTTATGTTGTTTTTATTATCTTATTGTCATTCCGTTGACAGTTATTTTAAGCAGTAACAAGAATTCTAGTTATCATCATTAGGACACAAAATTATAAAATTAGGACATTTTAACGGCTTACTCTACCATTTGCCTTATTAACTCTCTTGTCATCACTCATTAGTAAGGATGGCTCTATATCAAAGGCTTTGAGCTTGACCTTTTTATACTTTTCCTTACCTAAGCTTTTGAACAATTGCGGGCTGATATCTCGACTAAGTTTATAAAGATATCCTGCTTGACCTTTACGAGTTTTAAGTTTTAAAAAATCTAATTTCACATTATATTTTTGTTCAATTGAAGCCTTTACTATATCCAGTTCAATTTTAGAGAGTTCGGAGCTCAATAAGACTCTTTGTTCAGCTTTAACCGTAAAACTGGAACAGATGATAACGAATAAGGTAACATGCAGTAATTTTTTCATATACAAAACTCCTAATAATCTGCAGGATCTGAGCTGTACTGAATTGGGATAGTTAGCGTTATAACTCCTTGATCTAAAATATCGGCAGTCAGATTAACACTAGTATCGCCAATTAAGCCTCCAGAGCTGGCTGAACAGCTTGAACCAGCAGTTGATGCGCAAGTCCATTCAGCTGATAACGTAACCCCGGACGGTAAGCTATCGCTAATTACAACACCAGATACATCACTAGGCCCGCCGTTTGTAATGGTAATAGTATAAACACTGTTACCACCAGGAACATAATCCGTAGATGTATCGCTTTTAGTCACCGAAATATTAGCGGAAATAAAAGGTGTGATAATTACGCTAGTTTCATCATCGTCAGCCACGCCATCAGATAAATCATCAGTGGCAATTCCTATTGTGAAATCTGAGTCAGGATCTACTCTATCAGAATTAGTGATGGTAGCTTCATTAGTTATTGTCGAAGCTGAAGTAACTTCAGCTGTTATTACTAAAATTACTGAGCCTGTATTTGCAACAGTCCCTATATTCCAGAGCCCCGTTGTCTCATCGTATGTTGTCCCTGCGGGAACCGTCGCTGAAACAAAATCTAAACCCGCTGGTAATAGATCATTTACTGCAACGTTATTAGCATCGTCAGGTCCACCATTAGTTAACGCCAGAGTAATGGTAATATTTTCACCAACAGCGGGATTCGTTTCGCTAACTACTTGAGTTAAAGAAAGATCGGCCTGTGGAACACAAATTACATACTCCATAGCGTCTCCACCCGCCCCTTCAGGACCGCCACCATCAAGAGCCAAATTAACAGAGCTATAAGCGCCGGACAAGACTACAGAGCCAGCAGCAGTTCCTGTTGCAGAATCTAAACTTGATTCTGTATTACTTGAGGTCGCAAATAAATCTCTGTAAAAACTATTATTGCTGTAAGTTTCAAAATGACTAGGGCCAGCTAATCGGCCTAAAGTAACACCCGAAGTTGTTATTGTATGACGAGAACTATTTGCAGTGGTACCACTAGTACCACCCACTCTATCAATATGAAGAATGGCATTATAAACTGTCCTACCACCAAAACTTAAGGTGATGTCCCCAGTTGTTCCATCACCACCACCAGTAGTGCCGTCTGAGGCTAATGAAGAATAAATGGCCTCTCCACCGGCACCCGCTGTTGAGTCCCACTCAAAAGTTACTCCCAATGAATCAGCGCCTTGAACATTTGTATCGCTCCATGCGTTAATGGAGTTCATATTTTCATTCAGAAAATCAACCCAGCCACCCGTGGCGCTATCAATAGCAAAGGTCATGGACACAGGAATAGAACCAGATGTTGCAGTCGATGTTAAACCCGTTGACCAGGTCCCTGTCAAAGATGAAGTAGAGCAAGTTTGAGTTGTTACCGATAACTGGGTGTCAGTAACAGTAAAAGGTATGTTTTCAGCAGAACCGCCCGCAGGCCCTGTAGAATTGACTACTTGGACCCCATTTACCCTTACTCTTACGTAAGCACCTGCACCATCCCAACCGTCTCCGAAATTATCCAGAATTTGAATATCATAATCGGCGGCAGGAACATCATTAAAAGTAAAGGTGAGAGGGCCGTAAGGAGTATTTGCAGCGTTGTTGAAGCAATTAGTAGGATTACAAATATAGTTAGTGCCCCCGTTAAGCGTCGTAACACGGTTGCCCAGCGCATCTCGAAAAATAACAGCATTTTCTGTTGACCATTCAGGCCAATTAACTTCTATCTCAACGGTCGCAGCAAAAGCAATCCCACTAGATAATAGTAGAAAGCCTATAATAAATAATTTATATGCACTTTTAATCAAGACTAAGCCTTTGATATTAATATAGAAATATTGTATTGAATCATTATCACGGTACTTTTTTATAGATGCAATGCAAATTTGCTTTAGTTTTAACTTTTTTACAATGTAAATCGCTATAATTGCTATCCCAACCGGCTGAAGAGTGCGATATAATCATGCTAAATCTGAGCAAGCACCACCATGATGCTATACCAAAAAGATAAGATCAATTTTAATAAACTGCACAAACGTTTGCGACGAAATGTTGGCCAGGCCATAGTCGATTTCAATATGATCGAGGATGGCGACAAGGTCATGGTCTGTTTATCTGGCGGCAAGGACTCTTATACCTTGCTTGATATATTGATGGGCTTGCAGAAAAGTGCACCTATCGATTTTGAGTTAATTGCGGTGAATCTCGACCAGAAACAACCCGGCTTTCCCGAAGCTATATTGCCTAATTACCTGAAATCTATTGAAGTGCCATTCGAAATTATCGAAGAAGATACCTACAGCATTGTTAAAGATAAGATTCCCGAAGGTAAAACTACCTGCGGTTTATGTTCACGCCTACGCAGAGGTATCATTTATGGCTGGGCCGAGCGCAATGGTGTTAATAAAATAGCTTTAGGTCATCATCGTGATGACATCATCGAAACCCTATTCTTGAATATGTTCTTTGGCGGCAAGCTAAAGTCGATGCCGCCAAAACTCAATAGCGACGATGGTAAACATATCGTGATCCGCCCTCTGGCTTATGCCAAAGAAAAGGATATTGCTCAATATGCCAAAGTAAAAGAGTTCCCAATCATTCCTTGCAACCTTTGCGGCTCGCAGGAAAATCTTCAGCGGCAAAACATCAAAATGATGCTACAAGACTGGGATAGAAAGTATCCAGGTAGAATTGAAACCATTTTTAAATCGATTACCAATGTAGCCCCTTCTCATCTGGCCGATACCCAGTTATTTGACTTTGTGAACTTGCAGCAAACATCTACAGATGAAGAATTATTGTTTGATTCGCCAGAATTTGAAGCCGTTAAAACCGAGTCCGATAGCAATCTTAAACTCAATATCGTAAATTTAAGCTAATTTCAGCACAAAGGCATCCAATCTGAGTAACCCCATCATGACATTTGAAGAATTTAAACAAGCTTTTCCAGTTATCGTTCCAATTAATGTGGCGTGGGGAGAAATGGATGCTTTCCAACACCTCAATAACGTTGTCTATTTGCGCTATTTCGAAACAGCACGTATTGCCTATATGCAAGAGATTGGTTTAAACATTAACGTTGCCGATGCAAAAAATAATGAAAATCCTATTGGCCCGATTTTAGCGGATTCTTACTGCCGTTACCGTCGCCCTGTAACCTTCCCTGATACGCTGCATATCGGCTGCCGCATTTCAGAATTACAAGAGTTTGGCTTTATGATGGAATACCAAGCCTTTAGTGAAGCGCAACAAACTATCGCAACCATTGGGCATAGCCGGATCGTCATGCTGAATTATTTTACGGGACAAAAAGAGCCGCTCCCAGAAAAGCTGCTGAATGCGATAAATCAATTACAAAACCTCTAGCTTAGATTCTTACTCCAAACTTTTATCTGGTAATACTCTGTTACTAATCCTTGTGCGGTCAGACTTCCTATAAACACCACTTCTGGTAGTATTATCTGCTGAATTTACATTATTTCTAAATATCAATAACTTAGATTGAATAAATAGGTGTTCTTATGAAAAAATTTATAGTCAGTGCAGTGTGTTTAGCTGTGGTAGCTGCATGTTCTGATAATTCCAATCATGCTGAGCAAAAGGCAAAAGCAGCAGCCAAAACTGAAGCGCAAGCCAAGCTAGACAAAAAAGTAGAAGCGCCAAAAGCATTAGTCTCAGGTATCGATCTTGCTAACTTCGATAAATCCATTCGCCCGCAAGACGATTTATTTCGCCATGTAAATGGATCTTGGTTAGAAAATTTTGAAATCCCAGCCGATAAGTCCAACTATGGTTCATTTACAAAGTTAGCTGAAAAAGCCAAAGAAGATGTCAAAGCCATTATTGAAGATTCTGCGAAAATGCAGGCAGAAAAAGGTTCTGATGCGCAAAAAGTTGGCGATTTATATAAAAGTTATATGAATACCGATTTAATTGAGAAGTTAGGAGTATCCCCTTTAACCCCTGAATTTGCCAAAATCGATGCGATTAAAAACGCCGAAGACTTATCTAAGTACCTTGCCTATGCGCAAATGATTTCAACTGGTCCAATCGGTGTCTTTGTCTATGCAGACCCGCGCGATCCTGAAACCTATATTACGCAAATGGGTCAAGGCGGTTTAGGACTACCTAGTCGTGAAACCTATATCGATGAAGACGAAAAAAGCGCCGATATTCGTAAAGCTTATGTTGAGCACATGGCTAAAATGTTTGATCTGGCAGGGGTAGATAATGGTGCCAAACATGCTGCACAAATCATGGAGTTTGAAACTGAGTTAGCGCAGAAGCAATGGCCAAAAGAAAAAATGCGTAATCCGGTCGCTCGCTATAACAAAAAGTCGCTAGCTGAACTGAAAACCTTAATGCCAAACACGAATTGGGATGCTTGGAAAGCAGAAGCTCAACTCGATGCGATGCAACAAGCTATTATTGGTCAGCCTGATTATTTTGTGGCCGTTGATAAAATGATGGCAGACGTCGATTTAGAAACTTGGAAAAGCTATTTCAAGTGGCACATGCTATCAGGCGCAGCGCCTTTCTTAAACTCTGCTATCGCTGATGAAAACTTCCGTTTCTATCAAGGTGTTTTGAGTGGCGTTGAAGAGCAAGAACCTCGTTGGAAGCGTGGTGTGGATGTAATTAATGGTGTTTTAGGCGAAGTCGTAGGTAAGATTTACGTACAAAAACACTTTAAGCCTGAGGCAAAAAAGCGCATGACGGTGTTAGTTGAGAATCTACGCAAAGCTTATGGTGAAGGCATTAAAGGTTTAGACTGGATGGGTGAAGAAACCAAGAAGCAAGCTTTAGATAAGTTAGCTAAATTTGATCCTAAGATTGGTTACCCTGATAAATGGAAAGATTATTCTGAATTAACCATTGAAGCAGATGATCTAGCCGGCAACATGCGTCGCGCGACTATGGTTGCCGTGAAACAAAACCGTGAAAAACTGGGTCAACCGATTGATAAAACTCAATGGTTTATGACGCCACAAACCGTGAATGCTTATTACAACCCTGTGATGAATGAGATCGTATTCCCTGCAGCTATTTTGCAACCTCCATTCTTTAACCTAGAAGCCGATGACGCGGTAAATTACGGCGGTATTGGTGCAGTAATTGGCCATGAAATGGGGCATGGTTTTGACGACCAAGGCTCTCAGTTTGATGGCGATGGAAAGTTACGTAATTGGTGGACAGAAACCGATCGTGCAGAATTTGAAAAACGCGCCGATAAGTTAGTAGCACAATACAATGACTTCACTGTGCTAGATGATGTCCATGTTAATGGTGAATTTACCTTAGGTGAAAATATTGGCGATTTAGGCGGCATGACCATTGCTTATAAAGCTTACCAATTATCCAAGCAAGGTAAAGAAGCGCCAGTCATTGATGGCATGACTGGCGATCAAAGAGTATTTGTAGGCTGGGCTCAAGTTTGGGCGCGCAAGTATCGTGACGAAGAGCTGCGCAAGCGCATTAAAACCGACTCACACTCGCCGTCAGAATACCGTGCTAACGGTACTGTTATGAATATGACTGAGTTCCATCAAGCATTTGATGTTAAGCCTGGTGACAAGATGTATAAAGCGCCAGAAGAGCGCGTCAAGATTTGGTAATCGTGACGATTATCCAAAAAAAAGGCCTGTAAAACAGGCCTTTTTTATTAGCCGTGGTATTTACGACTTACTCTTGCTTGCTTTTTCCGCTTGATAACTCACTCGATAAATAATACTAAAACCATCATCTGAAATTAGAACAGAACCGTCAGGCAAGGTAATCAAATCTACAGGGCGACCCAAGACTTTCTCCCCCTCTAACCAGCCAGTTACAAAGTCATTTTGTGCAATCACATTACGGTCTTTATCAAGCTGCATATTAACGATTTTGTAACCCACTTTTTTAGAACGATTCCAGGAGCCATGTTGCGCCACTAAAATCGAATTTTGATATTCCTTTGGAAACTGCTTACCTTGATAAAATATCATGCCTAGTGGAGCTACATGCGCTTGATACTCCCATTGCGGCAGCACAAAGTCGGTATTACCTTTATCTTTTTTGAAGCTACTATAAAACTCAGGATCTTTGACCGAGTTTCCATGAACGTATGGAAAACCAAAAAAATCACCGCTCTTACTGACCTTATTCAATTCACAAGGTGGTACATCATCCCCCATCCAATCACGACCATTATCCGTAAACCAAAATTCTTGTGTTAATGGGTCCCAATCAAAACCAACGCTATTCCTAACACCTGTGGCTATATATTCAAACTCACCAGACTCAACATCTAAAGCAATAATAGTTCCGAAACGTTTATCCTCTTCATTACACACATTACAAGGCACGCCAATTGGAATGTATAAACGCTCATCAGGGCCAAACTTTGCATACTTCCAACCGTGGTGAGACTTATCAGGTAAATTATCAAACACCACTTCGGGTTTTGGCGATTTATCGTAATTTTTGTCGATATCTTTAAAACGCAAAATTTTATCGACTTCAGCAACATAGAGATCGCCGTCTTTGTATGTCAATCCAGAAGGCATATAGAGATCATCAATAATTAGAACCGTCTTGTCCGCTTTAAAATCACCATCAGTATCAATCACTGCATGGACTTTTCCTGGTCGTCTTGAACCTACATAAATAACACCTGTATCGGATAAAGCCATTTGTCTGGCTCCATCAACTTTTTCTGCAAAAACTTCAATCTTAAAGCCATCAGGAACAATAGCTGCTTGTAAAAATGCTGGAAGTATCGCTAAAAACATCAAAAGTAAGAGCTTTGTTGAATTGTTCATAGTATTTGATTGACCCCTCGGAGGTGAAACTTTAATATCAAGCCTAGCAATATCAATACTATTAAAATACTAAACTAATGTCAGAAAATACAGGCTTCTTTTCACAAATCACAAAACGCAGAATACCTCAGTTTTTAGGGATATATTTGGCTGCCAGTTGGACAGCTATGGAGTTTACCCAATGGGCAGTCGAAATATATGGTTTATCGCGAAACTGGGAACAGTTGCTAGTAGTATTACTTTTACTTTGCTTACCCTTAGTAGTCGTTTTAGCATGGCAGCACGGAGCTCCTGGGAAACAGAAATGGAGTTTATTTGAGAAGATTTATATTCCAATCAACCTTTTAGCAATCCCTTTAGTATTGGGCTCAGTATATTTTGGAATGGATTTTCATACAGTACCGCAAGATATCGAAAAGCCTAAAGCAATAGCACTAAAAACTGCTCAAAAGCAAAGTGTCATTCACAAGCTACTTGTATTTCCATTAAATAATATTAGTCAGAACAAGGATCTCGATAATATAGCTATCATCAGCACAGATGTTTTAAAAAGAGACATTAGTCAAAATAAATATATTATTGCAGGCGATAGCTTTTCTCTAATTACTGATTTAGAGAAAGCTCGAACCCCTATTAACTCTATCCCCCTTTCTTTACAAATAAAGCTTACAAAAGAAAAATATCTAGATTATTTTTCAAATGGCACATTGAACTTTGTTGATAATAACTACCAGTTAAAAGTTTCACTTTACAGCGCAAAAACAGGCAAAAAACAAAAAGATTTTCAAGCAAAAGCCGAAGACTACTTTTCAGCCATTGATATAGTATCAGAGCAAATAACCAATCACTTATTAACTGAGGAGTATCAACAACAAATTGATTTGCCAATAGGTGACTTATACACAAGTAACTTCGAAGCATTTAAATCCTATGCCCAATCTAGAGTATTAATGAGCACTTTTGGAAATCATAATGAGGGTATTGCTTTACTTTCAAAAGCTGTTGAGCAAGACAATAAATTTGCCTTTGCCAACTTATGGCTTGTTACTTTACACGCCAGTCAAAACCAGATAGCCAAGGCAAAAGATAGGCTCGACAAATTGATGCCTTATAAAGATAGTAAATTTACTGAAAGAGAAAAATATACATTATCTTTGGTGCGACTGAGCTTAACCAATCAACTCAACCAGACGCTAAGTCTGATTGAGCGATGGATAGGAGACTTTCCTGATGAACTTGAACCTTATCAGGCTAAGGCTCGCTTTTCTATGATTCTTCAAGAGAAAGAAGGGGCTATAGACGCTTATAAAAATATCTTGCGAATCGATCCCTCTCTTGTGGCTTACTGGGGGGCTATTGGCGATATTTATTTGTCTCTGGCAGATTATGATAATGCTATAAACGCTTATAATAAATTCATTGATTTAGATCCAAAAAATCAAGATGCCTATCGTAAGTTAGGAGATTACCATTTTAAACTTGGCAACTATGATTCTTCCAACAATTATTACCAGCAAATCCTTCTTCTAAATGCAGAGGATACCAATGCATTGTCAAGCTTAGCATTATCAAAAGCAAGACTTGGCAAATTCGAGGAGTCTCTAGAATACGTGAATAAAGCAATAGAGCTTAGTTTAAACCCTGTTGAACAACATAGGTTTTTGTCACAGAAGTCCAGGCTATTTTGGAACTACGGACAATATCAAAATGCTATAGTTAGCCACGAAAACGCCGTTGCTGCTTTAAAGCAAGTAAGCACAACTAGTTCCGTAGCTCTTCTAGATGGTCGCTTTGCCGTTAAGTATTTCATTGCTGGTGAAAAAACAACAGCACAAGAAGTGCTAAAACAATACCAAGAGTGGGCAGAAAAAAATAATGAAAAGGCTACTTTGTTAAACATTGATTTGAATAAGGCAGAGTTATTAGCTCAGCAAGGAAAGTTTGATGATGCTATCAATTTAGCTACCGCTACAAAACTATCAGCCCAAGCTTTAGCGCAGAATACTTCAGACCGCTATATAGACTACTTAACTGGACAATTTTACTCCCGCAAAGGCGATGGGAAAAAAGCAATTTCCTTGATAAGACCATACACAGAAGAAAACCCAGACAATATTAATAACCTGTTTTGGTTAGCAAAAGCATACATAGCTGATGAACAGTATAGTAAAGCCCGAGAAACACTCGACTTTATGTTGAGGATTGCACCCGGATATCCTGAGTATAACTTGCTTATGGCAAAAATATTAATAGCTTCTAATAAAACTAACCTTGCAAAAGAATACCTTGAGAAATCCCTTGCTGGCTGGCAGTTTGCCGATGAGAATCATATAGGCAAGGATGAAAGCAGGGCCTTAATGAATCAAGTAGTAAAAAAGAATTCGAGTATTTAATATAAATAGTTTGACGCTATAAGTGCTAGCCCTTAGTATTTTACTAAATCATCGATTGTTTAATATCTAAATGTCGGAAAACACAGGTTTTTTCTCAAAAATTTTAACAAGGCGTATCCCGCAGTTCTTCGGTATATTTTTAGCCGGCAGTTGGACGGCCCTGGAATTCACCGGCTGGGCGGTAGAGCGTTACTCCTTATCCCCTAACTGGGAAGAAGTCCTAATAGTTGCCTTGTTGCTTTGTTTACCTATGATTTTAGTGCTGGCATGGCACCATGGCGCTCCTGGCAAGCAGAAGTGGACCTTATTCGAGAAAATATTCTTACCTTTATACCTTTTGGTTATTCCTCTGACATTGCACCATTTATACAAAGATGAAGACTTAGGGAAAACCGTTGAGATGGTGATGGTGAAAGATGAAACAGGGAACATGCAAGAAAGAGAAATTGTTAAGTCTCAATTTATTAAGCCTATTATTCTTTTCCCATTTCAAAATAAAACCAACGACTCTAAGTTTGATATTTTAGCTGGGATAACTTCGAATGTACTCAATAGAGACTTAAAACAAAACATCTTTTATTCTAGCCCTGAAATAGGTCAATTGAGTGAATCGATTAAAAATGATAAGCAAAATATAAAAAGGCTACCGCTATCTTATAAGCTCAATCAAGCTAAAGAACGCGGTAGAGACTATTTGATTTCAGGCGAATTATTGCAAGCTGGACCTAACTATAAAATCAAAGTCAGTATCTATAATGCCAGTAATGGTAGAAAAGATCTGGAGTTGACTGAGGAAAACCCCAACTACTTCTCTGCTATTGATCAATTAACCATTAAAATCAACGAGCATTTTAAAACAGGTGCTGAGTATACCGATTTACCGATTGAAGATCTGTTTACTTATAACTGGGATGCGTTTAATGACTATGCTCAAGCCATTTTAATTTTCAATTTTGGGGACAATGTCCAAGAAGCTGAGCCATTATTTATCTCCGCGATTGAAAAAGATGAAACATTCTCTATTGCAGCATTCAACTTTGCATTATTCAGCATTCGTCAAAACAAAGTCGTCAAGGCAAAAAAATACACTCAGTTGGCGCAACAACATCAAACTTATCGCTTAACAGAAAGAGAAAGATTTCCCATCAATGCGACAGCCTACTATCTCAATCAACAATCACAAAAAGGCTTTGGTGTTCTAGACCAATGGATCAAACTTTATCCAACCGATACTTTTGCCTATTTGCTCAAGGCTGAGTTTTTAAGGTTCAATACTGATAGTTATGAAGAGTCTGTTGCTAATCTAAAAAAAGTCATTGAGTTAGATCCATCGCAACATGCTCTATGGGATGCTATTGGCGATATTTATAATAGCGTAGGTCAATATGATAAAGCCTTAGATGCCTATGAAAAATATTCTATTAAGAACTCATCTAACCCTATTGCCTATAAAAACCTCGGGGATTTGTATAAAAAAACCGGTAACTATGACTCGGTCATCAGTAACTATCAATCTGCACTTGGTTTAGAGCCTAATAATCAAGCCGTACTATCGAATTTAGCTGATGCCTACTCTAGGATTGGTCGTTTTAAAGATGCTGAAGCAACTTTTAAAAAAGCCATTCAAAATAGTAATACCTCAATCAGTATCGTTAACAATAAAATACGGCTATCTCAATTTTACTGGGATTATGGCGTACGTGAGTCTGCAACAAAGTACCTACAGGAAGCTTTTAAAGAGTTCGCCGAAACCCAAAGCGCTGATACCAGTTTACAAAGAGAAGCTTTATTTGCATGGCAGTATCATTTGGCAGGCCAAACAGAATTAGCTCAAGCCACCATCGATAAAGCTGTCAAATTGGGAGTTGATTCTGGTGAAGACATTTTATTTATCAATACTCAAATTGCTCAAGGCATGTTACTTAATTATCTAGGTAAGCCCGAAGAATCATTAATAGTTTACGATGAATTGTTAAAAATTGGCGGGGCCTACTCATCCGCGAATATAGCTATTATTAACCACTTTAAAGGTAGAAGCCTTTACTTCAACCAGCAATATGAAGAAGCAATGGTTGCGTTAGAACCGATATTAGAGCGCTCACCGGATCGTACCGACTTCCTGCTTTGGACAGCGATGAATTATTTAGCATTAGGCAACTTAGAAAAATCCGAATCACTTTATAAAAGGCTACTTATCCTCGCCCCGGCCATTCCAACCTATAATCTAGGAATGGCTAAAGTTCTATTAGCGAAAAACGAAGTGACTAAAGCTAAAGAATATTTAGAGAAAGCCATTTCCAATTGGCAATATGCTGATATGGAAATAACCGAACTCACAGAAGCACAAAACTTACTCAGTTCACTATAAAAAAAGTCCTTCAAATGAAGGGCTTTTTTTACACCGCGATATTACTTTAAATGTTTCTCGAAATAATCGGTGATAGTATTAAATACATGGGTTCGAGTTTTCTTACCCCAAATTGAATGCTTTGAACCTGGATAATTCATTTGGTCAAAAGCTTTATTCGCGTCTTGCAAAGCTTTATATAACTTAGTGCTATTGGTAAATAATACATTATCGTCGGCCATGCCATGGATTACCATTAAATCACCTTGTAAGCCTTCTAAATAAGGGAACACATTAGATGCTTCATAACCTTCCTTATTATTTTTAGGGTGATCTAAGTAACGTTCAGTGTAATGAGTATCATATAAATACCAGTCGGTAACAGGTGCAACAGAAACGCCCACTTTAAAAATTTCCGGATTCTTAAACATTGCCATAATGGTCATGTAGCCGCCATAACTCCAACCAAACATGCCAATTTTTTCTTTATCCACATAAGGCAGAGAAGTTAAATACTCAACGCCCTTAACTTGATCCACAAGTTCAATATTACCGAGCTTACGATAAATAGGGTCTTCAAATTTTTTGCCACGATTCCATGAACCTCGGTTATCTAAAGAAAAAACAACAAAACCTTTGCTAGCCATTAAGTGATGCCAATAAGTGTTACGGGCACCCCAAGTATTGCGTACGCGCTGGGCATGTGGACCACCATAAACATCAACTATTACTGGATATTTTTTATTAGCATCAAATGGTACCGGCTTGTAAATTCGATACTGCATTTCTTGGCCATCTTCAGCTTTTATTGTGCCAAATTCTGGTTTAGAGGCCTTTTTATAATAGTCATAATAAGGATGTGTTTTATCCAGTTTATTTTGTTCAAGCCAAGTTACTAAATCGCCATTAGCTTTACGCAAACTCACTTGTGAAGGTTGAGTTGTAGAAGAAAAGTAATCCACGAACACGTCCATCGATTTTGCAAAGGTTACGCCGTGCACGCCACTTTGTTGAGTGATTTTTTTAAGCTCCCCGCCAGCTAGCGGAACTGAATACAAATGCTGTTCTAACGGACTTTCCTTGTTAGCATCAAAGTAAACTAAGCCATTCTTTTCATCGACTCCATAAACATTATCAACTACCCAGTCGCCTTGGGTTAATTGCTTGATAAGCTTACCCTCTAAGTCATACAGATAAATGTGTCTAAAACCATCTCGCTCCGATGTCCAAATAAATTGTTTCGACTTCTTTAAAAAACGAAGATCTTTAGTGAGGTTTATCCAAGTATCAGCAGTTTCAGTTAATACTTTCTTAAATGAGCCATTTGCTATATCTGCAAAGCGTAACTCTAAAGTTTTTTGGTCGCGACTTTGCCATTGATAAGAAACGCTTTTGGAATCTTTAAGCCACTTGACTCGCGGAATATAAATATCAGTTTTTTTACCAGTATCTATCCAAGTTGTTTTTTTTGAGTCTAAATTTAACACCGCCAATTTAATGGTCACATTATTGGTACCGGTACTGGGATAACGTTGCTCGAAAACTGTAAAATCTTCGGCATTAATTTCATAGCGCTTTTCAATTTTTACTGGCGATTCATCTACTTGTAAATAAGCAACCTTTTTTGAATCCGGTGACCACCAGTAACCCGTTAAACGCCCCATTTCCTCTTGCGCCACAAACTCTGCCATACCATTTTTAATCGTATCTTTACCATCAAAGGTTAGCTGAGTTTCTTTGCCAGTTTTGACATTAACCATAAAGATATTCTGGTCGCGAATGAAAGAAACATAATCACCATTGGGTGATAATTTAATATCCGTTTCATAGGTTTCTGTTTTGGTTAATTGCTTGGTAGCACTGTTACCAGATTTAGTAATGTCATAAGCAAAGATATCACCGCCTAAAGGAAATAATAATGTCTTACCATCATCGCCCCAGTAGTAGCTAATAATGCCTTTAGCAAATAAACGCATTCTTTCGCGACGCGCCTTTTCTTCATCTGAAAGGTTTTCTTCGCCCGGCAATAAATCACGAGAATCCACTAACATACGAGACTTTTTGTCCTTGAGATTGTATTCCCATAAGTCTAGGCGCTCTTGCTCGTCTTCCTTACCCTTTAAAAAGGTCACTCTTGAGCCATCTGGCGATAACTGAACCGAGCGAGGCGCTGGCCCATCTAAGGAAGGATCCGAATAGATTCTTTCTACGGTTAATTCTTTTGCTTGCGTGCCAGTAGTTGAAGCCATAGCTAAAGCTCCTATCAGAATGGTCGTGATTATTTTTTTCATAGCATACACCTATTTTTATAGTGCCCTAATCATAGAAGTAATAGTTTCAATATTCAATGCCAGATATGGCTAGTTTAGTCCTCAGATATACTGCATAATCTACATTCTCTTTTTAAGGCAGAACAGTCTTATGCACAAAGTATCGGGAAACTGGAAATTAGGTCTAACCCTATCATTAACTACCGCTTTTTTATGGGGTTTATTGCCCATTGCTTTAAAAGGCTTGTTGTTGCAAATGGATCCGGTCACTGTGACCTGGTATCGCTTTTTAAGCGCCGCTGCATTAGTCTTTTTGTTTTTAGCATTCCGTAAACGCCTACCAAGCCTTAAGCAACTAAAAGGTCTTGCAGGACTTTTAATGCTCATTGCTATTTTGGGTCTTGGTTCTAATTATGTTTTCTATCTTGTTGGATTAGAATTAACGACTCCTAGTTCTGCTCAAGTTATGATCCAAACGGCTCCTATGCTGATGCTAATTGGCGGTTTAGTTATCTTTAAAGAACCCTTTAGTAAATGGCAATGGCTAGGTTTTGCCACCTTTGTATTAGGCTTAATTTTATTTTTCAATCTACGCTTTGAAGAAATATTTAACTCGTTAGGCAGCTACACAATCGGTTTATTATGGATATTTGCTGCAGCTATCACTTGGGCCGCTTATGCGTTAGCCCAAAAACAGCTTCTAAACGACTTTTCCTCAAATCAAATCATGTTTGTGATTTACCTGACCTGCGTGCCTCTACTAATGCCGATGAGTAACCCTGAGCAAATCATGAACATCAATGGACTCGGTTGGTTCTTACTGATTTTCTGCTGTTTAAATACCTTAGTCGCTTACGGCGCATTCGCTGAGGCGCTTGCTCATTGGGAAGCCAGCCGAGTGAGCGCACTTCTGGCTATAACACCATTACTTACCATAGTATTTATGAAAATTTGCGCACACTTCTTCCCGAATTACTTAGTAGCAGAGCCACTAAATGCCTTAAGCTTAATTGGGGCTGGAATGGTGGTAACAGGCTCAGCCGTGACCGCTTTGGCTGGAAGAAAAAAAAGTAGCCACTCTTAAAAATGACACGAAATAAAAAAGGCGCTCAAGGCGCCTTTTTTTATTTTAAGAAATTTACTTCTTTTTACGAGCTGGCGGAAGGTCAGTACACACACCTTCATAAACTTCTGCTGCAAAACTAATTGATTCAGATAGAGTTGGGTGAGCATGAATGGTTAAGCCAATATCTTCTGCATCACAACCCATTTCAATAGCTAAGCCCACTTCAGCAATTAATTCACCAGCGTTAACACCAGCAACAGCACCACCGATAACACGGTTAGTGTTTTTGTCGAAGATTAATTTAGTAAAGCCTTCTGAGCGATTAGAACCGATGGCACGACCTGAAGCTGCCCATGGGAAGTTTCCTACGCCGTATTCAATGCCTTCAGCTTTAGCTTCTTTTTCTGTATAACCAACCCAAGCTAACTCAGGGTCGGTATAAGCTACTGATGGAATCGTGATTGGATCGAAGTAATGCTTTTTACCTGCAATGACTTCTGCTGCAACGTGCGCTTCAGCAGTTGCTTTGTGTGCCAACATAGGTTGACCTACGATGTCACCAATTGCATAAATATGTGGAACATTAGTTTTCATTTGCTTATCAGTTTCGATAAAGCCGCGATCTGAAACAGTAACACCAGCTTTTTCTGCATCAATCAAATCGCCATTTGGGCGACGGCCGACAGCCGATAAAATCATATCAAATTTAACTGGCTTTTCAGGCGCATTTTTACCTTCGAAAGTCACATACAAGCCATCTTTCTTAGCTTCAACTGCAGTTACGCTAGTTTCAAGCATGATGTTGTCGTATTTTTTGCTAACGAATTTTTGCAATACTTTAACTACGTCTTTATCAGCAGCTGGAATTAATTGATCCGCCATTTCTACCACAGAAATCTTTGTTCCTAAGGCGCGATAAACGGTCGCCATTTCTAAGCCAATAATACCGCCACCAAGTACCAACATAGATTCTGGGATTTGACGAAGCTCTAGAGCACCAGTTGAGTCGACGATACGATCATCTTCTGGTAGGAATGGCAATTGAACGACACGAGAACCTGCGGCAATAATCGCATGTTCAAACTCAATCGTTTGGGTTTTGCCATCATGTTCAACAGCTAATGTATGCGAGCCAGTAAATTTACCGTAACCTTGAACGGTTTTTACTTTGCGCATTTTCGCCATACCAGCAACACCTTGCGATAAACGACCAACTACGCCATCTTTATAAGCGCGAATTTTATCGATATCGATTTGAGGTTTACCGAAGCTTACGCCGTGTTTTGATGTTTCTTCTGCTTCGTCAATAACCTTAGCTGTGTGCAATAGTGCTTTTGAAGGGATACAACCTACATTCAAACATACGCCACCTAAGTCCGCGTACTTTTCTACCATTACCACATCTAGACCTAAATCCGCAGCACGAAATGCCGCTGAATAACCGCCAGGACCACTACCTAAAACAACAACTTGAGCTTTGATATTACTCATGAGTTTCCTCTGAAAATTCTTTTTTAAATGACCAAAACCGACTAAAACCAGTATTTTTTAGCCACCTCAATTTTGAAGTGGCGTATTTTACCTGAATTGGGCGAAAAATCACCACCCTATTACAATATTATCCGTCTAATATCTTCTAACACTTTCGATAAATGAACGATAAACCTTGCCGCAACCGCCCCGTCGATTACCCTATGGTCATAAGATAAGGACATGGGCAACATCATGCGTGGTTGGAATTCCTTACCATCCCATACCGGTTGCACCTTATTTCTGGATAAACCCAAAATCGCTACATCGGGCCAATTCACAATTGGGGTAAACGCTGTACCACCAATCCCACCCAAGCTTGAAATGGTCATTGAACTGCCTTGCATGTCTTTAGCTGTCAGCTTTTTATCACGCGCTTTTGCTGACATTTCACCCAACTCATTAGCCAGCTGGTAAACCGATTTATTATCCACATCACGAATAACTGGCACTACCAAACCATCAGGAGTATCCACTGCCACACCAATATTGAAATACTTTTTCAACACCAGAGTTTCGCCATCCGCAGCCAGCGAGCTATTAAAAGTGGGGAACTCTTTTAAGCTGGCAACCAGCGCTTTCATAATAAAAGCCAAAGGAGTTAAGCGAACACCTTGCTTTGCCGCCTCTTCTTTCATCGACTTTCTAAATTTATCCAATTCAGTAATATCTGCATCTTCATGCTGAGTAACGTGCGGGATTAGGTTCCAGTTACGCTGTAAAGTGACGCTGGAAATTTTTTGAATGCGCGTTAATTGAGTGGTTTCAACCTCGCCAAATTTAGAGAAATCAATTTCAGGCAAGTCCGGGGCTGCTTGAGCCGAACCTGCAGTCGCTTTTGGTCGCGACAATTCAAACTTGATAAAAGCTTGAACATCTTCTTTTAAGATACGATTTTTAGGACCACTGCCATTCACTTTAGCTAAATCGGCGCCGAACTCTCGGGCCAAACGTCTAACTGCTGGACTAGCATGGATCACGCCGTCTTTTTTTGGTGCTTGAACAGGGTAATCAGAAACTGGGGCTTTACTGGAACTAGCTGCCGTTGAAGATTTAGTCGTTTCGGCTACCTGAGTTTTTGGTCCTTCATCTTTTGCAGTTTGGGCTAGTGATTTCTTTTCACCCGCTACCACTTGTACCATGATGGTACCAATTTGATCACCTTGACTTACTTTATCGCCCACTTTAACTGTCAAGCTTTCAATAGTTCCGGCGCTATCCGCTGGAATTTCCATAGTGGCTTTTTCTGTCTCCAAAACTATCAAGCTATCGTCTTTTTCAACTTGGTCGCCTATCGACACCGAAACTTCAATCACATCCACGCCATCGGCATCACCTAGATCTGGAATGATGATCTTCTGACTTTGTGCTTCACTGCTAGTTTCTGGCTCAGTTACTTGCTCTTGTGCTACTTGCTCTGGCTGTTGTTCTGATTCAAGATTGTCTTCTGCTACAGAGTTATTTTCAGAACTAGCGTCTTCATCCGCCGTTTCAACTTCAAGAATTAAATCTCCTTCAGAGACTTTATCACCAACATTGACCACAATGGATTTAATGGTGCCAGCGGCGCTCGACGGTACTTCCATGGTGGCTTTATCGGTTTCTAGCACAATTAAACCATCTTCTAATTCAACCGTATCGCCGACTGCAACCATCAATTCAATAATTTCTACCCCATTAGCATCGCCAATATCGGGAACTGTTACTTTAGTTAATTTGTCCAAAGTTCTTCTCCTTCAATCAGCAGTTATAGGGTCATCGGATCGGCTTTGTCAGCATCGATCTGGTAACGCTTAATGGCTTTAGTCACTTCTTTTGCGTCAATCACACCTTCATCGGCCAGTGCTTTCAATGCAGCTACCGCCACATAGTAACGATCAACTTCGAAGAAACGACGCAAATTTGCCCGACTGTCAGAGCGGCCATAACCATCAGTTCCTAGAACGCTGTAACTGGCAGGAACAAAGTTACGGATCTGCTCGGCATAGGACTTCATATAATCAGTAGCAGCAATCACAGGACCATCTTGTTTGGCTAAACATTTTTCAACATAAGATGCTTTAGCTTTCTTCTCTGGGTGTAATAAATTTTCACGCTCTACCGATTGGCCTTCGCGCGCTAGCTCAGTGAAACTGGTGACTGACCAAATATCTGAACTAACACCAAAATCGGTATACAAAAGCTCCGCTGCTTTTTCCACTTCTGGCAAAATTGCACCCGAAGAAAGCAATTGAACTTTAAGTCCTTTCTTCTTAGCTTTTTTGCCCTTAGCCAATTGGTACATGCCTTTGATAATGCCTTCTTCAGCGCCTTCAGGCATTTCTGGATGGGCGTAGTTTTCATTTAAAGTAGTAATGTAATAGAACACATTTTCTTGGTTCTTATACATGCGACGCATACCTTCACGCATAATAACGGCCACTTCATAGGCATAAGTCGGGTCGTAACTGATACAGTTTGGTACCGTGCTCGAAATCATATGGCTATGGCCATCTTGATGTTGTAAGCCTTCGCCATTTAAAGTCGTACGGCCAGAAGTTGCACCTATAATAAAACCACGTGCTTGCATATCGCCAGCAGCCCAACATAAATCACCAATACGCTGGAAGCCAAACATCGAATATAAAATATAGAAAGGAATCATTGGCAAATCGTTACTAGAATAACTGGTCGCTGCCGCCATCCAAGATGACATGGCACCGGCTTCATTGATACCCTCTTCTAAAATTTGACCCGACTTATCTTCGCGATAATACATGATTTGATCGGAATCCACTGGCTCATATAACTGACCAACCGATGAGTAAATGCCGATTTGACGGAACAAGCCTTCCATACCAAAAGTTCGGGCTTCGTCTGGAATAATCGGTACTATGCGCTCTTTTAAGGTTTTATCTTTCAATAAAACATTTAATGCACGAACGAATGCCATAGTCGTCGAGATTTGACGCTCGCCGGTAGATTTTAATAAAGCATCAAACTTACTTAATTCTGGTATATCTAAAGATTGAGACTCTTGACGACGTGCAGGTAAATAACCACCTAACTTGGCACGGCGCTCATGTAAGTATTTAATCTCAGGGCTATCATTTCCTGGATGATAAAATGGAATCTCTTCCAGCTTGTCATCTGCAATTGGCACATTAAAACGATCTCTAAAGTGCTTCAATGCATCTAGGTTCATCTTCTTAACTTGGTGAGAAATATTTTTACCTTCACCAGAATCCCCCATGCCATAACCTTTTACGGTTTTGGCTAAAATTATTGTTGGTTTACCTTTGCTATTTACCGCTTCATGATAGGCCGCATAGACTTTATGTGGATCGTGCCCGCCTCGATTTAAGCGCCAAATATCTTTATCAGACATGTTAGCGACCATCTCAAGTAGCTTTGGATCTTTACCGAAGAAATGTTCGCGAGTATAAGCCCCGCCTTTAGCTTTACAGTTTTGGTATTCGCCATCGACGGTTTCTTCCATCACTTTTAACAAGCGGCCTTCAGTATCGCGAGCAATTAATGGATCCCAATAACGTCCCCAAATTACTTTTAAAACATTCCAACCTGCGCCACGGAATTCGCCTTCTAATTCTTGAATAATTTTGCCATTACCTCGAACTGGGCCATCTAAGCGTTGCAAGTTACAGTTGACGACAAAAATTAAATTATCTAAACCTTCACGTCCCGCTAAGCCTATGGCACCTTTTGATTCAGGCTCATCCATTTCACCATCACCCAAGAAAGCCCAAACTTTTCGGCCTTTGGTATCCGCTAAACCACGGTTTTCCAAATACTTTAAGAACCGAGCTTGATAGATGGCTTGAATGGGACCTAAACCCATAGAAACCGTGGGGAACTGCCAAAAGTCTGGCATTAACCATGGATGAGGGTAAGAAGAAATACCTTTACCATCCACTTCTTGGCGGAAGTTCGCCATTTGCTCTTCGGACATACGGCCTTCTAAAAAAGCACGTGCATAAATACCCGGAGCACAGTGACCTTGGTAGTAGATCAGATCGCCACCATGAATACCGTCATCGGCATGGAAGAAGTGGTTAAAGCCTACATCATACAAGGTTGCGCTTGAAGCGAAGCTTGATAAATGGCCACCTAAGTCCAAATCTTTTTTAGTCGCCTGTAAAACCATCGCGATAGCATTCCAACGGATGATAGCTCGGATGCGTTTTTCCACTTCAGGATCACCCGGCATATGCGCTTCGTTAGAAGGCGAAATGGTATTTAAGTAGGCCGTAGTTAGGTCAAAGGGTAAGTGAGCACCAGCTCCACGAGCTTTGGTCACTAACTTTTCTAATAAGTAATGGGCTCTTTCAGCGCCCTCTTCACTAATTACGGCTTCTAATGCATCAATCCACTCTTGGGTTTCTATGGGATCAATATCCGCTCTTAAAGGATCTAACTCCTGATTATCTGACATGACATAACCTTTTTTACTTTATTAGTATCCACAAAACTAAAATTCAGACTTGAGGACATAATTCTCCTGTATACAAGCCCTTGAAATTCAATGTCTTATGGTAGATTAAATCGCAATTAATTAACAAATGTTAACTAAAAGCAAGTTTTTAGTTAGACACATACTAGTAGTTTAAAGCTTAAAAAGATAGTACTTCTTTAGAAATTTGCAGTTTGCATTAAGCATAAAAAAACCGAAACAGTTGTTTCGGTTTTAATTTAAAAGTAATTAACCTATGTTAATTAATATAGTCCTAGCCCCAACAAAGACATAACAGCCACTAAAGCAAAGATTATGACACCGGCTCTTTCACACAGCTTTAGAGCCCATCTAGAAGGACCGCGCTTATCGTCTGATTCATAAAAACCTAAACTAGCGAAACCTGAGTCTTCTACAAATTTAACGCCATCCACATCGAAGTCTAAGAAGTCTGACTTAATTTTCTTAACGCCTGCGCCCATGTCGCCAGCTAATAAGAATGCTATCGAGGTAATCCTTGCAGGGATCCATTCAAGTACTAAATTAAGCTTATAGACAAAGCCTTCTTCGGTGTGATCTTCTACAAACCAATTGGTTAAGCGGTATAAAAGCGCTCCAGCAGGACCTAAAATCATAAACCAAATGGCTACCGCAAAATAACGGGTTTGAGATTTTTGGAAAATCAGCTTAGCTACTTGCTGATCGAGTTCTTCAACAGAATGGAGCTCCTCAACATCGATAAGTTCTCGTACCGACTCAAAAGCTGCAGCATCATCATGTTCGGTGCGAGCTTTGTAATAATCGTTTAAAGTTTTTCGTGGTGACTCAGGCCCAAGACATAGCACCAATACAGAGACTGCCAACGCTAACATAAATAAAGAGCCAAACAAGCCACCGTGATACCAGAAATCATGGTGATACCATGCAAAAACCCAATAAATAACCAACACAGGGGCTAATAAGACAAGTGCATGGCCAAACCATTGTTTGAACCAAGATTGCTCACCAAACCATCCAGTCATCGCATTTTGATATTGGGTAAACCATTTTCGATGGCTGACTGTTTGATTGAGACCTTTTTTATCTCGATGAAAATAATGCTCTACGAATAACGCTATGATTAGTGCTAATAAGGCCATTTCTTCCCTCGGTATCTTTATTAATATGTTTTCTATTTAAATCTTAGCAAAAAGTATGTTTCAGTTCGCCCGAATGTTTTACCCTTCTGTAACAAATCATTTTCACTGATCAGAATCTATTGAACAGTTTGTTATTAATAACGGTCAAGTTTCAATTTGATCTAAATAATTTGACCATTGGAAATATTGACCCGGATCAGTTTTACGGCCAGGCGCTATATCTGAATGGCCTGAGATCCTGTCTTTGCTTAACAACGGATATGAAGCTGTTAAAGCATTAGTTACCTTTGTTAACTGCTTATATTGCTCTTGGCTAAAGGGTAAGTCATCCGCCCCTTCCAACTCAATACCAATTGAAAAGTCATTACAGGCTTCCCGTCCCTCATAGCTTGAAACGCCTGCATGCCAAGCCCTTTGGTTAAATGGTACAAATTGAACTACTTCGCCATCACGCTTAATTAATAAATGGCTCGATACTCTCAAATCACGAATGATTTCAAAATAAGGATGTAACTTTGAATTGAGCTTGCCTTGAAAAAAATCTTCAATGTGTGAGCCGCCAAACTGATTAGGCGGCAAACTAATATTGTGAATGACTAAGAGACTAATATCCTCTTCATCTGGACGCTCATCAAAGTGCGGAGACGCCATTTGCTTGGCTTCGACCAAAAGGTGATTTTTAATAAGACTCATTGAATATTTAAAAGCATTAGAATAAAAAATTAAACTCAGTATATAATTGATTTCGAAACCTAAGCAAACCAAAACCAGAATTATAAAAAGCCATAACCACGAGATTGTGAGAAAAGATTATGATGGATATCCCTTATCAAGAAGCGCTGAAAAAAGAAATTGACCGAGCTGTAGAGATTGCCTTAGCAGAAGACTTGGGCGCATTTGCATACGACAATCGTGGTATTGATGTAACTGCAGAATTAATTGAAGCAGATAAGGTAGCCTCCGGTCGATTAATCACTCGCGAAGATGCCGTGATCGCTGGTCGTGATTGGTTTCAAGCAGTTTTTGATAAACTTGATCCAAGCATTGAAATTGAGTGGTTATGCAAAGATGGCGATAAAGTCAGCGCCAACGATGTCATTTGCCGGGTCAAGGGTAATGCTCGTAATATTCTCACGGCAGAAAGAACCGCTATGAACTTTTTACAAACTTTATCTGGTACTGCCACCACCGTTGCCCGCTATGTAGCAGAGCTTAAGGGCACCAATTGCCAATTACTAGATACTCGAAAAACCATACCCATGCTCAGATTAGCTCAAAAATATGCAGCAACTTGTGGCGGTGGGCGCAATCACCGAATAGGCTTATATGATGCGTTTTTGATTAAAGAGAATCACATCGCTTCCCACGGCTCAATTGAAGGAGCAGTAAAGCAAGCTCGTAAAAATCACCCAGAGATTTTGGTTGAAGTGGAAGTCGAGAACTTTAATCAACTTGATCAGGCCCTTGATGCTGGGGCTGATGTGATTATGCTGGATAATTTTACCATTGAAGATATGAAAACTGGTGTGACTATTAATAAAAGCCATAGGCATACCGCAAAAATAGAAGCTTCAGGGAATGTGACCATCGAAAACTTGCATCAAATAGCCCAAACTGGAGTGGACTTTATTTCAGTCGGCGCATTAACAAAACATATCACGGCAATAGACCTATCTCTTAGGTTAAGTATGTAATCAATTTGCTGTTTTATAGGCCTGTTTACGCTTCCTTGCAGTGACATTTATTGTCAATTTAAAGGGATAAATGCCAACCCGTACAATATTTTGGAAGTTAATACGATCTTAAAAAATATAATTTTATCCTCTTAAGCTATTGTTTTGTTTATCTTATTTTACTTTTTCCAGTAAAAGAGAAAAGTTCTAGCTTGTCGATGTTTTTAAGCCACTTTAATATCTAATAACAATTTGTGCTTACAACCTTAGCGAGTATTTTGATCGGTTTTATTCGTGTTGCTTACTGTAAGCTATGTCTTTGAATAGGAAAGCTTTATGAATAATAAAAGTTCTGGTTTTACTCTTATAGAATTAATGATCGTTGTGGCTATTGTTGCAATACTCGCAGCAGTAGCCATACCCGCCTATCAAAACTACATTATTCGAGCTAAAGTTACGGATGGATTAAGCTTAGCAGTTGGCGCTAAGACTTTAATCTCCGAAAATGCTTCAGCTGGAAACCCTCTAAATCAAGGATTTGTCGCACCAACTGCAACGGCTAACGTTGCATCTGTTGCAATAACTGCTGCTACTGGCGTTATCACTGTTACTTATACGGCGGCCGCTACTGGAGGTACCATCACACTAACTCCTACTGATGGCGCAGGTGCAGCACTTGTTAGTGGAACCGTGCCTACAGGCTCAACTAGTTGGAATTGTTCTACGACAATTGCAGTTCAATATCTACCAGCTAGCTGTAGATAAAATAATGTTTATAATCAAAGCGAACACTTTGTTCGCTTTTTTTTGCCTAAAATCATTTCATTCTAGAAAAGATGAATATCTATTAGGTAAATCGACACAAAATTAAGTTTGATTAAGGTGCTAAATATTGAAAATTAGACTACAGGATGTAAATTTGATGACAGAATTTGTCAGTTTTTATCCCAAAAGGTCTTTTATTTGAACTGCATCACAAACTTACAAAACTAAAAAAAAACACATTTAATGTTCCAAAGCATTGATTTTAAATGTTTTTCTTTGCTTTTTTAATAATTTTACAAAAGATACTTGTCGATTATTTTTACGACGATTACTATTAACCCCAGAATTTGCTTACACAAGAAAGCTTTGTCTTGGCTTGTGTTAACAAACTAACAAAGCCGATTCTTATGTAAGTATTTTTTTATTTTTTAATTTTAGGAGATTTTCTCATGCAAAAGAAAAACCAAGGTTTCACCCTTATCGAATTGATGATCGTAGTAGCGATCGTAGCAATCTTAGCAGCAGTAGCGATTCCAGCTTATCAGGATTACTTAATCCGCGCTAAAGTTACAGACGGCTTAAGCTTGGCTTCTGGCGCTAAAACTTTAATCTCAGAAAACGCAGCATCTGGTAATGCTTTAGATCAAGGTTACGTAGCTCCAACCGCAACTGCTAATGTTGCAAGTGTTGCTGTAACTGGTGCTACTGGTGTTATCACAATTACATACACAGCAGCTGCTTCTGGTGGCACTATTACACTAACACCAACAGCTGGTGGTGCTGCTCTTGCTTCAGGTACTGTTCCAGCAGGCTCTGTATCTTGGGCGTGTGCTGCGGGCACAATGGCAGCACAATACTTACCTGCTAGCTGCAGATAATAAGTAATATTTGCTATAAAAAGCGAGCTTTTAGCTCGCTTTTTTTTTGTCAAAAAATTGACTTTTTATCTTTTTTATTCAAGGATATAGAATAGATTTCTAAGGATAATTCTCGAGCTTAATACTAGTGATTCAAAACAACTTATCGGGCTTAGCCCACCTTATTGTCAGCGAAGGTTTGTTGACTGAAGAAAAAGTGATTGAAGCGAGATCAAATGCAGACAATGAAAAACTAAAACTGCTTGACTGGTTAGTTTCAGCTAACTGGATCAATCCTACTGAGATTGCCAAATTACAGTCTATAGCTTTTGGTAACCCTTACTTTGATCTTTCCTCTATCGACGTTTCTAATATCCCCGAGGATATTGTCGACCTTAAACTTTTAAAAAAACACCGAGCAATTCCTCTTTATAAACGGGGTTCTAGGCTATTCGTTGGATTAACCGACGCCACAAACTTAAAAACACTTGAAGAGCTTCGTTTCCAAACTGGAATGTCTATTGAAGCGGTATTGGTTGAATCGAATAAACTGGATACTGTAATAGAAAAATTAATTGAAGCTAAAGAAAATGAAGCTTTTGCTGACATGGATGACGGCGATCTAGATAACATCGACTTAGATGCGGTTGATGAAGATCAAGCGGACCAGCATCAAGACGAAGGCGGTGATGCCGATGATGCCCCGGTGGTTAAATTCGTAAAAAAAATGCTTGTAGATGCCATTAGAAAAGGCGCATCAGATTTACATTTCGAGCCTTATGAAAAAAAGTACCGTGTTAGATTTCGAATCGACGGCATGCTGCATGAAATCGCAAGCCCGCCAATGCAATTATCTTCAAGAATTTCCGCTCGTTTAAAAGTTATTTCTGGCTTAGATATATCCGAACGTCGTGTTCCACAAGATGGCCGTGTCAAATTAAAAATATCAAAAACTAAATCCATCGACTTCCGTGTTAACACTCTACCAACTTTATATGGCGAAAAAATCGTAATGCGTATTTTGGATCCTACCAGTGCAATGCTAGGTGTGGACGCGCTAGGATTCGAGCAAAAGCAAAAAGAAGATTTTATGCACGCCATATCAAAGCCACAGGGTATGGTTTTAGTTACTGGCCCTACAGGTTCTGGTAAAACAGTAACCCTTTATACTGGCGTTAATATTCTCAATGATGAGTATAAAAATATTTCAACTGCAGAAGATCCTGTAGAAATTAATTTACACGGGGTTAATCAGGTTAATGTCAATATCAAAGCTGGTTTGACTTTCGCTTCGGCACTGCGTGCATTCTTGCGTCAAGATCCTGATATAGTTTTGGTTGGTGAGATTCGTGATCTTGAAACGGCTGAAATCGCTATCAAAGCATCACAAACAGGTCACTTAGTATTATCGACACTGCACACAAATTCGGCACCAGAAACTCTGACTCGTTTGGTCAATATGGGGGTGGCACCATTTAATATTGCAACGACTGTTAACTTAGTAGTGGCTCAGCGTTTGGCAAGAAGGTTGTGTGAACATTGTAAGAAAGCTTCAGATTTACCTGAAGAAGCACTTTTAAAAGAGGGCTTTAGTGAAGAAGAACTTCCAGATTTAACCATATTTGAGCCTGTCGGGTGTGATAAGTGTACTATGGGTTACAAAGGACGAGTTGGCATTTTCCAAGTTATGCCTTTGTCAGATGCCACAGGGCGTATTATCATGGAAGGTGGCAACGCGATTGATATTGCTGATCAAGCAAGGCAAGAAGGTATTCCAGACTTAAGGCGCTCAGGTTTAAATAAAATTAAGATTGGGCTAACTAGCCTTGCTGAAATTAGTCGTGTAACTCAAGATTAATACATTGACTGGATCAATAAAGAGATAAACAATAGGAAAAATTTATGGCTACAGCAGTAAGTAAAAGAGGGTCCAAGTCAAAAAAAATTAGGACCAAAACTTTTCAATACACAGGCGTAAATAAACAAGGACAAAAGATTAAAGGAAGCATGCTGGCTGACGATGCTGCGACAGTAAAAACGGCGTTACGTAAACAAGGCATTAACCCGCAGAAAGTTCAAGCGGAGTTGTTTTCTTTTGGCGCTGCTAACAAAAAGCCAGTTAAACCTGTTGATATCGCCGTCTTCTTACGACAAATGGCTACCATGCTCAAAGCCGGCGTACCCTTAGTGAAATCATTAGATATCGTTGGTAAAGGTCATGAAAACCCTTCTATGCAAGATCTTGTGATGGGCATTAAGAATGACATTGAGTCAGGTAGCCCTATAGCGGATGCGCTTCGTAATAAGCCCAAATATTTTGACGATTTAGTTTGTGATTTAATTCATGCCGGCGAGCAATCAGGTACTTTAGAGCAGATGCTTGATCGTATAGCAACTTATAAGGAAAAAACTGAAGCATTAAAATCAAAAATCAAAAAAGCAATGATGTACCCCGCAGCAGTGATTGTAGTGGCAATAATTGTTATGGCCATTCTTCTAATCTATGTAGTTCCTATGTTTAAAGATTTATTTTCTGGAGCGGGGGCAGACTTACCCGGGCTAACCCAAATGGTTGTAAGCGCTTCGGAAAGTGCGCAAGAGTATTGGTATATTTACCTAGGTGTGATTATGGGTACGATTTTTGCTTACTCTTATTTCAACACCAACTCCAAAGTCTTTAGGGATACAAAAGATAGGATTCTATTGAAGTTCCCCATATTTGGTCCGCTGATTCAAAAAGCAGCCGTTGCTCGTTACGCCAGAACACTTGCAACTACTTTCGCTGCAGGTGTGCCTCTGGTCGATGCCTTGAAATCAGCTGCAGGTGCTTCTGGTAATGCAGTATATCGCGATGCCATTTTGAAAATTCGAGATGATGTAACTACTGGTATGCAAATCAATATGGCAATGCAATCAACAGGCGTATTCCCTAATATGGTGAATCAAATGGTTGCCATTGGTGAAGAATCAGGTGCAGTTGATACTATGCTTTCTAAAGTAGCGGACATTTATGAAGGCGAGGTTGATGATGCTGTCGATGGTTTAAGTTCCTTAATCGAACCTTTCGTAATCGTATTCATTGGCGGCGTGGTAGGTACTATTATCGTTGCGATGTATATGCCAATCTTCAAACTAGGTGATGCCTTCTAACTTAATAACATAATAAAAATCATGATAGAACTTCTCTCAACAAACCTACCTCTTCTGGTAGGTTTTATTTTTGTACTCGGCCTTTTATTAGGCAGTTTTTTTAATGTGGTGATCCATAGGCTACCAAAAATTTTAAACCGCGAATGGCAACAGACAGCTACTGAAATACTCACAGATGCAAAATGCAAAGTATCTTGTCCTGCCGATGAGCTTCCTGAAAAATATAACTTGCAAACGCCACGCTCGAAATGCCCTAAATGTTCGCATTCTATCTCTGCCATAGAAAATATTCCTGTAATCAGCTGGCTTGTTCTTGGCGGTAAATGTAAAAGCTGTAAAACGAAAATTTCTGCTCGCTATCCTTTAGTGGAATTATTAACAGCAACTCTATTCGCTCTATGTGCCTATCATTTTGGATTTGGCTGGTCGCTAGCATTTGCAATACTATTTCTAAGTTATCTTATTTGTGGTTCATTCATCGATTACGACCATAAAATACTTCCCGATCAACTAACTCTACCTTTAGTATGGTTTGGATTGGTTGCAGCCTTAATAGTAGAAAGCCCTAAGGCTAGCTTTGCGCCAAATTTAGAGTCCGCGGTTATCGGCGCATTAGCTGGTTATCTTATACTTTGGTCAATTTATTGGTTATTTAAAATAATCACAGGCAAAGAAGGCATGGGGCACGGTGATTTCAAGCTTCTAGCTGCAATTGGCGCTTTTGTTGGTTATCAAATGCTTCCTCTAGTGATTATACTATCTACCGTTGCTGGTGCGATCATCGGGATAGTTTCAATCGCTGTTAAAAAACAAGGAAGAGAACATAAAATTCCGTTTGGCCCTTTCCTGGCTATTGCCGGCTTTATCAGCCTCATTTGGGGGAAACTTATCACTCAACAATATGTTCAGTTCTTTAGCATTTAAATGAGCTTTAAAGTCGCTTTAACCGGTGGTATTGCAAGTGGCAAAACAGCCGTATCCAATTTCTTTTCAGAGTTAAATGTAACAGTCATCGACGCTGATATTGTTGCCAGGGAAGTTGTAGCGCCTGGAACTATTGGACTCGAAGCCATAAAGAAGTATTTCGGCTCTGAGGTTATCCATTCTGATGGAAGCCTTAATAGAGACTTGTTGCGCTCTATTGTGTTTGAAGACGAACAAGAACGTCAGTGGCTAAACAATCTACTTCATCCGTTAATAAGAAAGCGTATGCAGTCGCTGGAAAAAAAATCTACATCTAGTTATTCTCTAAGCGTCATTCCTTTACTCTATGAATCAAAACAGTATCAGTTATACGACAGCGTTTTAGTTGTTGATGTCAATGAAAAGCAACAAATCACGAGACTGATGGCGAGAGATAACTCTAGTAAAGCTCAAGCCATGGCCATACTTAGCTCACAAGCGACCCGAGCCGAGCGTTTATCCATTGCTGACGATGTAATAGAAAACTCAAAGGATTTGCATTACTTACAACATCAAGTTATAAATCTACATAATAAATACCTATCGTTAGCGAAAACTAAGTAATATCAAATGACTGCTCAACACAATTCAGACCAAGCTACGACTATCTTGTATGAATTCCCATTGAATGAGCAAGTTAGGACCTATTTGCGTCTTGAGACACTTTTTACTCATCAGCTAGAATTGGCTCAGTCCGCCGGTCATGCTAGCCATATATCAGCACTGCACAATTTATTGGAGATATTAGACTGCCTGGATCGTGGTGATATTAAAGGTGATTTGCTGAAGGAGCTTGAGCAGCAAAAACTTCACTTTCAACAATTAGGCAACAATCCATATATTGACGAGGTTAAGCTTAATAAGTTTCTTTCTCAAATAGAGCAAATTTTTAATTGGCTTAGCAGTTACCCTGGAAAATTTGGTTCGCAATTGCGCAAAGAACGATTTATAGAGTTAATCAAAAATAGAATGCGGATCCCAGGTGGGTCCTGTAGTTTTGATCTACCTGAGCTACATCGTTTCTTACATCAGTCTCTTGAAAAGAAACAGCAGCAATTTAGTACCTGGTTCAAACACTTTGATGGCTTGTATCAATCAATAAAAATCTTATTGCGGCTATTTCGAGAAAACGCCAGCTTTGAGCAAGTTTCTACTGAAAATGCTTGTTATCAATATAATTTTAGCAAAGGAAAATCCGCCCAACTGCTAAGAATACGACTAGCTGCAGACTCTTTGGTTTTTCCTGAAGTCAGTGGTTCTAAGCATTGTTTTAATATTCGCTTTTTAATCGCCAGTGCTGATGATATAGTTGCCTCCACTGAAGACCACAGTTTTTCCTTATCAATTTGCTAGTTAAATTATGACCAAAGATTTGATAGTACCTTGCCCCACTTGTAAACAATCTGTCCGTTGGAAAGAGTCAGAGCAATACAAACCTTTTTGCTCTAAGCGCTGCAAATTAATAGATTTAGGCGAATGGGCTGGAGAGTCTCATCGTATTGCTGGCGCAGAACTCGATCCTGAGTTAGTTGAACAACTTGCCAAAAAAGATTAAGCCGTTAAAGCTTCGATAATTGCTTGGTTAGCTTCAGGAAATTTATAGTTATTCAGATCTTCCTTGTTGACCCATACTAACGGCTGCCCTTCTAATCCTTGCGGCACGCCCAAATAATCTTCTACTAACCAAACGTCTAACAACACTTTTTTTTCTGGGTAGTCATGCTCAATTGTTTGCAATGATGAAATTCGAGTAGGCATAATATTAAGCTCTTCTTGGCACTCCCGAATCAGAGCATCTTCAATAGATTCATTTGGTTCAACTTTACCTCCAGGAAATTCCCAATAACCGCCTTTGTGTAAGTGCTCTGCTCGTTTAGCAATTAGCACTTTATTTTTTATAATAATAACTGCAACAGCAACATGGATAGTTTTTGGCATAAACATTCGTTCTAATAATAAATTTCAAATCGCTAAATATTTCTCTAAGTAATAAAAAGGGAAGCTACTGCTTCCCTAGATTCTCTTACTGAGTCACCCTACCGTGACACTGTTTAAACTTCTTACCTGAGCCGCAAGGACATGGTTCATTACGACCAACTTTTGGCTGCTCACGAACAAAAGTTTCAGCCTGCTTAGCCGCTGTTTCTTGCTCTGGCATTGCTGAACTCGATTCATGCTCAAAGTTCATGGTTTGTTGCTTTTGTTGTCGCTCCATTGCTTGCACTTCTTCCGGCATTTGGAACTGAACTTTTGATAACACTGTAACTACATCATTTTTTAATCGGTCTAGCATTAGCGAAAACAGTTCAAAAGCTTCGCGTTTATATTCTTGCTTAGGGTTTTTCTGCGCGTGTCCACGCATCCAAATACCTTGACGTAAATGATCCATATTGGCCAAATGCTCTTTCCAGTGCATATCAAGGTGCTGCAACATCAGTTGCTTTTCAAGAGTGCGCATCAAATTAGAATCAGGCAAGTTAGACTCTTTTGCTTGGTAATGTTCTTGTACGGATTGATAAATCTTCTCGCGTAAGCCATCTTCATCTAAATCATCATTACTGTCTAGCCATTTGCGAACTGGCATGTCATTCGCGAAGTCTTGATAAAGTCGCTCTTCAAGTCCTGGTATATCCCACATATCTTCTATCGATTGACGAGGAATATACTCGCTTACCACCTCATTTACTACGTCTTCACGCATAGCCACAATGGTTTCAGAAATATCTTCTAAATCCATTAAATCGTTGCGCTGCTCGTAAATGACTCGACGTTGATCGTTTGCCACATCATCATATTCAAGTAAGTTTTTACGTATTTCAAAGTTACGCTGCTCTACTTTTCTTTGTGCATTTTCAATAGCTCGAGAAACCATGCGGTGCTCAAGCGCCTCGCCCTCTTCCCAGCCTAAACGTTGCATCATCATGCCTAAGCGTTCTGATGCAAAAATTCTCATTAAGTCATCTTCCAACGATAAATAGAAACGACTTAAACCTGGATCACCTTGACGGCCAGAACGACCACGCAACTGATTATCAATACGACGCGACTCATGACGCTCGGTACCGATAATGGCTAAACCGCCGGCATCCAACACCGCTTGGTGACGTACTTTCCACTCGCTATTTGCTTTATCTAAAGCAGCTTCCGAAGGGTTATCTCCTAACGCTGCAATATCAGCTTTTAAGTTACCGCCTAATACAATATCGGTACCACGACCGGCCATATTAGTAGCAATGGTAACCGTTCCTGGACGGCCCGCTTGAGCAATAATTTCTGCCTCTTTTTCATGGAACTTTGCATTGAGAACATTATGCTTAATCTTAGCCTTTTTTAATTCTTTTGAAATCAGTTCAGAAGATTCGATAGTGACAGTACCGACCAATACTGGCTGACCTTTTGCTTGTAGCTCTTTAATTTCTTCAATAATCGCAAGGTATTTTTCTTGTTGGGTTAAATAAATTAAATCACCGCGATCATCACGCGCCATTGGCTTATTGGTTGGAATAACCACGACTTCCAAGCCATAAATGCTCAGTAATTCAGGGGCTTCCGTATCGGCAGTACCAGTCATACCAGAAAGTTTTCCATATAAACGGAAATAGTTCTGGAAGGTGATCGATGCCAATGTCTGATTTTCGTTTTGAATATTGACCTTTTCTTTCGCCTCTACCGCTTGGTGCAAACCTTCTGACCAGCGGCGACCTTCCATCGTACGACCAGTATGCTCATCGATAATAATGACTTCGCCATCGTTAACGATATAGTCCACATCTTTCTTAAATAATGTATGTGCTCGAAGCGCTGCATTTACATGGTGTAATAAAATCAAACTTGAAGGGCTATAAAGGCTTTGTCCTTCTTGAATCAATCCGCTATTGATTAATAACTCTTCAATTCTTTCTTGGCCGCGCTCGGTTAAATTAGCACTTTTTCCTTTTTCATCAATAGTATAGTCGCCGGTATCTTCTTGACCTTCTTCTGACTCTTTTTCTTGTACTTCTAATTGAGGAATCAAACGATCAATTGCGCGATATAACTCAGAACTATCTTCAGCAGCACCAGAAATAATTAAAGGGGTTCTTGCCTCATCAATCAGGATCGAATCCACCTCATCAATAACCGCAAAATTCAAATCTCGCTGAACGCGCTCTTCTTTTTGGAAAGCCATGTTATCGCGAAGATAGTCAAAGCCATATTCATTGTTAGTACCGTAAGTAATATCCGCACCATAGGCTTCTTGCTTTTGTTGATGACTTTGGCCAGATAAAATGACTCCAACACTCATGCCTAAGAAATCATAAATAGGTGCCATCCACTCGGCATCACGTTGCGCCAAATAGTCATTCACCGTAATGACGTGGACACCCTTACCAGAAATGGCGTTCAAATAAACGGGTAAAGTTGCAACTAAGGTTTTACCTTCACCAGTCCGCATCTCGCCAATTTTTCCGCTGTGTAAAACCATGCCGCCGATAAGTTGTACATCAAAGTGGCGCATGCCTAATGTTCGCTTACTCGCCTCTCGAACCGCTGCAAAAGCTTCAGGTAGCAAGTCGTCCAATGACTCACCGTCTTGATAACGTTTTTTAAACTCTTCGGTTTTCGCTTTGATATCATCATCTGACAAAGCAGCAAAGTCATCTTCTAGCGCATTAATTTTAGCTAATGGCTTACGTAATTTCTTTAGATTGCGTTCGTTTCTGTTTGGGAAGAGTTTTCTTAAAAAGGCCATAATTTATTTATCTTATCTAGTTATGAGGCTTAGTTTTAGCGCTCTTGAATAGGCTTGTATTATTCTATAAAGCCATTGATTGTACCGATAATCGACCGACTGTAAATGAAAAAAGTACCGTTCCGACCAATGACAAGTTAATTAAAGTTACTTATTGGGCTTAAGTGCTTAAAAACAAGGGCTAAAAGAAATTTTTGCCATAAAAAAAGCTCCAATTTGGAGCTTTTTTGTACAATCTTCAACTATTGCTTGATATAGCGATATGGGTTCAACTTTCGACCATTGCGCATGACTTCATAATGCACATGAGGGCCTGTAGAGCGGCCAGTATTTCCGACCTTCGCAATGACCTGTCCTTTCTTAACCATATCGCCTTTTTCCACTAACAGCTCTTTATTGTGTGCATAACGAGTACTGTAGCCATCACCATGGTTAATTTCGATAAACTTACCATAACCAGATTTAACTCCAACGGTTGTTACCACCCCTGCAGCTGTAGCAATGACTTCTGAACCAGATAAGGCAGCGAAATCAATTCCAGGGTGCCAATCTTTTTTACCGGTGAAAGGATCTGCTCGATTGCCATAAGGAGATGACAACCAGCCTTTCTTAATAGGTCTGCCCGATATTTTTTGTTCAGCATTAATATCTTTATCAAATACGATAGCTTCTAATGCACTCAACTGCTGCTCTTGAGCCAAAATGCTGTTTTCTAGCTTATCTAAAGAAAAACTGACTTCATTAAAACTTGGAGTCATTGCTGTGTCAGAAGCTTCAGCACCACCAATTGCAGGTTTATCATTGAAGGCAAATTCGTCAGCAATTCCCATATCATTTGCGACACGATTACCCACAGCATCCAAACGTAATATGTGTGCTTGCATAGTTGCCAGACGGCTTGAAAGTGCTTGAATTTGCTGTTCTGAGCGAACTTTTGCGCTTGCCAGCTGATCTCTTTGGGTATTAAGCTCTTGGCTCCATTGCTTAATGGCGGCCTCGCTCACTAGATTTTGTTGAACGCTCCATTTGGTAACAGCTACCGTGGTCACTACGATAGTAACCAAGGTTAAGACTGCTAAAATAAGCGTTGCAATAATCTTTGCACGATTCATCTCTAAAGCTTTAATTCCTTGCTGAGTACTTTTAATCAGGGTAATTCGCATCTATCAAACTCATCAATTAACCACCTCACAATTCCTTAAATATCCACTGGAATTTAGTGGTGGTAAAACAACTCAAGTCGGCTTAAAATCTAAAGCTGACCACAAATTTAGCCCAGAATGCTTGTTCAACAATACTGTAGCTTATGAAGCGTCCATTCCGAGCCAAATCAGTCACTGACTCTTTAACCAACCCAAAAGGCGAGTTAAAGGCATTGCTTGATAAGGCCAATTGCCTAAATTCCGTAGCTCAAACCATCGAGAGCTATATGCCTGCAGAGCTTCAAGCTCATTGCCGTGTTGAGTCCATCGAAAATAATGTGCTCAACCTAGTTGCAGATAGCGCCATTTGGCTCAATCGTTTGAGGTATTTTTCCTCAGAACTCATGTCTCAACTAAGAGCTAATGAGTTTCCATCTTTAATTAGTATCGATATCAAAGTGCGACCTAATTTTTAACTTTCACATCGAATAATTTCTTTAGAATTTCCCGATTGTCAGAGACGCAATTGGCGCTTATTTCAGCGCCAATTCCATTTTACCTTTAATAACAAGTCTTTATCTTATGATTCGTTATTGGTTATCCTAAAGTTAAACCCTAGACTTATACAGAAAGCGCTGGGTTCATTATGTAAGATATTGGTGCAGCTTTTGCATCATCGAAAGTCGCTAATTCCCAAGCGGTTTCGTCAGCCATTAAGGCGCGAATCAACTGGTTATTTAGCGCATGTCCCGATTTGCAACCTGAGAAAGCACCCACTAAAGAATGACCCAATAAGAATAAGTCACCGATAGCATCTAAAATTTTGTGTTTCACGAATTCATCGTCATAACGCAAACCATCTTCATTTAGGACTCTATAATCATCCATTACGATGGCATTTTCTTGGCTTCCGCCTAATGCTAAGTTATTTTGACGCAAAAACTCGATATCTTTCATAAAGCCGAAGGTACGAGCACGGCTAACTTCTTTCACAAAAGAAGTGCTTGAAAAGTCGATGACCGAAGTTTGTCGGCTTTTCTTGAATACTGGGTGATCAAAATCAATGGTGAAAGAAACTTTAAAGCCATCAAAAGGCTCAAAAATTGCGTACTTATCACCGTCTTCAACTTTGACACGTTTTTTAATACGAATAAACTTCTTAGGCGCATTCTGCTCTGAAACGCCAGCAGACTGAAGTAAGAACACGAATGGGCTCGCACTACCGTCCATAATAGGAACTTCTGGTGCCGAAACATCGATAAAGGCATTATCAATACCTAAACCAGCCATTGCTGACAATAAATGCTCTACCGTCGAAATACGCACTCCATCTTGCACTAAGCAAGTTGACATAGTGGTATCACCAACATTTTCTGGTGCCGCTTGAATCTCAACTACAGGGTCAAGATCAACTCTGCGAAAAACAATACCGTTATCCACTGGCGCAGGGCGTAGAGTCAAATAGACTTTCTCACCTGTGTGTAAGCCTACTCCCGTAGCACGAATAGTCGTTTTAAGAGTTCTTTGTCGTATCATTTACTTCTCCGTTTTTAAGAAAATCCTTCTTTCCAAAAATCATTTACTTAAAAATCAATAATTTATGCAGTTTCCATGCATAATTTCAGCGAATATTAACACAAAGCTTCACTTGTTTGAACATTTTTTGAACATTTTTTGAACAAGTGTTTGAATTTTCTTTGCAAAGCGTTACATAACGCCAAAATTTCAATCAAAATCCCCTTCTTCAATTTCGCCCAAACTAGGGCGAGATAAGGAGGGATGAAGGGTCCCTCTCCTTATCTCTTCGAGCACTAATCCTTCGATTAGTTTCAATCTTATATAGCTTGAATTACTTCTGGCTTTAATCCGCTTGCTTACGTAAGAAAGCTGGAATATCCAAGAAGTTATCAACATCACTACCAACTGCCATTTTCTGTTGTGACTCTTTGGCAAGTCTTTCAGTTTCGACAGAACCCGCTTGTTGACGCAAAGCTGGTGGTAAGTCCAACTTATTATAGTCCATCTCACCAGAGTTCTTACGGGCAGTCTCTTGATTATTGCTGACCAAACGCATACCCGCCTCTTGACCTAAGCCAGTTGCAACCACGGTCACGCGGATTTCATCGCCCATGTTTTGGTCAATAGCAGTTCCCACTACCACCGTAGCATCTTCATGAGCAATATCTTCAATCACTTCACAAACTTCAGAGAATTCATCAATAGTGAAATCTTCATTAGCAGTGATGTTAACCAAAATACCGCGTGCTCCTGATAAGTCTACATCTTCCAACAATGGACTCGCCACAGCCATATCGGCAGCAATTTGCGCACGACCTTCGCCAGAAGCAATGCCAGTACCCATCATAGCTTGACCTTGCTCAGCCATCACAGTTCTTACGTCGGCGAAATCTACGTTGATTAAGCCTGGGCATGTGATCAACTCAGCGATGCCTTGAACCGCACCATGTAATACCGAGTTTGCTGAAGCAAAGGCTTCCGTTAAACGCAAGCCTGCAAATTGAGCCACTAACTTATCATTTGGAATAATAATTAATGAATCAACTACGTTACGCAATTCATCGATGCCTTGTTCTGCTAACATCATGCGTTTTTTGCGCTCAAACTTGAATGGCTTAGTAACCACAGCAACCGTTAAGATGCCCATTTCTTTAGCAACATCTGCAATCACCGGAGCTGCACCAGTTCCGGTTCCGCCACCCATACCAGCAGTGATAAAGATCATGTCTGCACCTTGCAGTGCTTCCATGATAATTTCGCGATCTTCCATAGCGGATTGACGACCCACTTCTGGGTTAGCTCCAGCGCCTAGACCACGTGTAATGTTTTGACCAATTTGGATAGTGGTCTTTGCAGAAGAAGCTTGCAAAGCTTGAGCATCCGTATTGGCACAAATAAATTCAACACCATCGATGTTGGCTTGCACCATGTGTTCAACGGCGTTTCCGCCACCACCTCCAACACCAATAACTTTAATGACAGCGCTGTTTTGACAACTGTCAACTAACTCAAACATATTAGGCATAACCTTTCCCCTTCATTTTCGTTTACCTGTTAAATAACTCTGTTACTTTTTTGCTTGTTTAGTCGCTATTTACCAGCCACTAAACCAACTCTTCATGCGATCCCAAATACTGTCGAAGCTATTGGTGGATCTTTCTCTGTGATGACCTTCGTCATCTTTGCCATACAGCAACAAGCCAACGCCAGTTGCATAAATAGGATTCTTCACTACATCCACTAAACCTTTAATATGTTGTGGCATACCTTGACGCACTGGCATATGGAATACCTCTTCAGCAAGTTCAATAACCCCTTCCATCTTCGAACCACCACCAGTGATCACCATTCCAGCTGCAATAATGCTTTCAAAACCGCTACGACGAATTTCAGCTTGAACTAACTCAAATAATTCGCTGTAACGTGGCTCAACCACATCCGCAAGAATTTGACGTGATAAGCGTCTAGGATCTCTATCACCGACGCTTGGCACTTCAATAGTTTCATCTTGATTTATTAATTGTCTTAATGCGCAGGCATATTTAATTTTAATTTCTTCAGCGAATTGAGTTGGCGTTCTTAAAGCCACCGCAATGTCATTAGTCACTTGATCTCCAGCAATTGGAATGACCGCGGTATGACGAATTGCACCGCCTGTGAAAATTGCGATATCCGTGGTGCCGCCACCAATATCAATTAAGCAAACGCCCAACTCCTTCTCATCATCTGTCAGCACCGCATAGCTAGAAGCAAGCTGCTCTAAAATCACATCTTCGGTATCGAGTCCGCAACGAGCCACACACTTAGTGATGTTTTGCGCCGCAGAAACTGCGCCTGTCACCATGTGAACCTTCGCTTCTAAACGAACACCTGACATGCCCACTGGCTCGCGAATACCTTCTTGATTATCGATAATAAATTCTTGTGGTAATACGTGTAGAATTTTTTGATCCGCAGGAATTGCCACAGCTTTTGCAGCATCTATCACACGTTCTACATCTGAACTACCTACTTCATTATCTTTAATCGCTACTATGCCGTGCGAGTTCAAGCTCTTAATATGGCTGCCGGCGATACCGGTGTAGACCGAATGAATTTGGCAACCCGCCATCAGCTCAGCTTCTTCAATTGCTCTTTGAATTGATGCGACTGTAGATTCAATATTAACCACCACACCTTTTTTCAAACCGCGAGAAGGATGTGAGCCTATGCCAATAATATCGACACTATCATCTGCACTCACTTCACCTACAATGGCTACGACTTTTGAAGTACCAATGTCTAAGCCAACGATTAATCTTTTTTCCCCAGTTTTCGACATAGCTTTACCTATTGCTGTTGTCATTTAAAACGCTTGCTTGTTCAGAACTATCTGTATTCCAAGCAACCACCAAACCATTTTGATAACGTAAATCCACATAAGCCAATGGATCTTTTTTGTAACTCTTTAAGTTATCCACTTGTGATAAAAATCGTCCTAACCTTTCTGCCACTTGATAGTTACCAAGCTTTACTTCAATTCCGTCAGCTAGTGTGATGTCCACCGCTCCGCGCTCAGATAAGTTAATTGATGAAACCACCAATTCTTTTTTCGAAAGCTCTAGCTGATAATCCTGCAGCAACTCTGTCAGTTCAGAAGCTATTTTTTCAGGTCCATTTAAGCTAACCCAGTTTTCATTAGGCAACTGTTCCGGGTAAAAAACGGTACCTTCTTTTGAAACCACACCAGTGCCACCCCAAAACGCCAAAGGCTCATGTTCTATTACCTGTAAACTTAAGGTCGCCGGCCATACTTTGCGTAGCTGAACTCGCTTGATCCAAGGCAAGCCAATAATCAGTTCTTCAGTTGCGGCTACATCCAAGCTGAAGAAGCCACGCTTTTCAATATTATTAAAAACCTCATACAGTTCATTTGCTTGTGTATACTTTTGACCTTTAACTTCTAAACGGTTGAGTTGAAACCAATTTCCTGTATCGACACCTGCGGTCCAAATAGCGATAAAAACTAAACTTAAAGTCAAACTAACGCCTGCCATCAATCCTAAAACCCACTTCAAGGATTTTTTAAATCTGTGGCTTAGCTGAACAAAACTGCTTTTAGTTTCGGCAGTTTTCCTAACGTTGCGTTTATTAACTTTTTTCGCCATAACAGTTATCTATTCTTTATAAAACTGGTGTCTAAAACTTTTATCACTAAATCTTCAAAGCTCATGCCTGCTACCTTAGCGGCTTTTGGTACCAAACTTGATTCCGTCATTCCAGGCACTGTATTGATTTCCAACAAATACCATTGCTTTGTTTTTTTATCTCTTAAAAAATCAACCCTTGACCAACCGTGAGCATTTATAGCTGTAAACGCTTGCTCGCTGATTGCAGCTAATTCACTTTCTTCTTTGTCACTTAAACCGCTAGGACAATGATATTCTGTAGTGCCACTTTCATACTTGGCGGCAAAGTCATAAAACGTATTGGGCGTTTCCATTCGGATACTGGGCAAAGCTTTGCCGTTTAAAATCGCAACCGTGAATTCATCACCATCAATCCATTGTTCCAGCATAATTTCATGATCAAATTCACTCGCGGCGGCGACTGCAGTCTGTAATTCTTCAACAGTTTTAGCTTTGGCCATACCTACACTTGAGCCTTCGCGAATAGGCTTAACCATTACGCAACCATTTAATGCATTTAAAAGTTCTTTTGCATCACTCTCTGACAAATCCCCAGTAGCGACCATTGCATGTTTGGCTACCGGCAATTCCAATGCTTGCCAAACTAACTTGGTACGCAACTTATCCATTGCTAAAGCCGAAGCCATTACACCGCAACCGGTATAAGGGATCGATTCCATTTGCAAATAACCTTGTATCTGCCCATCTTCACCACCACGTCCGTGCAATGCATTCCAGACTCTAGTAATGTTTTTTTCTTTTAAATTGCTTAGCGATTCTTCTTTAGGGTCAAAAGCAATCGCGTCGATATTTCTATTCTTTAGTGCTTTAAGAACTGCCCCACCAGATAACAGTGAAATTTCACGCTCAGCTGAAAAGCCGCCCATCATTACAGCCACTTTTCCGTATTTATCATTTAATGTTGAGTTGTTCGCGTTCATTCGATTAATCTTTTAACTCTGCAAAATTCATTTTACGGTTAGCCCAGCGAGGTGCTAAAACACCAACATTACCTGCCCCTTGAGTCAGCACCATATCTTTATCTTGTAATAAACTAGGAAGCACTTTTTCTAATGCTTTTTGATCTTCAACAAAGATTGGATCCAACTGTCCTCTTTGACGAATACTACGGCACAAGGCCTGACTATCTGCCCCGACAATAGGTTCTTCCCCTGCTGCATAAACTTGCAACATTACTAACACATCGACTTCCGATAACACCTGACAAAACTCTTCATACAAATCACGCGTTCTAGTGTAACGGTGTGGCTGATATACCATCACTAAGCGACGTTCAGGCCACGACTGACGTATGGCTTTAATAGTCGCTTCTACTTCTCGCGGATGATGCCCATAATCATCTAATAGCCCCACAGTCATAGATTGGTTATTTACGTCAATATCAAATTCGCCATACATCTCAAATCGTCGGCCAATCCCTTGGAATTTTTCTAATGCTGTTTGGATGGCTTCATCAGATACGCCATCTTCGGTGGCCACTGCAATCGCAGCTAAAGCGTTTTGTACATTATGTTCGCCTGGTAAATTTAGGTGTATTTCTAATGCGCCCGAATGACCTTTGCGAACTACTTTAAATTTACTCTGAGTACCATTTTGTGCAAAATCAATAGCTCGAACGTCTGCTTTCGGACTAAACCCATAAGTGGTGATCGGGCGAGTAATTCTTGGCATTAAACGCTCCACCGTTTCATCGTCAATACAAAGAACTGCAAGACCATAAAACGGTAGGTTATGTAAAAATTCGACGAAGTTATTTTCGAGAACTTTAAAATCACCACCGTAAGTTTCCATATGATCAGCATCAATGTTAGTAACGATCGAAACCATGGGTTGCAAGTGTAAAAACGAAGCATCACTTTCATCTGCTTCTGCAATAAAATATCGGCTAGTGCCAAGGCGTGCATTGGTTCCTGCACTATTTAATAAACCGCCAATAACAAAGGTTGGATCCAAACCAGCTTCGGCATAAATAGATGCCGTCAAACTGGTAGTGGTTGTTTTACCGTGAGTTCCGGCAACCGCCACACCATGACGATAGCGCATTAACTCTGCCAACATTTCTGCTCTTGGCACTATAGGAATTCGTCTCTCATGGGCCGCGATAACCTCTGGGTTTTCCTGATTAATAGCCGTTGAAGCAACCACCACATCGACTTCATTAATATTGCTTTCTCTATGCCCAAAAAATATTTCAGCTCCAAGCTTTGTTAGGCGCTCAGTAACTGCTGACTGTCTTAAATCAGAACCTGAAACTAGATAACCCAAATTAACTAATACTTCTGCTATCCCACTCATACCGGCACCGCCAATACCGATAAAATGAATGCGTTTAATTCTGCGCATTTCCGGGATCTGTTGCATCATTGCTGACTGACTCATTAGGATGCACTCTCTTGTTTAAAATTCAGTTGATTCATACTTGCTTTAACACAGATATCCGCTACTTGTTCCGTCGCATTTGGACTTGCTAACTGTCGAGCTTTTTCTGCGATTTCAATTAAATGTTGTTTGTCGTTTGCCAAAGCGGTAATTTGCTCGGCCAATCTTTGCTCTGTTAAGTCGTGTTGCTGAATCAATAAGGCTGCTGACTGATCAGATAAAAATCTTGCATTGTGAGTTTGGTGGTCATCCACCGCATGTGGGAATGGCACAAATATCGCACAAGACCCAGCCATCGCAACTTCTGCAACCGTTAAAGCTCCAGCTCTACAGATCACAATATCGGCCCAGCTGTATGCAGAGGCCATATCGTCAATAAACTCAGACACTTCAAAATTCACTCGAGCATTAGTACCAGCTTCATAAGCCGCTATTACTTCTTGTTGCTTGCCTTTTCCTGACTGATGTCTCACATCGATATACAAGCCGTCATTGACAATATTTAAAGTCTTAGGGATTTTTTCATTAAAAATCTCTGCCCCTAATGAACCACCTACGATCAATATTTTAATTTTGCCTTCGGTTTCAGATAAACGCTTAACAGGCTCAGCAATCTGATAGAAATCATTACGGGTTGGATTACCCGTCGTAATTAATTTTTTGTTAGCCGTGAATGCCTTTGGATAAGCTTGCAAAGTAACACTGCTGACTTTATGCAATAATTTATTGGTCATTCCTGCAACGGCATTTTGTTCATGGATCACTAATGGAACGCCGGCTAACTTTGCTGCCAAGCCACCAGGACCTGCTGCAAACCCACCCATTCCTAACACCACATCGGGTTTAATTTTTTTAATAATTTTCTTAGCCGCCAATATATTTGAGACAATACTAAAAGGAGCTTTCAGTAGTGATAATAAACCTTTGCCGCGCAAAGCTTTCACGGGCAACAAGCTAATGTCTATTCCATGCTGCGGTACCAACCTCGACTCCATTTTTCCTTCCGAGCCTAACCAATGCAGATTCCAACCTTTAGCTTGCAAATACTTGCCTACCGCTAAAGCCGGAAAAATATGGCCACCAGTTCCACCAGCCATTAGCAATATGGTTTTATTATTATTACTCATCGCTGCCCCCGTAACTTCGTTTAACCGAGGCGTATTCATGTTCTTTACGACGAGTCTCGAAATCGATACGGAGAATGATCGCGATCGCCATACAGCTCATAATTAATGCGTTTCCACCATAACTAATAAATGGCAAAGTAAGTCCTTTAGTAGGTAAAGCGCCGCTGGCTACCCCTATATTAATAATCGCTTGTAGGCTTAACCAAAAGCCAAAGCCATAACAAATATAAGCAGAGAAATATTCTTCCATCCGTAATGCTCGTCGCCCTATTTTTAAGCAGCGATTAAAAATAATCACAAACAAGGCCACTACGAATAAAACTCCAATAAAGCCAAACTCTTCCGCATAGACAGAAAAAATAAAATCCGTATGCGACATTGGTAAATAGGACAATTTTTGTACGCTGTTACCGAGTCCTACTCCAAACCAATCACCACGGCTAAAGGCAATTAATGACTGAAATAATTGATAATCGGTACCAAACTGATCGTCCCAAGGATTCATAAAACTGGTTAATCGTGTCAATCGATATGGCGCCTGAACTAATACCAATGCCATAACACTGCTAACACAGGCGGTTAAACTCACAAACTGCCAAAGCCTAGCGCCAGCCATAAACATCATTGCCAATGCGGTAGCTACGATTACCGCGGAAGAACCAAAATCAGGCTGTACTAGTAAGAAAGCCACTATTAACCCGATCAATATTAATGGCTTCATAAAACCTTTAACTTGTGTTTGCAGCTCATCGCTACGCCTTACCAAATACCCAGCCAAATAAATTACGACAAAAAACTTCATAATTTCTGCCGGCTGAATGGTTAAAGGTCCTAGTCCAATCCAACGTTTGGAACCATTAATTTCACGACCAATAAATAACACCGCAATCAGCAATAAAATACCGAACAATAAAAAGTAAGGTCCATACACCTGCCAAAAACGGGTTTCTAACTGCATAACACAAACAGAAGCAGTGAATGCAATCAGCAGATAGATTCCATGGCGAGTTAAAAAGTGGTATTCATTGCCTGACATTTTATCTTCTGCATATGGCATTGAGCTAGACGCAACCATGACCAAGCCGATTGCCAGCAAGATCAATACAGGGCCTAATAACCAAGGATCTAATTTCGTTCTTGGGTCAGAAATTTTTAGTTGTTCTACAAAGTCGCCTACTTTCAAAATATTTTGCGTTAACATGCCAATGCCCTCGCCAATTTTGAAAATTCATTGCCACGTTCTTGATAATTTTTATATTGATCAAGACTGGCACAAGCTGGTGATAATAAGACTAGAACTTGCTTGAGAGTTTTGCTTTCAATAATTTGTTTTGCTTTAGCTAACGCTTGCGCCATATTGTCTACAACATGACTTTTTTCTCTGCTTAACTCTGCAATTTTATTAGCGTCTTTGCCAAATACCACAATTGAATTAACGACATTTTTTAGAGTATTTTCTAAGCTACTAAGGTCAACGCCTTTCGCGTCGCCGCCTGCGATTAAAATGATATTTTTGAATAAAGGAGCAAAACTATTTAAAGCTGCGATAGTTGCACCAACATTGGTTGCTTTTGAATCATTAATGTAACTTACATTTTCAGTCTTAAAAACTAACTCACACCGATGCTCTAAGCCTTGATATTTTTTAACCGCTGTTAGCACTTTATCGTTAATTTCGATACCCGACTGTTCAATCAATGCCAGTGCAGCCAATGCGTTTAATGCATTATGCGTACCTTGTAGTTGTAATTCCTCTATAGACAATATTTTTCGCTCTGATTTAGATAGAATCTTTTTATCTAAATCCAAGCAATAATCTGGTGATACCTTTGATGATTTCAAACCAAAGCTTACATTTTCAACGGCTTCAGAGTTAACAAAGGTATTCTCATCATCTACATTGAATAATCTTTTTTTAGCGTTCAAATAAATACGGTTTTTGGCGTTGATGTAATCTTGATAGCTATCGTATCTATCCAAATGGTCTTCACTAATATTTAAAATAGTTGCTACTTCTGAATCTAGCGACTCAGTCGTTTCTAGTTGAAAGCTGGATAACTCCAATACGACATAATCGCATTGCTTTTCAAGCGTTTCTAAAGCAGGAAAGCCAAAGTTCCCTGCCGCAACTGCTGATAAACCTGCTGTACTAATTGCATTTGCCACTAGATCCGTTACGGTGCTTTTACCGTTAGATCCTGTTATTGCTACCACTTTTGCCGTGTTTACTTGGGCAAACAATTCAATATCACCCACAATCTCAACGCCCTGCTCAGCTGCTTCTTGGATATCTGGTCGATTGATTGAAATACCAGGGCTCACCACTAACTCATCGTAGTTTACAAAAAGCTCTGGCTGCCACTCTAAGTAGCTATCTGCTGCAAATTGATTTAGCTCCTCTATTCCAGGAACTTCTTCTCGCGTATCCATTACATTAAAAAACTGTCCCGCTTTCGTTAAAAAGCGAGCAACAGACAAGCCAGTTTGACCCAAACCTAGGATCAAACGCTTTTTATCTGTTAGTTGTTTAATGCTCATAATTATTTAATTACTCAGCCAATTGATTAACGAAGTTTTAAGGTTGCCAATCCAACCAGTACTAACATCAGTGATATAATCCAAAAGCGCACTATGACTCGTGGCTCTGGCCAACCTTTTAATTCATAGTGATGATGCAATGGCGCCATTCTAAAGATTCTTTTACCAGTTAATTTGTAAGAACCTACTTGTAAGATGACCGAAACCGTTTCAATCACAAATACACCGCCCATAATAAATAGCACCAGCTCCTGTCTCACCAATACCGCAATGGTGCCTAGTGCAGCACCCAAGCCTAATGCTCCTACATCGCCCATAAATACTTGCGCTGGATAGGTGTTAAACCATAAGAAACCAAGACCTGCGCCTACAATCGCGGCGCAGAAAACAATTAACTCACCTACCCCTTGGATATATGGGATCTGTAAGTATTCAGAGAAAATTTGGTTACCCGTTAAGTAAGCGAAAATACCTAAACCGCCTGCCACTAATACCGTTGGTAAAATTGCCAAACCATCTAAGCCGTCAGTCAAATTCACTGCATTACTAGTACCTACAATCACAAAGTAGGCTAAGAAGATAAATAAAATACCTAGCTGCGGGGCTACATCTTTAAAGAATGGAACTAGTAATTGTGTTTCAACAGGGCTTGCTGAATAAAATAAATAAATCGCAATACCAGCACCTAATACTGATTGCCATAAATATTTCCAGCGAGCGATTAATCCTTTGGGATCTTTACGCACTAATTTAATGTAATCATCCGCTAATCCAACTAAGCCGAATCCCACAATCGCAACAATACAGACCCACAAATAACGGCTCTCTAGATCTCCCCAAAGAAGCGCACTCAAAACAATCGCAACAATAATTAAAGCTCCACCCATGGTAGGTGTACCCGCTTTAACTAAATGGCTTTGCGGTCCATCATCGCGCACCGTTTGTCCGATTTGGTAAGAGCTCAACTTGCGGATCATAGTTGGGCCGACTAATAATGAAATTCCAAGCGCGGTTAATACACTTAAAATTCCGCGCATGGTTAAATATTGAAAGACATTAAAGCCTGAATAATATTGTGATAAATATTCCGCCAACCAGGTTAGCATTGTGAACCTCCCCCAAAAGTTTTTTGTTGCACATCCTGCTTGTCGTTTGGTTTGACTGCTATCGCAGTTACTACCCTTTCCATTCGCGCACTTCTTGAACCTTTCACTAATACTTGTGATTTGTAGCTAAGTTCTAATTCTAAATACTCGATTAAAGTTTCAATCTTATTGAAATGACGTGCGCCTTCGCCAAAAGCATTGCCAGCAAATTGACTTAAATTCCCCACTGAATACAAATGATCTATTTTTTTATCTTTAGCGTAAGCACCCACTTCTTGATGATATGCAACGCTGGCTTCACCTAATTCAGCCATATCTCCTAACACTAAAATTTTCGAGCCTTGCCAATTGGATAAAACATCCACAGCCACTTTTACTGATTGCACACTAGCGTTATAAGTATCATCAATGACAGAGCAACCATGAATACCTTTTAAACGGTTTAAGCGACCTTTGACGGCTCCTGAGCTTAACAATCCTGCTTGAATATGTTCATAATCAACACCCGCAGCATAAGTCAGCGCCGCAGCGACCAAAGCATTGGATACTTGATGCTCTCCAGGCACATTTAATCTCATGTTCAAAACACTAGCCTGGTGCTTCATTTCAAACTCTGCACATAAATCTTCATTTAATTTTATATTGTGCGCATTAAAATCGGCAGAATTGTGGCGAGAAACCGTTACTTTATGGAAACCTTCCATATTCAAATAATTTTCAGAAAATTCAGAATCCAAATTTACGATACCAATACCGTCATGAGACAAGGCTTGGTAAATCTCCCCTTTAGCTTTAGCTACGCCTTCGATTGAGCCAAACCCCTCTATGTGCGCCGGGGCAACATTATTGACAACCGTTACGTCCGGCTCCGCAATCGAGCAACAATACGCAATTTCACCAATATGGTTAGCGCCCATCTCAATCACAGCAAACCTTTCCTTACCGGTAAGTCTTAATAAGGTTAATGGCACCCCAATATGATTATTAAAATTCCCATGAGTCGATAAGACTTCTTGCGCGTTAGTTGCATTCTGTAGAATTGTTGCAACCATTTCTTTAACGCTGGTTTTTCCTGCACTACCGGTAATGCCAATGACTTTTGGGTTAACCTGTCTTCTCACAAAGTTAGCTAGAACGCCTAAACTTTTATCTGTGTCTGCAACTTTTATTTGTGGTAAATTCGAATCAACTTCTTGCGATACCATAAGCGCAATAGCGCCTTGCTCTTCAGCTTGTTTAACAAACTTATGAGCGTCAAAATTTTCACCTTTTAAAGCCACAAATAGACTATCGGCAACAGCTTTTCGTGTATCGGTGAATACTTCTGAAATGACACTATCGTTTCCTATTAATTCTCCGTTCACTGCATCAGCAATAACTGAAAGGCGTAAACTAATCATGAATGCGCCTCCATTAAATTTGCAACGGTATCAATATCGCTGTAGTGATGTTTTACAGAGCCTATCTCTTGATAATCTTCATGACCTTTCCCTGCGACTAACACCATGTCTATGGCAGTTGATGATGCATAAGCATTTTCTATGGCTGCTTTTCTGGATGCAATGTAAGGTATTGCCTGATCACAAAGGCCTTCTCTAATCATCTTAACGATCGACTCAGGAGCTTCAGTTCTTGGATTATCATCCGTGATGATAATTTGCTGTGCATTTTTTTCAGCAACCATTCCCATCATTGAGCGTTTGCTGCTATCTCTGTCACCTCCGCAACCAAAGATGCACCATAAATCACCTTGGCAATGATGATTTAACGTTTGCAGAGCTTTTTCTAAAGCATCAGGGGTATGCGCATAGTCCACCACAAAAGTCGCAGCGTTTTTGCTGCTAAATTGTTGCATACGACCTTTAACTGGCTTAGCTGCATTTAATGCAACTAAGAACTTATTTAAGTTGCCTTCTATAGAACCTAGAATCCCGCCTACAGCTAATAAATTGGATAAATTAAAATCGCCCAATAAACGGCTATTAATACGACCTGTACCCCATGGAGTCGTCAGATCAGCATTGATTCCATTTAAAGTAAACTCTTCATTGGAACTTTCAATCCAGTCTTCGATCTTTTGAACTAATTGGTTATCTAGCAAATCTTTATTGCGAGTATAAGCCACTTTTTTAGCGGTAATTTCTTCATCCAACAGCAAACGTTGTCCATACAAATCATCTGCATTGATCACAGCTGTTTGTACTTCGTCTCTTATAAAAAGTTTTCTTTTTGCTAAGAAGTATGACTCCATGTCGCCATGATATTCCAGGTGGTCATGGCTTAAATTGCTAAAGACAGCAATGCTATAATTTAAGCCTGAAACCCTGGCTTGATCTAAACCATGAGAAGACACTTCCATACAAAGATGGTGGCAAGCTTTGTTTAAATATTCAGCGGCTTTAGCTTGAATAGTTATCGGATCAGAAGTGGTATTTTTGCTCACTTCTAACTTATCCATTCGCCCATTGCCTAATGTGCTTAACAACAAGGTCGGCTTTTGCATAAACTCAAGCGCTTGTGCTGCTAAGTAGCAAATACTTGTTTTACCATTGGTTCCAGTGACCCCAACCAAGGACATTTTTTGTGTTGGTGAGCCATAATATTTCCCAGCTATCTGGCTAACTTTGTCTCTTAAGTTGGGTACTGGAACGATTTTGATAGCTTTGTATTCATAGGCTATCACTTGCTGGTTGTCATCGAGCAAGACTTCAAATTCTTTTGCAAAACCATCTAACTTTTTAGCTTCTGCTAATACTAAAATCGCCTTGTTTTCTACAGCAGATTTAATAAACTTTCGGCCATCAGTATCTTCTCCTGGATAGGCCATAAACAAATAACCTTGCTCAACTGATCGGCTATCGATAGTTAGACCGGCTATGTCTAAATGCTTGAGTTCAAGAGCTTTAACAACACTCTTTTCAACAAAATGCACGAGTAGCTTTTTTGCATTCGTCATTAGGTTAGTCATGACTGACACCTCCTACTGCAAATGCTTTTACCGTTTGCTGGTCTGGTGCAACATTCATCAGATCTAATGCTTTGTCCGCTACTTCTGAAAAAATTGGAGCTGATACAGTACCGCCGTAATAAGCATCGCCTGCTGGTTCATCAACCATAACAACGATCGCCAACCTTGGTGCTGTTGCCGGCACTAAACCCGCAAATACCGTGACGTACTCATCACCATAACCGCCGGTTTTAGCAACTTTTCTCGCAGTACCTGTTTTTCCAGCTACTCGATAACCTTCGACTCTTGCCTTAGTGCCGGTACCACCATCAGCTACGACATTTTCCATCATGCTGACAACTTCTTGAGCGATGGCTGAATCAATAACCTGTTCGCCTTGTTCTAAACCATTTTGCTTAATGATGGTTAAAGGACGTTTTATTCCATTCGCACCTAAAACACTGTAAGCCTGTGCTAATTGAATAGCGCTCACCTGAAATCCATAGCCAAAAGAGAATGTCGCTTTTTCTATATCGGACCAGTTATCTCTTGGGCGAAGGACACCTTTGGTTTCGCCTTGCACGCCAAGGCCGGTGGACTTACCAAAACCAACCTTATAAAAACTGTTCAAAAATTCTTGATCAGATAAACTTAGCGCAACACGACTCACTCCCATGTTGCTGGATTTTTTAATAATTCCACCCAAATCCAAAACGCCATAATTTCTTGGGTCTCTAACCGTTTTTCTATTCAACTTCATACGACCTGGAGAAGTATCCACCGTCGATTGTGGCTGATACTTGCCACTTTCTAAAGCACTAACAATAGTCAATGGCTTTACCGTAGAACCTGGTTCGAACAAATCGGTAATAGCACGATTCCTAGTCATATTTGGAAAGCGGGAATCTGAGCGATTAGGATTAAAAGAAGGCTGGCTTGCCATGGCTAATACTTCACCAGTATCGACATCGACTACTACTACCGAACCACCTTTAGCATTATGGTTTAATACCGTTTTTTTCAGTTCGCGATAAGCCACCGCTTGAATGCGAGAATCGATACTCAATTGTAGATCATTGCCTTGCTCTGCTTCTGCTAAAACACCACGCTCTTCAACTACTCGACGATATAAATCAACCACCACTTTTTCTTTTCCTGGCTGCCCCGTCAAATAACTATCAAAAGCTTTCTCTACGCCCTCTAAACCCTTATCATCCACGCCCGTAAAGCCGACTAAATTTGCCGTGACCTCCGCACTTGGGTAATAGCGACGGTACTCCGATTTCAAATTCACACCATTTATCGCTAAACGCTTTATAAATACAGCATTATTGGGGTCTAGGTGTCTTTCCAACCACACAAAACGTCTGTCAGCTCTATCTAAGACCCATTTGGATAATTCTTTCTCGTCACGATTCAGGGCTTTTGCGAAACCTTTCCATGCAGGGCTTTTTAAAACTGATTTATCTTTCAATAACGTTTTAGGGTCAATCCACAATGATTCAATCGGCACTGATCGAGCTAACTCTTCTCCGTTTCTATCTAGAATTAACCCACGGTGTGAAGAAATCCCCTTAACTCGAACTGAGCGCGACTCACCGGCTTTAGCTAAATCCGTAGCATTCCAAACTTGTAAATAAGCAGTTCTAATTATTAAACCAACAAAGCATGCAGATACCACAAACAGCATAGTGACGTATCGCCACTTGCAATCAGGTACTGTCATAATTTTTCGGTTACGTATTTTCTTCACAATTAGTTTTCTTTCTTCAACTCTCTACTTCTTCACTTCAATGATGACTTCAGAATTTTTATCTAAATGTTTCATCTTCAATTTTTCTATTGCAATTTTTTCAATGCGACTATGCTCGGCTAAAGCACTTTGTTCTAAACGTAGCTTTTGCCAATTCAGGTCAAGTGCCGTTTGTTCATCTTGTAATTTATTTAACTCACTTGTAGCAATCCGAAATTGATGTGTTTGGTTAGCCACTAAAATTGCTGAATACACCACTAATGCGCCAATAAAAATCAATCCAAAACGTCGGCTAATCGCTGCGACCAAACTATAAAATGGCCACAAACGGTTGGTTTCACTATTTGCTTTAGCCATAATAATTAACCTAGTTTTTCCGCCACTCGCATGACAGCACTTCGCGCACGATTATTACGAGCCAACTCTTCTTCTCCTGCTTTAACAAACTTGCCGACTTTTTTCATGCGACGCTCGATCATGTCTTCAGTAATGGGCAATCCTGCTGGAAAATCCTTTCCTTTTTCTTGATCTCTAATAAACTGTTTTACAATGCGGTCTTCTAAGGAATGAAAACTAATAGCAACAATTCTTCCGCCAACCGACAAAGATTCCAGTGATTGCTCTAATACTGCTTTTAAGTCTTCAAGCTCACTATTTACGGCTATACGAATAGCCTGAAAGCAGCGCGTTGCAGGGTGCTTATGCTTTTCCCAACGTGGATGTGCCTCTGAAATAATATTGGCTAGTTTTTTTGTGCTATCGATCGTTTCTTGTTGACGTTTTTCGCAAATAATTCGAGCGATCCGTTTAGCATATCGCTCTTCACCATAAGCCTTAAAGACAAATACCATGTCTTCTTCTTTAGTCTTGGCAATCCATTCTTGTGCCGTGATGCCTTTATTAGAATTCATCCGCATATCTAAGGGACCATCATTCATAAAACTAAAGCCACGCTCAGCTTGATCCAACTGTGGAGAAGAAACGCCTAAGTCCATCAAGATTCCGTCAACTTTTCCTGACCAACCGCGTTTTTTAACCTCTTCAGATAATAAAGAAAAACTGTCATGGACTATTTCGAAACGAGGGTCTTGACCTGCTAATTCATTGGCGACGGCAATGGCCTGAGGATCTTTATCGAATGCTAAGAGCTGAGAGTTTTGACCTAATTTAGAGAGCAGATGTCGACTATGACCACCTCGGCCAAATGTGCAATCAATAAAGATACCATCTATCTTTTGTGCGTTTTCACTGCTGCCTATAGTATTGTTTCCAGACAGTTGCTTACCTTGCACGAGAGCCTCCACTGCTTCGTTAAGTAGAACTGCATCATGTGGCTGTTGAGGGTTCATCTTTAGAAGCTCAACTCCGGCAAACTATCCGGATCCAATGGCATTTCTGCCATCGCCGCCACATCGTCACTAATTTTCTGGTGCCAGTTTTCTTCTTTCCAAATTTGGAAGGTGTTTCCCTGACCGGCAAGCATCAACTCTTTTTCCAGTTGCGCATGTTCTCTTAACACTGGCGGTAATAAAATACGGCCGTTCCCATCAATTTCATGCTCTGAAGCATGGCCAAGCAACATTCGCTTTACTCGGCGCTGCATGGGATGAGTGCTAGAGAAACTTTCTAGTTTGGATTCCAATTGCTCCCAATGAGGCAATGGGAACAATAAAAGACAAGGATCAATCAAATCAATGGTGACTACAATTTGATTAGCGCAGACATCATGAAAACGCTGACGGTATTTCGCAGGTATCGCGATCCGTCCTTTTGCGTCCATATTGATGGCACTTGCGCCTCTAAACATTATAATAACCTATTGTTTTATTTGATTTTTTAGGAAAAAGCTTATTGCAAATGGTCTTTTTAAAGCGTTGAAACTAACTTCGATCCACTTTATGACACTTTTTCCCACTTCTCGCCACTATAGGAGTTTGATTGCTTTTTTGCAAGTAAATTAACCTCTAAAAATGTGAAAAATGTCTTTATTTTCCAAAGACTTAGCTAAAGTTAGTGAGCGCACACAAACGGAGAAAAATAAATTTGTTATTTTTCATTTGATTACAGATATAAGTTAGAAACTACTTTAAGTTAGGAAGATGATAAAAATAGGAAAATGTAATTTAAGCCTGAATTTCAGACCAGTGATTCAATAAATGCATCACATGAGCGATTTCGTAATCGCGTTTATTGAGTTCGCCATAGGCAAAATGTTGTTGTAATTGTCCAGAATGACTCTCAAAAGCTTGAAAAGCAGACTTTAGGCTGAGAATTGCCTCTTCTAGCGTTTTTGAGGCATTCGGATAAATGGCGCCAGGAATTTCTTCCGCTAAATTATGACTCATAGCACCCTTAGCTTTAAACAGAGCGAATGCACTTGCGCCAATGGTGTTTTTAAATGCTGCGGATTTATGCTCAGGAAAACCAACCATCGAAAATTCGACACTTTTGGCACAATGGTCAAAAATATGCCTCAGATCCCATTGACCATTTGATTCAATAGTTGCGCTATCAATCGAGTCTAAAAGCTCCGATGCAAAAGCAACAGTGAGCTTATCTGAAGCGTTAGAGAACTGAGTCCATGCATACCCTGCACCCGCTAATGCTGCAACCGAAATACCTGTACCCAATAAAAACTTTCTACGATTCATACTATTTTCAGTTTTCGATTAAAAAAAGAAGCTGGCCGATAAGCCGGATTCTGTCGTGGACAGCCATTCGTCTAGGCCATTGATCACTCAATGGCTCCAGCAACCTACCCGATTCCAACGCGAGCCACGCCGTACGGAATCCTATTTGGTCTTGCTTCAGGTGGGGTTTACCTCGCCATATACTGTTACCAGCAATGCGGTGCGCTCTTACCGCACCATTTCAACCTTACCTGTGAACACTAAAGTGAACCATCGGCGGTATATTTTCTGCTGCACTTGCCGTCGACTTTCGCCGCCCAGGCGTTACCTGGCACCCTGCTCTATGAAGTCCGGACTTTCCTCTCTCTTTTTACCCGAAGATAAAAGGACAGCGACTGTCTGGCCAGCTTCTGTGCGGAATTTTCCGCACTTAAGGTTAAAAAGGCAAGCTATAATTGTATTTATCTCAGGCATAAAAAAAGCCCATCAACTGGACTTTTTAATAAACCTTATAGTGATTTAGCGTCTTTTAGCGAAAATATCGGTCACGTTAGAGTCTTTTCTCGCCAATTCTTCTATTGGCTTATCTGCTTTAACTTCAGATTGATAATAATTACGATTTTTTTGCACATGCTGATCGAGTTTACGCACCCATTGAATTGCATGGTTGGTTTTATGCACATCATCGTAACGCCCATTAACCGCTTCAGCATATTCCATAATCAATTGTTTCGCTTCGATTTCAGCTGGAGTTTCAATTTCATCAGACACAGGATTATCTAGAGCAGACAATATTGTATACCCTTGATCCTGATTTTTAGCGAATAGATAGCCTTTGATAAAAACAAAAAGGCTTATCCCCATAATCGCTAAAGGTGTAATGATTAATAATAAATCTGTCATCATTTCTGTAATTTTATTTTAATCTCTTTAATAATCAATGCTTAGCCGATACACGACTACGTAAAGACTTTAACAGATGAAGCCCTATCGGCGCAAATAAATAAGCAATAATTAACCAGTTAGTTGCCAAACTACCTATCCCGTATATCGACTTTAAAACTTCCAGATCACTAAAGTTTCGTTCAAAATATCTCAATATTTCAATAACTATTACCATTAAAATTAAAAAACATATAGGCATGGTTACTTTTTGTATATGAGGACTTTTACGCGTTTCTTTTACTAGCTGATAAAGTAACAATAAAGCAATTGTTGCCCAAGACAAGTACCATATGTATTCAGCAAATGGTAGATTCAATAGATTTTTTGATATCAGCCTCGAAAACAACTCAACGAATAATATTACTCCAGTAACCTTCAGCATTACTCTGGTATTGAGGACAAAATAAATAATTAAAATAAAGAATAAGCATATTAAATATGCATCAAATAAATTAAAGAAAAAGTCTAAATTCATTATAAATTACAATAACTTATGCGTCAGTACTTTTAAAAGGATAAAGCTAATAATGACTCTATTAAATTCTTACAGGCTCTACACCACCACCGACGCTTACAGGCTCTACGCCACCACCGACGCTTACAGGCTCTACGCCACCACCGACGCTTACAGGCTCTACACCACCACCAACGCTTACAGGCTCTACGCCACCGCCGACGCTTACAGGCTCTACGCCACCACCGACGCTTACAGGCTCTACGCCACCACCGACGCTTACAGGCTCTACGCCACCACCGACAGTTTTAGCTGAAAGATTTAATGAGAAAGAAAAACTGCTAGCAATCAAAGTCGCCACAAACAAATTACGGATATTCATACTATTTAGCCCCTAAGCTATATGAGAAGTAGTTAATATAATAAAGGGCTAAGGTAACACAAGATTTGTAAAATAAATGTTAACTGTTGGGAATTTTTACATCTAAGGCATTGATTTTATAGGTATAATGTTATAAAGAGGGCTCTTTAAGATCTACAGCTATTTGATAAAGTTCTTTCTTCGATATGCCCGTAAAATTGGATGCTATTTTGCTGGCTTTGTTGGGGGGTAATTCTTTTAGCAACTCTTTTAGTAAGCGCTCACTATCGATGCTCACATTATTTGCTTTCTTATCTATTCCGGTTATCATCAAAACAAATTCGCCTTTTGATTGATTATGATCTTGTTCTAATATGTCAATCAACTCAATCAAGGGGCCATCTAGAATGGTTTCAAAGGTTTTGGTGAGCTCTCTAGCCACTACCGCGTGTCTATTACCTAAGGTTTCTAGAGCATCTTGGAGACTGGCAGCAATACGGTGGGAAGATTCATAAAAGACCATCGTTTCAGTTCTATTTTCAAGTTCTTGATATCGTTGTTTACGAGAACTGGATTTTGCCGGTAAAAAGCCAAAAAAGCTGAAACTATCCGTTGGTAAGCCAGCAACGGACAAAGCTGTGATAATGGCACTGGGGCCTGGAACAGGGCTCACCTTATATCCCTGCTCGCGTAAAGCTCTCACCAACTTAAAGCCGGGGTCACTAATTAAGGGAGTTCCTGCGTCTGAAATAAGTGCTATAGACTCATTGGCATCTAACTTAGCTGCAATTTGAACAACCCGACTTTCTTCATTGTGCTCATGCAAAGAAATCATGGGCGTATTAATCCCATAATGCTGACATAAGCGCTGACTATGGCGAGTATCTTCAGCCGCAATTAGAGCCACTTGTTTTAAAGTTTCAATCGCCCGGGCAGAAATATCTTCAATATTCCCAATCGGGGTTGCTACCACGTAGAGGCAGGCTGAATTTAAATCATTCTTCATGGCGACTCATTCATAGTGAACTGTTAATCGTGACTCCTGCTAAAGGTTTATTCATACAGCTTTAAATACCAAGTGGTTTTAAAAGCCTGATATCAGCCAGCGTTAGTAAAGTGTAAAAAACTGCGAACTTTTAGGGTATGAGCCTGAAAAGTCGATTACTACCTTTGCCTAAACTGTTAATAGAGCTTAGAATATCAATGAATAGATAGGCAACATAACTTATTCATTTATTTATTATTTTACCTGACATTGCTAGCCATAGGAATGATAAATAATTGGAACTTATACTGGGCTTTATAAGTCAGTAAATAATACCAACTTGAGTATATGAGCATGACCAAAAACCACGCTTGCAAAGCTTTTATTATCAGCCTCAGCATCTTTTTACTCGCGGCTTGTGTTACTAATCAACAAAGTAAGCGCAGTAACTCGAATATTTATGGCGCTAGCTCCGGTGAATCGGCAGAGTTTTATTTAGCCGAAGCAGAAAAGTATGGAAATGACCAAGCAGCAAATTTCAAGTTAAAGGCTGCTTCTGTTTTCGCACAACAGCAAAGGTTCGATAGAACCTATGAAACCATTATTAGCTTTCAACCAACTCAACTAACTCCAGATAAACGTAATGCTTATTATCTTTTGAAAGGTGAATCCGCTTTAAAACAACAAAAACCTTTCGAGGCGATTCGTGCATTACAGTCAATTACTAATCCAGAGTTACAAAGCCCCGATTGGAATCTGCACTACCAATTAATTTCGGCCGACGCCTTACAAGCCAATCAAAGATATGTGGACGCGGCAATCACCCGAATCGAAGCTAAAGATTTGTTTAGGGATGAATTTGAGTTTGAGCAACAAATGCAACTGGCGTGGCAAGAATTGTCTCAATCACCACTAGGCGCTCTTGAATCAAAACGCAGCCGCGCTGAAAGTTACGATGCCATGGCTTGGTTAGATCTTGCCATTACCAATCAGCGCTTTGCAAATAACGCTAGGCTTTTATCAGAAGGCTTAAACTCTTGGAGTACAGTTTACCCGGAACATCCTGCTTACCAATATCTATCCACTGAGTCATTAGCGGTAAGGGATATAGAATTTTTAGCACCTAAAAAAATCGCCTTAATAGTTCCATTATCAGGCAGGTTTTCAAGTGTCGGCGGCGCTATCCGTGACGGCTTTTTAGCAGGTTACTTTCAAAGCCGTAAAGTCCAAGGCGAACAACCTGAAGTTGTGGTTTATGACAGCGCTAATGGAGAATCAATCGAACAGATTTATCAAAACGCCATGTTTAATGGCGTAGAAATGGTGGTAGGCCCTTTACTCAAAAATAATATCGATGAGCTAACTCGTTTTAACGAGCTGCCGATCCCAACTTTAGTACTTAATCGTTTAAGTAGCGATTTTGCGCCCGCCAATATGTACCAATTTGGCTTGCCAGTTGAAGATGAAGCAACCCAAATCGCCCGTTATGCCATGCGCAACGGCCAAACTAGAGCCTTCGTTATAGACGCTGAACCCAGTGTCGGTCAGCGTGCGATGCAAAGCTTCACTCAAGCTTATGAAGAGCTTGGCGGCACAGTAGTGCAAACCGCAACCATCGGCAGAAACCAAGATCCGAAAGAAGAAATTACTCGCTTACTAGGTGTGGATAAAGTTGAACAGCGTACTGAAGAGCTGCAAAACTTATTAAGCTTGCCAATAGAATCTTCTGGTCAAGGTAGCGCTAATGCAGATGCCATATTTTTGATTGCAGATGCCAAGCGTGCTCGAATCATTAAGCCTTACTTAAATTATTATTACGCTTACAATTTGCCTGTGTATGCCACTTCTAATATCTATAACGGCACCAGTAACACCCGCATTGATAATGATCTATCAGGAATCCGGTTTACCGACTCACCTTGGATGCTATCAACTAATAAAGCAATTGCAGCCTTAAAAAATGATTTATCGAAGACATTACCAACCAGTACTAACAATCTGGGACGCTTCTTTGCATTAGGGCACGATGCCTTCATGGTGATCCCTGAAATAGGACAGCTATCAGCGCTGCCTGAGTCAGCAATGGAAGGTATTAGCGGGCTTTTAAGTATGGACTCCTATGGCCGAATTAAGCGCCAACTTGCTTGGGGACATTACGTTAAAGGTGAAGTGAAGAACTATATCGAAAGATAAAATTGCCTAAACTTTCACCTATGGAAAAAGATAGCCAAGCGAAAGGACAAGTAGCAGAAGCTTGGTGCAAAGATTACCTTTGTGCTAAAGGGCTCAAGTTTATTGAGCAGAACTACCACAGTCGCTTTGGCGAAATCGATCTGATTTTTTTAGACTGCAATAGCAGCCCAGAAACTCTAGTATTTGTGGAAGTGCGTTATAGGGCAAATTCAGATTATGGAACTGGTTCTGAAACCGTTACTATTTATAAACAAAAGAAACTAATAAAAACTGCACAAGTTTTCTTACAAAAAGAGCGTAAGTTTTCAAACTATAACGCTCGATTTGATGTAGTATCGATTTCAAGCGATAAGAACAATAAAGAAAGTTTTAAAGCTGATTGGCAAAGCAATGCCTTTCAAGCCAATGCTTGGTAAACTAACAAAAACCTAAAGGCTTTTTCGATTTATGGTACAACGAATTAAAGACATTTTTACAGAAAGCATCCAAACAAAAATAGCTGCGGCAGATGCACTGCCAGAGTCTATTGCACAAGCTGGTCAAATAATGGTGAACGCCTTACTGGCAGGGAATAAAATACTGACCTGCGGTAATGGTGGTTCTGCCGGCGATGCGCAGCACTTTTCTTCTGAAATGTTAAATCGATTTGAACGCGAACGTCCAAGCCTTCCGGCGATTGCTTTAACAACCGATACGGGAACTTTAACTTCTATCTCCAACGATTATAGTTTTAATGATGTTTTCTCCAAACAAATTAGAGCACTTGGTCAGGCTGGCGATATATTGCTCGTGTTTTCAACCAGCGGCAACTCACGAAATGTGATCAATGCCATGGAAGCCGCTGTATCAAAAGATATGCTGATCGTAGGCTTAACCGGCAAAGACGGTGGCGAAATGGCCGGTTTATTTGGCGCTAACGACGTAGAAGTTAGAGTGCCATCAAACTCCACTGCGCGGATTCAAGAAGTTCATCTGGTAGTTATTCATGCACTTTGTGACTATATTGATAATGCTCTTTTCGGCGCCTCATAAATTTTTATCCCTTATGACCATTTTGCTATTTAGAAGAATATGATGAAACACTTTTTAATTTTATTAATGCTAACGGTTCTGGCTGCTTGTGTATCGAAGGAGAAAGCTGTTCAAGAATATCCGCAACAAGTGCCAGCTCCTAAAGTCTCCAATGAGCAAAATGTGACTGAGCCGCTAGTAGCTCCTTTTCTTGTTGATAGGATTCCCGTATTCCCCGGGTGCGATGAAAACGCAAATAAGCCACAACTCTTACGCTGCTTATCGCAAAGAGTCGGGCGTCATGTTCAACGAAAATTTAATATGCAGTACTTTACTAGCAGAGGAATTGAAAGTCATAGAATCATGGCTTCATTTGTCATTAGCAGTGACGGACATGTAGTTAAAGTCACCAGCAATGAGAAAATCCCTCAGCTGTTACAAGAAACAAAGCGAGTGTTACTATCGTTACCGAAGATGATGCCAGCTATTCAGAACGATAAAGCGGTCGCGACTTCCTTTGCTCTACCCATTCGTTTAGTTGTTAAATAACAATAGGTTCATAAAATGCTACCAATGAAACCATCAAAAACATTGATCAGTTTATTTTTTTGCAGTCTTGCTCTTGTTGGCTGTACTACCTTTGGCACTATTTTTGAAGACAATAGCATCGAGTCTCGTGTTTATAATTTACTACGAGATGTCGAAGAGCAAAATCAACCTGCCAAGATTGAGGTTGATAGCCATAACTTGTACGTTTTAATTTATGGCCAAGTGCCTAATGAATCAGTTAAAGCACAAGTGAGTCAGATCATTACTGATGTGCCCGAAATTCGCAAAGTTTTTAATGAACTCAGAGTCGGTAATCCCGAAGATGTGAGTGGTTTTGGTGATACTTGGATATCGACAAAAGTTCGCTCTAGCTTGACTGCCGAGAAAGGTTTAGATTCAAAACGAATTACCGTTCGTACAGAAAACAAAGAAGTATTTTTAATGGGCTTGGTTACTAGAGCTGAAGGAGACAAAGCTGCTTTAGTTGCCAGAAACATTAGCGGCGTCAATAAGGTCGTAAAGATATTTGAGTATATTGATTAATAGCCAACTTTAATACTGCAGGATTAAACACAATCAAAACAAGGAAAACAAAATGAAAACTGTTAAAACATTTTTTTTAATCGCAACACTATTACCACTTGCTGCTTTTGCGGCCAATGTGAAATTAGTTAATGATACTGGTAGTAAACAAAGCATTCATACCGGCTCGGGCTTTGTTACTTTAAATAAAGGCAGTAGCACTTCTTTTAGTTGTAAAACCGGTAAGGAAGTCCGCAAAGCAAAGAGTGGCTCAAAAAAAGAAGTTATTTTTAAAATCCAATCTAAGCACTGTGGTAAAACGGTTAAATTATCGGACGTAATGTAATCACTTATTTAGCATACAAAAAAGCCAGCATTTGCTGGCTTTTTTAATACTTATTTAACAACTCTTAAGCTGGGTTTACCCTTGCTAGGCTTTGGTGGGTCATCGTCAGGACTTTCTGAAACTTCGCCTTCATACATTTCAGGCGAGAACATAATGCCTTTATCATTTTCACGGGTATAAATCGCTAAGATAGAATTTAAAGGCACGTAAATATTCAAAGAGGAACCTGAAAACCGTGCTTTGAAACTAATCGCTTCATGATCCATATGGTAATCACCAACCGCACTTGGTGATATATTCAAAACGATCTTACCTTCGTTAGCAAACTGCTGAGGAATATCCACTTGTGGATGACTGGCATCCACTAGAATTTGAGGGGTCCAATCGTTATCCAGCATCCACTCATAATAAGCGATAAGCAAGTAAGGCTGTAATGGCGTTAGATTAGCCATAATCCTGAGCTTAAAGTCCCATTCTGAGTTCTTGCTCTTCTTCCGTTAAGCTGACTTTGAACGACTCACGTTCAAAAATACGATCCATGTAGTCGTGAATAGCTTTAGAACCTTTACCCGAAATTTCTAAACCCAATTGTTCAGCGCGCCATAACAGCGGAGCTATCACACAATCAACTAAAGAAAACTCTTCACTCATAAAATAATCACTAGCACCAAACACTGGTGATAATGCCATGATACTTTCTTGTAACTGCTTACGTGCTTTTTTCGCTTTAGCTTCGGTACCATTGTTAATGATTTCAAATTGGGTGTACCACTCTTTTTGGATACGATGAATCATTAAACGGCTACGCCCACGGGTTACTGGATAAACCGGCATTAGAGGCGGATGTGGGAAGCGCTCATCTAAATATTCCATGATGATATTTGCTTCATACAATACTAAATCACGATCAATTAAAGTTGGAACTGAACCATAAGGATTTAAATCGCGTAAATCTTCAGGGATATTATCACCTGCAACTTCTACCACTTCAAAATTAACACCCTTCTCTGCCAACACAATACGCACTTGATGGCTATAAGCATCATTGCCTGAGAATAAAGTCATTACTGAACGTTTGGCTACAACTGCCATAGATGTTCTCCTAAATAAAAAAGGCTTAGCACTTAAAGGTGCTAAGCCTACGAACTTTTAATGAATGTCTTTCCAGAATTCTTTCTTCAGGAAATACGCAGGGACTAGCAATAATAATAAGAATAAAATTGCCCAAATACCCATGCTTTGACTTTGAAGCTTGACTGGATTAGCGGTATAAGCCATGAAAGCTACCAGATCACGCATTTCTTCTTTGTACTCTTCAGGAGTTAATTCACCTTCTTGAGTCTGTACAAAGATTCCACCTTCAGCTGAAAGCTGTGCCTTAGCCTCTTCAGCTTCTGCTAAGCTCTTATTTGCTTCAGACTTTTGTGCATCCGTAGCATTACCGTCAGCAATGATATTTTTTGCTGCTTTGATAGCTGACTCTGCTGCAACCCACTCTTCAGTTAATACTTGCTCGCCTTGTAAATCAGCAAGAATGTGCGGCATACCTACATCTGGGAACACCGTATTATTCATGCCGTAAGGACGAGAAGGATCGGCATAGAAAGACGTTAAGTAGTTATAAAGCCAATCTTCACCACGAACACGGGCAGCTAAACTTAAGTCTAAAGGATCGACACCAAACACTTTTTTTGCATAGCCTTTAGTCATGCTTTTCTTGATAGGGTCACCAAATTTTTGATCACCCATAACCAAGTTAGCCATAACCTGCTCTTCAGTAAGACCTAAATCTTGTGCGATACGCGAGTAACGCACATATTCCATCGAGTGGCAGCCTGCGCAATAGTTCAAATAAAGCTTGGCACCATTTTGCAGAGACTCTTGGTTGGCTAGATTAACATTAGCTTTTTCATTTGGGTAAGTCGTGCCACCGCCTGCTGAGAAAGCAACTGGAGCAGCTAGCGATAATGCAGTAATTGCAGTAATAATGAGCTTTTTCATTAGTGTGTCACCCTCTCTGGTACTGGCTTAGTCTTCTCGAATCTTGGCAATAATGGCAAGATCACTAAGAAGAACAAGAAGTAATAGAACGTAGCTATTTGGCCTAACAATGTTTTAACTGGTGTTGGGCTTTGAACGCCTAACCAACCCAATAAAATAAAGCAGATTACAAACAAGGCTAATGCTAGTTTGTAAGAAGTGCCGCGATAACGGATGGACTTCACTTTTTGTCGGTCTAACCAAGGTAACAAGAATAAAACAACAATTGCCGCTGCCATTGCTAGGAATCCTAGGAATGGGTCAGGAACTGCACGTAGTACCGTGTAGAACGGTGTGAAGTACCATACCGGAGCAATAACATCTGGTGTCTTTAACGGATTCGCCGGCTCAAAGTTAGGACGCTCTAAGAAATAACCGCCTAAATCTGGTGCGAAGAATACAATCGCTAAGAAGATGATTAAGAACACCACCACGCCCACAATATCTTTAACTGTGTAGTAAGGGTGGAAAGGAATACCATCTAAAGGAATACCGTTTTCATCTTTATGCTCTTTAATATCAACGCCATCAGGGTTGTTAGAACCAACCTTGTGTAAAGCGACAATGTGTAAGAAAACCATCGCCACTAGCGCTAATGGAACGGCCACTACATGCAATGCGAAGAAGCGGTTTAGAGTCGCTAAAGATAAAGTAAAGTCACCGCGGATCCACTCAACCAAATCTTCACCGAAGTAAGGAATAGTAGCAAAGAGGTTAACAATTACCTGCGCACCCCAGAACGACATTTGACCCCAAGGTAATAAATACCCCATAAAAGCTTCAGCCATTAATAACACGAAGATGATCATGCCGAAGATCCAGACTAATTCGCGCGGCTTCTTGAACGAACCGTACATAACGCCACGGAACATATGCAAGTAAACTACTACGAAGAAGGCCGAAGCACCCGTCGAGTGTAAATAACGAATTAACCAACCCATTTCTACATCACGCATAATGTACTCTACTGAAGCAAATGGCTCGCTTGGGCTATAGAACATGGTTAACCAGATACCGGTTAATAATTGGTTTACTAATACTAATAAAGCTAAAGAGCCAAAGAAGTACCAGAAGTTAAAGTTTTTTGGCGCGTAATATTCCGCTAAATGCTCGTTCCAAACTTTACTCGCAGGAAAGCGCGCATCAAACCATTCAAAAAGGTTCTTAAACATTAGCTCTCACCTCCCACCAGGATTTTCTTGCTCGCCGTATCAATCGTATATGGCGGGATTAATAAGTTAGCATTTGCAGGAACTGACTTATGAACACGGCCAGCCAAATCAAACTTAGAACCGTGGCAAGCACAAAAGAAGCCGCCTAACCAAGTAGCGTCTACAGAACCCGCATCGGCAAATAATTTTGGTGAACAACCTAAGTGAGTACAAAGACCAACTGCTACGAATATCTCAGGATCGATTGAGCGGTATTCGTTTTTACAATTTTCCGGTTGCTGCTTCTCGTTTTCAGAAGCAGGATCAGCCACTAAGTCATTTGAAGCGCTTACCGCATCTAACATGGCTGGATCACGACGCATAACCCATACAGGTTTACCGCGCCATTCAATCGTAATTTGCTGGCCAAATTCAAGCTTACTATAGTCAGTCTCAACTGGAGCACCGGCAGATTTTGCCTTCTCACTTGGCTTCCAGGATTTGACGAAAGGCACAGCCGCGAAAACTGCTCCAACAGCACCAACACCTGCGGTGGCACCGATTAGCAAATTCCTGCGTCCTTTATTAACGCCTTCATTACTCATTAGGTATGTCTCCCCACTTCTAAAAAGAGCATTTATCCCGCATCAAAACAAAGCTGAAAGCGTGATAAACACTTGAAAAATAAGATAAAGTTGGTAATTACTGAAAGGTTCTAAAATAACCTTAAAAATCATACATTTATTACCACCATTCTGGTGGCGCATCATACTGGAATTATAAGGAATTTACAATCTGGTCTGACCTGAAAGACCTTGAACATAGTTATCTTTCATCTCATTGTTTTTAAATTATCCATAAAATAAAATAATCATTAAATTCTTAACCCATCGTAAACTGATGCTTATCCAAATTGAAAAGTACAACAAATTCGTTAGCTACATCAAAAATCAACTTGTGGATAAAAATTGGGATACTATCCTTATTACCATAAATTTTCATCATTCAGGCTCATATGGTGAATCAGTTCAATATTTCCATAACAAAACCGAATTTGAATATATATCCGATATTTTTGAAACTAGCCCATTAATGTCAGAAATATTCGATGATTCTGTATTAACTAATGAAGAAAGAGGCTTTAATAAAGTTACCCTTAAAGTTACAAAAAATGATTATTCCGCCTCCTATGAAATGGTTGAAGAGAAGGTACTTGAAGAGCTGCAAAGTTCAGCATTAATCTTCTCTCATTACTTGTATGAAAAAATGCGTGTTCAAATATATGAATATGAAGTTGCTAACAACCTTAGGAAACCAATCTATGACGAACAAGGAATTGCATACGATTACGAACAATCATGGGATGGCGGCTTGTTTACCTTTGTTGTTGACGCCAATACTCAAAGCATACAGCACACCATCGAACTATCCTTGAAAGGTAAAAAGCGCATCCTGCCATTAGACCTTCGTGACGACTACAAGGAAGCTATTCTCATTCACCATGAACTAACTCATGATAAATTAAAAGAGTTCTGGAAACCTTGGACTAAAATCGAAGTCATTGCGCCAGAGCACATTATCCCTGTAGGAAAAGAGCAAAACTATATCAAATATTATTAGAAGAAACCCGACAGTCAGGCAAGAAGATTTATTTACAGATAGAGGCAGAGTGAAAAGTTACTCCGACCCTAAATATCAAACAAAAACGCCTGCATAATGCAGGCGTTTTGTAGAACTCTTGAATTCTCGCTCCCAAGGAGCAACAGCAGATTAACGCTTAGAGAATTGAGGTTTCTTACGTGCTTTGTGTAAGCCAACTTTCTTACGCTCAACTGCACGAGCATCACGAGTAACGTAACCCGCTTTACGAAGTGCAGGACGTAATTCACCGTCATACTCCATTAAAGCACGAGTAATACCGTGACGAATTGCACCGGCTTGGCCAGTACCGCCGCCGCCAGCTACAGTTACGTATACGTCGAACTTTTCTAAAGTTTCTGTTAACTCTAAAGGTTGACGAACGACCATGCGTGACGTTTCACGACCAAAATATTGGTCTAAAGATTTTTGGTTTACTGTAATAGAACCACTGCCTGGACGTAAGAATACGCGAGCAGTAGAGCTTTTACGACGACCAGTTCCGTAATATTGTTCAGCCATAGTCTTCTACCTTATAGTTCTAAAGCGATTGGTTGTTGAGCAGCGTGACCGTGCTCAGAACCCGCATATACTTTTAATTTACGGAACATAGCGCGACCAAGAGGATTTCTTGGCAACATGCCTTTAACCGCTTTTTCAATGATCATCTCAGGCTTACGCGCTTGTAAGTCATTAAAGTTGATCTCTTTGATACCGCCTGGGTAACCAGTGTGACGGTAGTACATTTTGTCTTCCGCTTTATTACCAGTAACCGTTACTTTCTCAGCGTTAATGATAATGATGTAATCACCAGTATCAACGTGAGGCGTGTATTCCGCTTTATGCTTGCCTTTTAAACGACGAGCAACTTCAGTCGCTAAACGACCTAAAGTTTTGCCTTCTGCATCAACTACGAACCAGTCGCGTTTTACAGTTTCAGGCTTTGCACTAAATGTTTTCATCTTTCCGAGCTCCAAAAGCCGTTTGCACTCTATTGTAGGGTTCGTAAAAGCTGTGATTTCGACACACGAAAGCCTTACGCCACCTAAAAATTCAGAGCGCGAATTGTACAGAAACACCACCCCATGCACAAGAGGTAATGCCAGATAATTAAATATTTTTCGTTGTCCTAGAGATATTTGCGAATTTTAGCCTTAATTCGCAACAAAAGACTTTATTTAACGGGCTTTTAGCGCTATAAAAAGCGCTGGGGGAGTCAATTTTGCATTACTCGCCAAGACGAAAGCAATTTTAACAGTCATTTAACATGAGGCAAAGGAAAAATAATGGCAGACCGTAAAATAACTGCAGTAAAAGACAAATTTACAAAAACGCAAATCCTTAACGAAATCGCAGAACAAACTGGATTAACTAAAAAAGACGTAGGTGCGGTAATCGACGAATTAGGCGTAGTTATCGAGCGTCACGTTAAAAAACGCGCTTGTGGCGAATTCACTTTACCTGGTTTATTAAAAATCAGCACGGTTAAAAAGCCAGCTAAAAAAGCTCGTAAAGGTATCAACCCTTTCACTGGCGAAGAAACTATGTTCAAAGCTAAGCCTGCTTCAATTGCAGTTAAAATCCGTCCATTGAAGAAATTAAAAGATATGGTTGGCTAAGTTTTAGTACGCTAAATAAAAAGCCGGCAACAGCCGGCTTTTTATTATCTGAAAAATAGCTTCAAAGAACTTATCAAGACTCAAAATGCTGCATCTGGGCCATACCAAAATAAAAGCTGGAATGATTCAGCGCCAAGACACTAGGATTAAAAGCGCTTACCTTTTAGCGCCGGTCCATACTCCTGCGCTGGACACACAAAGTTTAAATAGCATTAATATCCCGATAACAATAGCTGTAGGTAATAGTGATGCTCAGTCTAGATTAACCACTAATGCTAATATTCTTAAAGAACAGATCACTAACAGTAGATTAGAGGTATTAGATAAAGTTGGCCACTATACCTTTTTAGCGCCTTGTGGTTTCAAAGGTAAAATGGTGCTTGCAGAACTGTGTTCTGATCATTCAGACATTGAAAGAAAAGAGATCCACAAAAAAGTATCAGAGGACGCTGCTGATTTTTTTAAAAATCATTTATAGCTATTTGCAAAACAGTATTCGAAAGAATAATAGCTTATGCCAAATGCTCTTTAGCTAGATAGTCCTTAGACTGCATTTCTTGCAAGCGGCTGATGGTGCGTTCAAACTCAAATGCTAAACCTGAGCCAATATAAAGTTGTTCAATGGCTACTTCGGCTGAGATAATGAGTTTCACGTTGCGTTCGTAAAATTCATCCACTAAAGCAATAAAGCGTCTAGCGGCATCATTAATAGAGTTATCCATTTGTGGAACTTGGCTGACAAAAACGGTGTTATAGCTTCTAGAAAGCTCTATATAGTCCGCTGCAGAACGAGGGCCACCACAGATAGCATCAAAGCTAAACCAAACCAAGTTTTCCGATAAGCGAACGGTTTCAATTAAGCGCCCTTCCACCTTTAACTTGCGATGCTCTTCGCCCTGCTCGCCCGATAATTGCAAAAAATATTCCTGCAAATTTTTATCTGCTTGCGCATCTAACGGATAATGATAAATCTCAGCTTGCTCCAAAGTGCGCATTCGATAATCAGTACCACCATCGACATTCATCACCTGGCAATGCTTTTCGATTAAAGCTATCGCTGGCAAAAACCTTTCACGCTGTAGCCCATTCCAGTACAACTTTTCAGGAGGAATGTTAGAAGTGGCGACTAAAACGACGCCACGTTCAAATAACGCTTCAAATAAACCGCCTAAGATCATGGCATCGGTTATGTCCTTAACAAAGAACTCGTCAAAACAAATGAGCTTTGCTCGCTCAGATAATTGATCAGCAATTTTAGTTAAAGGGTTTTTCTCACCAGATAGTTTTTTTAATTCAGCATGGACTTCATGGATAAAGCGGTGGAAATGCAACCTGATCTTTTTATCAGTGGCTACACAATTGAAGAAAGTGTCCATCAAATAGGTTTTACCCCGCCCTACTCCGCCCCACATATAAAGGCCCTTGACGGATTTAGAGGTGCCAAATAACTTGCTAAAAAAGCCAGTGCCTTTTTGTGCATTTAATTCAAGAAAGACACGGTTTAAAGCTTCGACCGCCTGTTGTTGGGCTTCATCTTTACTAAAGCCATTGGCTAGATCTTGTTGGTATTTTTCTATTGGACTCATGTTTATCGCGGTTGGCATTAAAGATTTGACTCCAACGATTGTTCAAGCTCTTCTCGCAAATCCACCAAGCGACTATGGAAGAAATGACCCGCACCTTGCATTTTGATTAATTTAGGTTGCGGTTCTAACTCATCAACCCAATCGAATACTGCTTGTGGCTCAACCACTTCATCAGCATCGCCCATCACCACCAACCAATCACAATCAGGAATCACAAAATTTTCAAAGCTGAATCGATTGACTGGCGGGGCTATGCTAATTAATTGAGAGGGTAATTGTTTATGCGCTTGCAATGCCGCTATCCAGGAGCCAAAACTAAAACCTGCTAACCATAATTTCCTATTAGGATATTGCGCCTTGGCATACTCTATGGCTTTAATCAGATCTTGTTGTTCGCCACGGCCTTCATCGTAAGCACCTGCAGAATGCCCCACACCACGAAAGTTAAAACGTAAGGATGGCATTCCTAATCCCGCAAGAGTTCGTGAAACGGTGTAGATGACTTTGTTGGTCATAGCTCCGCCATGTTGCGGATGTGGATGACAACAAACGGCGACATAGTCACCGCCATCATTTTCGGGTAAATCCCAAATTGCTTCGAGCTCGCCAATTGCGCCTTCAATTAAAATATGATTTTTATTCATGAAATTATTGTGTTCATAAAAAAACTCAAGATAGCGCTATTTTCGCACAATCTTGAGTTTTTGCTAAGTGCTTGATTACTTTTAAATACTCGGTGATTTGATGACCATCATTTTATCTACTTGCATATCTTCAATGGTATGCGGAATTCCGCCAATACCATAACCAGAATCTTTCAGGCCAGCAAAAGGCATTCCATCAATTCTAAAAGCCGTATGATCATTCACCATAATCGCTGCTGCATTAATATGCTTGCGCACATAAAATGCATTATCGATATTTGAGGTCCAAACTGCAGCTTGGAAGGATACTTCTAGACTATTGGCAAGCTCTATCGCCTTACTCATTTCTTCCACTTCGTATATACAAATGACTGGACCGAAAACTTCTTGCTGGCTGACTTTAGAGTCCAATGGAGGATTGAGTAAAATGGTTGGTTGATAGCAGCTATCAGAAATTTTATTACCGCCGGTAACGAGCTTAGCACCAGCAGCAACAGCTTCTGTTACCCACTCATGAATACGATCGCACTCCTGCGGTTTGATTAAAGGGCCAACTTCTGTTTTATCACTTAAGGGATCGCCAACCACTAAACTTTCTGCCAAAGTTTTTAAGCCAGCAACAAATTTTTCTGAATGGTCTTTTTGCAGGTAGACTCTTTGCACCGACACACACACTTGTCCGGCGTGATAAAAGCCACCTTTACCAAGTAGCGTAATCGCTTCTGCATAATTAGCATCCGGGTAAACGATTGCCGGAGCTACACCGCCATGCTCAAGGGCACAACGTGTACCGCTTGAAAGTTTAGAGCGCAGCATCCAGCCAACTTTTGCACTGCCGATAAAACTAAAGAAGCTAACACGTAGATCGGTCACTAACTTAGTGGCTGTAGCGCTTTTATCACTAATAAAAACCTGGCACCATTCTTTGGGTAAACCGGCTTCAATTAAAATATCACGAACTGCGATACAAGATAACGGAGTATCACTAGCAGGCTTAACAATGACTGGGCAACCCGCAGCAATAGCGGCAATTACTTGATGAATAATCAAATTAAAAGGATGATTAAAGGCGCTGACGGCAACTACAACACCAATAGGTTCTTTTAATGTAAAAGCAGCTCGATTGGCACTATATTTATCGCCGCCCATGGGAATGACTTCACCATGCTCATTACGGATAGCTTCTATTGCTAGCTTACAACCATCAATAGCGCGATTAATTTCGACCTGCGAATCCAGGTAAGGTTTACCGCCTTCGCTAGCCGCTAACTTGGTTAAGGCTGCCACTCTTTGACTAATAATTTCGGCGGTTTTTTCTAGGATCACCACTCTTTGGTGGACGCTCATCCAGTTGGCTTTATCCAAATACAGTTTTTCAGCACTCGATAATGCGTCTTCTAAATGCTGCTCGCCAACGGTTGCAACTTCCGCAATTTTTGAACGATCGAAAGGATTAAAAACTTCTAAATCGCCCGCTTTTGGGATCCTAGAATTTATTTTGACATCATGAATAATCATCTTTGCTTCCTAAATTTATGTTCAGCTTTAGCCTTTATAATTATTATATGGGACAAACAATCTTACCTAATTTTTCCGTGAGTTTCGGATTTTCAGAGTAATCGATTGGGATCACCAATAAACGTGGGCCTTCTTTTGCTAAAGCTTTTTCAAGTGTTGGGGCAAAATCAACCGAGTTTTTCACAAAGTAACCATCCCAACCAAATGCTTGCGCCAACTGTAACCAATCCGGGTTGCCAAATGCTAACTGAGTGTGTCTACCAAATTCCGTATCTTGCTTCCACTCAATAAGTCCATAACCACTATCTTCCCAAACAATCACCAAAATATTGCTATTCATTCGTTTAGCTGTTTCCATTTCTTGCACATTCATCATGAAACCGCCATCACCGCAGATTGCCACAATATTTCTATCAGGATAAACCATGCTAGCACCAATAGCGCCGGGTAAAGCAAAGCCCATAGAACAAAAGCCATTAGGTATTAAACAAGTATTGGGTTCATTACAGTGATAGTGACGCGCTATCCACATTTTATGCGCGCCTACATCGGATAATAAAATATCTTCAGCATTAAGCGCTTTGCGAAGATCCCATAAGCACTTCTGCGGCTTAATCAAACCTTGTGTATCATCATCTTTATATTCAGCTAATTCAGCCTGCATATCACGACGCACCGCCTGCTGCTGACTGAAGTCAAAATCATACTCTAGCGATTTCATTTCTTGAGTTAACATATCAAGTGCATTGGCCAGATCGCCGATCACTTCTATCTGTGGATTATAATGCTCATCAATTTCTGCAGGTAAAAAGTCGATATGAATAATATTTTTATCCGCATTCTCATTCCACAAATGTGGATGATATTCCACCATGTCATAACCAAGCATAATAATCAGATCGGAGGCATCGAGGGCACAAGCGGTTAAATCTTTAGCGCCCAAACCAATGGTATAAAGGCAATGCTCTGAATCCATATCCACGGCACCTTTACCCATAAAGGTACTGATAACGCCAATCCCCGTTAACTCACATAACTCACGTAAACTGGCGCTTGCTCTTTCTCTGATACAACCATTACCGGCGACAATGATAGGTCTTTTTGCTTGTGCAATGCGTTGGGCAACTTGTTGCACGATACTTTTCTCAGGCACCGAACGGCGAAAGCGCACTGGTTTTATTGGCTTTTTCTCAGTTTGCATCGCAGCAATATTTTCTGGCAATTCAATCAAAACCGCTCCAGGCTTTTCTGTGCGCGCTAAACGCACCGCTTTGCGAGTAATTTCAGGGATATTATCTTGATGAGAAATGCTTACCGCCCATTTAGTCACTGGTTTGAACATCTCGACCACATTCATCGCTTGATGAGATTCTTTATGCAGGCGAGTGGTAGCGCCTTGTCCAGTCAAGACCAGCATAGGCGCTCGATCCATATTGGAATCCGCTACGCCTGTGATCAAGTTAGTAGCTCCGGGACCTAGAGTTCCCAAACAGCCGGCGGGATTACCCGTAAGGCGACCATAAGCTTCTGCCATAAAAGCAGCGCCTTGCTCATGGCGGGTCAGAATAAATTGAATGCTGTCAGACTTTTCCAAAGACATCATAAAGTCAGCATTTTCTTCACCTGGAACACCGAAAATGTACTCTATGCCCTCTTCTTCTAAACACTTCACTAATAAATCAGATGCTTGCACTTGGCTTTCCTCTTCATTTACTGAATTCGCTATGGCCATTGTAGACAGGAACATTCATCAATTGCCATTGAATTTATCTATAATTGCGATATAAAAAAACCACTTCAGCGTAAGTGGCACTAAAATCTTAATGTGATAATTGTTTACACATTTTTGATAAAAATATGTGTATCATTATCTCAAAGGACATTAGACTTATATTACTCCTAAATATTACTGAATCGTATAAATACGAGGAAAAGATGACAACCGCTTTAGTTACCCTTGGAATATTTCTAGCTTTGATTGCAGGCTTTTTTGCCGGTCGTTGGCATGGCATGTCGGAGCGCTCAAAACAGCTTTCAAAAGAATTAGAAAAAAAAGATGAAGAGCTTGAATCGCTAAAATCAGGGGTCGATGAGCACTTTGCAGAAACGGCGCGCCGTTTTACTAATCTGACAGAAGAATACAAAGAGCTCTATAAACATTTAGCTAAAGGCGCAACCGAACTGAGTAACCAACGTTTTAAAATAGCTTTGTCGGCGCCAAGTGAACAACTCATCGATCATGAAGAAGTTGCTGATGCTGAAGAAGACTCAAATGATGTAGAAGATACTGACAAACAAGCTCAACAGCCTGTCGATTATGTTAAAGATGATGCTCTTGATGAAAAAGATTCCGAGTCAAATAGCTCTAAAAAAGAGCACTCTATAAAAGATAACTCTATACAAGAGCAGTCTGAGCAAGAAAGCTCAATAGCCGTTGAAGCGGAGCAAGAAAAGGTAGGGATAGCAAATTCTGAAAATGAAACGACAACTGAACCAAACCCAAAATCTTAAGTCTGACTGAAAACAAAAAAATATTATCATGATGAAATTTTTCTCCAGTTTAACTTTTATTGCTAAATACATTCTTATTGGTTTAGGCTTTGCTGCATTGTCGGTATTGCTAATGCCGAATCGATTTGGCTTTTCTTTTAATCAACAAGAAACTGTTATACCGATTAAGCCAGTCAATACTACTGAGATGCTAGCGACTGCCAAAGCTGCAGTGGTTACTTTACAAGTACAATCTAAAGCCTACCCGATCAACTCGCGCCAGTGTTTTGAAAGTGTTCAGAGTTTTAACAACCAGCAAAATGCTTGCCGTTTCTTTAACAATGGCTCTGGGGTTATTATTGATCAGCAAGGCCATTTAGTGACGAGTGCCCATGTGGTGACCTTCACTTCACGCGGACAAGTTTTTGATCAGGCTGAAACATTATTAGTGGAATTTTCTGATGGTCTGAAAACCACCGCTGAAATCGTTGGGCTTGATTTGGAGTCCGATATCGCTTTACTTAAAGTCGCCTCTGATAAAACACCATTTTTGCCTTTAAGCTCAAAAGACTCACAGGTAGGCGATCCAATTTACGCCATTGGCACTCCTTATATGGGCTTTCATCAAACCGTTACCAGTGGCATCGTGAGCGCAAAATTCTTTGCTAAAGTATCCAATTACATGCAAATAGATGCCCCATTAAGAACAGGTAATTCTGGTGGCGCTTTAATCAATACTAAAGGCGAATTAGTTGGGATTACTCAACTTAGCACTCAAGAGGGCTCTGAAGAGAAGCTATTACAAAGCTTTGCCATTGCTTCTTCTGATGTAGCTGTGATCGTTGAACAACTTCAAACTAATGGTGAAGTTGCACGAGGCTGGTTGGGACTCAATGGCGAAATGAGCTTGAATCTAGAGTCGATTGTCCAAGAAAACCAGCTGAGCAACGAACAAACTAATAAGCTAAAAGACGAAATATCGAAGTTACCTTTCAGCCAAGGTATCGTAGTGACTGGAATAAACCGAGGTGGGCCTGCCGATGAAGCTGGTTTGCAAGTTTTGGATATCGTTACAGAGGTGAATGGTAAACCTTTATATAGCACCAGCGATTTACTGGGCGCCATTTGGAATAAAAAACCCGACGATAAAGTTCACGTAACTTATTTTAGAAATGGCAACCAATCGCAAACAGAAGTGATCTTAGGAACTAAAGGTTAATTACTATGACCTCCAGAACATGACAAAAGAGTCGCTGAACTAACCTTTGCCGAAGTTTATCCGCATTATTTGAATAAAATCGAAAAGAAAGGAAGAACAAAAGAAGAGTTACATCAAGTTATCGAGTGGCTTACCGGTTTTGATGAGTCGCAGCTACAAAAATTGATTAATAATAAAGCTACCTTAAAAGACTTTTTCGACAAGGCAGTGCTCAACCCAAGTGCTTCATCAATTAAAGGTGTCATTTGTGGCTACCGAATTGAAGATATAACCACACCTTTAACCCAGCAAGCGAGGTATATGGACAAGCTAGTGGACGAATTGGCCAAAGGTCGCAAAATGGAAAAAATTTTACGGAAATCTTAAAAAGATTGAGATTAAAGTATGACGACTACAGAAATTAATAAGAATAAAAAAAGCTCGCTGACTAAAACCAAAAAAACCTTAATAGCTCTTGTTGCAATTATACTGATTGGATTCATTTTGCCAGAACAAACAGTTATCCCCGTCCAAGGAGCCAAACCGAGCGATTGGAATAAGAAATCTTTTTGGTATGAACCCTGGGGAACTTCAGGAGTACACAAAGGCATTGATATTTTCGCGTCTATGGGTCAACCCTTAATTTCAAGTACTCAAGGAATAGTTTTATATACTGGAACTATCAAAAAAGGCGGCAAAGTTGTTTTGGTTTTAGGACCAAAGTGGAAACTTCACTATTATGCTCATCTAGAATCTATCAATACCGCTAGCTTTTCTTTTATAGATTCTGGGGAACTGATAGGTAAGGTTGGAGATAGCGGTAATGCCAAAGGTAAACAACCTCATGTCCATTATTCTATTCTCAGTATGTTTCCTCACTTTTGGAAACTAACCAGTGAAACTCAAGGCTGGAAAAAAATGTTTTATTTAGATCCAGCTAAGAATATCTTGAAAAATTAAATCCTGCTAGCCCACTCTTCGAATACTGGCACCAATATTTTGCAACTTTTCTTCGATAGTTTCGTACCCACGATCGATATGATAAATACGATCCACTAGAGTCTCTCCATCGGCGACTAAACCTGAAATTACTAAGCTGGCTGAAGCTCTAAGATCGGTTGCCATAACCTGCGCACCTGAGAGTTTGTCCACGCCGCGACAAATAGCAGTATTACCTTCAATGGTAATGTCCGCTCCCATACGCTGCATTTCTAACACGTGCATAAAGCGATTTTCAAAAATCGTTTCAGTAATAGTACTGGTGCCTTCCGCTACTGCATTAAGCGCACAAAACTGTGCTTGCATATCTGTTGGGAAAGCTGGGTAAGGCGCTGTTTTAATATTGACCGCTTTTGGACGCTGCCCTTTCATATCAAGTTCAATCCAATCATCACCAGTAGTAACTTCCGCACCTGCTTCGCGTAATTTCACTAAGACTGCATCTAGAATATTAGGATCGGTGTTCTTACATAAGATACGACCACGAGTAATAGCGGCGGCAATCAAATAAGTTCCGGTTTCTATTCGATCGGGTTGCACATCATGATGTCCGCCATGCATTTTCTCAACACCTTCAACGGTAATCACTGAAGTGCCGGCGCCAGAAATCTTTGCCCCCATCGTATTTAAACAATTCGCTAAATCCACCACCTCAGGTTCACGGGCAGCATTTTCAATAATGGTGGTACCTTCTGCTAGTGAAGCCGCCATGATTAAATTTTCGGTAGCACCTACACTGACCATATCCATTACGATGGTTGCGCCCTGTAAACGACCATCAACTCGAGCTTGAATATAACCATGATCCATATTGATTTTAGCACCCATTGCCTCTAGCCCTTTTAGATGCAAATCAACCGGTCTAGAACCAATGGCACAACCACCCGGCAAAGACACGTCCGCTTTACCAAAGCGTGCAACTAAAGGTCCAAGACATAAAATGGAGGCACGCATGGTTTTTACTAATTCATAAGGCGCTTCATAACTGTGGACATCACTAGTCTCCATTTCCACCATATTTTTCTCACCGATGGTCAGTTGAACGCCCAAACGGCTTAACAATTCCAAACTGGTGGTTACGTCATTCAAATGAGGTAAATTACCAATGGAAACATGGCCATCACATAGCAATGTACCCATTAAAATTGGTAAGGCTGCATTTTTTGCGCCAGAAATTTTAACCGAGCCATCTAATGGTCCGGCATCTTGAATTAGTAATTTATCCACTCGAATTTTTCCTCAAATACTTTTTGGCAGGTGATTTATTGAAAGTGCTTAACTTTTTGCCATTCTTCATCGGTATAAGCTTTAATCGTTAAAGCGTGAATAGCACCACTCGCAATATGCTCATTAACCGTAGCGTAAACCATTTGTTGGCGTTTTACAGAACGTAAGCCAACAAAAGCTTCGCTCACCAAAGTTACTGCAAAATGACTGCCATCACCTTCTACTTTCATATGTTCACAATCAATCGCATTGGAGATTAATTGTTCAATTGTTTCTATCATAATTCACCTTTGATTGGCTTAACGCCAGAATATCCTTTAAAAATATCACTATTCTGAGAAAAAATGACCAATCTATTATCAAGTCTGTCAAAATCTGGCGAGATTTTACCTTAATTTACGCCTAGAAACAGCTATATTCTCCAAACATAGATAAGATGACAGGCTTTATAATAATCAGTTACAATAGGCGGCTTGGCTAAATGCAGTAAAGGCAATGCTTTGAAACAAATTCGAGCTTGCTTTAATTTCCTGCCTGTTATGTCATTAAGATAGAGCTTAACCATGGACCGAAGTCCATAACAAGGATATTGGCCGTTAATATCAATAACATTAAAATCGCAGTCAGAAATTAAACTAGGAATTCCATGTTAGAGTATCTAGCTTACCTATTGGTAGGTATTAGCTTATTAGTCTGGAGCGCGGACCGTTTTACCGACGGTGCAGCTGCCATCGCACAAAACTTTGGCGTATCTCGCTTAATTGTAGGCTTGACCATTGTCGCCATTGGCTCCTCTTCTCCCGAGATATTCGTTTCATTAATGGACTCTATCAAATCTTGTGACCCAGGCGAATTAAACTGTGGTCCTAAATTAGCCATTGGTAATGCTATTGGCTCGAACATTGCTAATGTTGCCATGGTTTTAGGTATTACCGCTATAGTCCGCCCACTATTAGTCGATTCAAGTACTCTTCGCCGAGAAATCCCGATATTATTTGGTGTCACCATAATGGCATTAGTATTCCTGTGGAATTTAAAATTAAGCCATTTAGAAGGTGCCATTTTATTAACATCTTTACTCATCTATTTTATATGGTTGGTTCGTTTGGGGCTTAAGTCTCGAGTAAAAGATGATCCCATGTTAGAAGAAATTGTCGAAGAATTACCCGATCGCATGGGCAACGGCAAGGCTATATTTTATCTAGTAATTGGTCTTATTTTGTTAGTTTTCAGTTCAAATATCCTGATCAAAGGTGCTTCAGGTATTGCACTGCATTTTGGCGTATCGGAAACCGTGATTGGTTTAACCATTGTTGCATTAGGCACTAGTTTACCTGAGCTTGCAGCTTCTATTGCGGGCGTCTTAAAAGAAGAGTACGAAATTGCTATCGGTAATGTTATCGGCTCCAATATTTTCAACCTTTTAGCAGTGCTCGGTATCCCTGCTTTAATCGCTGCGCCAAGCATTGAAGAAAAAATTATCACCTTTGATTATCCGGTAATGCTTTGTTTAACCGTCGCCATGGCAGTGATGGCCTATGGCTTTAAAGGTCCCGGTAAAATCACTAGGCTTGAAGGAATCATTTTATTAGGCGTCTTTATCGGTTATTATGCGGTAAGATTCTTTTAAAATCAGATAATTAAGTCTCTGCTAAACTGTAACTATTGACAGTAGTTAGTGGTGATAATTAAGGATATGAACCCTACTAAGCATTCATTTATAAAAAGCGCGAAAACTGTTTTTGCTATTGAGCAAAATGCGATTCAAGAGTTAGCAGACACTCTTGGTGATGACTTTATTAGCGCATGTCAGAGTATTTTGGATTGCCAAGGCAAAGTTGTGGTTATTGGTATGGGCAAGTCAGGCCATATTGGTAATAAGATGGCCGCCACACTAGCTAGCACAGGCACTCCAGCGTTTTTTGTCCATCCTGCCGAAGCTAGTCATGGTGATTTGGGCATGATCAGCGAGCAAGATATTGTAATTGCCCTGTCCAATTCTGGCGAAACTCATGAAGTGACCAGTTTATTACCCGTGATTAAGCGTCGCGGTATTCCTCTGATATCCATTACTGGCAACCCTAATTCGCAATTAGCCAAAGCAAGCCAGGTTCACCTTACCGTTGCAGTAAAGCAAGAAGCTTGTCCGCATAATTTAGCCCCTACCGCCTCGACTACTTCGGTATTGGTATTGGCCGATGCTATTGCTGTCAGCCTGCTAGAAGCGCGTGGTTTTACCGCTGATGATTTCGCGCTTTCTCACCCTGGCGGCAGCTTGGGCAAAAAACTGTTATTAGCTGTCGACGATTTAATGCACGCTGGCGATGATTTCCCATCGGTTTCAGAAGCAGTTTCTGTAAAAGAAGCCTTACTTGAAATTACTAACAAGCGTTTGGGCATGACTGCCATTGTCAATGCTGACAAACAGCTGTTAGGTATTTTTACTGATGGCGATTTGCGCCGAGCTTTAGAAAGCGAAACCAATATTTTAGCTAAGCCCATTGGTGAATTAATGACTAAAAACTGTAAGACTGTCACCTCTGGAACTCTAGCTTCTGAAGCAGTGCAAATCATGCAATCGAACAGCATTAACGCTTTGGTCATTTTAAATGAACAAAATGAACCTATTGGCGCTCTAAACATGCATGACCTGCTAAAAGCTGGTGTCGTCTAACAAAAAGCATTATGACAAGATTAAATCCTCAATTAGATAACTTATCAGAAGACTTACTCGAAAAAGCGAGCAAAATTCGCTTGCTCATTTGTGATGTCGATGGTGTTTTAAGTAATGGTCAAGTGATTCTTGGTAACTCTGATGAAGAACTTAAAACCTTCAATATCAAAGATGGTTTTGGAATTAAAGCCTTGCAGAAATTTGGTATTGCGACAGCAATTATCACCGGTCGTAATTCGAAAATTGTAGAAAAGCGCTGCCAAGAACTTTCCATTCAAGACTATTATCAAGGACATTTAGATAAAACATCTGCTTTTGCAGAGCTTTGTGAAAAATACCAAATAACTGCCGAGCAAGTTTGTCATGTTGGTGATGATTTACCGGATCTCCCTTTAATTCAAAAAGCAGGTTTAGGCATTGCCGTTTCAGATGCCCATTGGTTTGTGCAAAAACATGCGGATTGGATAACTTCGCAAAAAGGTGGATTTGGTGCGGTAAGAGAGGTTTCAGACTTAATTTTGCATAGCCAAAATTTATTAGATGGTCATTTGGCGAGTTATTTACAGGACTATGTAAAGGACTATTTACAGAGTGATTTAAAAGGTTAAGTATGAACTTTTTAAAAGGCCGCGCCATTTTATGGCTACTCATTCCAATCACCGTTATCGTTGCTTTTTTATGGGATAGAACAGAAGTAGCCACACCCAATTTCATTCAAGAAAAAACTAATCCTGATTACTTCCTTATCAATACTGAGTCTTATGATTTTAATGCCGAAGGGTTGCAAGAAAGACAGTTTACTAGCGCTAAAACTTTGCATTATATATTTAAGCAAGAAACGGCAATGGAAAATCCAGTTTTAACCATTATTAATAGCAACAATGAGCAATGGAAAGTGACTGCAAATAAAGCAACCAATAAAGAGTTAAGCGAAGAGCTGCTGCTAACCAATGGCGTAAGTATTCTAATCAGTGATGCTGGTGGCGCTAGCGCAGAGCTAACAACAGATAATTTGTTGATCGATTTAGCATCAGAAAATGCTTCCACAAAAAGTGCTATTTTATTAAAAAGTAATTTATATCAACTAACAGCCGTAGGCATGAATGCAGACTTAAAAGAGAATGTTATTCACTTTAAATCTAAGGTAGTATCAGAAGAATTATGAGATATCCTATAATTTCAATTTTGGCTTTCACTGCCGCAACCTTATCTTACTCTGGGTTTGTAGATGCTGCTGAATTAGAAAAAGCAAAAATTAAAGCTGAGCAATCGTTTATTGATAGGAATGAATTTATCTATCAAGGTAATGTGAGTTATCAGCATGGCCAACTAACCATCTCTGCAGATAAACTGATCAGAGTTAATAATAATAGAAAAAAAGTCAGCGTTATTGGCAATCCTGTGATGGTAACTTTTATTGATGTTCGCGGAGAAAAAACCAGTATCCAATCACCAGAAATATTGTATTGGGAAGACTCGGGCGAAATCATCGCTTCAGGTTCTGCTAATGATGCCATTAACATAGTGCAAACTTCCAAGCAGGATACGCTCACATTAACCGGAAATAAGCTCAAAGCAAATCGTAAAACAGCCGGCGGGTTCAGCTTCACCCTGACAGGTAGTCCAACTTTTTTCAAGTTACAGCGCCCGCAACAAGCTTTAATTGAAGCTCGCGCAGCCAGCTTAAGCTCTAACGGTAAAGCTCGCCAAACTGAGCTCAGAGGAAATGTTCAACTGCGTCAAGGAGACTCGTTAATGGCCGCAGCCTCTATGATTTATGATGGAGAAACTGAGTTAATTTCTGCTCAACAAAGTGAAGATGGTAGTCAAAGAGTAGAGACCGAATTCTTTTGGCAAAAAGAAGCTGAAAATCAAGACTCATATAACAAAGATAAAAAAGAGCAGCCGTAAATGAGTATTTTGTACGCCAAATCGTTAGCAAAAAGTTACAAAAGCCGCAAAGTAGTTGAGAGCGTTAGCTTACAAGTTGAACAAGGCGCGGTAGTTGGATTACTAGGCCCCAATGGAGCAGGGAAAACAACTTCATTTTATATGATTGTAGGGTTAGTACCCTCTGATGATGGGAAAATATTGTTGGATGATACCGATTTAACTTCGGTAGCCATGCACAATAGAGCCAAAATGGGTATCGGATACTTGCCGCAAGAAGCTTCTATCTTCAGAAAACTCACTGTGCAAGATAACATTATGGCAATTCTGCAGCTGCGCAAAGAGCTTTCCGCTCAAGAACGAGAAGAAAAACTTGAACAACTCCTTAAGGAGTTTCATATTGAACATATTCGTCGCAGCCTTGGTATGAGCTTATCTGGAGGCGAAAGACGCCGAGTTGAAATTGCTAGAGCGCTTGCCAACGACCCTAAGTTCATTTTGTTAGATGAGCCTTTTGCTGGTGTTGACCCTATCTCAGTCATCGATATCAAAGGCATTATCGAGCAACTTAAAGAGCGTGGTCTTGGAGTCTTAATCACTGATCACAATGTTCGTGAAACTCTTGATGTTTGTGAACATGCTTACATTGTTGATTCAGGAAATATTATCGCCGAAGGAACACCTGATGAAATCTTGAATAATAAGTTGGTTAGGAAACGTTATTTAGGCGAACACTTCACTATGTAGTTTTCCCTTTGTCCGTTTGCTTTTGCTTTTCTTTTCTCCAGCCAAGTTGTTGAATTTACAATTTTTAACCCCATCACTTTAATAAGCACTTGCAAGCTATTATCCTTAGGAGTAACTTGTAAGTTAACGGATGTAAAACGGATCAAAGAATCATAAGATATTAATGAACCAAGCGTTAGAGTTACAACTCAAACAGCAGATTAAACTCAATCCTCAGTTGCAGCAATCAATCAAACTGCTCCAGCTTTCTCAGCTAGAATTGGCTCAAGAAATTCAATACCAACTTGACAATAACCCGCTACTGGTTTGCGAAGACTTACCAAATAGCAATGAGACAAATGATCCTAATAGTGAGCTTCTAACCGCTAATAGCCTTAGTTCAGTTAGCAGCCAAAGCAAAACTGATTCACAAACCCAAGAAAATTATTGGGAGTCTATTCCAGATCAAGCAGATCTTAAGGAATCGTTGGAATCTCAGCTACAACTCCACCATCTATCAAGAAAAGATCTTGAGATTGGCTACTACATTACTGAAAACCTCAACGAATCAGGTTTTTTGACCTTAAGTGAAAGAGAAATAGCTAGCCAAATGCGACAGGATACGCAACTTGAAACTGACGAAGGAGAAGTGTTAGCCATAAAACATCTGATTCAAACGTTTGAACCGAGTGGTTGCGCTTGTTTAGATTTACAAGAATTTTTATCTTTTCAAATTACTGATAATCGCAAGTTAGCCATTTCACAACAACAAGTGTCGCAATTAAAAGTATTATTCAATCACCACTTTAAGTTATTAGCGGATCATCAATATGAAAAAATTGAAAGTAAGTTGGGAATAAGTAAAGATGAATTAAAAGCACTGCTAAATATCATTCAAACACTTCGACAAAGACCCAATGATTATCGCGCTGATAGCAGCATCGACTATATCAAGCCTGATATTGATTTCTCGCAGATTAATCACCAGTGGCAAGCTAAAGTTAACACTAAAGAGTTACCAAGATTGCAAATAAATACGGATTATCTGGTGTTGGCCAAACAAAGTGTTAAAGCAGATGAGAGAAAATACATAAAAGATAAAACCCAACTGGCACAACAGTTTTTGAATTCATTAGCAGCTCGAAAATCAACCTTACAAAGAATTGCTGACTATTTAATCGTTCATCAAAAAGAGTTTTTTGAAAACGGTGATGCTGCTTTAAAACCACTAAATCTGATCACTGTTGCTGATGCCTTAGATTTACATGAATCGACAATCTCCAGAGCTACCAGTAATAAGTATTGTCAAACTCCAAGTGGAGTTATCCCTTTAAAAGCATTATTCTCAAATGCTATCAATCCTGAAAAAGGAGGTGAATGGTCACAAACTGCGGTTAAACATCAGATCCAAAAAATTATTGAATCTGAACCTTCCAAAAAACCCCTTAGCGATAACTCAATTGTCAGTTTATTAGCTGAATTAGGGATCACAATTGCCAGGAGAACCGTGGCAAAATATCGTGATGCTCTTAATATCCCTAGCGCAACTAAGCGCAAACAGTTATCGACTATCCTTTAATTAATATCAACAAAAGGAATCATACTATGCAAATCAATTTAACTGGCCGTCATATGGAAGTCACTGATGCTTTAAAATCTTTCGTTAATGATAAATTTGAAAGGTTGGAACGCCATTTCGATCACATCAATAATGTTTACGTTATTCTCAGCGTTGAAAAAGTACGTCAAATAGCTGAAGCCACCCTTAATGTTAATGGTGGTGAGATCTTTGCCAACAGTGAAGCAGAAGATATGTACGCTGCAATTGATTTATTAGTTGATAAACTAGACCGTCAAGTGATAAAACATAAAGAGAAACTTACCAGACACTAATGTCACTCGAATTCTAAATGCAAATTTCTGAAATTTTGTTCCCTGAGCTTTGTTTGCTTGGGGAACAAGCTACTAGTCGAAAAAAAGCCTTACAAATTCTCGCTCAATCATTACAACAACATGATAATGCTTTAGATGACTTTGAAGTTCTAAAAGCGCTAATTACTCGTGAGCAATTAGGCTCAACCGCTATTGGTAATGGCGTTGCCTTACCTCATGCGAGAACGATTGATTGCCAAAGACCGATTGGCGCCCTGCTAAGCTTAGAAGAAGGGGTCGATTTTTCTGCACCTGATCAAGAAGTTGTCGACCTCATGTTTTGTTTATTAGTTCCAGAAAATTACGACTTTCAAGAATTGGGTGGCCTCAACCAAATAGTTGAACTATTTCAAGATAAAGTATTGCGCGCGCAAATAAGAAATGCGCATAATGGACAAGCGCTTTATGACATAATGCTTGGCGCCCTAGAAATGTGTAACTCAGTGGAACTCAAGGAAAATGCACCCAAAAATGAAACTAGTCATTCTTAGTGGCCGCTCTGGCTCTGGCAAATCGGTAGCACTAAAGGCGCTTGAGGATGCAGGTTATTATTGCATTGATAATTTACCGTTAGAACTAACCCTTGAAGTTCGTAACCGCCACTTCAAACATACCGACGCCTTAGCGATAAGTGTTGATGCTCGAAATCCAGGTGATCTAGAACACTTCACTCAAGAAATGGAGCGAATCAAAATAGTACATCCTGATTTAAAAGTTATTTTTATTGATGCCAACGAAACGGTATTGCTAAAACGTTTTAGTGAAACTCGAAGACGACATCCACTCACCCATAGCGGGATTTCATTACGAGACGCGATGCAACAAGAAGAACAACTGATAAGTCCGATTCGTGCAATTGCAGATCTGGTGATTAACACCAGCACCTTAACGCCGCACGACTTAAGAGAACAAATTCGTAGCCGAGTAACTCAAAATACTCAATCCAATATGGATATTTTGTTCACTTCATTTGGCTTCAAACATGGCGCACCACAAGACGCCGACTTTATTTTCGATGCCCGCTGCTTACCCAATCCGCATTGGGTTCCAGATTTAAGACCTTTTACCGGTAAAGATGAGCCTATTCAAAATTATCTAGGCGCTGATGATCAGGTTATGGAGTATCTTTGGCAAGTCAGGGTTTTTCTCGATACCTGGTTACCTGCTTTTGCAAAACAAGATCGTAGCTACTTTACTTTCGCTGTTGGCTGCACCGGAGGTAAGCATCGTTCAGTCTATATTGTTGAAAAGCTCGGGGAATACTTTCTAGCCCAATATCCCAATCTGCAAATTCGCCACCAACAACTTGAGAATCTTGGCAAATAAAGATAGCTAGCCAGCTCTAGCTGTTTTATGTAAAATTTGAATCAAATCAAAAGCTAAGATCGGCTTTATGACGGATAATCAAACAAATCAAAGTAAAGAACAACTGCTTCAGCTGAATAAAGCTTTAGAAGGCGGTCAGCTGGTTACTTTTGAAAATTTATTATCCGAATTGTTTGCGCCGGATATTGCCTTATTCCTTGAATCATCGCCGCCAAAAGTTCGTAAAACTGCTTGGGAACTGATTGATATTGATCATCAAGGTGAGGTGCTGCAATATTTATCCGATGAAGTACGCCAAGACTTCATCGATAAGATGCAACCGCAAGAATTGGCTGATGTGGTTTCCGAGATGGATACCGATGACGCGGTTGATATCATCGAGGATCTTTCTGAAAAATTAAGCTCGCAAGTACTAAGACGATTAGACGAGCAAAATCGTTCGCAAATCGAACAAGCCTTATCTTATCCTGAAGATACTGCTGGCGGCTTGATGAATATTGATACCATCATGATCCGCCCCAGGGTATCTGTAGAAGTGGTGCTGCGTTATCTTAGAATAAGAGGAAACCTGCCTGATAATACGGATCAGCTTTATGTTGTTGATTCGAATGATCATTTAATCGGCTCAGTCACCATTAGCTCGATTTTAACTCATCCGCCAGAGACACCTATTTTAGATTTGGTTATCGAGAATCACTTTCCAATTTTGGCAGATACCGATGATGCTGAGGTTGCACAATTATTCCAACGTCATGATTTAGTGACCGCGCCAGTGGTAGATAGTAATAACAAACTACTAGGCAGAATTACCATTGATGACGTAGTAGACGTTATCGTTGAAGAAGCTGATCACTCCCTATTATCTATGGCTCGCTTGGATGAATTTGAAGATACTTTTGGCTCGATCAGTAAGACCGCTAAAAGGCGTGCTATTTGGCTCGGGATAAATTTAGTCACCGTTATTTTAGCAGCCTTAGTAATAGGTCTTTTTGAAAGTACCATTGCGAAGGTGACTTTATTAGCGGTATTACTCCCAATCGTCCCTAGTATGGGCGGTATTGCAGGAACTCAAACTTTAACGCTGGTGATACGCGGTATGTCGCTAGGACATATCAGTGAAGGAAATCGTGCTTACTTAATGAAAAAAGAACTGGCTGTAAGCATCATTAACGGCACTCTATGGGCATTCGTGATCGCTAGCCTTGTCTACCTTTTTGCGCTCTACAAAGCGGTTGAGTTCAACCATTTGCATCTTGCCATAACTATTGGCGGCGCCATGTTATTTAATCTAGTGACCGGAGTTTTAGTCGGCGCTACTCTGCCAATGGTATTAAAGAAAATGAACATCGACCCTGCAATTGCTGGAGGAGTTATTCTGACTACCGTTACTGACGTGGCAGGTTTTTTCGCGTTACTAGGATTAGCAACCTTCTTCTTCGCCTAAACTAACTCTTAGTTAATCGTTTTGTTCGGTCAAGAGCTGTTCAAATAAACCTATTGAGAGGCAACTGTTAAATTATCAATAGCCATAGAACCAGTTATAATACTTGAACGATGATCGATATCATTTGCTAGGCCGATAATATTCAGTAACATATCATTTAAGTTTCCAGCAATAGTAATTTCTTGCACAAAATATTTTATCTCACCATTTTCTATCCAAAAGCCGCTCGCACCTCTAGAGTAGTTACCAGTAACTATATTGACACCTTGCCCCATCAGTTCAGTAACCAATAAACCTGTACCTACTTTTTTTATCAATTCTGCTTGAGAAATTTCATCATGACTAACTAAAATATTATGAATGCCGCCAGCACTCGCAGTAGATTCAAGACCAAGTCTTTTTGCGGAATAACTACTTAAGAAATAATCCTTCAAAATACCATCTGACACTATATCTCGTTTATAAGTCGCAACACCCTCAGAGTCATAACACCCACTACCAAAGCCTTTTAAGATAAAAGGATCTTCTACGATTTGTACGGTACTAGGTAAAACCTTCTGATCTTTTTTATCCAACATAAAAGAAGATTTTTGATATAAAGCCCCACCTTTTAGAGCACTTAAAAGATGTCCCCAAATGGTTCTTGCGGTTTCTGGAGTGAATACAACCGGGTATTTGCCAGCTTTGATGCTTCCTTGATGTAACCTTCTTTGCAAACGATTCGAAACTTCTGCCCCTATTGATTGAGCGGACTCCAAATCTGCATAATCTCGACCCACACTATAATAGGCTTCTTTAAGCATTCCACTATCACTATCGGCAATCATCGTAGTTGATAAACTGTATCGGCTGGTTAATTTATGTGCCATAAAACCATGACTATTGGCACATATGCTTGCGGAGCAATGGCCATAAATATTAGCGCCTTCTGATTGCTTAATAATGGAGCTTTCTAAAGCTGCGCCTTCAGCAATTTTTGCTTGTTCGATAGAGTCTTCAATAGACATTGAACTTGGATGGCATAAATCTAAGTCTTTAATGTCTGTTGCCATTCTATCTTTCGGAGCTAATCCAGCATACTTATCAGCTTGGGTAAATCGAGCAATATCAGAAGCCGCTTTAACGCCTTTCTCAATCCCGCTTTTAGTCACATCATTGATAGAAACTGAACCCTTAGATTGATTGAAGTATAAAGTTAAGCTTAATGAGCTATCCTGGTTAAACTCTAAAGTTTCAAGCTCTTGGTTACGAACTTCAATCGAATTACCAACAGTATTATGACACCATACCTCAGCCGCATCGGCACCAGCTCTTTGTGCCATCAAGAGTCCTTCTTTTACCAGTTCTTGATATTTACTGGCAGTGATAGTTTGTTGCTCTGCAAGTTGAGCTAAAGTCAATTGCTGGCTTTTCGCATTCATTAAATAAGGACCTTAGAAATCGTCTTAAGTTTTTACTATCTTAACAAAACTATCAGCAGCGGTTGTAATTATATTAATGATGACTTTGTATTAACTATCATATTTACATAGAATACTAGATATAGCTTCTATGTTTATCACCTTATTCTGCTGTTGCAGCATATATTACCGGCGATTTAAATTATGTCTGAACAAAAAGCAATCGAAAACAACGACGATTACCGTTCTAAATCAGAACAGAAGAGAGAGATCCAAGAAATCACCAAATTGGGTAAGCGACTGCTGGAAATCCCTAAAGATAAGTTGATAACTTATCCCTTAAGCGAAACCAGTATAAAAGCTATTCTTGAAGGCAAAAGGATCACTAGTCCTATTGGTCGTAATCGTCAAATAAAGTACATAGGTAAGCTACTTAGAAGCGAAGATATGGATGCCGTTCAAGAGCAGTTAGATATTCTTGATCAAGAAAAATTATTGGAAAACCGAAAGTTTCACGACCTTGAAGCGTGGCGAGATAGTTTGATCACAGACGGCAATAGCGCGCTAACTGACTTGCTTAACGAATATTATCATTTAGACAGACAACATCTTCGTCAATTAATACGAAATGCTATTAATGAAGAAAAGCGCAATCAGCCACCTAAATCAAAACGACTAATTTTTCAGTATCTAAAAGAAAATATTTAGCCGAAATTGCCGTTAAGACAGTTAGTTTTTAGTGCCGCCAACCGTTAACTCATCAATTTTCATAGTTGGCTGTCCAACCGAAACCGGTACGCTTTGACCAGCCTTTCCACAAACACCAATTCCAGGATCAAGGCACGAGTCGTTCGCAACCATGCTTACTTTTTGTAAAACCTTAGGGCCGTTGCCAATCAAAGTGGCACCTTTTATCGGCGCGGTAATTTTACCATCTTCAATAAGGTATGCTTCGCTGGCACTAAACACAAAGTTACCCGAGGTTATATCCACCTGACCACCGGCAAAGTTAGGCGCGTAAATCCCTTTTTTCACTGACTGAATAATCTCCTCTTTTTCAGAGCTGCCAGACAGCATAAAAGTATTCGTCATGCGCGGCATAGGCAAGTGCGCATAAGACTCTCGTCGACCATTTCCGGTTGGCTCGACGCCCATTAAACGAGCATTATGTTTATCTTGCATGTACCCTTTTAAAATACCCTTTTCGATCAACACATTGGATTTTGTAGGGGTTCCCTCATCATCAACAGCAAGCGAACCACGCATGTTTTTTATACTGCCGTCATCGACCACTGTACATAAATCTGATGCAACTTTTTGACCTACTTTATTTGAGTATGCAGAAGAGCCTTTCCTATTAAAATCCCCTTCTAATCCATGACCTACTGCTTCATGTAGTAAAACACCTGACCAGCCATTACCCAAGACTACTGGCATACTGCCCGCAGGTGCTTCTTGCGCATCTAAATTTCTTATTGCTTGTTCTACAGCTTGCTTGGCAAGATCTGAAAAATCTGCATCCAATAACTCAGGCCATAAATATCGTCCGCCGATACCTGCTGAACCTCGTTCTCGTTTACCTTCTGATTCGACTACCACCGTTATATTTAATCGAATCATGGGGCGAATGTCAGCTGCTTGCACCCCATCTGTCGCTAACACTAAGATCGATTCATCAGCTGCGGACAAACCTATAATGACCTGATTGACTTTTTCATCAAGACTACGAGTTAACTTATCAATATCTTGCAATAAATTAATCTTCTCTGATTGCCTGACATCTGCCATGGGGGAAGCATGTTGAAATATATTTTCAGATACTGAGGTCTTAAAACTGACTTGCTTATTTTGACCAGCTTTACTAATCGAAGTCGCCGCTTTTATTGCATTGGTAAGCTCTTGCTGTTCAAATGCATTAGCATAAGCAAAACCCGTTTTATCTCCTAAGATTGACCTAACACCCAGTCCTTTTACCAAATTAAAGCTTGAATCTTTAACCAAACCATCTTCAAGCTGCCAGTACTCCATGCTCCCTTGTTGCAAATAAATATCAGAATAATCCAGCTGGTAACTGTTGAGTCTTTCGATTGATTGGCGTAAATAATCTAAACTTAAGTCAGACTCTTGAAATAATTGGCTTTCAACTTGGTTTAGTAAATTCATAATCTGGCTCAATAATTATTGGTATAAGGGTTAATATTATAAAAAATTAACTCTATGGGTATGCGCTGGAAATCTTTCTCTTATGGAAGCTATAACTTCCTTCGATATTTGATAACTAATAATCCCTTCTTCTTCTGTAAGCTGTATCAAATCAGCTCCCCAAGGATCAATTATTTTACTATGCCCATAAGTGCGCCTTTCGTTATCATGCACACCTGTTTGATTAGCTGCTAGTAAGTAACATAAATTCTCAACCGCACGAGCTTTTAATAAAGTGTCCCAATGTGCTTTACCGGTGACATCAGTAAAAGCAGATGGGGCAACGATAAGCTCGACACCTTGCGTTTGATAATAGCGATACAGTTCGGGAAAGCGCAAATCATAGCAGATAGAAAGCCCAACCTTAAATCCTTTTATATTGACTATCACAGGCTTGCTAGCAGCCATTGTATCAGCGGATTCACAATAAGACTCATTTGCAGAGACCCCAACATCAAATAGATGTATTTTGTCGTAATAAGAAATTAAGCCACCGCTATTATCGTAAACTAAGCAGCGCGCATAAGGTCGTTTAGGATCATTAGATGCAATAGGAAAAGAACCCGCTATTAGATAAAGTCCAAATTTAGCACTCATCTTTGCCAGCCAGTCTTGCACTCGACCTTTTTGATGCGGTTCTTGAATGGCTAATTTTTGACTTGAAGAGACCGGCATCAAGGCAAAGTTTTCTGGCAACAGGCACATATCAACTTTAGTTTGATGGCAAGTTTCTAGCATTGATTCAAGTTTGCTTAAATTAGCCTCTAAATCGGCGCTGGCAGTGTATTGTAATGCTGCCACCTTCATGGTGTAAGCTCTTTAACTTTTTCAGTTTTCTGTTCAGGCATATCTTCAGACTTATTATCTTGAATTGGATTAGTGTTTTCTTGAATATTCTGCAAAGCCTTTTCAGCTTCAATCTGATCCAGAGTAATTTCAACTTCTTTAGCTTTTTTCGATACCTCAATCACTTCTGGATCATCGAGCGGTCCAGTAATTTTATATTCAATACTTGATACAACATTCAATGCAGGTTCAAAAATTTTACTAATAATCAACATGATCAAACCTGTGGTTGGCTCAATTGCCCAGCCTGCTAATACTGGCAAACTAGAGCCCAGTTTAGGAGTTACCAGAACTTGCTGTTCTACTGACTGTTGATTCAAATCAACTTGCCCACTGACCACTACATCAGCCGCAGTACCTTTAATTTCGACCTTTTCACTTAATAAAACACCTTTTTCTATTTTGAAATTGCCTACAATTTCATCGTAGAAAAAACCGTCACTAAAAAGATCGCTAAAGTCTAATGATAACCTACGCGGGATAGACTCTAGTGAAAACAAGCTAAATATTCGAGCCTTTTTATCACTTAAATCTTTTATAGAGCCTTTATCTGCTTTTAACTTAAAGTGGCCATTCGTTTGATTTAACTCAAAATCATGCAAACGTCCTGGCCAGGATAAAGATAACTCACCAGATGTTTTGGAGTCTCTAAGTCCACCACCTAAATTCCAAAAATCCATCAAGCCTCTGGGTTTAGGGATATCAAAATTTAAATTGATGTTGGTATTATCTTGATCGATGGTACCTTGAATTTGAGACGCAAGTTGATCACTAACAAAAGCCTGACCATCAATAGCGATTTGGTTATTGGAAAATTCGCTTTTTATTTCTACTGGCCCAAATTGATAACCATTGATAGTGCAAACCTGACACTCGAGTAACCAGTTATCGTATTCTTCAAGATCTATATCAACTGAACCTTGCTCACTAACTTCATCAGCTCCTAAAGACAAATCCATATTTAGATTTTCAATAACTAATTTCTTTTGACCCGTTTCTAGAAAATTGATATTGGCTCTTGCTTGCTCAGAATAGAAGTTAAAGCGTACCGCGCTTTTTTCATCGCTTGCTTCTTTTATGTCATTAATTCTGACATTAGTAAAATCTTGACCAGCAAAAACAAGCTTAGGTGTTGTTAGATTGATTCGTTGAATCCAGTTTGGCCAATTAGAATCACCCTGCGACTCTATATTAAATGCATCCAGCCATTCATTGACATATAGACTGCTGAAATAACCCTCTATTGCAACTCCTTTCGTGGGTATTTCTAACTTCTGGGTTGCTAATTCTCCCAGTTTTATAATTCCTGTTGGATGATAATTGTTTCCTTGAGTTTGCTCAATTTGAGTCGATATTTTATCACCATAAGATGCTCTTAATCGTAATGTTTTATCCTGCTTAAAAACGGTTGCTAATAAGTTTTTCTTATCATCTTTATTTTTCTTTACCCATTCAGGGCCATCAATACTGGTGCCGAACAAATTGCTTCTAATAATTAATGACTCTTCAAAATTATCTTGCGTAGCAACCTTGTAGTGTAATGAAAAATCACTCTGTCCATTAATGTCTAATAATTGATAGCCTAAAAATTGCTGACTTACTTTAGCTAAATTAACTTTTCCTTTTGCATCGATTTGGATAAAGTCATCACCGTCTGTAAGATCCCCCACCTTTACATCAATATTTAGGGGGCTATCGAAAAGGTTACCTTTGAATTTTTTGGTTACAGCTCCATTCTCTGTAAAACGTAGCTGCCCATTTGTTTTATTCAAAATTAATCCGTAAGGAATACCGGAAATACTAGTATCTGAAAAACTAATTAGTCCTTCTATTTTAGATTCAATTTCTTTAGCTAATAAAAAATCTAAATTAAGGTCTGCTGCCAAATCACCTGAAAATTTTACATTAAGAAGACCTTTACCCAATACATCAAGCATTGGCGATTGCTGGTATATTTTCTTATAACTTGGATAATCCGTTTTTACAGATAGTTTTACCAATAGTTCTTCATCTGGGGCTTTTATATCAGGAATGATAGCCATCCCATCTAAAATCTTTGCTCCTTCTAAAGTTCCATCTGTTGCCGTGAAGGATATTCTTTCATTATCAAAAATCGCTTTAGCATCAATGCCTGTCGCTAGTGGCCAATCTGGTTGAAATTTAAAATCCGTATCTGCGACATTAGCTAGAACGTTAAAAAGTCCATCATTATTCTTAAAAGGGAAGTCCTTCATCGAGCCTTGCCATATGAATTTTGCAAAAGGTACTTGTCCGGACTTAAGACTCTGATCTAAATAAGTTAAAGTCTTTTTCGATAAACCGCCCTGGCGTGGCCAATAATTCTCAAGTTTAGCCACATTGATATCTCCACCTTCAGCATAAAGCGACATATGTAGATCATCATCAAATGTTATAGCCCCTCTCGCTTTGACTTTCGCATCTTGATTTTCAAATGAAAACTGATCTATAAGAACAGTCCTAGGCTGGTCGATCTCATAAGCACCACTAAGGGCTAGTTCTTTAACAACCGTTTTCTCCTTGAGCATTGGGCGAAAATCAACAGAAGCATTAGTTGTTTTAGCATTTAAAACCCAAGTGCCTTGCTCACCTTTTAAAATTATATTGTCTAACTCTACCCCAGGTATTTTCTTAAATGGGTTTATTTTAATGTCACTAAAATCTAATGTTCCGCTAAATGGTTTAATAACGCCCTTTGTATCTATTAGCACTAAATCTACCGAATCGACGATTCCTTTGGGTTGCAAACCAATTAAAACTGTTAATTGCTCGTCGGTTAAGGCTGGAGCTACCAGTCTTGTCAAAAATCCAACAGGCAAGGTTCCCGTTTTTAATCGATAGGCATTCTGGCTATCAAGACTTAATGTTGTCAGTTCAATATAACTTTGCTGCTGCTCATAGCTATCGTCTTGTTTCGTTGCGATTAATAATTTGTCGCTATGTATTGAATATTGCTCGCCCTGTTTAGATAGATTCAATGCAATATCAACTTTAGCAGTTGCGCTGTCAGAATTGTTTAATTCAAGTCTTCCAGCCTCTAACTTGCCATTATTCTGATTGATCCAGGCTTTTAAATTGACCTGTTGATAATCTACAATATTTTCTAAGTTAACTAACTTATTGAGTTTCTCCAGTTCTATAGATTGAATATTTAGGTAATATTGCAGCTTTTCTTGGCGATTAAAAAAACTGCCCTGTGATTCAACAACTAGCCGCCCTTTTTTAATAAATTCGCCATAAGTATCCAACAGTAATTGTCTATTATCTTTATCCTGCTTATAAACGAGCTGTGATATTGTTTGAACCACTTTTTCTTGAGCCACTAATGCAGAAACTTCTACATCTATAATTGAAATATAGCCATGGTCAAAGCTATTAATAAAATTACGTGCTGATTTCTCGAAATCTTCAACTGTCATCAATTGGCTTGAATCAGATATTGTTGCCGAAGCAAGATTCAAGTTAACTGCTGAGATTTCTACTTCTTTAGTGACTAAATTTCCGCTGAAGAGTGTGGCCCATAGATCAAACTTGAGTTTGTTGTTCTTACTTAAAAACTCAATACCTCGATTTTTATCTGACCATTGTAAATCTGTAATTTCGACTATTGGATGAAAACCTGACCAATCAACTTGCAGATTCTTATAATCTAAATCACCGCCGGTATAATCAGTCACATATTCTTGAATGACTTGTTTTTTTTGTAAGAAATAAGGCAGAGAAACTTTAATTAACGTTAGCAACAACACAAAGATGATCAGCAATATGGAAATTAACCAAATAGACTTTGATATTAACTTTGATAAAAATTTGCTGAATGCTGAAGCCATAAATTAAATCAGCACTACATCGTATTGATCGGTTCCATATAATGGCTCAGCTTGCAAACGAATCGGTTTCCCGATCGTATCTTCTAGCTCTGCTAAACTGCTGGCCTCTTCATCAAGCATACACTCAACCACATCTTCACTGGCTAAGACTAATAACTTCTGAACATCATAAGCGCGCGAGGAGCGGCTGATCTCCCTAAATATCTCGTAACAAATAGTTACCGCAGTCTTGATGAAGCCACGACCATTACAATACTGGCACGGCTCACACATCAACTGTTCAAGTGACTCTCGAGTTCTTTTACGCGTCATCTCAACTAAACCTAAAGCGGAAACTTCCGTAATCTGGGTTTTTACATGATCTCTTTCCAAAGCTTTCTCTAAGGTTCGCAATACTTGACGTTTATGTTCTGCATCTTGCATATCGATAAAGTCGACAATAATAATTCCACCGAGATTTCTTAATCTTAGTTGCCTCGCCAAGGCATTTGCCGCTTCAAGATTGGTTCGAAAGATGGTTTCTTCTAAAGTTTTGTGTCCTACAAAAGCACCAGTATTAACATCAATAGTGGTCATGGCTTCAGTTTGATCAACCACAAGATAGCCACCCGATTTTAATTGCACTTTTCTCTCTAACGCTTTGTGAATTTCTTCTTCGATATTGTACAAATCAAATATTGGACGTTCGCCATTATAAGCTTCTAACCTTTCGGTTAGCGCAGGAGTAAACTTCTTTACAAACTTACTAAGCTGCTTAAAAGTTGCCTCATCATCAATCCTTACACGCTCAATATCCTCAGCCAATAGGTCACGCATAATTCTCAGCTCGAGCGGTAAATCTTCATGCACCAAACCTGGTGATCGAACCTTCTTTTCTTGCAGTTGAATTTCAGACCATAATTTTTGCAAGAACAGACTATCTCGAGTGAGCTCTTCCTTTTCTGCTTTTTCTGCTGCAGTTCTAACGATATATCCATAATCCTCGGTGCAGCTAGCTTCTAAAATTTCTTTTAATCTTTGCCTCTCATCATCTTCTTCAATTCGTTGCGATACCCCAATGTGCTTATGTTCTGGCATCAAGACTAAATAACGCGATGGAATAGTGATGTGAGTTGTTAATCTTGCACCTTTAGTACTGATGGGATCTTTGATTACTTGTACTAAAATCTTTTGGCCGACTCGAATTAAATTAGTAATGTCTTGCAGTTCAGCAGAGTCTTCAGAATTTTGTTCGCTTGTGGAGTCAAGCTCTCGCTCCATGAAGATATCGGCGGCATGTAAAAAAGCAGCTTTATCTAAACCGATATCCACGAAAGCTGCCTGCATACCAGGCATGACTCTCGTCACGACTCCCTTATAAATATTTCCTGCAACACCGCGATTAGCAATCCTTTCTAAGTGCACTTCTTGCAGGACGCCATTTTCTACCACAGAAACACGTGTTTCTTGCGGCGTTACATTAATTAAAATTTCTTCGCGCATAGCAACATTCTATTTTTGATAGATTTTAGTGTAGCAATTATGCTGTTAATTCAATAGATATTTAACGTTAAATTCATCAAGCATTTGTCGAGTCTCAAATAGGGGTAAACCCATAACACCTGAGTAACTTCCTACTAACCTTTTTATAAAACTAGCAGCAACACCCTGAATAGCGTATGAACCAGCTTTGCCCATAGGCTCTAAAGTGTCGCAATAGGCAGTGATTTGCTTGAGACTAATATTTTCAAAAGTTACCGAGCTTTGACTAGTTCTTTGCATTTGCATGTCTGCATCAACAACGACCACACTGGTTAATACTTGATGCGTCTTGCCAGATAGTTTGGTAAGTGTCTTTACCGCATCCTGCTTATCTGCTGGCTTGCCTAATACTTCATTATCTAATACAACAATAGTATCCGCTGCTAAAATTGGAGCTTGGTGGTTATTAGCAGACTCCAAACTCTTTGTATTGAGATGATCACTTGAAGCAAGATTCTGCTTTGCAGATAACGCTTTGCCGCGCGCTAATCGTTCTACATACTCAAGTGGAGTTTCATTAGGTAATTGGCTTTCATCAAATTCGTTGTTTATATGAGTAAAGGCTACTCCCAACTGAGTAAGCAACTCTTTTCGACGAGGTGAATTAGAAGCCAGGTAAATTTCCTTATATTGATTAGGCATCTTTATTTAACCTTAAAATAACCCGCGATTTGCTTTAATAGCAGATAAATCCAAGGCCATAAGATTCCATTTAAGACAATTCCGATCCATGGCAATGTATCAATTGACTTACCCGTTAAACGTCCTAACCAATAGGTTATAGCTAAATAAACCGCACTTACGATAGCTAGTGATAGGCCTTGTTTCCATAAAGGGAAGAGACGAATTCTCTTATACAATAATTGCAGAATGAAAGTAGTGATTGCCAATGCAAATCCATGCAAGCCCATACTGGTATTTAAAATCACGTCCAGCATTAGACCAACTATCAATGCCCAAAACAAACCGACTCTTTCCGGAATATATAAGACCCAAAAGCTCAATACCAACATAACCCAAGATGGTCGCCAAATTTGCCATGAGTCAGGCATCGGAAACAAAGTTAAAACCATGGCTACCGTTAAAGACAGCAATATTAACCAGGTCCCTCTTTTGCTATTGCTCATTGGTTGCCTCCAACTCTTGGGTTGCTGTTTCCCAAAGTAGCAACACATGATCTGCTGTATTGATATTGGCTGTCGGCTCCGCAATAACTTCTAAATAAGGTTGATCCGAATTTTTAGTCACTGACACTACTTTGGCGACAGGGTAACCATCAGGAAATTTTTCACCCAAACCCGAACTTAATAATAAATCACCTTGCTTAATATCGATGGTACTTGGTAAATGCATAACATTTAAGTTAAGACCATTACCTCTTGCTATCGCCCGAATACCATTTCGATTATTTTTAACTGGAATGGCATGATTGGGATCATTAATCAAAATAATTCGACTCCAAAATAGGGTCACTTCAATTACCTGTCCCATAACACCATCAGAATCGACAGCGGACTGACCAACGTATAATCCATCACTCGAGCCTTTGTTGACCATGATTTCTTGCGCATAATTATTAGTGTTCACATTAATAATTTCCGCAATCAGGCGTTTACCTTTTAATTTTCTTGATGAATTAAGTAGTTTACGTAATTGAGCATTATCTGATTCTAAACCTACCAATCGCTGGTTCTGTGCTTTTAGTATCATCAGCTGATCTTTTAAGTTTTGATTCTCATCGATCAAATCAGCTCGACTGACAATGTTATCATCTGCCCAAACGCTGATTTCACTGGGTAAATTTGCTACATAATAAACTGGAGAAGCCAATGTTGAAAAAGTACTGCGTACTGAGTTCAAATATTGGTAGCGGTAATCAAGTACCATCATGCTAGAGCAAGTTATAAGCACCAATAATAATTGGATTAATAAAGAAGGACCTTGAGTGAATATTGTTTTAATAGCTAACTACCCCTAACTATTTAATTACTATTTTTTAATACTGTATTTTAATAAAACCATCATATAAAAAATCGGGCTTGAAGCCCGATTTTTATTGTAAACTTTAATTATTCTGCGGAAAATAAGTCGCCAGCATGCTCTTCCAAAGTTTCTAAAATTTTACCGCCGCCTCGGGCTACACAGGTCAATGGATCCTCTGCCACAATAACTGGCAAACCGGTTTCTTCCATCAATAAGCGATCAAGATCTCGAATCAAAGCACCGCCACCCGTTAGCACCATACCGCGCTCAGAAATATCCGCGGCCAATTCAGGCGGAGATTGTTCAAGAACCGCTTTCACCGCTCTCACAATACCATGCAAAGGGTTCTGTAAGGCTTCTAAAACTTCATTCGAGTTAATAGTAAAGCTTCTTGGAATACCTTCTGCTAAGTTACGACCGCGCACATCCAATTCACGAACTTCAGTCCCAGGATATGCTGTACCAATTTCGTGCTTGATACGCTCAGAAGTTGCCTCACCAATTACCGTGCCATAATTACGACGAATATATTCGATAATAGCTTCATCAAAACGGTCACCACCAATACGTACCGAATCCGAATAAACCACGCCGTTTAAAGATAAAATCGCAATCTCAGTAGTACCACCACCAATATCCACCACCATCGAACCGCGAGCTTCACCAACTGGCAAGCCAGCACCAACTGCTGCAGCTACCGGCTCTTCAACCAAATGTACTTCGCGAGCACCAGCGCCTAGCGCTGATTCTTTAATTGCACGTCTTTCAACTTGCGTCGACCCACAAGGAACACAAATCAGAACTCTAGGACTTGGTCGAAAAAAAGTATTATCGTGAATTTTTCGGATAAAATGCTGCAACATTTTTTCAGTCACTTCGAAGTCTGCGATTACGCCATCTTTTAGCGGACGTATCGCAACAATATTGCCTGGGGTTCTACCCAACATTCTTTTTGCTGCTTCACCAACCGCAGCAATGGATTTAACACCACCGACGCGATCTTGACGAATGGCCACCACCGAAGGCTCATCCAAGACTATCCCTTGATCACGAACATAAATAAGAGTGTTTGCTGTCCCTAAATCAATCGACAAATCTGTCGAAAACATACCGCGTAATTTTTTAAACATAGAAAGGAGCAATCCTAATGTAGAAATTTTGTGTTTATCGCTCTAAAAAAAGCATTTATTTTGCTTAAAACTGCCCCAAAAGGCTTGTGTTTATTGATAAAGCGCATTTTTTACTTATCGCGCTACTCTAACAATAGTCATCCTCCGGAGCAAGTCTAAAACCAAGCTTAAAGGGATTTATTTACACTATTAGAGAGAATACTTTTTCAGATCTAAATTCAGACCAACTAGTAGACAAAGTTATTGCCAACTAATTCCAATTTTTATCACACTAATTGATTAGTTTTGCGATAGTCACCCGATCAAGTCCGGCAAGATCTTGAAAGGTTTCAATTTCCCTATAGCCTAATTCAAGCAATATGGACTGAATGGTTTGTGCTTGTTCAAACCCATGCTCAAACATCAAATAGCCATTGCTGCTTAAAATGGCCTTTGCTTGCTCAGCAATGGTTCTAATATCCGCGTAACCATTATCTTGAGCCACCAAAGCGGAATAAGGTTCAAAGCTTAAATCCTTTAAATGAGGGTCGCCTGCGGCAACATAAGGAGGGTTTGATACAATTAAATCGAGTTGGCCCTTTTGCCAATTATCTAACCAAGAATTTTGCAGACACTGAACATTAGCAAGACTTAAATCGTCGACGTTTTGCAGTGCAACAGCTAATGCCTTCTCACTAAAATCTAGCGCAAAAATGGTAGCTTGGGATCGTTCACTGGCTAATGCACAAGCTATAGCGCCACTACCAGTACCTAAATCAACCACATTAAAGTCGCCTTCCAAAGGAATTTTTTCAAGGGCTAGCTCGACTAATAATTCAGTTTCAGGCCTTGGAACAAGAGTGTCTTGAGTGACTTTCAGGCTAAAAGTCCAAAAATCTTGCGAACCGATAATATAAGCTAACGGCTCACCAGTTAATCTTCTTTCTATTAATTGACAGAATAACTGATCATCATCATTGGTTAATTGAAATTCCGGCCAAGTCTTTAGCCAAGTCCGACTTTTTTGCAGGCTAAATGCTAATAAAAGTTCTGCCTCTAATTGAGATTCTCGTTCATCGGTAACAGCTTGCAACTCTTGAGTTGCAGCTGTTAAATATTCCTTAATCGTTTTAGAAGACTGGAACACTAAGGCTCCTCATAATTCTAGTGAGCTGATTCTGCAAGTGCAGCTAATTGGTCAGCTTGATTCTCAGCCACTAATGGTTCAACAATCTGATCGATATCCCCTTCCATAATTTCATCTAACTTGTACAGAGTTAAATTAATACGATGGTCAGTCATGCGGCCTTGCGGATAGTTATAAGTACGAATTCGATCTGAGCGATCACCTGTACCTACTAAATTACGGCGCATTTCGGTTTGTTCTTTTTGTGCTTTAGCATCTTCCGCCGCTTGAATTCTAGCTTGCAACATGGCCATGGCTTTGGCTTTATTTTTATGTTGCGAACGCTCATCCTGACATTCCACTACTACCCCAGTTGGTAAGTGAGTAAGGCGAATCGCTGAATCCGTTTTATTAACGTGCTGACCACCTGCGCCGGAAGCGCGGAAGGTATCGACTCGCAAATCCGCCGGATTAATTTCAATAGCATCCACAGCATCGGCTTCTGGCATAATTGCAACTGTGCAAGCTGAAGTATGAATACGGCCTTGAGATTCAGTTTCTGGGACTCGCTGCACACGATGAGCGCCTGATTCAAATTTCAAACGCGAATAAACCATATCACCGCTGATGCGCATAATAATTTCTTTGTAACCGCCCTGATCACTACGGTTTTCGTTCATTACTTCAACCTGCCAGCGTTTCTTTTCTGCGTACTTAGAGTACATACGGAATAAATCACCAACAAAAATTGCGGCTTCATCACCACCAGTGCCAGCGCGAATTTCTAAGAAAGTATTTTTATCGTCATTCGGATCTTTTGGTAGTAATAACTTTTGTAGCTGATCTTCTAAGTCTACCAATAAGCCTTTATATTCTTTTAATTCTTCTTGCGCCATTTCGCGCATATCAGGATCACTATCACCCAGCATTTCTTCAGCTGTAGCCAAACCGTCAATTGCTTCTTGATATTTTTGGAAACCTGCAACCACTTCTTCAAGCGCCGAATATTCTTTAGATAAATCTCTAAACTTATTCTGATCGGTGATCACATCTGGATCGCCCAATAAAGCACTCAACTCTTCATGACGGTCAACCAAGCCTTGTAACTTTTCTATAACGGATTCTTGCAACATGGGTAAATTATTTTCCTATCGCTATTATTTTTTGTTAGTCATCATCAAGTTTAAAAATCTCACGCAACAAATCATCCTGTTCAATTTCCACTGTTGATTCTGAGTTCGATTCTTGACGCAGCCAGACCAACGGTTGATGCATAAACTTTTTTAATAAACGATGCGCTAAGGCGTCAAGTGCATCCTCTGCTTGAGCATCATTTTGCAATTGCGCTTTAGCTCTTTGCAACTCTTGTGTTGCAATTTGTTGATATTTCTTTTGCAAATCACGCACTGTATCATGCTTTTTCTGATTCTCCAGCCATTGCCAATAAGATTCAACAAAAGGCAAGATAATAGCTTCAGCTTGAGTGGCAGCCTCCTGTCGAGCCTGCATATTGTCTTGAATAACACCTTCTAAGTCATCAACGGTATAAAGATACACATCATCCAAATCGGCAACTGAAGCCTCTATATCTCTTGGTACGGCTAAATCCACCATAAAGATGCTTTTGCGTCTGCGTTTTTTTAGCGCCTCTTCCACCATACCCTTACCAATGATCGGTAACATACTACCGGTGGAAGAAATCACTATATCCGCTTGTGAGAAAAAGTGAGGAATGGCTTCTAAACCGATGGCCTGACCGGAAAACTCTTGCGCCAATTTCTGTGCATTAGCCAAAGTTCTATTGGCCATTAGCATTTGCCCTACGGTTTGTTGTTGCAAATGCCTTGCTGCCAATTCAATGGTCTCACCTGCGCCGACAAACAATACCGTTAACTCGGAAAAATCTGCAAAGATGTGTTTGGCCAAATTAACTGCCGCAAAGGCAACCGATACTGGATTGGTTCCAATATCCGTATCATGACGAACTTTTTTAGCAGCAGAAAAGGCTTTTTGAAATAAGCGTTCTATATCCACACCCAAAGTGCCTGCCCGCTTAGCTTTTTGGTAAACCGCTTTTAGCTGACCTAAAATTTGTGGCTCACCCAGTACCATAGAATCTAAACCGCTAGCCACTCGCATAATGTGACTTACCGCTTCTAGATTGCTATGAAGATACAAATAAGAATCAAGCTTCTCTTCCAGCTGGTTATAGTTCTGTAGCCAAGATTTGGTTTGCTCCACGACTATTTCAGGCGCACAGCCCGTGGCATTTATGTAAAACTCAACCCTATTACAGGTTGAAATAATCGCAACCTCTGAGGGCTTTTGTAGGCCAGTTGATAACTCTTGATTTAACCAAGACTGCAAATCAGCCATAGCTTGAGCTAATTCATGCTCAGCAAAGGCTGCTTTTTCCCGCACCGATACCGGCGCAGTCTTGTGGTTAATTCCCAAAGATATCAATGACATAGGGCGTTAAATTGTTTCCAGAAATGTTCGAAATGCTTTAATGGCGCGAATTATAGCATCGGCAAATATTATCTGCGAGATTAATAGCTATTCTCACTTAAGTTGATAGTTTTATAAAAATTCACTGTTTTTCAAAAGCAAAACTGATAATCTAACTTTTTATGAGTTCGAGTGGATTTTTCATTGCGCAATAAACACCTTTTGCTATTGGCTATTGGCACACTGATGCTCGCTGCTTGCGCGTCTTCACCAAAGCTTTTACCCAATGAAACTAAATCCACCAAAACTATGGCACCCGCTGCTATTGATGTTAGCCATTTAAGTGCTGATCAACGTAGTCAGTTGTACTACTCCATCTTATTAGCAAGGCTGGCAGAAAAAAAACAATTCCTAGATATAGCCCAAAGCAATTATCAAGATGCTTTAGAAAAAACTCAAAGCCCGAAAATTGCTGCTCTTAGTACCAAAATAGCATTATTTCAAAAAGACTTTATTGCCGCCGAAAAAGCTCTAGATATATGGCAAAGCAGCGCACCTGATTCCAGCGCCCCAAAAAGAATTGCCCTATTAATTGCATTGCATAAATCTCAATATGAAGAGGCTTACAATCATTTATTGTCACTCTTTCCAATAGAAATAAGCTCGCCCGATGACGCTGATTCAAGCTATCAGGTTTCTGCCAGTGTACTCAAAAATAGTTTCAACGATTTGTTGACCTTAGCTTTTTCCAAAACCCTGGATCAACAAGGGTTGGAGCACCAACAATTAGGACTGGCTTCTCTCTTAGAGCGATATAATACAGAAAACCCCCAGTCTTTTTATGGCGATAGCACGCAAACCGCCGAAGCCTATTTGCATCTAAATAGTCGAGGCCCACTAACTAAATTAGCCCGCATTCATAGCCTATTAGATGGCGTTATTGAGAAGAACCCGGGCTTTATTGCGGCCATTAATACTAAAGTTAAAGCCTTAAGGCTGATTTCCGTAGAAAACAGTACGGATTATTTAAATAAAATTTTATCCCAGCAAGCTCTAAGCAAAGATCAAATCTCAGAGTTGGCCAACTTCGCCTACCGACAAAAAGATTATTCCTCAGCAACCATTGGCTTCCAAAGAATAGTAGATTCAGAGCCTGATAATTCCGAAGCTCAGTTTCTGTTAGCAGGAAGTCACTTTGCCAATAAAAAATATCAACAAGCGACTGATATCTTTTATCAACTAGCCATTGATGATTACCGTAAAGAAGCTAGCGCTTTTTACTGTGCCGATTCGGCAGAGCGTAATGATGACATCGTTAGAAGTTTAAGCTGCTTTGAAATGGTTCCAGTGAGCCAGTACTTTTTAGAAGCTCGTCAGCGGATGGCGACGATTTATGCTAATAAAAAAATGTATCGCGTTGGCGCAGAAAGCTTACAAAAAGCGCAATCCTTAGTTGATTTTAATCAACGACAGATGCTACTGAAATATGAAGTTAATTATTTATTAGAGTATGAGCAATATCAATTAGCTAAATCCAGACTTGAATCAGCCATTCAGTTAGAGCCCAACAATGGCACTATTTACTATTTACAGTTATTGCTTGCCGATAAAACCTTATCGCAAACCGATTTTTTAGCTAAGGTTCATCAACTACAACAGCAAGCTCCCGATCAAGACTTACGTAAAGAAGTTACCTTCAGCGCTGTGAATATTTTAACCCAAGAAAAAGCTTATGAATTAATTTTTGACGTGCTTAATAAAGAAGTTAAGGCCTTTCCAGAAGACTTAGACTTGTTATATGCGCGAGCTTTATCGAATGAGCCTTTAAAACGATATGACCGATTGGAAACAGATTTACGCTATTTATTAAGTATTGCCCCGGATAATGTTGATGCACAAAATGCATTGGGTTACACCTTAGCTGACACCAATAAAAGCTTAGATGAAGCTAAAAAGCTCATCGAGTCCGCTTATCAAGCTGAACCCGATAATGATGCCATTTTAGACTCAATGGGCTGGATTCAATATCGCCTCGGCAATTTAGAGCAAGCATTAAAATACATTCAACTCTCCTACGACAAAGCGCCCGTTCCAGAAATAGCAGCTCATCTTGGCGAAGTCTTATGGCAAATGGGACAAACAGAAAAAGCGATTGCTATCTGGAAAAAGGCCTTGCAACAAGAGCCCTCTAACTTATATATTCGCGACACGCTACTACGCTTCCCAGAAGCCAATTTATTGCCTTAATTCATGAATACGAAATTTATAGCGCTTATCTTTGTTAGTTTTTTGCTGCAAGCCTGTGATCACAAGAGAATCCCACAAGCAACCACTGAATGGGATGATCCTTTATGGCAAGCAAACTATAAAGCATTAAAGCCTATTCAAACCTTTGCTCTAAAAGGCCGCATTGGTATTAGTAATCCGCAAGATAGCTTTTCCAGTAATTTCCACTGGCAGCAAAATGATTATAAAAGTTTTAAGTTCCGGATGTATGGCGCTTTTGGTAATACTTATGCCTTAATGAACTCCACTCCGGATTGGACTAGCTTGGAAACTGCTGACGAACGTTTTTTTGAAGGTCCAAATGCTAGCCTATTAATTGCAGAGACTTTAGGCTGGAAATTACCGTTAAACTATTTATCAGACTGGATAAAGGGCGTACCCACAGGTGTTGGCAGAGATAAAATCGCCATCAATGCCGATGGTACTTTGCAATCGCTAACCTATATCGAACAAAGCTCGATAGATCCGAATAAAGTGTTTAATGTCAGTTACGAGAAATACCTATCGAGTGATAACAAGAAAATGCCTGCGAAAATTCGTATTATTGAAGGCGATAATAAATTGATACTCTCTATTCGTAGTTGGGAACTATAGTTGGGAATTATAATTGGGATCTTTAGTTGACGCCTTCTAACTTGCACTTTACTCATTCGACAGGCTTTACCGATGAACACGGTTATAGCTATTGGCCAGCACCAGTAAAACTGAACCTTGAGCTAAGGATCTTAGGCCAAAGAGCCGATGGTTATCATAATCTGCAGACCTTATTTCAATTACTAAATATTGGTGACGAGCTATGGATTAAACCGAATACAACTGGTCAATTAGAGCTAATAACTGACTATCAAGAAGTGGCCAATGAAGATAACTTAGTCATACAAGCAGCCCAAGCATTAATAACTAAAACCAAAGAACATCAGCTTGGCGCAACCATTAAATTAAATAAGCGCATGCCCTCGGGAGCAGGCTTAGGCGGCGGTAGTTCTGACGCTGCCACTACCTTAGTAGCCTTAAATGCATTGTGGGGGCTCGATTTACCCAATTCTGATCTATGCGCCATGGGCGAACAATTGGGTGCCGATATTCCTGTTTTTGTCAATGGCTATAGCGCCTGGGCAGAAGGAATTGGAGAAATTTTAACTGCAGCCAAGTTGCCCCAAAAACACTATCTTATTGTTTATCCTGAGTGCTCTATCAACACCGGAAAAATTTTTTCGCATCCAGCGTTGACAAGAGACGATAAACCCATTAAATTACGCGCCTCTCGCCCAGAGGTGAAGTTGGAAAGCTTGGGTTACAATGCCTTTCAACCACTTGTTGCAGAGCTTTATCCTGAAGTGAAAGAGGCTTTAGAGTTTCTAAATCAATACGGTAAAGCCATGCTCACAGGTACTGGAAGTTGTGTCTTCTTAACCTTTGACAATGAGCGAGAAGCCAGTAAAATATCGGCACTGTGCAAGCAGCGCTGGTTAACTCTTGAAGCTCAAGGTATCAATACCTCCCCGCTGATAGAGGAATTTAAAAAATAGGGGTATCGCCAAGCGGTAAGGCAGCGGCTTTTGATGCCGCCATTCGTAGGTTCAAATCCTGCTACCCCTGCCATTTTCTTCTTATACTATCCAGCCCTACTGCTTGAAACTTAATTTTTCAATTTTTATTGCTTTTTGGGGCCTTTTTTCATGTCTGACTTGATGCTGTTTAGTGGTAATGCCACACCAGATCTTGCCGCTAGTATTTCTTCATACCTTAATGTGCCATTAGGCAATATCACGACCAACCGTTTTAGCGATGGTGAGTGCAGTGTAGAAGTTTTAGAGAATGTTCGCGGTAAAGACGTTTTCATTATCCAATCAACTTGCGCTCCAACCAATGACAATTTAATGGAATTGATCATTATGGCTGACGCATTAAAGCGTGCTTCAGCAAAGCGTATCACCGCAGTGGTTCCTTACTACGGTTATGCACGCCAAGATAGACGTGTTCGTTCAGCTCGTGTACCCATCAGTGCTAAAGTGGTTGCCGATATGATCGGCGGCGTTGGCTTTGACCGTGTATTAACCGTTGATTTACACGCTGATCAGATCCAGGGCTTCTTCAATATTCCGGTAGACAATGTTTACGCGACTCCAGTTCTCCTTGAACACATTTTACAAGATGCTAGCGAAAACTTAATGGTCGTTTCGCCAGACGTTGGCGGTGTAGTGCGTGCTCGTGCTATCGCTAAGCGTTTAAACGATGCAGACTTAGCGATTATCGATAAGCGTCGTCCGCGCGCTAACGAAGTCAGCGTAATGAATATTATTGGTGACGTTTCTGGTCGCGATTGTGTGATTGTTGATGATATGGTCGATACTGCTGGTACACTTTGCCAAGCCGCTCAAGCTCTTAAAGACCATGGTGCTAAAAGCGTATCTGCTTATGCAACCCATCCAGTTTTGTCAGGCAAAGCCATCGACAATATTAACGGTTCTGGTTTGGATAAATTGGTTATCACCAACACCATACCTTTATCAGATGCCGCGCAAAACTGCGACCGCATTCATTCTCTAGACTTGGCACCATTATTAGGCGAGTCGATTCGACGTGTAAATACCGAAGAATCTATCTCAACAATGTTCTTAGACTAAGCTCGCTATTTTTTAGTTTCAGGGTTTCAACAGCCCTGAAACTACCCGTCTGGAAAGGAATTATCAAATTCATCTAATCCATTGGCTAGCCTTTCTGATACAAGCTTATTGTAAAATTCCTTGCCTAACTCTTTAATTCTATTTCTATCTGCATCATTTACATTCAAGCCTTGAGAATAATTTTTATATAGCGATTTTGACTTTAGAAGGAAAGGATCATTTCTTATAGATGCAACTTCAAACCAAGCCATAGCCTCAATATAAAGTAATTTGGCACTCTCAAGATCGCCAAGAGATTTTTTCTCTCCTAATTTATGCATATTAGCAGAAATGATATTTTTAATTGGCTTTGTATAACCATTTAATATTGACTTATAAGCATAAATCTCAGCGTTTACATAATCCTGTTTCAATATTGCTCTCTCAGAAAATACCATCTGAGCAACTCTATCTCCAGAGTCTGCAATATCTTTTAAAGATTGGTCATCATAGGCATGATAATCGAAAGGGACTTCTTTGAACTCTCCATCTACATCTGCCCATTCGCTATAACCTCTATCCCTCAAAAAATTTTGGAGTTGGTATTTCTGTTCCTGTGAAATCGACTTTTCACTTTCTTTTGATACATTAGAAGTTTGCTTTAGAGCTTTTAATTCAACCACTTCGAGATATTGATTTTCTTTTATAATTTGAGGTTCTTCAGATTGATATAGTTCTACTCTTTGCTCTTGAATTGCCAACTTAAACAATATGACGACAATAACCGAAAGCGTTATGATAATTAGTGACTTTTTCATGTAATCCTGTCCATTCTTCGTTAATTGCTTATGTTTAAAGGATGTACCTTACGCATATTGCAAAGCTAACTAATCAGAGTAAAACTTACAACCGTATTTCTATTTTAGCGAGTTTCTCCTAATAATTTCTTCATTTCCACTCAAAAGCCTATATTTGCTCGCTTTATTACTAGCTTATCAGCTCCAGATCGGTGTATAATCGCGCTCCAAATTTTTATGGGTTATTGGCTGGTCGCAAGCTGATAACAGTTTTACTAACACTCATAGTCTATTCTTAAGGAGACAAATATGAGCGATTTTATCTTAAATGCTACTAAGCGTAGCGATATAGGGAAAGGTGCGAGCCGCCGCCTACGTCGTGAAGCGAACATGATTCCAGCTGTTGTTTACGGCGGCAAGGAAGAAGCGCAATCATTAACTTTAAACCACAACCAAGTGGTTCGTCTTTTAGAAGAAGAAGCTTTCTACTCTTCAATCATCACTTTAGATGTTGAAGGCACAACTGAAGAAGTTTTATTAAAAGACATTCAACGTCACCCGTTCAAGCCAAAAGTATTACACATGGACTTGAAGCGCGTTGTACGTGGTCAAGAAATGCACGCTAACGCTCCATTACACTTCATAAATGAAGAAAATGCTCCTGGCGTTAAAGAAGGCGGCGTAGTTTCTCACCAAGTGACTTCTGTTGAAATCATCTGTATGCCTCGTAACTTGCCTGAGTACATCGAAGTTGACATGGGTTCAGTTGAAATGGGTGGCGTAGTTCACTTATCAGATCTAACCATGCCTGAAGGCGTACGTTTAGCTGCTTTCGAGCAAAACCAAGACAATGATGCATCTGTTGCTAACATCGTTCCTCCTACTGTTTCTGCTTCTAGTGATGATGAAGCTACTGAAGAAACAGCAGCAGACGAAGCACCAGCAGCTGAAGAAGGCGGCGAAGAGTAATTCTTCGCTAGCTTCTAACCAAGCTGTAGTTAGACATAAAGAAAGTCTAAGCATGTCTAGCATCAAGTTAATTGTGGGCCTGGCCAATCCAGGCTCACAATATCAAGATACACGCCACAACGCTGGCGCCTGGTATGTCGAAGAGCTAGCTCGCTCTTATCAAATACAACTAAAAACCGAATCTAAATTCCATGGCTTTTTTGGCAAAGGATTCATCGGTGGTTTTGAAGTTAAACTATTAGTCCCCACAACTTTCATGAACTTGAGTGGTAAAGCCATTCAAGCAGTTGCGAATTTCTACAAGATACAGCCCGAAGAAATTTTAATCGCACATGATGAGCTGGATATAGCCCCTGGTACTTTAAAGTTGAAAAAAGGCGGCGGTCATGGCGGTCATAATGGTTTAAGAGATACCATTAGCAAACTTGCTAACAATAAAGAATTTATCCGCTTGCGCGTAGGTATTGGCCATCCTGGACATAAATCAAAAGTTTCAGGTTATGTGCTAAATAAACCAAACGCAGACGAAAAAAATGCTATCGATATCGCGGTTGATGAAGCGGTACGAGAAACAGAAACCTTATTAAAAGGCGAATGGGATACGGCGGTGCACCGTCTGCACAGCTTAACCTCACCTTTCAGCCAATAACGAGAGAAGATAACAATGCCATTAAATTGCGGAATCGTAGGTTTACCTAATGTTGGAAAGTCCACTCTATTCAATGCGCTCACAGACGCTGGCATTGATGCAGCCAACTATCCTTTCTGTACCATTGAGCCCAATACAGGTGTTGTGCCAATTCCCGATCCGCGTTTAGATGCGCTAGCAGGGATTGTCGATCCGGAAAAAGTCTTACCGGCAACTATGGAATTTGTCGATATTGCCGGCTTAGTAGCTGGCGCTTCAAAAGGTGAAGGCCTAGGTAATAAGTTCCTTGCGAATATTCGCGAAACTCATGCCATTGCTCACGTTGTTCGTTGTTTTGATAATGATGATGTAGTGCATGTAGCGGGAAAAGTTGATCCGATTGCTGACATTGAAACCATCAATACTGAATTAGCGTTGGCAGATTTGGAGTCTGTTGAAAAGCGTTTAATTAAAACAGCTAAAATCGCAAAAAGCGGCGACAAAGATGCTAAAGCAGATTTAGAAGTTTTAGAAAAGTGTAAAGCTTGCCTAGATGAAGGTAATGCATTGCGCAGTTTAGATTGGGATAAAGACGAAAAGAAAGTTTTGTCTCGTTTCCAGCTCATTACCACTAAACCAACTATGTATATCGCTAATGTCAGTGAAGATGGTTTTGAAGATAACCCGCTACTCGATAAAGTCCGCGAATTTGCTGCTAGTGAAAATGCGGAAGTGGTGCCTATTTGCGCCTCTATCGAATCTGAAATCGCCGCATTGGATGACGAAGATAAGATCGATTTCCTTGCCGACATAGGACAAGAAGAACCTGGTTTAAACCGAGTAATTCGAGCTGGCTATGATTTGCTAAGCCTGCAAACCTACTTCACTGCCGGTAAAAAAGAAGTCCGCGCTTGGCAAGTAAGAGTAGGTGCAACCGCACCGCAAGCAGCTGGCGTCATTCATACGGATTTTGAAAAAGGCTTTATCCGCGCCGAAGTGACAGCATACGATGATTATATCGCTGGTAATGGCGAAGCTGGCGCAAAAGAAGCAGGCAAATGGCGCCTTGAAGGCAAAGATTACATAGTGCAAGATGGCGACGTTATGCACTTCAGATTCAACGTATAGATAATACTGTTTTTTGGCGCTATTTAGGCTAAATGGGCTTGACAAAAAGCTCTAAAATCACCAAAATACGCGCCACTGAATTTATGGCTATGTAGCTCAGCTGGTTAGAGCACAGCATTCATAATGCTGGGGTCGGTGGTTCAAGTCCACCCATAGCTACCATATTCTTTCAGTAATAAGAAAGTGATTCCAAATAACGATTAGTTAAGGTATCATTTCGCTTCTTCGGAGAGGTGACAGAGCGGCCGAATGTACCGGTCTTGAAAACCGGCGTGGGTTAATAGCCCACCGTGGGTTCAAATCCCACCCTCTCCGCCATATTTAAAAGCCTGCTTAATTGCAGGCTTTTTCTTTTGCAAATCCCCATAACTTATTGAGAAGCTTTAACGGTTCAATTCTGATATAGTTTTTTCATTATAATTAGCTTCCATATTTCTATGCTTTTTTCTAACAATAACCAGTTTCAAGTGGGACAGTGGACGGTTCGCCCAAAAGAAAACCTTATTGTTAAAGGGAAAACATCCAGGCAACTTGAAAGTAGAGTTATGGATGTATTAGTTTTTCTTTCCCAACATAATGACTCTGCAGTTACCATCAAACAAATTCAACAAGCAGTATGGCAGCAGCAAGTTGTTTCTAATAGTGCAGTTTATAGAGTTATAGCTGAATTAAGAAAAGCTCTTGAATCAGGCTCCGATGTCCAATACGTAAAAACCATTAATAAAAGAGGTTATAGCCTTGTACAGCCGGTAACCAACAAGAAAGCTAATATGGGATTATTTGCCTTAATAGTATTGTTCCTTGTAGCCTTTTCGCTCATGTTGTACCCCTTGATAAGCGATAGAAAAGGCGATAGTTTCGCGCAGTATATTTTTGAACCAGCTACATCTATGCCTGGTAGGGAATTTCATCCGGCCTTACACCCTACTGGAAGTTTACTTGCCTTCATCTCTCAAGAAAATGAACATTCGAAATCGGAAATATATGCGCAGCTACTTAATGATCCTGCGTCGTACTCAACCAATAAAGAAACATTTGCTAAAGCGCAACAGCGTAGCTTTCCGCTAATCCGATCCAGTCACCATAATTACCACTCCCCTTCTTGGTCATATGATGGACGGAAAATAACCTACGCACAATCCAATAATGATAGCTGCGATATATTCATCGCTACTTTTGACCACGAAAATTTAAGTATATCTAATCCAAAAAATGTTGCTACTTGCGATACATCCCCGCCAGAGTCTCTACAGTTTACGTTTGATGACCAACATATAGCATATAATAAAGTCGTTAACGGTAAAGCTAGCATCCTTTTAACGTCATTAGAGAGCTCTGAATCCAGTATTGTTTTACCCATTAATGATGAAGGATTGAGCTGGAATTACCAGGTATTAGCGTCTCCTTATGAGAACAAACTGATAGTTCTCAGGTATAAAAATTACCAAGAAACGATTTTTTATCTTTACGATATAAAGACCAAGTTAGCCACTGAGTTTTATATTTTCCCTAGTATTATTCCATCAATATCTTGGGGGGACTCAGAAAATACTATCGTCTTCAAAAGTAAACAAAACACATATCATAAGGTTAATATTAACACTGGTGAAATATCACAGTTTTTGCAAACAACGCACCGGCTGGGGAATTTAAATAAAGCTGCGGAAAGTAATACTTTTTCATTTGAGCAGTTTGCGAGCTCGCCTTTGTCTATCAAAGTCAAAAGTATCAATGGCGAAACTAGTACCAACTATACCGACATAACTTCTAGTTACACAGAATCTTATCCCGAGTTTGCTCATCACTCCGAGACATTAGCATTTGTTTCCAACCGCTCTGGATCCAACCAACTGTGGCAAAAAAAGCAAGATGGCAAAATAGTTCAGTTGACTCAGTTTAAAGAAGATGGATGGATGGGGAAGTTACGTTGGTCAAAGGATGACAAAAAAATAGTTTTTGCGAGAGCTCGCAACATTTACATCTATAATTTTGAGTCCCAATCCGCTGGATTGATACTTTCCGCAGCTCTTGATGAAACCTTATTTGGACCTACATGGTCGAGCGATAACCAGCATATTTTTTACAATCGACTTGCCGATGATAAATTCTATTTATATAAACTGACGCTGAACTCAGCAACTAAAAAGCCGGAAATAATATCTCAGGATATTTTAAATTATCAGCAAGATTCTAATAAAGAGTTTGCTTATTTCACAAGCTCTTATCAAGACGGGCTCTTTAGAACTGAATTAGCAACTGGCAAAAAAGAGCTCGTCATCCCTGAGGTAAAAATTAGCACTAGCAATGCTTGGCGTTTAAATGAGACTGGCGTTTATTTTCTCGACTCATCTGGTGACCGCTCATATATAAAATATAAAAATTTGAAAACAGGAGAAACCACCCACATTACGGATTGGAATAAACCAATTGCACGTTCATTCTCAATCGATCACCATAATAAAATGTTAGCTCATGACGACTATTCTTATCCTAATAGCGACATTATCATCTATAAGCAAACACGATAAAACATTTCGACCCTACCAGCGCTTCGAATTTTTGTTTAAATATCAATTAGATAAAGTATCAGAATTTCATAAGATTATATCAGAGTCTCATTAACTCCTTTCTATTGTTACTGTAATCCTCATCAAATATATTTTCGACTCTTAACTAACTTAAAAGCAAAGGGTCTTAGAATGAAATCAATATCGATCATTATATTTATGCTTATCAATTTATTCAGTATTAACAATATAGTTAGTGCTGAAACATTTTTAGAAACGATTGCAGAAGTTTCTGCTAGAGATGCAATAACCATTGGTCCAGATAACAATCTATATAGCTCTAACTATAACACTGGGGTTATTTATAGAATCACTCCTAATGGAGAGGTGTCAATAGTGTTAACAGCAAATAACAACGGACCTGCAGGTATAAGATTTGATAACGCAGGTAATATGCTAGTTGCCATGTATAATATTGGTGAAGTCGTCACAGTTGTTAATGGGCAAATAGAAACGTTTAGTTCCGGAATAAGAGAACCTATAGCTTTAGATTGGGATGACTTAGGGAACTTATATGTTAGTAACTTCGCTGGGACAACTACAGTAACTAAAGTTACACCAGATGGCACCTCAGAAAGTTTTGCTTCCATCAATCAGTTATCCAGTGTGTCTAGTCTTTGTATTGATAGTGACAACAATGTATATGTCACTAGTTATGGAAGTGGAGATATATATAAAGTCAGCCCTAGTGGAGATATTAGTTTATTCTCTTCAACTGGACTAGAAGGTTTTGGCTATATCCAATTTGATGAATTTAATAACAAGCTTTTCGCAACCGTAATCAATCAAGGACAGATTATTGAAGTTGACTTAGATGGTAATCACATATTTGTAGTGAATGCTTCCAATAATGGTTTTCAGGATGGTACTCTAGATATTGCAAGCATGGACCCCGCAATCGGATTAGCTGTAGCAGAAGATGGTAATAGTATTTATTTCGCTACACAAAATCATGTCAGACGAGCGTTATTCGCAGACCCTCAAGTTGATCAAATTGCCCCTTACTTTACTAGTACTCCTATCACAAGCGCCTCTCAAGATAGTGCATATAGCTACCAATACACTTTTGAAGACCCTAACAACGATGCTTTAACTTTAGAATTTAGTGACCTACCTGCATGGTTGGCTTTTGACGGCACCGATACTATTTCTGGAACGCCCTCGGCGAATGATTCAGGACAAACCTATACGGTGACAGCTTCTCTTAATGATTCCCTGTCAACAGTTGTACAATCGTACGAACTGGTGGTATCTGGGTCAACCCCTCCTCCCCCGGCTCCAGCGCCATCAGGTTCGAGTGGGGGCGGTCCTATTACAATGTTTTCACTGCTTTTGCTGGTGTTTATTTTTAGAGAACGACTACTTGCAAACCATAATTAAACCATCAACCTAAAGACTTAACTCCTTTCGACGCCCTAAGGGCGTCTTTTTTACATATAATTCAGTTCGTCTTTTAGCTTGGTGATAAACGCCTCGATATCACCTTTAACTTTTAAGTTCTTGGCAATGGTGTGTTTTCTTCCATCATTAGTATGAACCAATATATTGTAATACTTGGTGTTGCCTGAACTGGTCAGCGAAATGGTATCGAATTTTCTTATATTTTCTTTGGGAATGCTTTTTGTTTCACCAAAAGTAATGTGCCCGATTTGATAATATAGATTCGAACCATCGACATATACTCGGCTTTTAAATAAAGCTGATCTCATCCCTAAAACCCCAAAGAGTCCACCCAACAGTCCAAATATGATGAGGAATAATACTGGTGCTCCGTGCATATAAACACCGATACCCACTGCTACAAATACCCAGCCAATTAGTGACATTATTGACCATAGCAAGGTGTTCATTCTTGGGAATAAGTATTCTACGCCTTGATTAGAATAAGACTGGATAACGCCAATTTTGGTCCAGTCACCCCTTTCGCTTACTCGACTGGCAAAAGACGGAGAGGAGTCTGCGGTAAATAAATCCGTTTCTTCCATTTCTTTTTCTAACTGCTCTTCTTTGGACAATTTAAATGCAGGCACTTCAAAGTCTAACTTTAGATCCGGGCCTTTCTGTTTGGAGTCTATAGATATTCGCCATAGATATTGCGATCTTGAATTTGAAGCATCGGTTTCTTTCAGACTCGAAGGTACATTAAACTCAAATCTAGATTCTGAAGAAAAAATATCCACTCTTTGAGTGTCTTCCCACAATATTTTTTCTCTAGTAGAACGATCTTTGCCCGTTCCTGATTCATATTTATGAATAGATTTAAGACTGATAATCGCTTCGGAGTTATTCAGTTGCAATGGAGGTAATTGAAAATAACCACGATTTATATCACCAATTTTAATTCGCTGATCATCTACATAGAGTTTAATGCCACCGTAACGCTTGTGTCTTCGATAAAGCGCTATAGCCCATCCAGCCATAAATATTCCAACCAATGGGAATAATAGAACAAATAAGCCTACATACTCCCCTTTTTTAATAATGTCTGGTAAAGCCATTATCGCTATGGGGAAAGAGATTAAATTCCAGAAAGCTGCAAATATGGCGATAGCTATGTAGCTACCTTTTGAATTTGCGGTGAAGAATTCTTGTTGCCATTCTTCACGCCACAACCATGGCTTATCTTGAAATTCGGCTTGTAACTTTTCTTCTTCTTTATTCTTACGCTGTCCCCAGAATCCAGCAAAAATAATGCCTCCACCTGCGCCGCCAAAAACCAATAGAAAAATAGAGCCAAAGCCCAACATTCCCCAACGAATACCTTTATCGATGACAGCTTCTGATGGATTATTAGGGTTCACAAAAGCGGTAACAGAGCGATCATTTCTTTGGGCGCTTCTTAAACGTTGATAAAAATCTTTTTGGTAATCGCCTATATTGTCAGTGCCTGAAGAAAAATTTAGTTTTGACGAGGTATAACTTCTTCCTTCATATTGATAACTAAAAGATCCTTTTACGCCATAAGTGGTGCCACCTTCGCTTGAGTTAGAGCTCGTTTGCTTAACACTGATGATTTTTGCATTAACTGGCTGCCAATCATTAGCCAGCAATGAATGATATAGTGGAGCAGCCTGCATCAGAAAAGCTCCAATACCCGCTAATAAAAATATGCCGCCAAAAATGACTAAACAGCCCAAGCCTTTTTTATCCGTTTTTTTCTTCATGGTTATTATTTTTGGTTGTATAAAAATCGCTTAATGGTCGAGTGTTCTTTTAAAGTTTCATCTAAATCCACTGCTTGTTGATAATAAAGCTTCATATTAGCTTTATCCTCCGCCCTGCGATACGCATCGCCTAATCGTTTTACGGTTACAGCATCGTAAGGAAATAAATTGACTAGCCTTTGGTTATATTCGATATCTTTTTCATGACTTTTGGTCACTTTAGTCAGTTGAGCAGCAGGGAAAAGTAATTCTTGAGCAAATGGATATTTTTTCAATGCTATTTCAAGTTTGTCGCTAACCTCAGCTGCTTTATCCAATTCTATTGCAGAATTAAATAGGATCACATGAGCATTTTTATGGTAAGGGTTTCTTTCAATAGCTTTGCTTGCTGCTTGGTATGCTCCAGCAAAGTTCTTATCTCTCAAGAAAATTCTTGAGTCCACATAATCTAATCTAGCGGTATATGCATTAACCACAAAAAAGCCTACAGCCAGTGTTAATACTGAAGCAATGACTAAAACAATATTTTTATTGATTGGTAATGTGAAGTTTTTATTATTGGTTAACTGCTTAGTAATAATGACCAAACTAAATACCAATAGCATAACTGGCATTGCTAAATGCATACTAAAGCTAAGGTTTGCTTGAGTGAGAATCGCCAAGACACTTAAAACAAGCCCAAGATTGGTATAATTGAATGTATTTTTCAGCAAACTCCAGGCCGAAATTACTAATGATGCCAATCCAAAGACCACAAGAGCTAATCCCAAAATGCCGTATTCGGCCATGATCTGAATGTAAGCATTGTGGACTTTTGAAGCACGGACTTGGTAATTAATATGATCATCAACGACAATGCTATTCATGTAGTCGCCGTAAAATACGCTCCATTGACCAGGACCAACTCCGGTAAGCCAATTTTCTTTTGCCATATGCAATGAATTAATAAAGAGTTTATAACGAGCTTCACCTTTATTTTCTAAACTCACCGCCTCAGTAATTTGATTGGCTTCATCAAATACCGCTTTAAAGAACCAATGAAAACCTTCAGCATTGAAATGCACTAACACTAAAGTTGCTAGTAAGCTTGATAACAAATACGGTTTTTTTAAATGACTTAATGATTGTCGGTAGGAGGAAAAAATTCCAATAGCGATTATGACAGCAACTATAATTATAATTAACGTCAGCCATGCTGCTCGAGTTTGAGTATAGGCGATATAGGTAAGCATAAAGCAAAAAGCAATGCTATTGGCTAACAAAGCTTTACTATCTTTTAATTCGTAATTCCAAAAACGGACTAATGTCATAGGAAGAATGGCCATCACAAACTGCGTGGCCATATTTCGATTGAAGAAAACAGATGCTGGCTTCGCGCCCTGCTTAATTTCAGAAAATTCAAATAAATGCTGAATAATCCCGATAGCCGCAGTAAGAGTTGCACTGATCACAAGTACATTCAACCAACGTTCCACTGACGCTTGGCTGTAATCCCATTGCCATAACAGCAACGCTAAACATAAAGCTGCTAGCCAGTGAAAGTTATTCATGACTAATTCAAAATAGTTATGCGTCCATAATAGACCAATAAGCGTTAGTCCCATTAGCCCAAGCATAGGAATGCTGAGCAAGGGTATCTTATTAAGAGTGAATTTTCGCTTGCTTACTAGATAAGCAATCAAACCACCCGCAGCGATTAACAGAAAAATTAATTTCATCAACATCTCAGCAGGATAGATCTTTTTTGATGTGATGATCAGCGCCAAAAATGGAGTGGCCGCTAATAATATAATGAAATAATCAAAAAACTTTTCTGTTTGTCTTGTTTTTGAAGTTTTTAGCATAGTATTAAGCAATCTAACTTTTGCTTAATGCTACCAATGGTAGTACCTCTTTGCTAGAGAAAAGGGTTACAATAGCGCCAATTTTAAAAGCAGTTTCCAGTATTTGGAGAATCTCATGGTAATAAAACCAAAAGTTCGCGGCTTTATTTGTACCGCTTCTCACCCAAAAGGTTGTATAGCTCATGTTCAAGAGCAGATCGATTACATCAAGCAAGAAATTACCGATGTACCTGCTAATGCGCCTAAAAATGTTTTAGTCATCGGCTCATCAACCGGTTATGGCTTGGCTTCTCGCCTCGTTTCTGCCTTTGGTTATGGCGCCAAGACCCTAGGTCTATTCTTTGAAAAAGAAGCTTCTGAACGTAAAACTGGCACGGCCGGTTGGTATAACAATCGTGGCTTTGAGATCGCCGCAGATAAAGCTGGGGTTTGGCATAAAAGCATCAATGGCGATGCTTTTTCTCATCAAGCCAAAGAAGATGCTATTAAAATCATTCAAGAAGAAATGGGTAAAATCGATCTAGTGGTTTATTCATTAGCTTCGCCCCGTCGCCAAGATCCTGATACTGGTGATGTCTATAAGTCGGTACTTAAACCGATTGGTGACACGGTTACTTGTAAAACATTAAATACCGACAAAGGTGAAGTTCATGATGTCACTATTGAGCCAGCCAATGACGATGATATCCAAAACACCATTAAGGTTATGGGTGGCGAAGATTGGGAATTATGGATGAATGCCCTAGAAAATGCAGGAGTGCTTGCTGAAGGTGTTAATACCGTCGCTTACACCTACATTGGCAAAAAGCTCACTTGGCCAATCTATGGTCATGCCACTATTGGTAAGGCTAAAGAAGATTTGGATAGAGCCTCTCACGCAATTCATGAAAACCTGCAAAGCAAATACAACGGCTCAGCAAATGTTGCGGTTTTAAAAGCCGTGGTAACCCAAGCGAGCTCAGCGATTCCAGTGATGCCGCTTTACATTTCTTTGTTATACAAGGTCATGAAAGAAGCTGGAGTACATGAAAATCCAGTTGAGCAGATTAAAGGACTTATTCATGATCAAATGATCAATGGCGAAGCTGTATATGATGATACCCGTCGTTATCGTTTGGACTTAAAAGAGTTAGATGATTCTATCCAGGATAAAGTTGAAGCTCTTTGGGATAAAGCTTCCACCGAAAACATTTCAGATATCTCAGATTATCATGGCTATAAGCATGAATTCTTTAAGCTATTTGGCTTTGAAGTCGATGGCGTTGATTACGAAGAAGATTTAGACCCTAGAATTTAACTCGCAGTTAAAACTATCAAAGGGTGCTCTTAGCACCCTTTTTTATTGTTTAGCGTTTTATAGAACTGTTTAAATTATTTACAGTTCGATTAAGAAATAAATGTTTATCACGATATAAAATAAATAAGTCCTTAAAATTCAATCACTTAAATCTTTTGGCACACTTTATGCTTATATCTATATGTAGGCACTCCTAAGTGCAGACTATCCCCGGCTAACCGAGGGCATCTACCCGCTCAAAGTTAGCCAATCAATGCGCAAGCCATTTGCCCATCAAATGATGGGCATTTTTTTGTCCAAAATAAAGCTCTTAACTTACCAAGCTGACCTAAGGAGGCTATTTTTAACGTATCCAATTTAGCATCTGAAACAAGATTGCCTGTCTAAGTTCAATATCGGTTGTTTCAAGAATGGATTGTTTTTGTCGTTCTGAGATTGGCATAAATTCAGTTAAACGGTCCATAACAAAACCCAGCTGGCTCCACTTTTGTTCATCCTCAATGATTTCTACCTGCGGATGCTCTGATAAGTCGGACAATAAATTAACTAACTCAGCCTGCTCATCAAGCACTTGCTTCTCATCGATGGGATCAAGCCAAGAGACATTTGCAGTCAGTAAATTAGAATCTAAGGTTTCAAGACTGTTAATTTGGAAACTGCGTTGCCCCAAACAAACGATTTTTAAAAGTCCTTTCTCAGTTTGATCAAAATCTATGATTTCTACATAAGTACCAATGGTAAAAGGCGTTGCCGGGATACCTGCTTCATTACCTTTCTTTATCAGGCAAACGCCAAAGCCTTCGCCTTTCGATAATTGTTCTGAAACCATTTGCAGATAGCGCTGCTCAAATATTTGCAATCTCAGCAGGCTATCAGGGAAAACCACTCGAGAGAGCGGGAAAATTGGAATAACGCGGTTGCTGCTAAAATCCATCTAGGATCTTAACCCTTTTCCTTTATGCAATAGATACAAACAAATGCTCGCTAAAATCACTATGAAGACCATGATTAGGCCGAATGCAACCTCGATGGAGATATCCGATTTACCTAAAAAACCATAACGGAAGGCATTCACCATATAAATGATTGGATTGGCTTGCGATACACCTTGCCAAAAATCTGGCAGTAATTTTATCGAATAAAAAACACCGCCAAGGTAGGTTAATGGCGTTAATACAAAGGTGGGGATTATCGATATATCATCAAAAGAACGTGCAAATAAAGCGTTAAGGAAACCCGCCATAGCAAATAAAATGGAAGTTAGAATGACTACACTGATCAAAACTACAACATTATGAATTTCAATATTATCGATAAAAAATAATGAAACCAGAGTCACAATGAAGCCCGTGAGCAAGCCTCTTAACACGCCACCACCGACAAAGCCCGCTAAAATGATCCAGTTAGGGACAGGCGAAATCATCATTTCTTCAATCGAGCGTTGATACTTAGCGCTAAAGAAAGAGGAGACCACATTTGAGTAAGAGTTGGTGATCACTGACATCATAATTAAACCAGGGACGATAAACTCCATATAAGGAAGTCCATCCATTGTCCCAACTCGAGAACCAATCAGATTACCAAAAATCACAAAATACAAACTCATGGTGATAGCTGGTGGCAAAATAGTTTGTACCCAAATACGCATAAACCGAGTGATTTCTTTTAGAATAATCGTCTGAAACGCTACCCAGTTTGAGCCTTGGATAGGAGTGGTATTGATATTTTGCATTATTATTCTCCTGCTCCTTTTGCCGAATTGGCTTTATCGCCATTTTCGACCATTCGCACAAACAACTCTTCTAAACGATTAGCTTTATTGCGCATACTTAAAACATTGATATTCTCTTGTGATAAGGCTGAAAAAACACCATTGATACCAGCCCCTTTTTTCACATCAACCTCCAAGGTGGTCTCATCGCGCTTACGTAATTCGTAACCCGTATTAGCGGGAAGCTGTTCAGGTAAACCTTGCGTATCTAAGACAAAGGTTTCCATATCCAATTGTGCCAATAAGGATTTCATGTCCGTATTTTGCACAATTTCTCCCTGACTGATAATGGCAATATTGCGGCATAAGCTCTCGGCTTCTTCAAGGTAATGAGTGGTCAACACAATTGTCGTACCCTGCTCATTCAAACGCTGCATAAAGTCCCACATTGAGCGTCGCAGCTCAATGTCAACACCAGCAGTAGGCTCATCTAAAATCAATAGTTTTGGACTATGGATTAACCCTCTCGCAATCATCAAGCGGCGTTTCATACCGCCAGAAAGTTCACGTGAAGCACTTTTGCGTTTGTCCCATAAACCTAATTCTTCCAGCAATGGCTGTGCTCTTTTCTTCGCTTCTTTGCGACTGATACCATAATAACCTGCTTGCTGTAAGACGATCTGCTCTACACCCTCAAACATGTTGAAATTAAATTCTTGAGGTACTAATCCCAAGTTTTGCTTAGCAGCAGTTAAGTCCGTATCAATGTCATGTCCAAACACACTGACCTTGCCTGCGGACTTATTCACCAGCGAACTAATAACGCCAATAGCGGTCGACTTACCGGCGCCATTAGGCCCCAGTAATGCAAAAAAATCGCCCTGTTCAACTTCTAAGTCGATGCCTTTAAGGGCTTGAGTGCCACTGGCATAAGTCTTGGATAAATTGGAAATAGATAATGCTTTGCTCATTGTTATCCTTTTGTACTTTTACTACTTTATAATGGATTACTAAAAATAAATTACTAAGGCTTAATTACCGCTGTAACCCCAACGATGACCCAGTTTATGATCGAGTTCCAAATGGTCTAAAATTCTCGCCACAATAAAATCGACTAAATCATCAATCGAACTGGGTTGATTATAAAAACCTGGCGATGCCGGCAAAATAGTCGCACCAACTTCAGACAGGCGCGTCATATTTTGCAAGTGAATCGTATTATAAGGCGTTTCGCGAGGTACCAATAATAATTGACCTCGCTCTTTTAAAACCACATCTGCTGCACGTTCTATGAGATTATCCGAAGCCCCAGTTGCAATTGCACTTAAAGTGCCTGTAGAACAAGGGCAAATTATCATTTGCTTGGGTGCGCTTGAGCCACTAGCTACTGGAGACATCCAGTTATCGGTTGAAAAAGCTTTAATAAAACCTTCTGGCAAATTTAATTGCTTGGTTAACTCTTTTTCTACTACGCTTGGGGCTTTATTGACTTGTATATCGCACTCTGTCGCCAATACTACACGTGCAGCGCTAGATAACATTAAATAGCAATGCTGATAATGATTAACTAGCTGTTGCAGTAATCTAAGAGCATATGGTGCTCCAGAGGCTCCGGTTATAGCTAAAGTTATCGCTTTTGTTTGACTCATAAATTTTCCGAAAATTATCTAGAGGTCTATTGTTTAAGTAGAATTAGTGATAGCTGCTTAAGGGTTACCTAAAAAATTACTTCGCCAAACTATCTAACAATTTTTGATGAATTCCACCAAAGCCGCCATTCGACATCACTAAAATTTTATCCCCTGATTCTACCACGGATTTTACTTCCTTAAGAATTGAATCAACATCCGGCAAAATGGATAACTCACTCAGTTTTTCTTTTTCAGACTGTGGAAAATCCCACTCAAAATCGCCCGGCTTATGAATAATAACTCTATCGGCACCAATTAATGAACTGAGTAAAACATTCTGATGAATACCAGAACGCATAGTGGCCGAACGTAAATCCACAATCGCTATAATTTTTGCACCATCTACTTTTGCCCTGAAACCTTCTAAAGTTGTCTCAATCGCCGTAGGGTGATGAGCAAAGTCATCATAAACTTCAACTCCGCTAGCCTCACCTTTAAACTCCATCCGTCTTTTAACGTTTTGAAACTCATTGAGTGCATCACAGCAATGCTTCGATGGAACTCCTGCATGACGCGCAGCTGCTATCGCTGAAAGCGCATTATTGGCATTATGCAATCCAATCAAGTCCCAATTAACGTTGCCTTGCAGTTGGCCTTTGAAATACACCTCGAAATGGCTCGCATCGTCAGCTTTTAAAGCATAAGACCAGCCTTGTGAAGATTGAGTTAATTCTGAGGCAGACCATAGGCCTTGCTCAATCACCTGCTGTAAATTACTTTCAATCTCAGGATAAATGACTAAGCCATTTGCCGGAACAATTCTTATGGCATGATGAAACTGCTTTTGGATCGCCGCTAAGTCTTCAAAAATATCCGCATGATCAAACTCTAAATTGTTCATAATAAAAGTTCGCGGGCGGTAATGGACAAATTTAGAACGTTTATCAAAAAATGCCGTATCGTACTCATCCGCTTCTACCACGAAAAAGGGGGATTCGGTCAAGCGTGCCGACAGACCAAAATTTTCAGGAATACCACCGATTAAAAAACCAGGCTGCAAATTCGAATACTCTAGAATCCAAGCGAGCATACTGGCGGTTGTGGTTTTGCCATGAGTTCCAGCGGCAGCTAAAACCCATTTATCTTTAAGGATATTCTCGCACAACCATTGTGGTCCTGAACGATAGTTAAGCCCTTGCTCCAACACATATTCAACCGAAGGATTACCGCGAGACATGGCGTTACCAATTATCACACAGTCGGTTTTCTCAGGAATTTGTTTAGGATCAAATCCTTGAATCAGTTCAATCCCCTGCTCTTCAAGCTGGGTGCTCATCGGTGGGTAAACGTTTTGATCACTTCCGCTGACCGAAATGCCTTTTTGCTTGGCCAGCAAGGCGATACCGCCCATAAAGGTGCCACAAATTCCCAAAATATGAATGTGCATACTTATTATTATGAAGTTTTAATGAAATCCTAGCTTAATCATAAGCTAAGCCAGTTTTTTCGTCATCTTTTCAAGCGAGAAAAGATGAAATAATGTAGAATCGCCTTAATTTCAATACTTAGCTAACTTCTTAGGAATCTGAAATGGCGAAGAAAAAATACAACGCATTTTACGCTCAATCAGGCGGCGTGACGGCAGTAATTAATGCAACAGCCGCTGGCGTTATCGAAACTGCTCGTAAATCTAAAAATATCAAGAAGGTTTATGCCGGTCGTAATGGTATTATTGGCGCATTGCGTGAAGAGCTTATCGATACCAGCAAAGAGTCTAAAAAAGATATCGCTGGTTTAACACACACACCATCTGGCGCCTTTGGTTCTTGCCGCTATAAACTAAAAAGCATTGAAGAAAATAAAGCCGAATATGAACGATTAATTGAAGTCTTTAAAGCCCATGACATTCGCTACTTCTTTTACAATGGCGGCGGCGATTCACAAGACACGGCACACAAGGTTTCTCAGCTGAGCGAAACTATGGGTTATCCGATTACCTGTATCGGAATTCCTAAAACCGTTGATAACGATTTACCCATCACCGATAACTGTCCTGGCTTTGGCTCGGTAGCAAAATACGTTGCCGTTTCTATTCGAGAAGCAGCCTTTGACGTAAAGTCGATGGCAGAAAGCTCGACTAAAGTTTTTGTAATGGAAGTCATGGGGCGTCACGCTGGCTGGATTGCTGCGGCAGGTGGCCTGGCTTGTGAAAAAGAAGGCGATGCGCCGCACATTATTTTGTTCCCGGAAATTGCTTTCAACAAAGAAAAATTCCTGAAAAAAGTTAATCGCAGTGTTAAGAAATTTGGTTACTGCGCCATCGTGGTTTCCGAAGGTACCGCCTATAAAGATGGTACCTTCTTAGCCGATGCTGGAACCGTTGATTCTTTTGGTCATAAACAATTAGGCGGTGTTGCGCCGGTAGTAGCGCAAATGATCAAAGAGGAGCTAGGTTACAAATACCACTGGGCAGTGTCAGATTACTTGCAACGCGCAGCACGCCATATTGCCTCAGCTACTGATGTTGAGCAGGCATACGCTATGGGCCAAGCAGCCGTTGAATTTGCAGATGCAGGAAAAAATGCTGTGATGCCGACTATTGTCCGTAAGAATACTAAGAAATATTCATGGAAAGTTGGTGAAGCAAAATTAGCCGATGTGGCCAACGTTGAAAAAATGATGCCTCGTAAATATATCTCTCGTGATGGCTATAGCATCACTGAAGAATGTCGTGAGTATCTACAACCATTGATTCAAGGCGAGTCCTACCCACCTTATAAAAATGGTTTGCCTCAGTATGTTGAGCTTAAAAACGAGCTAGTAAAGAAAAAGCTCAAAAAGAAATTTAAAATCTAAATACAGCCCTCTCTTGAGGGCTTTTTTAATTAATTTATTCTTTAGCAATTTCAATCAAGAATAGTATTAATAGTTTTATTAACATCTCTTGGTCGATGATTTTTTACAACGCATAGTCAATAACACCCATGGATAAACATCAAGATCAAATTAATACCGTTATAGAATATATTTATATTCATTTAGACTCAGAAATAGAAGGCATACTTTCGCTAGATAAACTTAGTGTAATTTCAAAGCTATCGAAATATCACTTTAGTCGTGTGTTTTCTGCTTACACTGGTTTAACTGTTTATCGGTTTACGCAACGACTGAAATTAAAAAGAGCATCTTATAAATTAGCATTTCATCCAGACCAAAAAATCATTGATATAGCTTTAGAGGCCGGATTCGAATCTCATGAAGCTTTTAATCGCTCTTTTAAAAAGGTATTTGGACAGACGCCCAAAACATTTCGCGCAAATCCAAAATGGGAAGATTGGCATACTAGAAACCAATTAAATCAAGGAGTTTCCATGCAAGACATTCAAGTAGATATTATACAGTTTTCAGAGCAACCAGTTGCTTTGTTAGAGCATAGAGGTGCGCCTGCAAAACTAAATCACAGCGTTGCAAAATTTATCGAGTGGCGAAAATCTACCGATTATTCACCAATAACTAGCTCAAGAACCTTTGGTTTAGCTTACCATGATCCTCAAACCGTAGCGGCTGAAGACTTTATGTTTGATATTTGCGGCTCTATTACTCAACCTATCAAAGATAACCCGCAGGGAGTGTATAATTCTGTTATCCCTGCCGGACGTTGCGCTAAAATCACCCATAGAGGCTCACACGATCAGATGGATAAAAAGATATACTTCCTCTATCAAGACTGGTTATCAACTAGTGGAGAAAGCTTAAGGGATTTCCCTTGTTTCTTTGAATATAAAAACTTCTTCCCAGAAGTCAAAGAATCCGATTTAATTACCGAAATATATCTTCCGATAGAGTAACTTATGACTTTAGTTTTAATGCCTGGCATGGATGGCTCAGGCTTTTTATATCAACCATTAAGCCGATATCTAACCAGTAAAGGCTTTGACAGCTCTATTGAACCCTTAAACCCGCATAAAGATAAACTGGCTTATATCGAGAATTTGGAACAGCAATATTCTAATGATGGAGTGGTTCTGATTGCTGAATCTTACTCTGGTCATATTGCAACCGAGCTAGCCTTACGTGGAAATTTAGAGATTGAAAAGCTGGTGATTATTGCCAGTTTTTTAGAAAACCCATCTAAATTCACCGAGCTCGAAAAATACCTTTCGATGGGATTATTAAGAAAACCTTTGCTGCCGAAAAGTATTTTAGGTCATGTCTTATATGGCAAGGATGCAACCGATGAGCTGATCCTGTTGTTCAAGCAAGCCATGCAAGACGTTACCACTGAGCAATTAGCTTCAAGAATAGCGGATATGAGAAGCTTGAAACTTCCTACCAATAAAGTTTCTGTTCCTACTCTTTATATCCAAGGCGCGAAAGATTGGTTAGTACCGGCCAAAAACTTAGAATCTTACCAAAAGGTTTTTACTCAACTAGAAGTCTTGCAGTTAGACTCAACTCATTTAGTAGCACAAGCTAAAGCTAAAGAGTGTGCAGAAATCATCGGGTCTTTTATCAATTAATTCAAAAAAAACAGCAGTTCTGTTAATTAGATCTTAGAACTGCTGGGTTGGGTAAGCTTAGTTATCAGTTAGATTGAATTGCATGGTGACAGATTGATTATCTAAACCTGTATTAATACCGTCTCGTTTGCCAGGTTTGAATTTCCACTTCTTTAATGCCTGCTTAGCTTCTCTATCAAAAATTTTTCTATGACTAGCAGAAACTACTTTTATTTTTTTTGCAAAGCCAGCCGCATCCACATCAAAAGTTAACTTCACCCAGCCTTCAATGCCTTGCGTTAAGGCATCCACAGGATATGCAGGCGCAGTTTGCATTAATGGTATGGCTTCTTGATCCATTTCCACCAAACCTAAATCAGGAGAGTTCGGAGCATTAATTTGTCCAATGAAATCTGTTTGAACTGGAGAAAACTCTACATCTTCTAGATTTAGCATGTCTTTTAACTCAACTTGGATATCCTCATTGGCATCTATCGAAGGTAAAACGGAAATACTCGGTATTACCATTGGCACTTTCTCTTGTGGCATTGGATCTTTTTCAGGCGGTAGCACTTGTGGCGCAGGTTTTGCCTTCTTAACTTTAGGCATAGGCGCTTGCGGCTGGGCTATTAAGCTGGTCATTAATAACAGCAATGCTAAAGTTATCAAGCAAGCAGTAGCGGCATAGATTAGTTTCTTCATTTTTATCTACCTCTGCATTAGTCTCATTGCTATAAACGCTGAATTAACAATAAAGGGTTAATTTTGTTGAAACTGCGATGCACGCTTAGTAAAGTCTAACCATTGAAGACTAATAAACTGCGCGATGAACTGGCTCAAACCAATAAGCCTCGAAAAACAATCTGTTCGTCTAGTACCGATTGAAATTTCACACTTAGAAGATTTACAAACTGCAACTGCAGATGGCGAACTACGGAAACTTTGGTTCACTAGTATTCCGGCTCATGAGGATGTTAAATCCTATATCAAAGAAGCCATAGCCAATGTTAATGACGGCAACCAGCTGGTGTTTGCAGTAATTGACTTAAAGACCAATAAAGCCATTGGTTCAACTCGCTTTTGCAATTTAGATGCTAAAAATAGGCGACTTGAAATTGGTTACACTTGGTATGCCAAAAGCTATCAAAGAACCGCCACCAATAGTTTATGCAAATTGTTATTGTTGCAGTATGCTTTTGAAGCGTTAGACTGCATTGCCGTAGAATTCAGAACTCATTGGCATAATCATGCCTCTAGAAAGGCCATAGCCAGATTAGGCGCCAAGCAAGATGGCGTATTGAGACAACATATTATTCAAGCTGACGGTTCATATCGCGACACAGTGGTATTCTCCATTTTGAATCACGAATGGCTTACGGTAAAAAAACACTTAGAATTTAAACTCTCACAATACACAAACAATAAGAACAACTGATGCTTTTAATACCTGCAGAAAACGGCTTTAACAAAAACAATCTTCCTTGGTTAACTTTTATTTTGATCATCCTTAACCTATTGGCATTTTCAATCTTACAAGGAAAAGATCAAAAGCTTTACAACCAAGCGCTATACCATTATTCGCAAAACGAATTACTGGCTGTTGAAAAGCCACTCTTTAAATCTTATAGCGAACGTTATCGCTCCAATATTTATCAAGAGATGAAGAGCAATAATCTGAGCGAGCGAGAATTAATCAGCATTATCCTATTTGACAAGCGTTTTACCAATTACATTAAAGAACAAAACTTAGGCAATGACTGGTTGCAAAAACGTATAAAAGTTAACGATAAAATTGCCAAAACCTCTACCTACCAATACTCCTACTACCCTTCTGAACCTAGCTGGTTTACTGCCTTGAGTCATATGTTTATGCATGGCGATATTTATCACTTGCTTGGCAATATGATTTTCCTATTTCTATTTGGTTATAACTTAGAGTTAGTGTTCGGTCGCCTTAAAATGTTATTTACATACTTCGCATCAGGTCTCGTAGCGGTCGTTTTTTTTGCCTATACCTCCGATGATAAGTTTATTCCCTTGGTTGGCGCCTCTGGGGCCATATCTGGACTTATGGGTGGTTTTGCGGGCTATTATGGCATCAAAAGAATTCGTTATTTATTTTGGATTTTTGTTTATTTTAATTACATTCGACTGCCTGCTTTTCTAGTGCTCATTTATTGGCTATTAAAGGAATTGGTTCAAGCGCCTAATAATGATGGCGTTGCTTATATGGCGCACTTCGGCGGTCTAGTTGCTGGTGTAGTGATTGTTTTACTATTAAAGATAGCGACATCGAATACATCAAAAAGCCAAATAGATTCCGCCCGTACCTCACCAGCAAATTCTGGTAATAATTCTGCACATTCTGGAACTGAGACTTTAATACAAACCGCAGATCAGTCGAACTCTCGACAACAATTGCTTAACAAAGCCAAGCAAGCGGTAAAAGATTTAGAATTTGATTTGGCTAAAGACTACTACCAACAACTGATCAGCAATGAGCCTAGCAATGCCAGCTATTACAAAGCTCTTTATAGTTTAGAAAAAGATAACCCAGCGTCCAGTATTTACAGTGAACTGGTCAGTTCTATTATAAATCGCATGAACAGCAATTCTAGTTTTGAGGCTTTAGCTGATACTGCCCTAGAGGATATCAAAGCTCATCTAGGACACTTCAACGCCTATCAAGCTGAAACTCTAATGCTTTATTGCCAAAATTGTCTGAAGCGAAAACAGCCAAAGCTTATCAGAAATGTCATTAATCACCTGATTAAGCATCACAAGGAGCATCAAGAGTTGCCAAATCTATTGCTCCATTTTGCTTTTGCCATTGAGAAAACTGGGGATTGGAATAGCAAACACAAAGTTTTAACTTACTTAAGTCAAAACTTTACTGATAGCTTTGCTGGTCAAGAAGCAAAGCGAGAGCTTGAGGCCAATCATTAGTTTAGTGTTGTAAAGCTTTTAATAATTCTTCAGATTCTAAACGATGTTTGCCTTTGGGATAATTATCCAGCAAACCCTGTAGCTTGCTCAAACCAGTGGCATCATCGTGTTCAACATCGATATAAAATTTTACTTCTGCTAGCAATGCTTCGGGTAACACAGGATCATGAGCAAACTTTTGTTCAAGATCTTCCGTCAGATAAATTAATTCTGACCTTAAAGCTTTATTACGAATTTGCTTTATCAACACCAAACGACCATTCACATTAGCAGGTCTATAGCGGGGTTCTATTTTTTTGATTTGTTGGTATGTTTGCCAAGCATTAAATCCATACAAATGTAACTCTGGGTTTTCAAAATATAATCTGGCTGCGTTTAGCATTTCAGAATCATTCTTGGTAGCTATGTGCAACTTGATTAATTTTGAGTAAGCCTCTTCTTGATGTTTAACCGACTGACCTGCCTTATAAAGCTGATCTCTAGCATCGTCATAGCGAGCTTCTTGGATGTAGACATCGGCATGGGCCAGCGCTCTGAGCTCAGGCTTCATTTGAATATTTTCATTGGTGGCTAACTGCTCAACATCTACCCCATAACCTAATTCTGCATGATACTGATAGACTACATAACCGAGCATATTGAACAAAATGATATAGAAAAATGCCTCAATGGTTTTTGAAACGAAATAAACAATTGGATCAGGTAGCCAAGTATCAATAAAGCCAGTAGCAAAAGACAAACTAAAATTTATCAAGGCGGCAAAGCCAACCAAAATCAAATATGGAAAACCGATACTAACGATGGTTCCAATCATATGCCGAGGATTGAGTGCGCTCGATAAATGCTTACTCATGCCAAGAGTCACTAAAATGGATGGCATAAAAAATGCTATTGCCGCTTGATAAATTACCAAGCCAGTACCGCCCGAAGAACTCACTATCCCAACTCCTAGCAAGAATAGGATAATAAAAAGAACAATAACTTTAACCGTCATTCCATCAGAATCGTAAGTAATGGTTTGATCATATTTTGGAGCAGCAAAGTTACCTTTAGCCGTGCGACTTAAGACTGAAAAAACATAACTGACTAAAATGGCAAACAGAGTGAGTCTTAACACCAAACCTATCAAGGGCAAGGGTATAACATCTATCAAAAAGCCTAATACCAAAGCGGCAATTGAGTAAAAAATTAAAAACGACTTTGCTCCAGCTTGAAACGGATAGGCATTAAAATGATTGAGCCGATTCCAAAAAGGCTCCACTTGATCGCTAATAGTTAATCGAGAGATATGAGTTCTGCATAAAATACAGCGCGGTGCTACCGCTCTCGTCTCAAGCTCAACACAGTCCATACAAAATGAAATGTCACAGTTAGTGCAATGCCAATTAGCTTTTTTATTATCGTGATATTTACAGTCCATTTTATCCTTTATTGATTTTAGAATTTAGAGTTATATATTGCAGCTATAAAAAAAGTGCGACTATAAGCCGCACTTTATCAAAAGTTTTACTGTTTCTAAACCATCTTCAATGTTTAGTACAGTAACTTCGCCAAAAACTTATCTCAATAGTGGCGCTATCACCAAGGATACAATCGCCATAACATTTATTAAGATGTTCATCGATGGACCCGAAGTATCTTTGAAAGGATCGCCTACCGTATCACCAACCACAGTGGCGCTATGAGCATCCGAGCCTTTGCCACCAAAGTTGCCTTTTTCAACGTACTTTTTCGCGTTATCCCAAGCACCACCAGCGTTAGCCATCATCAATGCCATCAAGACACATCCTAATAAAGCACCGGCTAACATTCCCGCTAAACCAATCGCGCCTAATGGCGACATACCTACAATAACTGGTGCCGAAACGGCGATAACGCCCGGAAGTAACATACGCTTTAAGGCTGCTGTAGTGGCAATATCCACACACTTAGCGGTATCCGGCTCGGCTTTACCTTCTAACAAGCCTGGAATTTCCTTAAATTGACGACGAATTTCGTTAATCATATCAAAAGCCGCATCACCAACTGCAGTCATGGTGATAGACGCAATCAGAAATGGAATAGTACCACCAATCAGCATGCCCACTATGACCGTTGGATTGGATAAATTAATATCTGCTGGGTTAATGCCAGCCGATTTAATAAATGCCGCGATAATTGCCAAAGCTGCAAGCGCAGCCGCGCCAATCGCAAACCCTTTACCAATGGCTGCAGTGGTATTGCCAAGCTCATCAAGTGAATCGGTAATTTCGCGAACTTCTTTACCCATACCACCCATTTCCGCGATACCACCAGCGTTATCAGCAACAGGACCGTAAGCATCAATCGCCATAGTAATACCAACTGTAGACAACATGCCTACCGCGGCAATACCAACACCGTACAGGCCTGCTAATTCAGTCGAAGCATAAATAATTCCGCACAACACAAAGATTGGAATCACCACAGATTGCATCCCTACGGATAAACCTGTAATCATGACAGTCGCCGAGCCGGTTTCGCCTGACTTAGCGATTTTCTTAACCGGTGTTGAGCCTGTGTAGTACTCAGTGATTAAACCAATGGCCACACCACCCACTGCTCCAGCAACTACTGCCCACCAATAATTGGTAGGGATCTCTAGTTGAACTGCTAACCAATAGGCTGCAGCAATAAATATAACTGGCGCGCCCATGGTGCCAATTCTTAAGGCTGTCGCTGGAGCCGAGCTTGAAAATAGTCGTACCACGATAATCATAACGATAGAAGCAACCATCCCCACCGAGGCTAGTAATAATGGGAAAGACATTAAAGCAGCTTGGTAATCTAAACCGGTTAAAGTGGCAGCAATGGCAATTGATGCAATCATAGAACCACAATAGGATTCAAAAATATCGGAACCCATACCAGCGACATCACCAACATTATCACCCACGTTATCAGCAATAACGCCAGGATTACGCGGATCATCTTCTGGAATACCAGCTTCAATTTTACCCACTAAGTCAGCACCAACATCCGCCGACTTGGTGAAAATACCGCCACCCACACGAGAGAATAAAGCAACACAGGATGCGCCCATGCCAAAACCTTCAAGCGCATGAACAGCACTAACATCCGCAGCTGGGTTGAAATACCAGAATAGGCCTCCTAAACCAATAAGACCTAGAGCAGCAACGCATAAGCCCATGATAGAGCCACCAAAAAAGGCAACGGATAAGGCCGCTGCTGCACCTTCTTTTTGCGCTGCAGTTGCGGTTCTCACATTTGCTTTAGTTGCTGCATACATGCCTAACCAGCCAGCGATTGACGATGACAAGGCGCCAGCAATCACCGCTATGGCTGTCTTGCTTCCCAGTTGCCACCAAACCAATGCTACTAAAACCGCCACAAACGCGGCTAGCATAGTGTATTCACGTTTCATGAATACCATTGCACCTAAATGAATTTGATCGGCGATTTTCTTAATGGCTGACTCCCCCTCAGGGTATTTTTTTACCAGCATATAAATCACAAATGCAAACACTAGACCTACCAAACCAAGAATTGGCGGCAGCGCAAGATTCTCTAACATAGATTCTTTCATACGATCCCCATTGTTCACTATCTATTTGATTATTAAATGATTTTTGATTATTGCGAATCCAATCTAACAAACTTATCCAAAATGTACAATTTTTATGCAAAAAGTTTAGAGTTTAAGCAGTGTTTTTTCGATTTAAACAGTTGTATAATGCGCGCCGTTTCTATACCCCACGAATGAAAAGGTAATCCCATGAGCTTGGACAATGTATCGGCGGGCAAAAATGCTCCAGAAGAGATTAACGTAATTATTGAGATCCCTGCGCACAGCGATCCAATCAAATATGAAGTAGACAAAGAAACTGGTGCCATGTTCGTTGATCGCTTTATGGCAACTTGTATGCATTACCCAACTAACTACGGGTATGTTAATCACACTTTATCGGCTGACGGCGACCCGGTGGACGTATTAGTGCCAACGCCTTTCCCATTGATTGCTGGCTGCGTTATTCCTTGCCGCCCAATTGGCGTATTGAAGATGACTGATGAGTCAGGTGAAGATGCTAAAATCGTTGCCATCCCAACAGGTAAATTAAGCACCATGTATCAGGGTATCCATGAAGTTCAGGAGTTACCGGAATTATTGCTTAATCAAATCCAACATTTCTTTGAGCATTACAAAGATCTTGAGCCAGGCAAATGGGTTAAGATTGCAGGCTGGGAAGGTTCTGAGTCAGCGAAAAAAGAAATCTTAGATAGCATTGCTGCTTACGAAAAAGGCTAATTTTTACTAGCAGGTTTTAGCATTAAAAAAGGCAGCCGATTGGCTGCCTTTTTATTTCATCTTAACATTAGCTCACTAAATTTCTTAAAAGCTCCCGTTCGGTTTGATAAGTTTTAATCAATTTACGATATAGATCGGTATTGTTTGGGTTTTCAGTAAGCTCTAAGCGATAGCTCGCTTGCGCTTCGCGCAAATCTTTTAAGGTAATCTGTAAACCATTTGGCATAGCCGATGCTCGATTACGCAAAACATCTCCAAGAGCAGAGTAATACTGATTATTAGCCTCTTGTAAGCTCTGCAAAACTTTATCTTGGGCAAAAGCAAACTCTACTTCAGAAGAATCCTGAGGAACCAACATCACCAAAAAAGCCACAGCAAAAATAGAGGCGGCTATTGAAACAGGATAGAACCAGCGACGCTTTACGGCTTTATTGTCAATCGTTTGACTAGCGCTCAAATTTGATTCATCGGCATTAGCTTCAATAGCTTGCTTAATTTGCGCCCATTGGTCTTTTGCCTCAACTTCATTTGGCAAATTCTGTAACTGCTTAATCAACTCTTTTTCATTCATAATGATTCACTACTAAACTGTTTACTTTCTAGCTAACCAGCTGCTCTCTAACTAAGGTTCGTGCACGATTTAAATGCGCTTTGCAGGTACCAACAGCGATATCCAACGAGATTCCAATTTCTTTATGGGTCATACCCATCAAATCATGCAAGATTAAAACATTTTTCGCCTGCATGGGTAAATTCCCTATGGCCTTTTCCAGATCCATTTGTTGCGGGTTATGAGAAACCGCAAACTCATCCTCAAAGGCTTGCTGCCAGTCTTGATCAGCCAAAACTTCATATTGATATTTGCGTTGATGCCCTAAAACTACATTCACCGCAATCCGATACAACCAGCTACTAAACTTACTTTTACCTTGAAACTTTGCCAGCGCCTGCCAAGCTTTGATAAAAGCCTCTTGGCTATGGTCTTCCGCTAGTTCTTTACGCCCCGTCATTCGCAAGCAAAGCAAATAGATTTGCTTGTAGTACTGACGATAAAGTTCCTCAAAAGCACTCAAATCACCAGCCATAGCCATCTTAACTGACGATGACTCGTCAAAGTCGTCGCTATTAATGATTCCCTGCTCGCTAGGCTTACTCACTGGCTGATTCAAAGGCTAAAGTAATTGAGTGTTTATGATTAGATGCTCAATATAACAAAAAGGTTTAGTTTAAAAAAAGCCCCGTCATACGGGGCTTAATTTTAAGTATCTATCCTCTTCTTAATAAATCGACCAAATCGATTATGGCGGCGTTAGCTCTTGAAATATAAGAAGACATGACTAGCGAATGATTGGCCACAAAGCCAAACTCGCGACCATTGACTACCATTGGACTCCACATAGGATCTTGAGTCGCTTCTAGTTCTAAAATAATTTGTCGGAAACTGGCTAAAGCATTTTTATCTTTAATCACTGAGTCAAAATCTTGCTCTACTGCTTTCATCATTTGCACAATAGCCCAGGTAGAGCCGCGAGCTTCCCAAAAGATATCATCAATCTCAAGCCATGGCGTTTTAACTTCTATTAGCTGTCCCGTATTGGTAGATTGTTGAGCGGATTTATCACCAGCCAAATCAGTATTGATGCGAGTTCGTCCTACACTAGCACTCAAGCGTTGCGATAAAGATCCTAAACGTTTACTGACAAAATATAACCAGGAACGAAGATTATCGGCACGAGCAAAGAATTGAGTATTAGTTATTTGGCTATCGGTTAGTTCATCACGATATTCGCGCAAATGTTGAATCCCCTCTCGATACTGCCCTTCTGCTCTTGGAAAGATCCACTTAGTGTGAGCAATGTTAAAACGTTCTAACGCGTTTCTTAAGGACAGATTCTCTGTAGATTGGGATTGTGCTCGGCTTATATCATCCCGTAAAACAGTGACCATATCTCGAACTTGTACCAAAGCGCCAAACTCGTAGCTTGGCATATTGTCCATAAAAACGCTTGGCGGCAAAATATCGTTACTCAAAAAACCGCCACTTTTATCCAACAAACTTTCAGCAACTTTCGCCGTTGCCTCAACTGTTAGATAGCCGATGGGAGGTTCTCCAGCTGGATACGATTGTCTAATAGATACCGGATCAATTGGGTCTGGCTCATTGCTCCATATAAAAGCTAAAACAATCATCACCAGCAAGATGACAATAATGGTAACTAATATGGCGCTAAATTTTCGACTCTTTTGTGTATTGTCCATAGTTTTAATAATCTACCGTTCTTCTATTTAGGTTCGCCTACTTGGAAGGCTACTGCAAGTGGTTCACGCCCTGAAAAGTGTAAATGAATATTATAGGTTTGCTTGTCATCAAGCGGTCCATCCATCCCCATAACCATAATATGCAGTCCACCTGGAGCAAACTCAACTGTATCACTGATGGTTAATGCATCTTGATGAATCATTTTAGCCATTCCATCGACTACTTTAGATTCATGGATCATGCCCATATGAGCCCAATCAAGCGATACATCCTCTAAAATCAAAGCTTTTCCCGTTTGATTCTTTATCCGCATAAAACCAGCGGTATTGGAAACTCCATCAGGCATTTTACGTAACCATGGGTTAATAATTTGAATACCGTCATGTTCGTAGATACGGAGCTCGTTAACACCAGTATTCGGCTCTTCGCAAGCTACCAGCAAGAAAAGAAATGTTACAGATAAAGATGACTTGAACAATTTATTGAGCATCATAGTGCTTCTCATTATGGCTAACTTGTTATTGAGATATAAAGTCGATATTGTACTAATAATCGAATCTAAGCACTAGAAAAGTCTAATGAGCTACGCTTTTGAACCCTTAATAACTACAATTCCGATAAGTGATTCGCAAGAAAACTTTCCTGTTAGAAGAATATATTGTGTAGGTCGAAACTATGCTGAGCATGCTATTGAGATGGGGCACTGTGAACGGGAGGCACCTTTCTTCTTTACCAAACCCGCTGACGCGCTAGTAATAAATCCCGCAAGAATCACATACCCAAGCATGACCAATGAATTGCATTATGAAGTAGAGCTAGTGATTGCTATTGCTAACACAGGTTTTGACATTGAATTATCAAACGCTTGGGAGCATGTCTTTGGCTATGCGTTAGGAATAGATTTAACTAAACGCGACTTGCAAACTGAGTATAAAAAGAAATCACGGCCTTGGGATTTAGCCAAAGGTTTTGATCAGTCGGCGCCTATAAGCTCTCTCATTCCTTTTAAGAACATTGGAAAGCTAAAAGAAGGCACTATCGAATTATCGGTTAATAATGAATTACGCCAGGAAGGCAATCTTAATCAAATGATTTGGTCCATCCCAGAAATCATTGTCGAGGTTTCAAAGCACGTTGAACTAAAACCTGGAGATTTAATTTTTTCAGGAACACCCAGTGGCGTTGGCGAAATAAAAAAAGGCCAAACCGTTAGAGCCGCTCTCAATGCAAAAAACAATACCTCTTTGAATGCGACCAGACTTGACCTTAATTTAAATTTTACGGTTGATTAAAGACTATTATAAATTGCCGTTACAATTTGTTCTGGTTTAATAAAAGCCACACCATTTTTTGCATCATACTTAGCACTAGGCTTAGCAGCGATAGTCGCTTCTAATGATTTCCCATCTGCTTTTAATTCGGCTACGTTTTTACGGATATCTTTTAGCATTTTGGTATAAGCTGCCAGCTCAGATTTATTAGCCATTGGACCATGGCCCGGGATAATTTGAGTTTTATCATTGGATAAAGCTAAGCCCGTTTCTAACGCATTAATATAACCATCAATCGAACCACCTGAACCTAAATCGATAAATGGGTAGCCAATTTTGAAATAGCAGTCGCCCATGTGTAATACATTATCTTCTTCAAAGTAAATTAAAGAGTCGCCATCGGTATGAGCATTAGCAACATGCACTATGCGCATCTTGTCATTATTTAATTTCAAGCTCATCTCTTTTTGATAAGTCACGCTTGGCTGAGCGACTTTAGGTGCAGCTTCTACCACTCGATTAAAGGCTTTCATTTCTTGACGGGTACTCATTCTTTTGTGCACGTTTTCATGAGCTACGATCACAGCACCTTCTTTTCCAAAGTTTTCGTTACCGCCGGTATGGTCAAAGTGCCAGTGAGTATTAACCACAAATTTTACAGGCGTCTTAGTGATTTTATCAATTGCAGAGTTTATTTTTTCACTTAAGGGGGCGAACTGATCGTCTATGATATAAGCGCCATCTTCCCCTACAGACAAGCCAATGTTACCGCCTCTACCAAAAAGCACATAAATACCGTCCGTTAACTTTTGGCTTTTAATCTCAACTTCAGGTCTTTCTTCAGCATGAGATTTCACTGCTGGGGCTATTGCTATTGATAATGTTGTAGTTAGAGTTACCGCTAACGCGATGATATTTCTTTTAAACATAACGACTCCTAAATTTATTACTACTCTATGCGTAGTTTACATAAAACCGTCTTTGAGTGTAGAGTATTATTATCTATTATTGTTACAGTTTATCATTAGTCGTTATTTATAGCACATGAGGCTCTAGTTATGGCTTTAAGTAGTTCGAAATCACAAGTGTTTGTTGATAATAAAAAGTGCACAGAAATTATTCCTAAACTTATTGAACGCCTCCAAATTCCTTATAAAGGTATAAAGTTGCTTTTTGTTTTTTGTTTAGCTCTCTTGAATCTTAGCTGTAACACCAGTTATAAGCCTGATTTAAAAAGGTTGCACAGCACCTCTATCGCTTATGAAAATCAACCGCCTATCATTTTTATCCCAGGTATAACAGGTAGCAAGCTAGAAAACAAAAACACTTCTGAAGAGATATGGCCCAAGAGTTACTGGCAATTACTAACACATAATTATCAAGAATTAACAGTGGATATCAATCCTCAAACACTTGAGGCCGTTACCGAAAAACAAAATCCTTATTCAGTCACTGATAGAGTCGCCGGAAGAGATTTTTATCAAAACCTTATAGAGGTCTTAGAAAACTATGCTGGATTTCAAAAAGCCACCGCAGGTACCGCTCAAACCAATAGACGTAAATATTATTTATTTGCTTACGATTGGCGACAAGATAACGTCAAAACGGTGCAAAAGTTAGATCAGTTAATTGAACAAATAAAAATAGACTATAATGACCCAAATCTTAAAGTTGACATAATCGCTCATAGTATGGGGGGGTTAATTAGCCGATACTATTTACGTTATGGGAAACTCGATGTATTAGATACTAATGAACTCAAAACAAACTTAACAGGAGCTAAAAATTTACGAAGGGTCATTATGCTGGGGACACCAAATTTTGGTTCAATTGATGCAATTAATACTTTAATTGAAGGTTTACCTTTGGTTTTTAGTAAAATTGAACCTGAAACTTTGGCAACCATGCCTTCCATGTATCAACTGTTTCCGCACACTTTAAATCACTGGATTATTAAGCCTGATGGTAATGCTTTAGCTAGAGATCAATTTGATGTTGAGATTTGGAAACACTTTCAATGGTCTATATTTGATCCTATGGTAAAGAAAAAAATTATAAGTACAAAGGGCCAAGACTATTATGACTTACTCGCGGATTTTTTCGAAAAGCACCTAGAAAGAGCTAGAAGGTTTGTGTGGGCATTGACAGTTCCTTACCCAAAAACTGATGTCACCCTGATCGCCTTTGGCGGTGACTGTCATTTAACACCTGCAAGAGTTGTAGTTGAAGAAACCAATAAAGGTTCTGAACTGAGAATGAAACCACATCAAATAAGTAGAAAAGTAGCAGGAGTAGACTATGATCTGTTAATGTTAGAGCCTGGCGATGGCACAGTTACTAAGGCATCCTTATTAGCGAGACACTCACTAGATCCTTCAGTACCGCGACATAAATATAGCTTTTTCCCGCTAGATTATTCCTTCTTTTTATGTGAAAAACATAACCAGTTAACATCGAACATTAATTTTCAGGATAATCTTCTACACGTTTTATTAAGTCGAGATTTATAACCAATCAGTTAATACAAAGCCAACGCCTAAACGATTAGTGCGACGGTTATAATCGATTAAACTCTCACCATAACCATTAAAGTATTGTACATAACCTCTTAACTTTCCTTTCTCATCAAGTGGGAAAGTCCAATCCAACTGAACAGCTCCGCGGTTTTCACTGCGTAAATTATTTCGCAGTAAAATTCCAAAATTATGATCATCCCATTGATAGCGAGTTTGCAGTTCAAAATAACCCATAAAATCATCAATGTCCGGATTATCATCACCTTCCGGATCTAGCGGGTTTTCTTTTTGTTTTTCAGGAATTCTCCACCAGGGCTTAAAAGCCAATACCCAACGATCTTTCTCAAAAGCCCATTCTGTGTAAAGGCGATTCCAGCTTCGCGAACTTAATCCGCTGCGACCATTCGATTGATGTTCCACGCCCACCGAAAAAGTTGGTACTTGCCAACCTAAAACTTCCCAGTCCGTAGACCAGGCAGCAAAAATTTCTGGCTGATGATTGGTTTCCCTAAAAGGGCTTGAAACCTCTGAGTTATAGGCTTGCCAGTAAGACTGCCCGGTATAGGCAAAAAATAATGCGCTATTCCTGCCAAATGGAGCTTCCCAAAAAGGTGCTTTAAAACTGACTTGAAATTTAATTTCAACATTATCAATTTCACGTTCATCGCCAGCCAGATCAAAGCCTTCATTATTAGGCGTATTATTGAAGGTCAATGGTAATAGATAATTAGGTTTATGAGGCAATATAGCAAAACGATTTTTGCGAGCTCGATATTCTTGACGTAAACGGTTTTTAACTAATGTAGAGTTTTGGCTTTCTTTCGTGGAATTTATTTCTTTTTTTCCTTGAGTTGCAAGCTCATCTTTTTCAGCCTGTAACTCTTGCTCACATAAAGTTTTCAATTGGCCAATAGTGGTACTTTCATCTTCTGTCAAAACCTTGGTTGCAATACATTGATTAAGATTTTCTGATGCAACCAATGGTCCTGCCATTAAGCCTAATAGTATTGCCACTAAGTTTATTCGATACATTGCTTATCTCTCTCCTTTTTCTCTGCTCAAAGTGTAGCAGAAAATATATACCTTTTATATTTAAGTCTTATCTAGCACCATCAAAAAAAGGGGCTAAAAGCCCCTTTGATCTAATCTAGGTAAATTATTATTTAACTGGCTGCCCACTGGCATCAAGTTCAACAATCTCATAACCTAATTGCTTTAAACCAGGTAGGATAGACTTCTTATCGCCAACAACCACGACAATCATTTCATCTCTTACCAAATACTGTTTAGCCAAATCGTTAAGCTCATACAACTCAATATCTTCAAGTATTTCATTTTGATCTTCGATGTAATCATCATCTAAATCGTAACTAAGAATTCTTGAAAGTAAGCCTAGTTTTTGTGACGGCGTTTCATAACGACGTGCATCACTTTGACCAAGAGAATTTTTCATAAACTCAAGTTCTTCAGCAGTCATGCCAGATGCTTGATACAAATCAATTTCTTTAAAGAATTCAATCAAAGATTTATCGGTTGCATCTGAACGAACACCCGCGCTTGCCGTATAAGAGCCATAGTCTTTTGAACCTGAGAATCTTGAACGTGCACCGTAGGTATAGCCTTTATCTTCACGTAAGTTAATGTTGATACGCGAATTAAAAGCACCGCCTAAGTTGTAGTTCATTAAGCCCACACGATAATACTCGCCATCTGCATCATAAGGTAAAGCACGCTTACCAATACGGATTTCAGACTGAGCCGCACCTGGTTTATCGACCAAGTAAATTGCTTTCTTCAGTGTAGGGAAGTCGTTTAAAGCTGCTTTAGTAACCTCACCACCTTTCCAAGACGAGAAACGCTTTAATTTATTAATAACCGCACTTTCTGATAAATCAGATACCACCACCACATTAGAAACGGCCGGAGAGTACTGAGTTTTATAGAAGTTCTTAACGTCATCCAAACTAATATTTGCAAGCGATGCCAATGTACCACCCGTTGGTTCAGCAATAGCATTTTCACCATAAAGCAATTTGTTATAAACATTAGATGCTACCGTTGCTGCTTGCTTTTGCGAGAATTTAATACCTTCTACAGCTTGATCTTTAATACGCTTGAAATCTTTCTCATCGAACTTCGGCGTGAATAATTTTTCCGAAGCAATCCACAAGGTACGATCTAAATTCTCAGTTAAAGAAGATATCGTCATAGTGGTGTAGTTTTCGCCTGCTGAAAAGCTAATTGAACTACCCAGTTTTTGCAGCATGTTACTTAAGTCTTCACTAGAGTAACTTTCAGTAGCTTCATTCATCATCGATGCAGTCATTGACGCTAGGCCAACTTTTGCTAATGGGTCGTTACGATGGCCATTTTCTATTCTAAAGCTAATCGCGGTTGTCGGTGTTTCGCTATTATTAGCACCTAACACTTCAATGCCATTGGCTAACTCTGAACGCCAAACAGAAGGTAAACTAATCGATGGATTCTCACCTGAAGCTGGCTTAATGCTTCTATCAAAATTATCTTTAGCGATACGTAGGGCTAAGCCTGAATCATCATTTGATTTAGGAATAGTTCTATCTTTGATTTGGAAAGTGTCTTTCTTCGCGATCAGCTGCTTTTGACCTTTAGGTACTATGCTCATGATCACTGAAGATTTATTTTTGATGTACTTGTTATAAACACGCATAACATCTTCTGCAGTAACATTTTGATAACGAGCTAAGTCGATAGCGATCCGATTCGGGTTGCCTTCGAATGTTTCATTGGCAGCTAATTGCGAAACTTTACCTGATACACTTTGTAAACCGTAAATGGTTTGGGATTTCATACCGGCTTTAACGCGCTCTAAATCATCTTCCTCTACGCCACGTTGCTCAAACTCAGTAAAAGTATCACGCATAATCTTTTCTAAATCTGCTAACGATTTACGTTTTGCTGGATTTGGCAGGGCATACATAGTGAATTGGCAAGCTAACTCTGAGCATGGGTGACTTACGCCAGACTGAACCGTTAAGCCTTGTTTATCCAGGTTCTTATAGAACAAAGAAGTACGGCCTTGACCAATAATAGAAGACAAGACGTCTAATGCAGCCTCATCATCGCTTCTGCCATAAGTAGTTGGGAACGCCATGTAAATCAATGGCAAAGACACATTGTCTTCCATAGAAATATAACGATCTTTATCCAAGGTTACTGGCATTGGCGCAGGATCGCTTACTTCAGGGCCTCGAGGAATAGAGCCGAAATACTTGTTTACCCAAGCCAAGGTTTCTGTTTGATCAAACTTACCGCCAATGGTTAAAGTGGCGTTGTTAGGCCCATACCAGCGTAAAAAGAATTTCTTTAGATCATTTAAATCCGCTCGATTTAAATCTTCCATAAAGCCAATTACAGGCCATGAATAAGGGTGACCTTCAGGGTATAGTGCTTGCGAAACACGCTCGTTCAAACGACCATAAGGACGGTTATCAACTCTCTGACCTCTTTCGTTTTTAACTGTCTCACGCTGAACTTCAAACTTTTCTTGAGTTACTGCATCTAACAAGAAACCCATACGGTCGGCTTCTAACCACAGCATTTTTTCTAATTGATTCGATGGAACTGTTTCGAAATAGTTAGTTCTATCACTGTTGGTTGTACCGTTTAAAGTACCGCCTGCTTCAGTAATAATTTTGAAATGCTCTTCATCAGCGACATTTTCAGAACCTTGGAACATCATATGCTCAAAGAAATGAGCAAAGCCTGACTTGCCTATGTCTTCACGACCTGAGCCCACATGATAAGTTACGTCTACATGAACTAATGGATCACTATTATCTTCATGCAAGATAACGGTTAAACCATTTTCAAGTACAAACTTCTTATAGGGAATAACGATTTCGTTGCCCGACTTAGATACTTCTTCAACAAGCTGTATATCTTGTAATAGTTCTGAGCCATACTCGGCCTCTGGAGCTGAAGAGCATGCGACTAGCCCTGTTAAAGCCGAAGCTACGGCTAAGGCCGCCAACTTTGGCAATTTATTCTTCGAATCTTGTTTTTTCATACATTTTCCCACTTAAAATTATCTGCACTATTGATACACGACGATTGTACTCATTCAAAATGATAAAAACGTGCACAAGTACAAATTGTCAAAAAATAAAAGCCACCAATGGTGGCCTTTGCTATTGAATCATTAACTATTTTTCTAATTTATTTTTTAGGTTACGTAAACCATCTTCATAGGTTGGTCCAATCATACCATCCATCATCAAACCCATATAACGCCCTATGATATTATTGCCAAAATCCGCGCTGAAGGTCCAAGTTACTCGAGTTTGAGTATAGGTGATTTCTTCAATATCAAAAACTGCGTAGCCAGGATTTGGGTCATCTCCAAAAAACAATTCTGTTTTAATCATACTAGGATATTGCGACTCAATAATTTCTAGAGTCCCTTTCCCTAAATTGGGATCTTGGCTATCCCAAGACATTTTATTACCTTCGCCATCAGTTGGACCTGAATACTCATATTTAGCATTAGGATCCATTACATACCAAGGTGACCATTCATTAAATCGCTGCATACTATTAATCGACGTAAAAACAGAGTCTTTATTGCTGCCGATAACTATAGAACGCTGTACCTCAACACTCTTTGGCAAGAAAAACCCTATTACCGCCAAAACAACCACTAAGCTGACTAAAACAATCAAGAACCACTTTAAAAATTTCATATGCTTCATCTCCATCTGTTCAAAATCATTCTAAAACAATGAGTTAAGACCTTGCAAATGCAGAAAAAGCGCTAGCGGAGAGGATTACGGAAGAATGCAGCAAAGAAAAACAATCAGTTGTTATAATGGCTTAATATTCAAAGGCTTAGCAAAAGCTTTGAATTAATACCTTGTAACATTTTAGTTAGAACATAAATTAGATTTTTGTATCAAATATCTATTTAACTCTGGCGTTAACAGCTTAGGATGAACGTCCAAACCTAAAAACTCCCTTTCAGAAGTCCACTTGACCTTAAACTGCTTAAATTTTTTAAAAGCTACCCGTTCAAGCTTTTCTATCTCAGTATTAAACTCTTCACTAGATAAATCAGCTTTCCAATTATTGAAATGCCTTTTAAGTTCCGAGTAATCATAGTCACTAGCCGAGCCAGAAAACATCAATTGAAATTCTTGATCGGCCTTATGAATAAATACCAATAATTGATTAAAAGCTAACATATTTGACAATTTATCTTTAATTTCAAACTCTAATTCCGGTTGGGTTTGAATTAGCTGCCTAGCAGCCATCGAGTTATTTGTTTTCAAATTCACAAAAGCGCCAATTTTCCCACGAATACCCGATTCAAAAAGCAAGCCTGCACCTTGTTTTAACTTCCCAAGTTCTACTTTATGTCGCTTGATTTCGTCTTGACTTGGATTTAAACGCTGTTCTTTCGGTCCATACCAATTTTTACCAAAGATTGCATCCTGACTTTTTCCATCACCCAAAAAGAATAGCGCATCTTTATCGCCACCGTTTGCTAATGCCGTTAAACTGACAGTATCCATATTGGCAAACACACTAGTATCGCTAGCATCTTCAGCGCTCATATAAATATCAGCCACAATAGTCCTTATTGCAGACTCTTCTTCGGAATGTTCAACCACAAATTGATTACAGACTTCATGAGAAGTCATTTTTTGCTCGGAAGGCTGAGTCTTTGTTACCTCAACAGCCAAAGGCGTTTGATTTACTTTTTCAGCCTTACGCTTAGTTTTTGCTACAGCATTGTCTGTAATCTCAGATACAACAAGCTGTTTATTTGGTTTATGAACCCGTTTCTCTTTTCCAAATCAAAATATTGTTGCTAACAGAATAACTATAATAATACTTATGATTCTCTTCAGCATTTAATTCCTATAAACTAAAAATATTCATCGGTAATCGAGGCATAATTGCTCTGCTTTCTTTGAGAAAGCAACGAAATCGTTAGAAACGATTACTGGATGAACATCCTCTCCAAGAAACAACCTATCAGTTTCCCACCTTTTAAAATAACCATCCGCTAATTCATCAGACATTGATTCAATTGATTGTTTTTCTATACTTATATTTTCTTCAGATAAGTTCGGAAACCACTTCTTTAAATCGTCCGGAGCCCTTAAGCCACTATAGTAGACCTTCAAAGCAGCGGGATTATCCGTGAAAATAGTCCTAACCACTTTAACAACTGCTAATTGATTGGCTTGTAATTTTTTGATATCTGCTAGCTTATAAATTCCTTTACTGTAGTGTTTATTCAAAGACATATTGTAAGCGTTTTGTATTTCATTCCATGCCAGATACTTACCTTGAATCGCCGAACGATAAAGATAATCGATCCCTGTATTCACAAGCTCTAAATTAATTTCTCTTCCTTTAAGTGAGTCATTGCTTGGTCTTGGCTCAATATCTTCATTGTAAAAGTAATTGACCCCAACTACTCCTTGCCAAACTAAATTAGTTCCATGAAAATACATTCCCTCTCGATCATGATTAATTGCAAGAGTTTCTCTTTGCCTAGATGTCATTTGTGAGTAAGGTCCAGCAAGTGCAGCCTCCAAGCCAAAGTTTATCCCTTCATCTATGAAGTTATCCCATTGGGACCTGCATTCGGGGCACATAGCTGTAAGCTCATCACAACTTTTTGCTATAACGAATTTATTATTAAATAAACCAGCGTCTTTTGTATCTAAAAACCCCTGCAAGCTCTCTTTATCTTTATAATTTGCGTCTGTTTGAACATTTAGATTTTTAGGTGTTTCTGCCTGCAATTGTTCCTTAAATGATGGCGGCCATGTTAACTTCCAAATGATTATTAATAACGTAATAGTGCTGATTATAAGTATTGCTTTTTTCATTCAAATAACTCTAATGCTTTTTGAATAACTTCTGTTCCAGCTCCTTGTTTATAGGCATTTTCACTCAGGTGTCTGCGCCAGAGCTTGCCTTTTGGTTGGGCATGAAATAGTCCTAAAATGTGTCTGCTCATATGCCCAAGATAGACATCTTGATCGAGTTGAGCTTGCACATATTGAATAAACTCTTGAGCGACTTCTTGTCTCGTTAAAACTGGAGTCTGATCTGAGTAAAACCTGCTATCTGTGTCAATCAAGTGGTAAGGATTATGATAAGCCTCCCGCCCAATCATGACCCCGTCAAGCTGGCGCATATGCTCTTGCGCCTGATCCAAGTCTGTAACACCCCCATTTAAAATTATTTCTAATTCGGGAAAATCTTTTTTTACTTGATATGCGACATCGTACCTTAAGGGCGGTATTTCGCGGTTTTGTTTTGGGCTTAAACCAGATAGCCAAGCTTTTCGCGCATGAATAATAAAGGTTCTAACACCAGCTTGTTGTACGGTGTTAATAAAATGATGAAGATGCTCGTAAGAATCTAGCTCATCAATACCAATGCGACTCTTAACGGTAGTAGGAATCGAAACCACATTCGCCATCGCATCCATACACTCAGCAACTAATTCGGGCTCAGCCATCAAGCAAGCACCAAAACGTCCGTTCTGAACACGATCACTTGGGCAACCCACATTTAAATTAATTTCATCATAGCCGTAGTCCTCACAAATCTTAGCGCATTGCGCTAAGTCCTTCGGGTTGCTACCTCCTAGTTGGATCGCTACAGGGTGCTCTTCCGAATTAAACTTTAAATGACCATCTTTATCGCCGTGCAAAATTGCGCCAGTGGTAATCATTTCGGTATAAAGGACTGCGTGTTTTGTAATGATGCGCATAAAGCGCCTTTGATGGCGATCAGTCCAATCTAGCATTGGAGCAATACAAATCTTGCGATTCAGTGATTTATTATTTTTCAAAGAATGACCTATTATTTTTTCTTGGCGTTATGACTTTTACTGTTCGATTTCCTGATCATTTTCAAAATACTTTACTTGCTTAGTGATCCCTTTCTGTTCAAGATCGTACTCAATCCACTTTCCATGCAACTGACCTTGTTGGTAGTGCTTTTTTATCCACAATTTTCCATCCATAAACATGTTCGCAGTTCCATGATAGTTACCATCAGCATAATTTACTTCAAATATCTTTTCACCGCTGGGGTTGAGTTTTACGTGAATGCCATGCAACTTATCATTTAGAAAATTTTGTCGAACTTCTAAACCACCTTCTTGAAAATATTGAGTTTGCTCACCATGCTTAACCCCCAGCTCATAATTTGTACGGGTCTGCACAGATTCAAGCCCACTAGGGAAATAGACAACTTCCACCCCATTTTTAACTCCCTTAAGATAGCTGGTTTTTCTTAGCAAGCGTCCGTCTTCGGGACTGTAGGTTCTTACTAATCCCTCAAGTTGACTCCACTTGTTATAATTTTTATGCTTTGCGATCTTGCCATCCGAAAAATAACTTTTGTAAGAACCGCAAGGTTTAGAGTCACAATAATCGATCAAGTATTTAAGCCGATTATTATCCACCTGCTTAAATTGCCCATTAAAAAATCCACGTGAGAAAGTTGCTTGAATATAACCATTGTCTAATTGAATTTGAAAATAACCATCCAATGGTTTTTGCTCTTGATTAAAGTACTGCAACTGCCCAGCCGGATTTTTCTTTAAAGTTAAATCTTTTTGCCAAAGGTATTCAGGTTCTTGTTGCGGCTCAACAGCAGACTCCGCTGGCGTTGCGAAAAAGCAAAGGGATACTAACAATATTCTGTTAAGCAGTTTCAAGGGAAGCTCCATTAATGGTTTAAGCCATTTTACCTAAGTCTTAACTTAACTCCAAAAATAAAAAAAAGCGGGCTATGCCCGCTTTAACTTTATTAGAAATTTCTAAGCGCTTCTATACGCTCATCCAATGGCGGATGGGACATGAACAAATGACCAAACTTTTCTTGGAAAGAACCTGTTTTACCATTTTTCAAACCAAAGGCAGTAAAGGTTTCGCCCATATCCGAAGGCATATCATATTCAGCCTTGAGCTTTTCTAAAGCTGAAATCATAGCTCCTGTTCCAGCTAATTGAGCTCCAGCTTCATCTGCTCTAAACTCACGCTTACGTGAAAACCACATCACTACGATGCTGGCCAAAATAGAAAAGACGACTTGGGCAATCATCACTGAAACATAATAGCCAATGCCGTAACCGCGTTCATTTTTAAGCACGACTTTATCAACAACATGACCAACGATCCGAGCAAAGAACATCACAAAGGTATTCACTATGCCTTGGATCAAAGTCAAAGTGATCATATCGCCATTGGCAACATGGCCTACTTCGTGCGCTAACACTGCGCGAACTTCATTTCTGTCCATTCTGTGCATCAAGCCTTCACTGACGGCTACAAGGGCATTATTCTTGTTCCAACCTGTTGCAAAAGCATTGGATTGTTCAGAGGGAAAAATACCCACTTCCGGCATACCAATTTTAGCATCGTGCGCTAAACTGGTGACCGTATCAATTAACCATTGTTCACGCTCAGACTGAGGCTTATCTGGAGCAATAATATGGACACCCATACTTCGCTTGGCCATCCATTTTGATATGAATAAAGATATCAAAGAGCCAATCATGCCAAATAAAGCACAGAATATTAATAAACTGGTTAAGTTTAAACTGGAACCATTTTGCGATAAGACTTGCTCAACGCCCAAGGCGTTCATAATAAAGCCAGCCAAAATTAAAACTAAGAAGTTAGTTAATAAAAACAAACCTACGCGTAACATATTTTCTCCACGCTCAATAATCTAAAGGTTATATACCACTACTATATGGGGGCAAGGTTAAAACTGGCAAGCAAGAAAATCACAATAACTGTAATATTTTATGTATTTTAAGACTTAAAATATTGCCCGCTAAATTAAGTATTTAAATATCAATAACTTAAAAGCCCAATAGCCAATAAAAATACCGACTGTTATCCAAATACCTACATGAATATTAGGCTTTTTTTGCGGTTCTTTTGGCACGTTCTGCTCTTCTTAAAAAGATGGTTTTAACGACAAGGTAAACCCCACTCAAACTAAATAAGACACCTAGCAAAGCCGCTATAATAAGAAGCGGGTGATTAAAATCGTCCCTATCTTGATAGTCCATAATGTGCAGCATCCAGAAAAAGTCAAATATCCGCCAAGAATCATTGCGACGAGCTACCACCTCGCCAGTTTCTTGCGAAACATAGATACGCGTATTATCCGCGTCATTAAACTGCATCCGCCATAAGGGTAATTTTCTGCCACGGATTTCGTAATGAGTTTCTGTTTGTAACTCTGACGATACTAACTGACCATCACCAATAAAGTCAGCCAATGCAACTTGCTCACTCACGGTTTGTCCAAACGGAGATAAGACTTGGCCACTTTGGGCATCCACAATTTGTACTCTATTATCGCCGCTAGCTTTCCAAACTAACTTCCCCTGCCAGCGGGTTAGCTCGATCTTGGAAGCCTTAAAGGGTAATGAAGCGATCAACTGAGAACTGTCGAAAGCCACACTATTATCAATCGTGATAACTTGTGGCTTAGCAGCATTGTGCGCCCCTCTGACTTGGTCAATATCAAAGAAACTCATGACCAAACCGCCAGACAACCAAAGCACGACTTGTAATCCAATCAGCAAACCTAACCAACGATGAAACTTCCTAAAAAAACGATGCATTTTCATATGTTTTTATTCTGTAATAGTAACAATAATATTTCTATTATGGTTGGAATGCCGATGCTCCCAGAGGTAAATCCCCTGCCAAGTCCCAAGCGCTAATCGCCCTTCAATAATGGGGATACTCAAATTAGTCGCCGTTAAGATTGACTTGATATGAGCAGGCATATCATCAGCCCCTTCAAAAGTATGAGTATACAAGGAATCATTTTCAGGCACTTGCCGATTCATCCAATTTTCAAGATCCCGTTTAGCGCTCGGATCAGCATTTTCTTGAATAATTAAACTACAAGAAGTGTGTTGGATAAAAAGATTACATAGGCCACTGTTAGTATTCGATATATTGACCAAGGCTAGAACTTTATCGGTAAATTCGTAAAGCTTTTGGCCATTGGTTTGAACTGCAATTGTATTGTGATTAACCATTTATATATTCAAATTTCACTCTACGAGTAACACCACAACAAAGAGTATAAGCAATGGTGTCAGCATGCGGCGCAACTTTTTCCATCGGTAATTCTTTTCCCCAAAGCACCACCCTATCACCAACAGAGTCTTGAGCGTCTGAACCTAAATCCACTGCTAGCATGTCCATTGATACTCGACCGACTAAAGGCACTTCGCGGCCATTGATCCAAACTGGCGTGCCATTTTTTGCATGACGCGGATAACCGTCACCATAACCGATGGCCACTAATCCAATATTGGTATTTTGGTCTGCAAACCAATGGCGGCCGTAACCAACTGACTCACCCTTAGTTATAGGTTTTATAGCCATAAGTTGCGACTCTAAGGACATGACTGGCTGTAAGTCATAATCCGAGCCGAGAGTATAAGGCATGGGTGATGCGCCATATATTAATAGACCCGGTCGCACCCAATCCCAATGTGCTTGTTTATGCGCCAAAATCCCTGCTGAATTTGCCATAGAACGTTGACCAAGCATTTCTTTAGTTGCATTGGTAAATTTTTCGATTTGTTCTTCAGAAAAATTTTGATCGGAGTCCGCGCTTGAAAAATGCGACATTAATTTTACAGGTTGTTCAACGATATTTAATTGACTCAACTGCCTATGTGCTGATTCAACCTGATCCAATGCGAAACCCAACCGGAACATACCTGAATCGCACTTCATCCAAACCTTAATCGGCGTATTGATTTGGGCAGACTCTTGGTAGGCTTTTATCAAGTCAATTTGGCTTTGGTGATGTAACACCAATTGCAGATTTTGCTGCTGAATGATCGGCAACTCTTCTAACTCAAAAAAACCTTCCAGTAATAAAATAGCTTGCTTAATATCAGCTTTGCGAAGCGATAAAGCCTCTTCTAAAGTAGCAACGGCAAACATATCTGCTTCAGGCAGAGCTGAGGCAATTTCAACCAAGCCATGACCATAACCATTCGCTTTAACCACAGCCATAACTTTACTGTTATTAGCAATGGCTTTAACGGTTTTGAAATTATGTTTGAGTGCGGCTAGGTCAATAACAGCCTTAGTGGAGCGCATGATTATGGCTCCTTTTAATAGCCCATGGCTTCGTAATCTTGGTGGGCTATATTATCAAAACGACAAACTTCCCCGCGGAAGGCCAGTTCTATTTTACCAATAGGGCCATTACGTTGCTTACCGATAATAATTTCTGCGCGCCCTTTGTTTTCTTCAGAATCTTTATTGTAAACTTCGTCGCGGTAAATAAACATAATCACATCAGCATCCTGCTCAATCGCACCAGATTCACGCAAATCCGCCATCACAGGACGACGATCAGAACGTTGCTCTAAAGCACGGTTAAGTTGTGATAAAGCAATCACTGGGCAATTCAATTCTTTGGCCAGGGCTTTCAATGAACGCGAGATTTCACTGACCTCTTGGGTACGGTTCTCACCATAACCTGGCACCTGCATCAACTGTAAATAGTCCACCATGATTAAGGCCATACCACCTTGCTCACGATAGACTCGGCGAGCCCGTGAGCGCATCTCAGCTGGTGAAATACCCGCAGTATCGTCAATAAATAATTTAGTATGGTTCTTTAACTGTAAAGTTCCGCTGTTAAACTTATCCCAGTCGGCTTGCTCTTTAATTTGTCCCGAACGGATTTTATTTTGCTCAATACCGCCTAACGACGAAATCGAACGCATGATGATAGATTCACTGGGCATCTCTAAGCTGAAAACCAACACCGGCAGTTCACTGTTTAAAGCCGCATGCTCTACTAAGTTCATGGCAAAAGTGGTTTTACCCATCGAAGGGCGCGCTGCAACAATCACTAAATCCGCTGGCTGCAAACCTGAAGTCATGCCGTCCAAATCGGTAAAGCCGGTTGAAATACCCGTAATGCCGCCTTTATTCTTTTGGATCTCTTCAATCCGATGAATGGTCGATTTTAGGATTTCTTCAACACCTGTCGGGCCTTCATTATCCGTTTCTCGAGATTCCGCAATCGCAAAAACTTTTTTCTCAGCATAATCCAATAATTCAGAAAGCGATCGGCCTTCTGGATTAAAACTAGCATCCGCAATTTCATTGGTTGCAGAAATCAACTGCCGAGTAACTGCTTTTTCACGAACAATTTCTGCATAGGCTCGAATGTTTGCCACACTCGGGGTGTTCTGAGCCAACTCACCTACAAACGGTAAGCCGATATCAGCTTCACCCTGCTTCTCAATAAATTCAGAAACCGTGATCACGTCCATTGGCTGACCCACATTTGCCAAGGATTCCATCGCTTTGAACACTTCGCGATGGTTTTTCACATAAAAATCAGTAGCCAACAAGACTTCTGAAACCATCTCCCACATCTCATTATCCAGCATCACGCCGCCCAGCACTGATTGCTCGGCTTCGATAGAATGAGGAGGAACTTTTAAGTCTTTGATTTTATTATCTGTGTATTGGGCTGCTAGCATCTTGTATTTATTCTTTGGAAGTAAACTATGGTTTGTGTACCTATGATTTAAAGTACCTATAAAAATTTCAACGGATATTCTGACACTCAAAGCCCTTTTCATCAAGCGAACAAGTCTGTGTAAATGCTTGTGGATAATTATTGAATAACTGTATTTAACCCGCAGATATGTGATAATGAGTATAAAGACCTGAAGCTTAGGTGATAAATATTAAAGAGCGCATTATTCTCTTCGATAGTGAATGCAAACTCTGCTCTGCTTGGGTGCCATTTGTTATTCAACGAGATATCCATCAGCAATTTAAATTTTGCTCCGTTCAATCGCCTAAAGGGCAACAGTTTCTGGAAAGCTTTGGATTAGATACCCAAGCATTTGAAACCATGGTTCTCATCAAAGATGGTCATCCTATCTATAAATCAGAGGCCTTTTTTAATATCACCAAACACCTCAAAAACCCTTGGCCTATGCTCAATCTATTAAGAGTGATCCCCTTAGCAATGCGTGACTGGTTATATGATCGAGTTGCACTGAATCGCTACAAGATCTTTGGTCGTCATAATTTTTGTATGATACCCACTAAAGAAATACAGCAACGCTTTATTGACTAACTTAAGAAACCGTATGATTAAACCCGCTCTTGCAGAAAAATGGCTTAAAACCTTATCCGTCATCCATATGATTGGCGGCTTGCTACTCCCGTTCTTAGTATTTAGCCAATGGAGCGATTCATACTTTGCCCAAATAGCACTGCAATTTCCGGACTCAAACTCAGAGTCGTTACGCTTTTTAATTGGAATCTTTGGGCCTACCCTAGCCAGCTGGGGATTATTGTTTTATTTTGCCGTATCCAAAGCCTTTGAATCATTGAAACAAAAAGATTGGTGGTTTCTGATAGTCGCTATTCTGGTATGGGGAATTTTAGATACTTCTTACTCGCTTTATTTCAATATACAAGCGCATCTGTATCTTAATGGGCTTGTTATGCTCTTTTTATTATTACCTCTAGCATTCACAAAAAAGTACTTTAAATAGCCTTATGAATCAGATACTACAATACAAAAAGCCAATTTTCTTGCTGTTCTTATTCACTTTGTTTGCAGCACATTATGTTGTTTTTAATCAAGATAATAGTTTAATTAGTGATGCTCAGGGTTCTGCCGAATGGCCGTTATTAATTGATCTTTTAATAACCATTCCCCTCATTTATTGGATGCTCTTTAGACCCACAATAAAACAGCTATTTGTTAAGTCTTCGGTACTATTTGCATTTGGGGTATTAGTAGGCAGTTTTATTATTCCTGAAAGTTTGAAAACTCTTTGGCCTTATTTAGAGTACCTAAGATTTATTATCATAGGTGCCATTGTTCTAATTGAAATTAGCTTAGTAGCTAGTCTAATTCATATAGTAAAACAAGCCACCAATCAAACTAATAATTTAGAGCAAGTTATTTCAAATTTCTTAAAAGCGAAGAGACTTTCGTCAAGACTTATAGAGCTATATTTGTTAGAAGCCCGTATCTGGTTGTATGCACTATTTTCTAGGAGAAAAACCTTTGAATTTGAAGGTAAACAGCACTTTAGTTATTCAAATCACAATGGCAATGCATCCAATCAGCAAGGTTTTATATTTATCATTCTATTTGAATTACCGATTGTTCACCTCATACTGCACTTTGCATGGTCACCAACAGCAGCTTATTGGATTAGTGGTCTAACTGCATATGGCTTAATATTTATGTATGCTGATTATAAAGCAACATTAATAAGACCACTTTCTTTATCTCAAGACGAGTTAATTATTCGATACGGAGTTTGGGGTAATACTCGACTACCTCTAAGTAAAATAGAATCTGTATCATCGCATAATAAACCAGTTAAGCGCTCAAAAACGAGCATTAGATTTTGCCAATTCGGCCCGCCTAATGTTTGCATACTGCTAAAACCCGATACCAAATTACAAACAGCTTTCGGATTTACTTGTAAGAAGAAAGTTTATTTGGGTATCGATAATCCCCAGCTACTAATCAAAGCTATCAATGACACCATCAACCAGACATAAAAAAGGCGCCAAATAGGCGCCTTCTTCATTCTTTAGTAAAAGAATTATTCGTCTTCTGCAACAACGTTAACTTTAACCGTTGCATCAACATCAGTGTGAAGACTCACAACGATATCGAATTCGCCGATTGAACGAATTGCGCCCTCAGGCATACGAACTTCTTTTTTCACTAATTCAACACCAGCTTCAGTTACCGCAGCTGCGATATCTGCTGTGCCAACAGAACCGAATAACTTGCCTTCATCACCAGCGTTAGCAGGGATAGTAACAGTTAATTCAGCTAGTTTTTCAGCACGAGCTTGAGCAGTTGCTAATTCGTCAGCAGCTTTCGCTTCTAACTCAGCACGACGCTCTTCAAAGTGTTTAACATTTGCTTCAGTAGCAGGTACCGCTTTACCTTGTGGGATTAAGAAGTTACGACCATAGCCAGCTGCTACAGAAACTTGCTCACCCAAATCACCAAGGTTACGGATTTTTTCAAGTAGAATGACGTTCATTATCAATTTCCTCTTAAAAAAGCCGCTTATTCGTGGCTATCAGTGTAAGGTAATAAAGCGATATAACGAGCGCGTTTAACAGCAGACGCCAATTGACGTTGATATTTTGCGCTAGTACCAGTGATACGGCTAGGAACGATTTTACCGGTTTCAGTAATATAGTTCTTTAACGTTGCTGTATCTTTGTAATCGATCTCAGTTACGCCATCTGCAGTGAAACGGCAGAATTTACGACGACGATTAAAACGAGCCATGATAATTCTCCTATTATTCAGCCGCAGCTTCGGTTGATTCTTCTTTAGCTTCCGCTTTCTCTTCAGTGCGAGCTGGACGAGAAGGTTTTTCTTCGTCTGCTGCTTTCGCCATTGGAGAAGCTTCAGTTATCGCGTCTTTACAACGGATAACCATGTTACGTAGAACTGCGTCGTTGTAACGGAAAGCGTCTTCTAATTCTTCGATAACGTCACCAGTAGTCTCAACGTTCATTAAAACGTAGTGAGCTTTGTGAAGTTTCAAAATTGGGTATGCTAATTGACGACGACCCCAGTCTTCTAAACGGTGAACAGTACCGCTAGCGTCTGTAATCATCTTTGTGTAACGTTCGATCATGCCTGGCACTTGATCAGATTGATCAGGGTGCACCAAGAATACGATTTCGTAGTGTCTCATTTAAAGTCTCCTTTCGGTATCCAGCCATCGATAACCTATTGATTTACATCAATTATTAGCAACAGCAAGGAGTAAACCTAATTGTAAAAAACTTAGCCGCTTATCAGGTCGAATACGACTAAGGGCGCGTATTTTAAGGGTTTGCGCTAATTCGATCAAGCTTTTTAAGCTTTAAAACCCTTAAATTTCAAGGCTTGCGCTTAGTTTAGATTCTCTTTATCTTAGGCTAAGAATTTACGATAAGAACTCTCATGTCAAAGATTAAAAGTACCTTCGGCCCCGCCACTCTAGTTACTGCAGCTTTCATAGGCCCGGGCACTGTGACAGCGGCAACTAAAGCCGGGGCCAATTTTGGCTTTGCATTGCTATGGGCTTTGTTATTTTCAGTTATTGCTACCATGATTTTACAGGAGATGACTGCCAGGCTTGGAGTTGTTGGTAGAAAAGAACTGGGGCAAGCTATTCGTGAGCAATTTTCTAATCCTTTTGCCAAAGCTGTTGCAGTGATACTAGTTCTCAGCGCTATTTTAGTAGGCAATGCAGCCTACGAAGGTGGCAACATTGCTGGCGCCGCTCTTGGTATCAATGCTTTCTTTGAAAATAATTTAACCACTAGCTTAGGTTTTGATCCCGTCGCAATCATTATCGGTCTGGCCGCTTTTGTGCTGCTATGGTCGGGCAGTTACCAAATAATCAGCAAAGCCATTATCACTTTAGTGCTTTTAATGAGTATAGCTTTCATCACCAGTTTTGTTTTTATCACACCAAATTTTTCACAGTTATTTGCAGGACTATTAATACCTTCAATGCCGGATGGCTCAACTTTAACCATAATTGCTTTAATCGGAACCACCGTCGTTCCCTATAACTTATTCTTACATTCGGCCAGTGCCAAGAAACACTGGAATAGTGAAGGTGATTTACCTCTCGCTAGAAAAGATATTTTTATCTCAATTCCATTAGGTGGACTAATCTCCATCGCCATTGTATCAACCGCGGCCACTGCTTTTTTTGGCAAACAAATCGAAATATCGGGCGCACAAGATTTAGCGCTGAGTATCGAGCCCTTGTTTGGTGTTTCCGCTAAATACTTAATGGCCATTGGTTTATTCGCAGCCGGAATTTCTTCAGCAATAACTGCTCCGCTGGCCACCGCTTATGCGCTTTCTGGACTTTTGAATTTTAGTGGAGGCTTGAAAGCTTTAAGCTTTCGCGCTATTTGGATTTTTATCTTAGTTGCAGGCGTGCTAGTCGCAAGCTCAGGTTTAAAACCGATAAACATTATTTGGTTTGCCCAAGTTGCTAACGGTATTTTATTACCTATAGTCGCCATTTTCTTGCTCTGGACTATGAATCAAAAATACTTAGGCAGTTACAAGAATAATCTAATACAAAACATCTTAGGAATCATCGTTATCTTAGTCACTCTCATGCTGAGTGCTCGCAGCCTAATGTCAGCTTTTGGATTACTCTAAATGAGTCAAGTTTCTATTGATATTAACTGCGATCTTGGCGAAAGTATTTTTGCAGCTGATTGGGAAAACGATTCTAAATTAATGCCCTATATTTCATCCGCCAATATCGCCTGCGGAGGTCATGCTGGCAATATAGAGAGTATCAAGGTTTCTATAGTAAACTCTAAAAAACACGACTTAAAAATTGGAGCTCACCCTAGCTTTCCTGATAAAAAAAACTTTGGTCGGGCCGTGATGGATATTTCTAATACTGAACTTCGTGGTTCCATTCGCCAACAACTCGAGCTTTTTAAGGGCATTGCTGATAAAGAATCTTCTGATGTTAATCATATAAAGCCGCATGGCGCGCTTTACAATTTAGCAGCTAAAGATAAGAGTTTTGCTCTAGTCATAGCAGAAGAAATCGCACGTTTATCAACTGACATTAAGCTAATGGGGCTTGCAGATTCAGAGATGGAGCAAGCAGCTAAGTCCACAGGCGTAGAATACATTAGCGAAGCTTTTATGGACCGGCTGTATCATGAGAACGGTACACTAGTCAGTCGAGAACATCTAATGGCAGTCCACACTAGTATCGATACCTGTACCGAACAAGCTTTAGATCTTGTGCTAAAAAAGCCTATTATTACTTTTGAAAATACTCATAAAATCATTAATGCTCAGTCGATATGCTTGCACGGAGATAACCCTTTAGCCATTGAGATAGCTAAAGCACTGCATGTAAAACTTAAACAACATAATATTTCTATTCAATAATGGTTTTGCACAATTTTAGTATTCATATTAATAGCGACTGCTCTTTATTAGTCCAATTTGAAGAAGAACCCAATTTAAAGCTAACTGAATTTATACATTCGTTTATTGCTTCAATTCCTCAGTTAAACTTGCAAGGTTATACAGAATCCGTTGCTGCATACCAATCTGTCTTGTTAATCTTTGATCCTTTGAATTGGAACTATCAAGCATCTATTCAGCAATTAGAACAATGGCTTAATAAATTTGAACCATCAAAGTTCAATGCTCCCAAAACCATAAAAATTCCTGTTTGTTATGATTCGCGTGTGGCAAAGGATTTAACTGCTTTTTGTGAAGTGAAAAACATATCCATTAAAGAATTAATTGCACTGCATACCAAACCAAGTTATCGAGTTGAGATGCTAGGTTTTCTACCCGGTTTTTTATATTTGTCTGGTCTCAATAAAAAAATTTCTTTGCCTAGAAAACCTGTACCCGATGTTAAAATACCTGCAGGCTCTGTTGCCATTGGCGGTAACCAAACAGGCATCTATCCTATAGAGAGCCCTGGTGGTTGGCATATTATTGGAAAGACACCTATCAGCCTTTTTTCTGCCAATCATAAACAACCCGCTATTGCCAGCCCATTAGATTTTATTCAGTTCGACGCTATTAGTTATGATGAGTATTTAGATTATGTCGATTAAAATACTCAGGCCTGGATTGCAAACCTCTATCCAAGATCTTGGTAGATCTGGTTTTAGGCACCTAGGCGTATCGCAAGCAGGAGCAATTGATAGTTACCATCTAAAGCTAGCTAATTGGTTAGTGTCAAAGCCATTGCATTCAGCCTGCATAGAAAGCTATTTAATTGGCCCTACTATTGAGTTTCAATCAAGTATGACCATTGCTATAACCGGTGCTCAATTTGAAATGTTATTGAATGCCATGCCCATCAGTAATAACCGCAGTTATAAGGTTCGTCCTGGTGATCGACTAGAGTTCGGCAAGTTGATTTCAGGCGCAAGAGCTTATATTGCCTTCTCTGAAAAACTGAGCTACCAAGCAGTAATGAGCAGTTACTCTTCTGATACCACTTCAGGAATTGCTGCAACTCAAACGCCAACATTAAAGGCTGATGACATTATTCAGACTTTAGATTCTATAGACGAAATTCCAGTAAGAACCTTAGCGAAAGAACTGGTTATTCCTAATCAAAAAAATATCGTAGTTAGAATCACTAAAGGATTGGAATACTCACGACTCACTAAAAAGTCTAAGCAAATTTTATTTGAATCCACATTTAAAGTTGATGCAAACAGCAATCGAATGGGCTTAAGGTTAAATGGCGACCATCTTGAATTAAAAGAAAAGCATGAAATGGTTAGTAGCCCAATAGTGCTTGGAACTATTCAGTTACCTAAGAGTGGTCAGCCGATTATTGCTTTAAATGAAGGGCAAACTATAGGAGGTTACCCAAGAATAGTTCAAGTAATCGGTACTGATTTGCATTTGTTAGGGCAAGCAGCGCCTAACTCAAAAATTAGCTTTTACCCAGTCTCGATTGATAAGGCTATATTTTTACATCAGTGCAAGACGAAGCTTTTAAAAATTTAACGTCTCTGCCTGACTACTTCAAAGAGCGTTACTCCTGTGGCAACTGAAACATTTAGACTCGACACTTCTCCAGCCATTGGAATTTTAATCAAGTGATCACAGGTTTCTTTGGTTAATCGGCGCATACCATCACCTTCTGCCCCCATAACAATAGCAATAGGGCCATTAAGCTTAGTTTGATAAATGTCATGCTCAGCTTCTCCGGCTGCGCCGTAAACCCATATCCCTCTCTCTTGCAGCTGCTTAATGCTTCTGGCTAAGTTAGTCACAGTAATAAATGGAATCGCTTCTGCTGCGCCACAAGCAACTTTTCGAACGACGTCCGTAATGGTGGCAGCATTATCCTTTGGCGCAATTACCATATTCACTCCAGCGGCATCAGCGCTTCGTAAACAGGCACCTAAATTATGTGGATCCGTCACGCCATCTAATATCAAGATAAAAGGTTCGTTTCCGACGGCATCTAATAATTCAGGAATATGCTTTTCATGGTAGCTAGATTTTTTCAACTCACCACACTCAGCAATCACTCCTTGATGGCGTTGCTCAGTGATTTCGTCTAAATCTTCACGGCTTTTCTGAACAATTTTAACATTGTTACTTTGCGCTAATTTAATTAACTTGTGCAAACGTTGATCACGTCGATTATTTTGCACTAGAACACGACGAATAGATTCACTATTTCGTTTTATTAGTACTTCAACTGCGTGAATCCCAAATACTATTTCAGACATTTATCTCTCAACCATTAAACTTTAGAGTCAGTTATTTGCGCTTACCACTTTTACCACGCTTTGGCTTGGTATTTTTGCCAAAGGATTTATTACCACTTTTGTTAGAGCCTTTTTTTGCAACAGCTCCACCCTTTTTGTTTTTGGCGGATTTACTGTAAGCACTGCCCTTGCGCTCATCTTTTTTTGCTGTGGAACCTGAACGCTTGGCTTTAGAGTATAGCTTACGTCTTTCAGAGCCTTTAACTTCTTCACGTTTAACAGACTCACGCTTCACCAAATCAAAATCTATTTTTTTATCTTCTAGATCAACTCGACTTACTTTTATTAAGCAACGGTCACCGACTCTGAAACTTTGCTTGGAACGCTCGCCTATGAGACGCATTTTTGCGGCATCAAAGTGATAATAGTCACCATCAAGTGCACTAATATGTATCAAACCATCAACGTGCAATTCATCAAGTTGTACAAATAAACCAAAGCTCGTAATAGTAGAAACGGTTCCCCAATATTCCTCACCTACTCGGGTTAGCATATACTCACACTTCAACCAGTCGGTCACATCTCGTGTCGCTTTATCAGCTCGACGCTCGGTCATCGAGGAGTGGTCACTCATTTGCACTAACTCAGCATCCATATAAGACTGGCCAGACTCAGTTCCAACTAACGACTCTTTATCAGCCAAGATACTTTTGATAATTCTATGAACCAATAAATCAGGATAACGCCTGATTGGAGACGTAAAGTGGGTATAGGAATCAAATGCTAATCCAAAGTGCCCTTCATTTTCTGGGCTATATACCGCTTGCATCATGGAGCGTAACATCATGGATTGGATTAACTCATAATCGGGTCTTTCAGAGATTGAATTATGCAGTTCTCGATAATCCTTTGGTTGAGGTTGTTCTCCGCCGAACAAGAATAGACCCAACTCACCTAAGAAAGCTCGAAACTTTTCTAATCGTTCTTCAGAAGGCCCTTCATGAATTCGATAAATCCCAGGAACTTTGTTTTTTAGAATAAATTCCGCCGCCGCTACATTGGCGCAAATCATACATTCTTCGATAATTTTATGCGCATCATTACGTGTTCGACCAACAATTTTTTCAATCTTACGATCTTCATTAAAAATGATTTGCGTTTCAGTGGTTTCGAACTCTATGGCGCCTCTCTTGGTTTTAAGCACTAAACGGGCTTTAAATAAATCATACAAATTTTCTAAATCAGGAACTAAGTCAGCATACTCTTTACGAAGTTCCTCATGGTCTGATTCTTCTTGACTTAAGATGCTCCACACTTTGGTATAAGTAAAGCGTGCATGAGAGTGCATTACCGCCGGATAAAATTCAGAGCTAACAACCTGACCTTGTGCATTCAAGTTCATTTCTGAAACCATGCACAGTCGATCAACTTTGGGGTTTAATGAGCAAAGACCATTAGATAATAATTCAGGTAGCATCGGTACAACATAATTAGGAAAATAAACCGAATTTCCTCTATTAACAGCTTCATTATCTAATGCCATATCAGGACGTACATAATGACTGACATCTGCAATGGCAACCCAAAGCGTCCAGCCGCCATCGGCATTTTTACGACAATAGACAGCGTCATCAAAATCACGAGCATCCTCACCATCAATAGTCACTAATGGCAAATGCCTTAGATCTTTTCTTGCGCCAGAATCTTGCTGCCAATCATTTTTTGAAATTTCTACCGGTAACTCAGTAACTTCTTGATTAACAGCTTCGGGCCATTCATGTGGAATACCATGTGCACGGATAGCGATTTCAATTTCCATGCCCGCCGATAGGTAATCACCTAAGACTTCGGTAATTGCGCCTCGAGCATGACGATTTTTTTGTGGCCTTTGAATAATTTCAGCCACCACCACTTGACCTGCTTCTGCCTTTAAGCCCGAACTCAGATCGACAAATAAATCATGTTGTATTCTTGAGTCTTCTGAAGAAACAAAAAACAAGCCATTCTCTTCAAATAACCGCCCCACGACATGGGTGGTAGAACCATCTAAAATTTCAACAATGTCGCCTTCGGTTTTTCCACGGCGATTGATTTTTTTGATCCGAGCTAAGACTTTATCACCATGAAAAACATTGTGCATTTCACGTGGAGATAAGTACCAGTCCTCTCCACCCTGTTCAAGCTCAAGGTAACCAAAGCCATCACGATGTGCCAATACAGTTCCGCGTACAAGATCCGTAGCATCTACCAGACAATAATCGCCCTTACGATTACAGATCAATTGGCCATCACGCTCCATTGCATTCAATCTTTTATGCAGTGCGCTTTTATCTTCCGATTGCTCAATTTTTAATGATGCCGTTAGTTCATCAAATGATAGTGGTTCACCTGATTTTTCTAGAGTCTGTAATATAAACTGGCGGCTAGCTATCGGATTTTGATAGCGCTGCGCTTCGAGCTTAGCTTGAGGATCTGAACTTTGAGATTTGCTTTTCTTTTTTGGCAATGGATTTAATTCTTAATAAATTTAAACCTATTGTATAGTTTAGCGGGCTAATTAGCGATAGCTGACATAAATTCTTCAAACAGGCTTGCGGAAAATTTTAAACTGCAATGGCCAAACACATTTTTTCATATGACCGGTATCGCACCAAGCAAACTCCAGCGGTTGTAGAATTTGATTTACTGGGTCCTCACCTTCCATGACCTTGTATTTTTGGACTGCTGACCAAGTTCTTAAATAGTCAGCAAATTGCTTATACGACCAAGTGATTTCCATATTCAAGCTAGGTGCTGATGACAATTGATGAGGAAATACGAAATTGTTGTACCCTTGTTCGATCCAACGGCGACGCTCAGACCAATAATCTCCTAAAATATCTTCGTACAAAACTTTAATGGTCTTATCTATGTTAGCGTTGATACGCACCAAGTCATAACACCAAGCGGCGAATATACCGCCAGGTTTCAATACCCTATCAACCTCTTGCATAAAGTTGTCAAAATCGAACCAATGCAATGCTTGCGCCACAGTAATTAAATCCACGCTGCAATCTTCTAAAGTGGACTGCTCTGCTGTTTCTTTTCTATAGCGAATGTTTGGCTCGGGTTTGGCATGACTAATCTGCTCAAGGCTTTCATCGGTAGCCACCACTTTATCGAATTGCTTAGCCAATTGACTGGCTGCTTGTCCGGTTCCAGTGCCAACATCCCATGCTAATTCATGATTATCACAAACCATAGCTAAGTATTGGAAAACTTCTGAAGGGTACATTGGGCGATTGCGTTGGTATTCTTGCGCAATACTTGAAAAGTAATTCTTATCATCCATGACTCTAGTTCCTTACCTATTCCTACTGACTAGGATACGCTCAAAATAAATAAAGATCAAAATCTAAAGTTGCTGATCGAGCTTATTCCTATTCATCAGATTAAGAATTTATTTAATAAATTCAAACCGCTTTATTTCTTTTTCATCCCTTTCGATGGTTTCGGTAAACATATCTAAAGGCCTGATCCAAGTTCCGAAGTCTCCATAAAGTGCTTTATAAACCACATATTGCTCGCCAGTTTCTGAATGTGTAGCTAGATCCAAAACTTCGTATTTCTGTCCTTTAAAATGTTGGTAGATACCTTTTTTAATCGTGTTAGTCATTATTATTCTCTTGGTAAATATTTGGAAAGTACCGCTCCATCATAGTAGATGGATTATTAAGTTCGGTAAAACCATACTTTTCATATAAGAACTTTGCTGTCCAAGTTGCCAAAGTAAAGCGCCTAATGTTTTGCAAGTCAGGATGAGTATCAATAGCTTTCATCAAATAATGGCTTAGTCCTTTGCCCTGCTCTTCTTGTATCACAAATACATCTACCATATTGGCAAAGGTAGCTTTATCAGTAATGACTCGTGCATAGCCAACCATATGACAATCTCTATAGAGGCCAAAATTAATCGAGTTGCGAATAGATTTTTCAACTAACGGTTTTGAAATTCCATTTGCCCAGGTTGATTCTTTATCGAGAAACTGATGAATGCACTCAACATCTAATTTATCGATATCAGTATCCACTGAGTAATCGTCAAATTGCCACTGCATGATTAACCTCTTTCGAACATAAAAAAAGCGACCTATTGGTCGCTTTAATCTAACTCAATTATGATATTAATCAAGCTTCAAACGGATGACGTTTAATAATCGTTTCTACACGATCTGGACCAGTTGAAATAATGTCTACCGGCACACCTACAATCTCTTCCACTTTAGCGATAAAGTCTAAAGCATTTTGCGGTAAGTCAGATAATGATTGAGCGCCGAAAGTTGTTTCGCTCCAACCTGGCATTTCGATATAAACCGGCTGCAAGCTAGTGTAATCATCAGCACCGCAAGGCGTATTATGCAATTCGCCTTTTTTCTCACAATTGTAAGACACCGCAATTTTAACCGTTTCTAAACCGTCTAAAACATCTAACTTGGTCATGCAAAGACCAGAAACTGAATTAATATCCACTGCACGCTTAAGTGCCACAGCATCTAACCAACCACAACGACGTGGGCGGCCAGTAGTAGCGCCAAATTCGTTACCGATTTTTGCTAAACGAGCGCCTACTTCATCGAACAATTCTGTTGGAAAAGGACCACCACCCACACGCGTGGTGTAAGCTTTAGTGATACCAAGCACATAATCAATATGACGAGGGCCTACACCAGAACCGGTAGCAACGCCGCCAGCGGTAGTGTTTGATGAGGTTACGAAAGGATAAGTACCATGGTCAATATCAAGCAAGGTACCTTGGGCTCCTTCAAACATTAATTTATCACCAGCACGGCGCATATCCGCCAAAGTCGCAGGTACATCATCCAGCATAGGCTCAAGCATTACGGCGAATTCTTTACATAAGGCCAAAGTGGCATCGTAATCAACCGCATCAACACCGTAAAATTCGGTTAATGCAAAGTTATGCAACTTCATCACTTCTGAAAGCTTTTCTTCTAGACGCTTTTGATCGAATAAATCTTCAACTCGTAAACCGCGACGGGAGACTTTATCTTCATAAGCTGGACCGATACCACGACCAGTAGTACCGATTTTCTTCTCTGGATCACGCGCCGCTTCGCGAGCGTTATCCAAAGCAATATGATACGGAAGAATTAATGGGCAAGCTGGGCTAATACGTAATTTATCTTTAACCGGCACACCACGCGCTTCAAGCATGTCCATTTCTTTTTTCAAGGCATCAGGAGCAAGCACCACACCATTACCGATGTAGCACATAACGCCATCATTTAAAATGCCCGATGGAATAAGATGGAGAACGGTTTTTTCGCCTTCGATCACTAGGGTGTGACCTGCGTTGTGTCCGCCTTGGTAGCGAACAACCGCTTTTGCTTGCTCAGTTAAAAGGTCAACAATCTTGCCCTTTCCTTCGTCACCCCATTGGGTGCCTAAAACCACAACACTTTGTGCCATTGCTTCAACTCAAATTAGTTAATCTGATTCGCATTTCTGCGACCATTTCTAAAACAACAAACCGCGCATTTTACCGCCAACGGCAAGGAAAATCCTCTATTTTTTGATATTTATCACAAATTAATCCATTAGCTAAATATTGCCGACTTCAAGATCAAGTACTTAGTCCCAGCTATTCATGCGATCTGCTATATCACCCAATAAATCCAAGCCAAGCCAATCAGCATACTGATGATTCCAATTATCCGTAATTGGTTGTCTGAATTTCTAATTGCTTCGCTCATGGTTCTTTTCCACACCTTTGGAAACAAAGCTGGCATCAGCCCTTCAAAGACCAGAAATAAGCCCATTGCGATTAACCACTCTTGTGACATTTAAAATTCTCTCTATTTATATACTTTCTAAAACCTAAGTAATGTCGCCTAACAAAAAAAGGGACAAGCCAAGCTCGTCCCTTTTTGCGTTGCGATTAACTCTTATTTACCGTCAGCGTCTTTAAAATACTTAAAGAACTCGCTATCGGGTTTAATTACCATAATATCATCCGAGCTATTAAACGAAGCTTTATAAGCATCTAAACTTCTCAAGAAGGCATAAAACTCAGGGTTCTTATTGTAAGTTTCCGCATAAATACGAGCGGCTTCAGCGTCACCATTACCACGGATCTCACGAGTTTGCTGTTCCGCTTCAGCAATAATAATCGTAGCCTTAGCATCGGTTTCTGCACGAATAATACTGGCTGTCTTTTGACCTTCTGCACGGTTTTTCTTAGCAAAACGATCACGCTCAGCTTTCATCTCATCGAAAACGTTCTTACGAATTTCAGCAGGATAGTTAACTTTCTTAACCTGAACATCAACTAACTCAATACCAAACTCTGGTGTTTTCAACTTAACCGCTTCTAAAATCGCTGCCATGGTTTCTTCACGTTTAGTTGCCACGATTTCTTGAGTATTGCGCAAACCTACTTGGGTACGAAGCTCAGAATCAATAAAGCGCTCTAAAAATTCATTCGCTTTATTCACTTTACCGCCAGTACGAAGATAATATTGGCCAAAATCTTTTACTCGCCAGTTGGCATAAGTATCGATTTCTAAATCAAACTTATTAGAGGTCACTACGCGATCAGGAGCGCCATCTAATGTTTGAATACGAGCATCAATTTTTAAAGCTTTATTAATAAAAGGAATTTTAAAGTGTATGCCCGGCTCATATACCGATGGAGCACCATCAGCATCTTTTTTTACCTTACTAAATTCAAGAATAAAGCCACGTTGCTGCTGTTTAACGATAAACATTGATTGAGACAATACAAAAATCAGTACCAGCGCCAAAAAACCTAAAATTGGAGACTTATTCATTATTTACTCTCCTTATTGCTTTTCTTTTTATTCACGATTTGATCCAACGGCAAATAAGTTAAGTTACTACCACCTTCGGTGTCTAATATCACCTTACTGACTTTGCTCATAACTTGCTCAACAGTCTCTAGATATAAACGCTGGCGAGTTACTTCTTTAGCAGCCTCATACTCTGGTAATAACTTAGCGAAACGAGCCACCTCACCTTTTGCTTCAGCGATTACTCTTTGACGATAAGCTTCTGCAGCCTGCATCATGGTTTCAGCTTCTGCTTCAGCAGTTGGAATGACTTGATTCTCATAAGCACGAGCTTGCTCTTCATAACGCTTTTTATCATTAATCGAACGGTTTACATCATCAAAAGCTTCTCTTACTGCAGCAGGTGCTTCTGACTCTTGAAGGTTAACTTCAATCACCGTTATACCCATCTCTAGAGGGCCAATGGTTTTATTAATTTCTTCCTGCACCATTGCCATAATGCCGGTTTTATTATCCTTTAAAACTTCATCGATATTAGAGTTACCGACAGCTTTTCTTAGTGCAGCATCTGTTGCGTGCTTTAAAACCGAGTCAGGTTTGTTCACATTAAACAAATAGTCTTCAGGTACGGAGACTCGATATTGGACAGATAATTTAACATCTACAATGTTTTTATTTCTGGTCAACATAGTTCCTGAAAAATACTCAGGTTTTACTGTATTTACGTCAACTTTATATAGGCGGTCAATGCCCCAAGGCATCCAACCCAAACCAGGCTCTACCGTTCTGTCATAAGCGCCAAAGCGAGTAATCACTCCCTGTTCCGCTTCCTTTACGGTATAAAAGCCTTTAATCACGTAAAAAGCGACTAAAACTACTAAGCCAATGACAAAAAAGCTTTTGCCGCTATTTGCACCTTGCCCACCTTTGCCACCAAACATCTTGCCGAATTTATCGCCAGCTTCTTTGATCATCTTATCGAGATCGTTTTGATTATTTGGGCGTTTTTTACCCCACGGATCCTGGTTGTTACCATCTCCGCCCGGTTGATTCCAAGCCATTTGACTCTCCGAATTATAGTGAATATTCAATCTAACTTAATTTATTGTAGGGGCGCACCTATTAGCTTTCAAGCGATAACGCCCTTTCCAGCTCGATTAATCTGAATTTAAAATGTAACCAGATAAATCTTTATCTAACTTTCTTTCCAATCGCACCCAGTCTGCTTTGGGCAATTGCACCTTTAGCAATAAGTCGCCATGCTCCGAATAAGCCTCTTCTTCTATAGCACTGAGTTCATATAAATAACCGCGTAAACGACCTTCTGATGGCGGAATTTTCAAATCCGCGATCAATTGTTCATCCATTGCTAGTTCTTCAATCGCATCTTGCAGCAAGTCCATGCCAATATCTTTTAACGCTGAAACCCACACTCGAATGGGTGCTCCAGTGTCATCACGATCAATTCTAGCTTCAGCACCTTCGATGGCATCGATTTTGTTAAACACCTGAAGCATCGGAATATCGTCAGCGCCAATTTGCTTCAGCACTTTTAACACTTCCTCGATATTCTCTTCCCTTCTATCAGAAGCCGCGTCAATAACATGTAGCAAGACATTCGCTTCTACCGACTCTTCCAATGTCGCTCTAAAAGCCGCGACTAGATCATGCGGCAAATGACGAATAAACCCAACCGTATCTGCAAGAATCACATCGGTGCCTTGAGGCAGAGACAAACGCCTTAAGGTAGGATCCAAGGTCGCAAACAACTTATCTTCCGCTAAGACATCTGAGTCTGTGGCTAAATTAAATAAGGTTGATTTACCAGCATTGGTATAACCGACGATAGATATGGTTTTAATATTAGCTCTTTTGCGAGAACGACGACCTTGTTCGCGCTGCTTACCGACCTTATCAAGACGCCTCTCGATATATTTAATTCTATCACGCAGTAAACGTCTATCAGTCTCAAGCTGGGTTTCACCTGGACCACGCATACCAATACCGCCCTTTTGCCGTTCAAGGTGAGTCCAACCACGCACCAGTCGAGTAGACAGGTGTTTTAATTGAGCCAGCTCTACTTGTAGTTTACCTTCAAAGGTAAAAGCTCTTTGCGCAAAAATATCCAGAATCAAGCCAATCCGGTTAATCACTCTCGCCTTAACTTCTTTTTCAATATTTCTTTCTTGAGCCGGTGACAAAGAATGATTAAAGATTATCAGTTGTGCATCAGTGGCATTTTTTATTGAGATGATTTCATCGATTTTCCCGCTACCGATAAAATACTTAGGATCGGGTGAGCCTCGCTTTGCGGTAACGATATCCAAAACCTTTAGCCCAGCCGAACGCACCAGCTCAACAAACTCCGATAAATCTTCTTGGTTTTTGTCTTGGCTAAGATCTTGCCGAAAATCAATGTGTACTAGAACTGCTGATTCACCACCAGCATGACGATCAAACACTCGTCACCTCTATTAATAAAATAAGACAGGTAATTATAGGAAATTTAGACACTAGAAAGCCAGTTACTTCTGCAAAGCAACTGGCTTCTTACTGAATTCTTTAACTTTTGGTTATAAACCTAAAAAACTTAGATCTAAAACTAGAGACCACCCATTTGGCCGCCAGTATAACCACCACCCATCGGACCGGAACCCATGCCATCATCATCTGGAGAATCTTCAGATTGCTGACCATTTTCATTTGCTCCATACTGAGTGCGAACATTTCGGATTGGTACTACTGTTGAAACCGCATGCTTATAAACCATTTGGTTAACAGTGTTTTTCAGTAAAATCACGAATTGATCGAATGACTCGATTTGTCCTTGTAGTTTAATACCATTTACTAAATAAATAGATACTGGTACTTTTTCACGACGTAATGCGTTCAAGAAAGGGTCTTGTAGCGATTGCCCCTTTGACATAATAACTACCTCTTTTAATTATAGTGCTCTTTGAGCCTATTGTTATGGTTCGTCCCAAGTTGGATATTTATTCTCCAGCTAAGAGTTTATATCAATCACTATATTAAATCGAGCCCCGTCAATAACTTATGAAGATTGTAAAAATTTTTTCAATAATTGATTAACTGCTTTATATAGGCTTCGAAAATCTTGATCCGATTGCAAAGGTGTCAGGTTTGACCAGCTACGAAGCCATGTGAATTGGCGCTTAGCTAACTGACGTGTGGCGATAATAGCCCTTTCAATTGCCTCGTCTTGACTAAGTTCGCCCGTAAGAAACTGCCAAATCTGTCGATAACCCACCGAGCGAATAGCTGGCAAATCTATATTTAAATCACCCCGCTGATATAATTTTTGCACTTCGTCCAGTAGTCCTTGTGCCAACATTTGATGAAAGCGTTGCTCGATTCGCTGATGTAAAACCGCTCTATCACTAGGTAACAAGCCAATTTGCAGTACTTCGTAAGGAAATTCTTCACTTTCTTGTTCATCATGCAACTGACTTAACGGCTTGCCACAGATGGCAAACACTTCAAGGGCTCTTAAAATACGTTGTGGGTCATTGGGATTAATCCGCTTTGCCGAATCAGGATCCACAAGAGTTAACTTTTGATGCATATAAGCAAGGCCTTTCTCATTGAGTTCTTGCTGTAGCTTCTGCCTTACTTCAGGATTTGAATCCGGTAGATTGTTCATGCCCTCTAACAAAGTTTTGTAGTAAAGCATAGTGCCACCGACCAGTAATGGGATTTTTCCATTAGCAACGATTTGGGCCATTTGTTGTAAAGCATCATTTCTAAATCTGGCCGCAGAATATGGTTCGCTTGGATCACAAATATCAATCAATCGGTGAGGTGCTAACGCCAACTCTTGTGGGCTAGGTTTAGCAGAACCAATATCCAAGTTTTTATAGACCATCGCCGAGTCAACACTAATGATTTCGCAATTGTGTTCCTGTACCAACTTTATCGCTAGCTCAGTTTTACCTGCAGCCGTTGGCCCCATCACAAAGATAGCTTTTGGTTTTGCTTCTGCCTGTATTTTATTCACTGCAAATCGCCATTAACTCTTGGATAAAGTGTCTAAAAAACTGGCCATGTTTTTTTCCGCAATTTCATAATAATATTGCGACTTTTGCCATTCAAGAATATTGGATTTGTGTTGCAGGTAATCTGCCCAGTGAGTCTTTGCTTCAGGTTGCCAAGCATCACATAAAGCTTGAATTAAGACTTCTGGCAACTTCTCTAGTGAATCGGTATTTTTAAATACGCTTTGCAACCAGCTAGGATAGTTACAATGCTCAACGCAAGCAGGAACTTTACGAACCACCAATTGATCAGGACCTAGTTGCGATACATCCAAACCAAGTTGCGTGCAAGTCTCGATCGTTTTCTCTACAGGCAAATCTGCTGAAAGCTGTATACGAATAGGGATCAAAATAGGTTTGGTCTTAACGTTTTTATCTTGCCACTCTTTTTTTAAGACAGTGGCAATTAGATTAATCACAAAAGATTTCAAGTCCAGCAATCTTACTTTTGAATCTTCCGGTAAAAGATAATACTGACCAAACCATAGTTGCGAGGACTTATTTTTTTTAGGTTGATAGTAAGTATTTTTTTCGCTGGTCTTAAAAGACGAACTTTTCTCGGTTCGATAATTATTCAGTATTTCATTCGCCGAGCCCGTTTCATTTGTTTCAATATAGCTGGAGTAAATCGCATCATTGATTGACGAATGTTTCATTGGCTCTGACGTTACTTGAGCTATCACCCCAAAACTATCCGAAGTTGCAAAATCCTCAAGCCGAGTATTGATCGCTTTAATGATGTAGTCATGAACTCGCCTACCTTCGATAAACCTTACTTCATGCTTGGTTGGGTGAACATTAATGTCTAATTTATCCGCCGGCAACTCTAAGAATAAAACAAAAGCTGGCGAGCGCCCTGTTGGCAACCAATCTTGATAGGCTTGGCGAACAGCATGGCTAATAGTGCGATCTCTAACTGGCCTGCCGTTAACAAAAAAGTATTGACTTAAACTTGAGCTTTGGTGGTAATCCACTGGGCCTAACCAGCCGGATAACTTTAGATCGTCTATCTGACTATCTAAAACCAGTGCTTTTTGGATAAAAGGCCGCCCAACAATTGCGCCCACCCTTTGCTTAATTTGCTCATCCGAGTTAGCTGCGGGGATACGCTTAGTTACTTTGCCATTATGTTTTAAAGTTATAGCGACAGCGGAGTTTGCCAAAGCTATTTTTTTTACCACATCTTCTACATGAATATATTCTGTTCGCTCAGCTTTTAAAAATTTCTGTCTTGCTGGTGTATTAAAGAAAAGATCTTTAACTTCTACGATAGAACCAAAAGGTAGCGAGTGAGGCAGTAATTTCACTTCCATTTGCTGGCCTTCGGTATAAGCTGACCAGCCAATATCTTGGGACTCAGGCTTTGAACTTAAGGTCAGCTTAGAAACCGAACTAATACTAGCCAAAGCCTCGCCGCGAAACCCTAGCGTACTAATGGCTTCTAAGTCTTTTGCTTCTAATATTTTACTGGTGGCATGACGAGCTAGAGCTAAATTTAACTCTCCTCTGGGGATACCATGCCCATTATCAGTAGTTCTTATTAGTCGAACACCACCACGCTCCAAATCAATTTGGATACGATTAGCGCCTGCATCTATAGAATTTTCGAGTAGTTCCTTAACTACAGATGCTGGCCGTTCGACCACCTCGCCAGCAGCAATCTGGTTTGCAATTAATGGGGAAAGTTTTTGAATTGTCACGAAATATTATTAGTTTAGTTTGCTGTAGGAATAATTAATTTTTGTCCAATTCGAACCGTATTGGATTTCAAATTATTGGCAACTTTTAACTCTTTCACTGAAACATCAAAACGACTCGCCACTTTACTTAAATTATCGCCGCGTTGAATACGGTAGATACTTTGACGATACATAGAGGCATATAAAGTTCCATCTGGTGCCTTGGCTTTAAAGTATTGTTTGATTCCATCTTTTACCGCTTTCGCTAACTTTTGACGGTATTTTTTTGATTTTAATAATTTCTCTTCTTGCGGGTTAGAAATAAATCCAGACTCTACTAGTATTGATGGAATATCTGGATTTTTTAAAACCAACAAATTATTTTCTTCTACATGTGGCTTGTGCATTCTAGGAGCGACTTTACCCATTTTTTTATGCACTTTTTGTGCTATCTGCATACTTTCGGCAATCGAATTTTCCATTTGCAAATCCAGCAAAACCGATCTAACTGAAGAGTCATAATGCGACAGTCGAATTTTACTATCAACACCACCCAATAATTCTGACTTTTCTTCTTGAAGCTGCATCCAACGTGCAATCTCAGATTTAACACCGCGAGTATTTAAGATCCAAACCGATGCGCCTCGTGCTTTTGGGTTTTTAAAACCATCAGCGTGTACTGAAACAAACAAATCCGCACGATGATTACGCGCAATATCAGTACGCTTACGATGGCGTAAATAATAATCACCGGTTCGAGTTAAAATCGCTTTCATGCCTTTTTCTTTATTGATTTCAGCAACTAAATCTTTCGCTAGCTTTAATACTATATCTTTTTCATGAGAGCCGCTTGGACCTAAAGCACCAGGGTCTTCGCCGCCATGCCCTGCATCAACTGCAATGACAATATCTCGCTTAGATTCTTTTGGAGGAACCGTTTTTAACTCTTCTTTTGCCGCGACTTTTTTCTTATCAAATAAGTCGATAACCAATCTATCACCATATTCTTGATAAGGCTTTAGGCTGAAACTCTTAGGATCTGATTCTTTAGTTAAATCCAAAACCAAGCGTAAATCCCCTGGATTTACCGGGGTTGATTGACGCACTTTTTTTATCAGATCACTTTTGATTTCCAACTCTGATAAATCCACTACTACCGAGGAAGCCGGTATATCAATCACCACTCGGTGCGGGTTAGTAAGAATTTTGATACTGTGCTCAACTTTAGCGCTTAAATCCAAAACCACGCGGGTGGATTCTGGCGACTGCCAAAAACGCATACTTTTGACCACCGCTGCATGAGTTGCAAAGGCAAAAGTAGTAAAGATAAGACAACTGAATACCATTAAGGCAGATTTAAAAGTCATGAGCCGACGATTACGGCCTGTGGTTTGCAAGTCTTGCACTGTCATTCTGTCACGCTTATATGGTTTTTAACCTATAATTATTAATCATCATTTTGGCACAAAATATCATCAAAATTCCAGTTATTCGGCAATTTAGCGTTTAAGTCATTTATTTGCACTTTACGCCCAGCTTCAAAATAGCTTAATTTTAATTCGAGATCCGCTGTTGGAATCATGCCTAAACCTTTATCAGGCCATTCAAAAATCAACAAAGCATCCTCTTCCTGATATTCTCGAATGCCAATAAACTCAAGCTCTTCAGGATCGGCCAAGCGATACAAATCAAAATGATAAACCGCTAAATCCGCTAGCTGGTATGGCTCAACTAAAGTATAGGTAGGACTTTTGGTAGAGCCTTTATGCCCCAGTCCTTTCAATAAACCTCTGACTAAAGTAGTTTTGCCAGCTCCCAGCTCTCCTTGTAGATAAATCACACAAGGCGTATCCAAAGACTTAGCTAAAGCCAAACCCAACTGCTCGGTAATCGATTCATCCGCCAGGAAAAGCTCTAGTTTTTGCATGCTTTTGTGACTATTCGTTTGCTGCATAGGTTAAGACTATATTTTAGGTAAACTGACTCGCAGCTTAATCAAGATTAATAAACTCCTGACGATAAAAGGCACATTCGGCAATCGACTCACGAATATCGTCCAATGCAAGATGCGTTGCTTTCTTGGTAAAGTTTTTAAGTATCTGTGGTTTCCAACGAATTGCTAGTTCCTTTAAAGTACTGACATCAAGGTGGCGATAATGAAAATATGCCTCTAGTGATGGCATATGTTTCACCATAAAACGGCGATCTTGGCAGATCGAATTGCCGCACATGGGCGACTTACCTTCAGGAACCCACTCGCGTAAAAAATCCAGTGTTAGTTGACTGGCAGTTTCTTCATCAATATCACTTTGTCTGACCCGTTCGGTCAAGCCAGATTTACCGTGCTGCTCAACACACCATTGATTCATATTCGCTAAAACTTCATCCGACTGATGAATAGCCAAAACCGGACCTTCGGCCAAAATATTTAAATCTTTATCAGTCACAATCGTAGCTATTTCAATAACAACATCCTGATCTGGCTCTAAACCTGTCATCTCAAGATCAACCCAGATTAAATTATCCGCTAATCCTTTTTTATCACTCATCTCTTCAACCTGTTTCTTTATCTGCTCTATGCTCATTATATTTATACTAAGTCTAAAATAACGCATCGATTTAGGCTATTATAGTCGCAAATTCGTTTGAATGTTGACTATTTACTGGCGGCTCAAGCTGCTAATAGGAAATCATTATGCTGTTAAAAGAACAACAATGTGTACACAACGATTTAGCTCGTAGTCCAATTGATGCTACTAGTCGCGATCAACTATTATCTGAGCAATTAGATCAATGGCAATTTGATGCTGAAGCCGGCGCCGTGATGCGCAAATTTAAGTTTAAGAATTATTATCATACTATGGCATTTGTAAATGCTGTTGCCTGGATTGCCAATAAGCAAGCGCATCATCCAGATCTAGAAGTAAGCTATGGTCATTGCGTGGTGCGCTATACGACTCATGATGCAGGTAATAGCTTATGTATGAACGATTTAATCTGTGCTGCGCATATCGATGCATTAGAAACTAATGGTTCTTTTGGACCAAACTTTGTTTCTGAGCAATAGAATGTTGTTTTAATCATGGCTAGGCGACAAGGTAAGCATATTACCGACAAGCAACATAATAAAAAGAAAGTATCCATTGATGAGTCTAGCCTTTTAGCACCTGAAGAAGGTGTAGTTATCAGCCGTTTTGGTCAACAAGCCGACATAGCTGATAAAGACTTTAAGATCATTCGTTGTTTTATTCGTAAATCCTTAGATATTCCCGTGGTCGGGGATAAGGTTATTTTTTGCCGACAAGCTAAAACCGATCAAGGCCAAGAAAAAGGCGTGATTAACGAATTACTGCAGCGTCACTCGTTACTCAAGCGCCCAACACCGCATTATGGTATTAAACCTGTAGTTGCCAATGTGGACTTTATTGCCTTATTGCTAGCTCCGGCTTTGGGTTTTTCCGAAATGATGTTGGATCGTTATTTAGTGGCCGCTCAGGCCAGCGAATTACCGGTTTGGATTATTTTTAATAAGTGGGATTTGCTGAATGATGATGAAAAGCAGGAAATCGAGCGCCGCTTAAAGCCCTACCAAGATTTAGGCTATCCGGTTCATATTATCAGTGCCAAGCAAGGCCTTGGAGTCGATGAGTTTGTCTCGCAAATAGGCAATAAAAGCTTATTACTAGCAGGCCAGTCCGGCGTTGGGAAATCCACATTGATCAATCGCTTATTCCCGGATAACACCGTTGCGACCTCTGAAATCTCGGAAACTTCTGGCTTAGGCACTCATACCACAACCGCTTCTCGATTGTATCGCTTGACTGAAGACTCCTATATCGTCGACTCTCCTGGTGTACGCGAGTTTGGTTTATGGCACCTAGATGCTGAGTTGATACAAAATGGTTTTATAGAAATCTCCAAGATTTCTGAACAGTGCAAGTTCCGCAATTGTCGCCATTTGAATGAACCTAAGTGTGCTGTATTACAAGCCGCAGAAGATGGCCAGATTGCTAAAAGTCGATTGGATAACTATCAATACCTGATCCAAAACTTTGACCAAGTAAACGCCTAACAATTTTCAGATTGTGATGGTAAAATCCTCAACATTAATAAAAACCCTTTTTAACTGGTAATCACAAATGGCTGAGTCCTTCTCAAATCAACTAAAAGTTTTATCGCAATATTTAATACCACAGCATGGTATTTCTTTATTGATGGGTAAAATTGCCGAGTCTGAAAGTTCTCGTGTTAAAAATGGTTTTATCAATTGGTTTATTAAACAATATGGCATCGATATGTCTATTGCTGAAAGAGAAACTGCTGAAGAGTACAAAACCTTCAATGACTTTTTTACTCGTTCACTCAAAGATGGCGTACGCCCAATAGAAGGCGATGCCAATACTATCGTCAACCCTGCTGATGGCAAAGTTAGCCAGCTAGGCAAAATTGAAAATGGTTTTATCTTTCAAGCTAAAGATCATTTATTCTCAGCTAAGACTTTATTAGGTGGCGATGAAGAATTAGCCAAGCCCTTTAAAAATGGCGAATTTGCGACTATCTATTTATCGCCAAAGGATTACCATCGAGTCCATATGCCAATGGCCGGTCGTTTGACTAAAATGATTCATGTGCCAGGAAATCTATTTAGTGTGAATCCATTAACAGCGCGAAATGTTCCAAATCTTTTTGCGCGTAATGAGCGAGTGGTTGCTATGTTCGACACTGAAGTAGGACCAATGGCGATGGTACTTGTGGGCGCAACCATCGTAGGCAGTATTGAAACCGTTTGGCACGGCACTATCACGCCACCAACTCGTGATAAATTACAGGTTTGGGATTATCCAGTCGATGGCGAATTCTCATTAGAAAAAGGCCAAGAAATGGGGCGCTTCAAGTTAGGTTCTACGGTCGTTTTATTGTTTCCAGAGAACTCCATTGATTGGGCAAAAAACATGAAAGCCTATGCGCCAACAGTAATGGGAAGCGTGCTTGCCACTAAAAAATAGTACCTTATCCAAATTCCTCTTCAAATTTATTTGAATCTTTCTATCTCCCCTTTTATATTGAACACATAATTAATATAAAGGGGATGATAATGCAAAAATACACTCTCACCATGCGCCTATTGCATTGGTTCATGGCTATTCTAATTTTAGGTTTGATTGCTACCGGCTGGTATATGGAAGGCATTCCAAGAGAAGCGCCTAATAAATACGACTTATATTCTTGGCATAAATCTTTTGGCCTAACCTTGTTTCTATTAGTGTTAGTTCGCTTTATCGTTAGAATCACTTCAAAAAGACCTAGCCTTTCAGACAAGATGCCAAGCTGGGAAAAAAAACTGAGTCGCGCCGGCCATTTCTTTTTATACTTGCTGATGTTTTTTGTGCCTTTGTCAGGAATCATTATGTCAGATGCTGGCGGCCACCCGTTGAATTTCTTTTTCACCAGTTTTGATATTTTAGTCACCGATAAAAAACTAGCCGGCATTGGCGCAGACTTCCATGCCATATTACCTTATGTATTGCTAGGAATCGTAGTTTTGCATTTATTAGGCGTTTTAAAGCATAAATTTATTGATAAAGATCCAGAGTTAGACGTTTTGAAAAAAATGCTTTAATCAAAATAGACTGATAGACATAAAAAAGCCCGCATTAGCGGGCTTTTTAGATATTGCGGTAAACATATTAACGGAATAATTTACCCGCCATACCCATGATGTCATCCATCATAGAGCCATCACCATCAGAATCCAGCAAACCTTGTAGCATGCTAGGATTTTTCGCCATAGGCTGCTGTTGATTTTGCTTACCTAAAGAGCCCATCAAAACAGTGGCGGCCATAGGTAACATTTTCTTCAAAATAGAAGAGTCTAAACCCGATTGAGCAGAAGCTTGTTGTGCTACTTGACGTGACTGTTCTTTAGAACCTAAAAGGTGACCTAAAATAGAGTTACCATTATCAATAGCTTGTCGTTGACCTAACATTTCAGGTTGCTCTATATATTGTTGATTTTTATTTTTTGTTAATGCTCCTAGCAATGACTCTAGGCCACCTTGAGCAACATTATTCTTCATACCGCCTTGTAGCGCAGGTAACAAAGAACCTAAACCTTTCATAGCATCGCCTGCATCTAGATTTAAACTTTTGGCAATTTGACCAATTGCGCCAGAGTTTTGTTGCCCGAGTACCATTTCTAATAAATTACCCATCGATTCGATCTCCTAAGTAGTGCAGAATCCTGCGTTAAATAACCAATACACTATATGGCGTTGAATGGTTATAATCCAATAGTAGAACGAATCATTTAACACTATTTAACAGATCATGTTCAAGCAATGAGCTCACAGCTAGAAGAATTTAAAAGCGCAGTTTATTATTGGGTTGCTCAAATTCCGAAAGGAAAAGTCACCAGTTACGGCTATATAGCACGTCTAGCGGGATACCCAAGACATGCTCGGCATGTCTCAAAAGCGCTAGGTTCGGCTGATAAGTCATTGAATCTTCCATGGCAACGAGTTATTGGCTCTACCGGCAAGATAGCCTTTTCGGCTGACTCCAATGGTTATGCTCAACAAGTGGCTTTACTAGAGCAAGAAGGAGTCACCATTACTAATGGAAAAGTTAATTTGAAACAATTTGCTTGGCAATTCGTCGAAAATCAAGTGACTAATGACAACAAGGCTTTCAACCCAGAGTCCTTCTTTAAGTAATGAGCAAAAGAACCGCTGCAATAAAAACTAAACACAAAGCTTGGTGGCGACATGGGCTAGAAATTTTAATTCTTGGCGGCATTTTCCTTGGCGTGATGCGATGGCAAGAAAGACATCTATTAAGTAATGATGACCATCAAAAAGCGCCGGCTCAAATATTAGTTGGCTTGGATGAAAAGACTCATGCATTACCAATCAATAATCAAAAACAGTTGCTCTATTTTTTCGCCCCTTGGTGCACTGTTTGCGATATTTCTATTGATAATATTGAGCTGCAAAGAAATGCGCTCTTAGAGAAAGGTTATCAAGTCCGATATATAGCTCTAGACTGGAAAGGCCAACAGGAAGTGCAAGTTTTTGTGGATGACAATGAGCTTACATTTCCTGTGCTCATGGGTACCAAAGAAACCATGCAACAATATTCGATTAAAGGTTTTCCAACATATTATTTAATCGATGATAGTGGCGTTATTACCGCAGGTTCGCAAGGCTACTCCACCAGTTTAGGGATCTGGTTAAGAAGTTTAGGCAGCTGATATTTAGTTTTCCAGTTTTGACTGACAGTTAATACAATAATCACATTCAGGCATTAGCTCTAATCGCGCCATGCCGATAGGCTCAAAGCATTCAACACAGTCGCCAAACTCACCTTCAGTCACTCTTTCTAATGCAGCTCGAACTTTAACTAATAATTGTTGCGTTCTATCTTGACCCGCTTTAGCATCGATTGCTGTAAGAGTGCATCACCCCTTGAGACCCGCCCCATCATTGCTTGATCAAGTTCTACAGTTTCTGCTGATTGATTGGCTAACGCTAAACTTTGTAACAGCTCTTTTTCTTTTTGCAAAAGTTGATCTTTAAACAAGGAAATTTGTGAATCTTTTAATGACATTATTAGTGGAGATGGCTCAAGTGGGAGATCTCATCAAATTTTCTTAAAGCATCCAGCAGTGGTCGTGCATCGGAGTTATTTTTATAAACTTCTTCAGCGATTGGGAAAATTTGTGCAGGCCCTGGAGGTAACAATTTTTGTTCCAGCAGTTGTCGCATTTTTGGGAGGAATATAAATTGCAACCAATTTTCAAACGGCATCGTATCTACTGCAAAAGGCATACTCGACTCCATTGCTTCATCGCTTGGCGGCGATATTGACCAAAGTTCACTGGATTTCAAGGCCGACTCTATAAGTTCAAAGTTTTCTCGGTATTTAGTAAACCAATCGATTTGCATTATTTCGTTTCTCTATTTTTTACAAATTGTTCTGGCGCTAAAACTTCAACCACTTCACCATCTTCAGCAAAGCCATAACATGAATTAATTAGTCCCGAAGTCATTGGGAATTTACCATCCTGATCGAACGTTAGATAAGGGTAAATTGCTTGTATCGCAGTAGTTGCCATAGGCCGCAGTAACTCCATTAGATGTGAGCAACCCGCTACACCGCCAATCCTTTCCTTGGCTTTCTGCGTCCAACCACTTTCGATTTTTAAACCAATCAACCTTGATACATTATTCTGAATAGTTGGACAACGATTGAAAGGAGTTACTTGCAAACTAGCTTCTGCATTTTGAATCACCAAATTCACATCAAGAGTGAGACGCAACCAGATATCATGCACCCACTCCCCTACAGGTAACAAGCCTCTTTGCAAAGTTGGGAATGGATAAGCTTTAGTATCCGTTAAGCGCGCTTCAATATCCCAAAGACTATCCTCTCGCAAATAAGCACTAGGATGAATACGCCTTTGGTGAATTAATTTTCTGTCGGTTGCTTTTGATAAGCTCATGAGCTCATTATCTTTTCTCAAGTTAAAAGTTACAAGCCAAACTTTTAGACAAACAAAAAAGCCCACAAAAGTGGGCTTTTAATATTGCTATTACTTTTAATTAGAAGTTAAATCTAATACCGATTTTTGCTGTTCTGGCTTTTACAGATCGAGCACCATAAGGCTCACGCGCAGCAATTGCATCTTCTTCAAAAATATTATCAATGACGGCGTAGATACTGGTTTGTTCATTCAGTTGATATTCGCCTGACAAATCAACCATAAATAATGAGTCTGTTTGCTGGAATTGCTCGCAAGCAGCTTTGGTACAAACGCCGGATACCGCAACCGCTGTCGCAAAAAGATTCCAAGTTTGCTGATCGTAACCTATGGCAAGTTGAGCAATATTTTCAGGGATATAAGGGATCGAATCACCATTTTCTACTGGTCCCCAAACGTCGCTGTCAAAGCTACTTTCAAATTCAGAATCCGTATAAGTATAGCTAAAACGCATTGGCCAATTTGTTGCCAAGTCACCGCCTAAAGTAAATTCAAAACCTTGAACTTTGGCTTTACCGCCATTTTCTTTATCGCCGTCATTATTCGAATCACAGCCACTGTTTGCATTAGAACACTCGCCTAGCAAGTTATCATAGTCATTAATAAATACGATGAACTCACCCGTCAAATTATCTAAACCAAAGCGTATACCTGCTTCATAGTTCCAGCTTTCTTCCGGCTGATCACCAGTATCATTACCTGGAGGAGCGAAACCTTTATTCACACCGAACAATAAAGAAGTATCATTACTTAATTTATATAGCGCACCAAAGCCTGGTAATACTTCTGAAACAGAGTTGTCACGACTATCGCGGAAATCAGCGTTTGTACGACCAGGCCCAGAACGGTTCCAACGAGTACGCGATAAATCGATATCTTCATGACGCAAGCCAGGTGTTAAAATCCAGTTGCCTAACTCGATGGTATCCATCACATAGATAGAAGTAGCTTCAGCAGTTTGCAAACGATTACCTGCATTACCTAATATACCAATATCATCCAACGCTAAAGCACCACCTTGTTGAATATAAAAACTATTTCTTTGCAAGCGGTCTTCTTCGTCTTCATGACTACGAATACCAAACTGCAAATTATGCTCCGCGGACCCAGTAGTGAAACTCCATTCGAAGTTTAACTGGACACCTTCACTGATATATTCGCGTCTGTTAGAGCGAATTTCGATTTGATCGGTAGCATTGGTATCAGCACCATCTAATATCGACTGTAAATAGGCTGCATTAGTGCCTCCAGTATTGATAGAATTTACAACACTTGCCCAACTCGAACGAGAACCTGTAGCACTACCGCCGATATGAATACCTTCAGTCTTGAACCAATTACGGAAAGTTTCATTGCGATAAAGAGTTAAGTCAGCACCAAACTCATCTGAGAAATCGATGCTGTAAGTTGCCATAATTTGATCGTGTTCACCTTCAAAGTTATCCAACTCAGATAACCCATATTGACGATAAGGATTAGCAGCATAATCTACTTCTGTTAAACCTAAATAGGTTTGATCAGAATCTTCCGTTGAATGTTGAATTTTCAAATCAAACTGCTGATAAATAGCCGCATCCGCATCACTATTAAAACGCAGTTTTACTAAATAATCGTCCTTATCAAAACCAGTATCACCACCAGAGCGATCTATTTGTTTAAAGCCATCGTACTGATGCTGATTAGCTTCAATTAAGAAACCAAAGTTATCCATACTTTGTCCATAGAAACCAGCGACTCTTTGCTGACCATCTTGTCCCAACTCTAAATTCAATTGACCTTGAGCATCTTCAGGAATTTGACGAGAAATAAAGTTAATAGCACCACCAGTAGTAAAGGGACCGTATTTAATTGCCGCAGGCCCTTTTAATACTTCGATACCAGTCATACGATCAAAAGTAGGGAAATAATAGGCTGAAGATGCAGCATAAGGTGCTGGTGCAATTAAAACACCATCTTCCATTAGTGTTACTCGTCCTGAACGCTCAGTACCTGAACCTCGAATACCAATATTAGGTCTTAAGCCCAAGCCATCTTCTTGTTGAATATAAACACCCGGTACACGTTGTAAAGCACGTGTAGCATCGGTGTATTTCATTTCTTGTAAATCAGCCTCGGTTACAACATGAGCCGAACCAGGAATATCTTTAGCGGCACTTTTACTACCAATAATCTTTATAACATTTGAGTTTTGGTCGTCATTGGTGGTTTCTTCAGCAAAAGCAGTCTGTGTCGATAATATCGATATTACCGCTGTAGTAATTACAGATAATGGAGCCTTGATAGTCATCTTCTCACTCGAAAATTTGGTTAGTTATTGAAAACGAGTGCATTATAGATCTAAATGATAATGATTATCAATAAGATTTTCATTGTGCACCTGATATTTTTCGGATTGACCAACTATTAGACTATCTTTCAATCAGTTTAAGCAGAGCTTTAACCATAAAATCTATCTTTTGATATATCTAGGATCTGCTTACTGCTAAATACAGATAAAACCTCTATAATTGCTACTGAAATGGAGGCAATAATGAAATATTTACTAACTATCATACTGTTTACTCTCACCGCCTGCTCTAATGAGCCAAAGGAGAGCGATAAGCTTTTGTCTGATTATAAAAAGCAACAATTGCAAAAGGCTAAGCAGGTGGAAGATGAAATGAATAAAAGACTCGATAATCTTGAAAAGCAACTTGAAGATATCGATAAAAAGAAAAAAGACGACCCTCAATAATTAATATAACTCTATGAAACGCTCTAACCTGATCACTTTGGCAGGCGCTACCACCTTGCGCAATGAATTAGCTCATATCGTTCGTATCTTAAGACCTGAAGTCACCAAGGCCTTAGGTGCTGCCGCTGCTGAAGGTGATCGCAGTGAAAATGCTGAATACATTTATCGCAAAAAACAACTTCGAGAAATTGATAGACGCTTACGCTATTTACAAAAGCGCTGTGAAGAGTTCCAGGTGATAGAACACAAACCACAAGACCAAGACACGGTTTTTTTTGGTGCGGAAGTTACGCTTGAAGATGAATCTGGTGCGGAAGTCATGTATCGAATTGTTGGCTCTGATGAGTTTGATCAAGCCAGTCATTACATCAGTGTTGACTCCCCGATGGCTCGAGCTCTACTCAAAAAACAACTGGATGATGAAGTGAGAGTAGAACTACCAGGTGGGCATAAAGACTATTGGATAACCGCTATTTTTTATCCTGATTTGGATTAATATTACTATCAGTAGAGCTCGGCTGCTCACTGTCATCTTTTGAAGTTTCGGAATTAAAACGATTCTTTAAAGCTTCCTTAACAGCATTAATTCCTTTTTCAGTTAACTGACCTGTCTTTAGTTCATTAACCAAAGTATCTTCCACCACTTTAGCAGCATCATCTACCGTCATCATACCTTTCTTGTAAGAGCGGCTGTGCTTAAATAAATTGATATGGTGATCGGTACGGCGACCAAAGGCCATTAGCTTTTCAAAATGCGAATCTTTTTTGGGGCCATCATGGCTTAGGTCAAGGATATAACAAACAATAGCAACTGGACTTAATAACAAATCTCTAGCAGCATCAGCAAAAAGTTTTAATTGAAATAAAAGTAATTCTCGAGTTTTAACCCAGATATCTTTTTTATCTTCATTTGTCATCGATTGACTACCTTTTAAATATTTTTATGTTTATGGTTCAAACCTTTAAAAGCGCAAAAATAGGCTTAATATTTTCGGTTATAACGCTCACGATTTTCTTGTTTCGCCCACTCGCTCTTTTTGAGCATAACATACACTGATCCTAACCCACCATGCCTAGGTTGTGCACTATGAAAAGCGATAACATCTGTAACTTCTTGTAACCAATGATTAACATGGCTTTTGATTACCGCCTGAGGCTCACTTCTTTCACCTTTGCCATGAGTAATCAATAACAAGCGCTTGTCTTTCTTTTTACAATTTTGAATAAAGTAAAAAACGTCCTCTCGAGCTTCTTTTACCGTGCGTCGATGTAAATCGATGGAAGCTTCTATCGGATATTTGCCTAATCGCATATTCTTATACACAAATTCTTGTACGCCATCTTTTTTAAACTCAAGCCAATCATCCGGCTTTACCATTTCAACAAAGCCGGTCGTTAACGGATTAGGATCGCTACTAGGCTTACGACCAATAGCAGCTTCTTGTCGAGCTTTTTGTGCCAGAGTTAGTTCATCATTTTTTTGAGTCAGATCGACACGATCGTTTTCGATTTTTTTTACGCCTTTCAGCTCTTTTTTAAATAACTCAAAATCATCTATCATATTCAAACTTCCAATCTAAGCCGTTTTTAATGCTTCCAGGTGTTCCCAACGCTCAAAGACTTCTTCTAAAGACTGCTCTAAAGCGACCATTTCTTCATTCGCTTGGGTAATATGTTCTTTAGCTTGTTGGTAAAAATCTGGTTCAGCCATACGTTGTTGAATCTCTTCAATTTTCGCCTCTAATTCAGCGATGGTTTCAGGCAATTCATCAAGTTCTCTTTGGTCTTTATAACTCAGCTTTTTAGCTGCCGCCTTTACTTTTTTATTGTCTTGCTTGATGCCTGAATCTTTAGCATTACTTTCTTGCTGATTAGTTTTAGCAGCTTTTTTATTTTCTTGCTCGATGGAAGCTTTTTGTCTTAACCAGTCATCATAACCACCAACATATTCTTGAACTTTACCACTACCCTCAAAAACAATACTACTGGTAACTACGTTATTAAGGAAATCCCTATCGTGCGATACCACTAAAATGGTCCCAGGGTAGGAGTCAAGCATCTCCTCAACAAGCTCTAATGTCTCTACATCCAGATCATTAGTAGGCTCATCCAGAATTAAAAAGTTAGATGGCTTGGCTAGCAGTTTTGCTAACAATAAGCGATTACGCTCACCACCAGATAAAGCGGTTATAGGTGCTCTTGCTCGCTCTGGTGTAAATAAAAAGTCTTGCATATAGCTGATAACATGACGGTCTTTACCATTAATCGTCATCATATCTTTGCCGTCCGAAACATTATCTTGCGCGGACAATTTTTCATTCAACTGTGCCCGATGCTGATCGAAATAAGCTACTTCTAACTTGGTACCCAAATCAACTTCACCACCATCAGGTTGAAGTTTTCCTAATAAAATATTGATTAGAGTCGTTTTGCCAGTTCCATTCGGCCCAATAATTCCTATTCGATCGCCACGCATAATAATTGTAGAGAAATCTTCAATTAAAACTCGTCCTTCATAAGCCATATGAATATCGCGAGCTTCGATCACTTTTTTACCTGAAGCTTCACTTTGCTGAACTTTCATATTGACGTTACCAATCAAATTACGGCGCTCAGCTCTCTCTCGACGGGCAGCTTCTAATCGTCGTACTCGACCTTCATTACGAGTACGCCGTGCTTTGATGCCTTGCCTGATCCAAACCTCTTCTTGTGCTAGTTTTTTATCAAACTCAGCATTGGACTTTTCTTCTGCAGCTAAACTTTCTGCTTTATGGCGTAAATATTTCTCATAATCACCAGGCCAAGAAGTTAATTCTCCTCGATCAATTTCTATAATTCGAGTTGCCAAATTTTTAAGGAAGCGTCTATCGTGAGTAATAAATAAAATACTACCTTCATAGGATTTCAAAAAACCTTCCAGCCATTCTATTGATTCAATATCCAAATGATTCGTAGGCTCATCCAATAACAAGATATCCGGTTGCTCAACCAAAGCTTGGGCCAATAACACCCTTCGCTTCATACCGCCTGACAATTCTTTAAATGCCTTATCGCCATCAAGACTTAAACGCTTGATGACTGTTTCTACTTTTTGATCCAGCCCCCAAGCTTCCATCTCTTCAATTTGCTGCTGTACCTCAGCCATTTTTTCATATGATTCAGTATCCGTTTGCTGAGATAAGTGATGGAATTCTTGCAATAAACGACCCGCCTCACCTAAACCTGATGCAACCACTTCAAAGACACTACCATCTGTGCCATGAGGAACTTCTTGAGTCAACTTGGCGACCTTTACCCCTTGCAAGAAGCGTAACTTGCCATCATCAGGAATAATTTCCCCATTAATAACTTTTAACAGGGTGGATTTGCCAACGCCATTTCTGCCAATCAAACAAACGCGCTCACCAGCCTCAATACTGAAATCGACTTTATCCAATAAGGCAGGACCGCCATAACTGACTTCTACTTGGTTTAAGGTTACTAATGCCATAACAATTAACTGGTAAGATTGATGCCGCTATTCTAACCCAATCCGAAAATAATGACTTGTTATCTTTGCAGTTGAATAGAAATTTTATGATTCTTAAGGCTTGTGTTTGAGGTTGGCCAGAAACCTAAAACTAAAAGCCCGCAGATAGCGGGCCTAGAAATAAAAAATATTAAGGAAGCTTTCTTTTTAATTCTTGATAATATTTATCGACACTTGCTGCATCAGCATCGCCAATATCTTTTTTAATATCTGATAGCAAATCAGTTTCATACGAATTTCGCTCATCGGATAATTTAATCCAAGCATATGCTTTGATTAAATCTTTTTGTACTCCTAACCCATCAAGATACATCAAGCCCAAATTAAACTGGGCATCTTCATTGCCTTGCTCAGCTAATACTAAAAACATTTTATACGACTGCTCAAACTTACCAGAATCATAAGCTTGCATAGCTTTGTCGAAAGCTGCCATAGCATTGTGAGAAAAGGAAACTACCAACGCGGCCAAAATCAACATCAATTGTTTTTTCATAACTTTCCCCTATTTTTAATTATGATTTAGCTGGATGTTTTCAATACTAATCAGTGGCTGGTCTGACTAGATTCGACTTATCTTAATTTATAGAAAAAATAATACAATGCTAAAAAGGAAGGTTTGTAGGTTTTTTACATTTTATGAGATGTTAATAACATTTGTTAATTTTTTAACCGCTTTTGAATGCAGAAGTGACTTAGGATAAAAGCATATCTGACTTGCTAGTTTGAGTGTTTTTATGAAAAGCGTTTAGTATTTATATTTTACACCAACCATCACATTACGCTCTTCTCCTGGGAAATACCGTTCATTCCCAAAGGCAAAGTCAGCACGTGTAGCATAACGTTTGTCGGTGATGTTTCTGATGCTTAAAAAGAATCTGGTTTGCGGTTTTGGTTCCCAGTTTATTCTCAGATTAGATATTGCGTGTCCTTTATAAAAGTTACTATTAGCTGCATCAGTGAAATAGTCATCTACATAAACTTGTTCCAGTTCAGCTTCCCAATTTGAGCTGATATCCCACAATAATCGGCTATTGGCCAGCCAGCGTGGAGCAGTATCAATATCATTGCCAGCCATAATAACTTCACTATCACGCATAACATCTCGATTAAAGTCGTACTTATGTCGCCCATAACTGACAGAGGCTTGCCAATTCAGCCCATCACCTATATCCATTGCTGCGGCTACTTCTATTCCTCGATGAGAAGTTTTACCATTTGTGAGGTTAAAACCATCCGCATCACGGAAGAAAAAATTCCTCTTGTGCATAGTGTAAGCAGTAACTTCAAACTGATAGTTACTTTCAATATGGCGCCAACCAATCTCAAGACTATCCAAAGTTTCTGCATCTACTTCGCCCACGCTTTGGTTTCTCTGTAATCGGTATAAATCTGTAGTTTGTGGCGGTCTAGCACCTCGCGCTAAAGAAGCAAACAGAAAATCATCTTTCGTCGCTTGATAAGATGCGGCGAGCTTACTGGTTACGGCAGTGAAGTCATCATCTCGATCTGCCGGTCGTAAAAAACGTCCAACAATATCCGAATCGGTTTTGTTGTCATATCGGTACCGGCTATGATTTATCCGAATTCCTGCTTGCAGCTGCCAATCTTTAGCAGGTTGCCAGCGCAAACGCGCGAACGGAGCCACTTCGTTCGAAGTTACTCGGTAGTCATAATGTAAACCTTGGGTAAAACTAAACACATCAGGAATTGATTGCGTTTCTGTTAAGCCACCTTCGGAATATTCCCAATCAAGACCTACTAGAAGTTCTAAACGTTCATTAAAACTTCTTCGAAATTGGCTCAAAAAACCTATTGATGAATGATTATTTTCTTCTAATGCTTTTGAAGGTAAAAAGTGCATTAAAAAATTCATTTCAGTCCAACGAGCATATGGCGTAATGGTGGCCTGCCAAGCGCCCCAATTATGAATGTCAAACTCTGCGCTTAGTAATGCATGATCTAAATCACGAAAGGCTTCAGGGTTAGGGTTTGTGCGACGAAGCTCCTCATCTTGATAGGCGTTAGCACCAACTACAAAACCAGCAGTTTCTTGCTCCAGATGATGTAGAGACAAACGGAGTCGCATATCAAATTCAGCCGTAGAATACCCATAGCCAAACTGCCCTTTGACTTGATCAACTCCAGAGTCATCGCGGTAACCTCCATCTTTAAACACTTGAAGACCGCCAATAACACCACTATTGGTTTCGGCTTTGCCACCTTGCCAAGAAAAATCGTAGCGATCAAATTCTGACAAAGACAAGTTAACTAAGTTATCGTTAATCTTTAAAGGATCCTTAGAAAGTACATTAAAAATACCGTGAATGGCATTAGAGCCATAAGTAACATCACCTGGACCGCGCACCACTTCAATTTGACGAGCCAAACCTAGCTGCGCATCAAATAAACCATTCACATTCGCAAAACCAGCACTACGTAATGGAACTCCATCTTGCAGATATAAAAAAGAGCCTGCTCCAGCTCCACCCGTAAGCACTGGTGAGCGCAAAGCAGTTAGATGTTCTTGCCCAGAACCCTGTTGAATAAAAACACTGGGTAAACGATTCAATAAATCTGCTGGGTGCAAAGCATCCAGTAGTTCCAATTCAAGATCGGTTAAATGATTTATTGAAACCGCTTGCGATGATTTTTCCGATGGACTTCTTTCTACAGTTACGATGATGACATTGGTTTCATCGTCTTGCTTCTCTGCTTTTTCAACCGAGTTAGATTGAGCCTCATCATCTTGAGCGGCAGATTGAGCAAGAACATTGCTGCCAGTTAAGTAAACTGAGAGTAAACCGCAAATAAAAAGTGTTGATTTAGGTTTAGATATAAAAGTGTCCAACTGAAAAGACCTGAGGATTCATAGGATAAGCTACAATTTAAAATATAATCATAAAGGCTACAATTGATTCGTTAGATTAATCTGAATATAAAAAATTGAGACATAAAAAAAGCCCCGCATATGCGGAGCTTTACTCATAATGGTGCCCAGGGACGGACTCGAACCGTCACGGTGTTGCCACCGGGGGATTTTAAGTCCCCTGCGTCTACCAATTTCGCCACCTGGGCATCAGATGACTGGTTCATATCAGCTTGGTTAAAGTGGAGGCTGAGGCCGGAGTCGAACCGACGTCCACGGATTTGCAATCCGCTGTATAGCCACTCTACCACTCAGCCTAAATCTAACTTCATTGCTTCTAAGGAAGCGCTGATATAAAAAACCTCGGTCAATAGCACCGAGGTTTTTGAATTTGGAGCGAGAAAGGAGGTTCGAACTCCCGACCCCAACCTTGGCAAGGTTGTGCTCTACCAGCTGAGCTATTCTCGCGTCTTAGTGGCGTGCATTTTACTGCGAAATCATATTCTGTCAACACAAAAAAGCAGTTTTTTTAGCACTTTTTTTATTGCTTCAAAAGAAGATAGTAAACCGTTGATTTTACGGCCAAATCTTAATCTATTGAGGTGCTCGCAACAAAGAGAAGTTATTATCCGTCTTTCTTTTCGCTTGTCAAGTGAGGCCAAGCAGCTCTTAAATAAGTCACCATAGACCACATAGTCAATAATGCTGCGATCCACATAAACAAGTAACCCGCTTGTTTAGGCACATTAAAAATATCTGGTGAAGACAGTAGCAATAAGAAAATAGCGAATAACTGACATACAGTTTTGACCTTACCCACCCACGACACTTGCACCACTGCTCTACTGCCCATTTCAGCCATCCACTCTCGCAGAGCGGATACCGTAATCTCACGGCCAATAATGACCATCGCAGGGATAGCTAGCATGACAGTTGCTTCTCTCTCGACTAGTAATATCAGGGTGATAGCAACCATGAGTTTATCAGCCACAGGATCGAGAAAAGCGCCAAATGGCGATTCTATTTTTAATCGACGAGCTAAAAACCCATCAAAAAAGTCGGTGGCGGAGGCAATACAGAAAATGGATAAGGTTATCCAGCGCGCTTCGATAGTGTCGATGTAGAAAAACATGACAAACAAAGGCACTAAAGCGATTCTAAATGCTGTTAAAATATTAGGCAGATTCCACACTGCATGAACCCCAAAATTAAAAGTCGGCTTGGCTATTCTAACTCATTGATTCTCAATATAAAGCTAACCATGCAAATAATCGTAAATATTTTGCGCTATTGACTCACTAATGCCTGGAGCTTTAGCAATATCCTTTACGCTGGCCTTTTCAACTTCTTGCCATCCTCCAAAATGTTTAAGTAAACTTTGGCGTCGCTTAGCGCCCACACCCGGGATTTCTTCTAGTAAAGATTTAGTGGCTGATTTTTTCCGCTGCAGCCTGTGTTTACTAATGGCAAATCGATGCGCTTCATCGCGTATATGCTGGATAATGTGTAACGCTTTACTTGATTCAGGCAGTACCGTGGGGCGGTGCTCACCGACAAACCATAATTGCTCCATACCCGCTTTCCTATCACTGCCTTTTGAAACCCCGAGCAGCAAGGAGGTATCAATACCAAGTTCTGTGAACACTTCTTCGGCTTGCGATAATTGTCCTTTGCCACCATCAACAATCACTAAATCGGGTAACGCCTTTTTTTCATCTAACAACCTTTGGTAGCGTCTGGTTAATGCTTGTTTCATGGCAGCGTAATCGTCACCGCCAGTGATACCTGAAATATTAAAAATCCTATAATCTGCCCGTTTTGGTCCTGCCTCATCAAATACCACACAGGATGCTACCGTTTGATTACCTTGGGTATGACTAATATCAAAGCACTCCAAGCGTTTGGGTAACTTCGATAAACCCAGTGCTTGCTGTAGCTCAGATAAGCGCTCAAACATATTGGTTTTGCTGTTGAGTTTCGAGCGCAAAGCATGAATTGCATTTTTCTTAGCAAAAGTGACCCACTCTTTTAACTGGCCTCTATGGGGTGTTTTGAAGATTACTTTTCGATCCTGCTCTTGCGTTAACACCGATTGCAGCAGTTGATAATCTTCATGACTATTTTGTACCAGAATAGTACTAGGAACTTCGGCACCTGATAAATAATATTGACGTAAAAAGTTTTGCTCGATTTCTGCTAAATCTGTGTCTTTTGGAATTTTAGGGAAATAGCTTTTATTACCAACAATTGTTCCTTGCCTAATAAATAATACTAAAGCGCAAGCAACGCCTGAGGCGTACTCCACTGCTACCGCATCCAAATCTGATGAGTTACCACTTATAACCTGCTTCTGAATGACATGTCTTAAATTCTTAATTTGATCTCGATATCTTGCAGCTTCTTCAAACTCTAAATTTTCAGAGGCAAGATCCATTTTACCTTGCAGCTTTTGAATAATAGCTTCACTTTTACCTTGATAAAACTGCCGTATGCTATGGATATCTTCGGCATAATTTTCTTTTGAAATGTAGTTTACACAAGGAGCACTGCAACGCTTTATTTGGTATTGCAAACAAGGGCGAGTACGATTGGCGAAATAGCTATCTTCGCATTGCCGAATGCGAAAAGTTTTTTGCACTAGCGATAAACTCTGCCTAACTGCCGCCGGGTTTGGGAAAGGACCAAAATAATCGCCTTTTTGTTTTTTGGCACCTCTATGATAGACCAACTTAGGATAATCTTCTTTTGAAAGAAAAATATAGGGGTAAGACTTGTCGTCCCTAAATAAGATATTAAAACGAGGCTTATGTTTTTTAATCAGGTTATTTTCAAGAATTAAAGCTTCAGTTTCCGTTTCGCACAATGTAGTTGTAATATCATCAATCAATGTTACTAACAGTTGAGTTTTTAGAGAACTATGATTTTTTACAAAGTAGCTTTTTACCCGATTATTAAGATTCTTCGCCTTTCCTACATAAATAACTTGGCCATCAGAATCGAGCATACGATAAACACCTGGCTTAGTGCTTAGGTGCTGTAAAATTTTTACTATTTTTTCAGGAATGGTATTGGTCGTATTTTCTGGCATGAATTTGCCAATGCTTTTTATACTTGTGGTTCAATAATTTTATAGCGTAACGCCAAATGTGTTAAGCAAACATCGTTATCTACATCTAACTTTTCAAATAATCGATAACGGTAGCTATTAACTGTTTTTGGGCTTAGGTGAAGTTTCTCTGAAATCTCTTGTACTTTCTCACCACGAGTAATCATAAGCATCACTTGCATCTCACGATCGGATAATTGATTAAACGGGTTTTCATCTTTTTGCTTAAATTGCGATAGCGCCATTTCTTGGGCAACTTCAGGCGCTAGATATACTTTACCGCGGCTAACTGAGCGAACAGCTTTAACCATTTCATCAATATCACCACCTTTAGTTAAATACCCCATGGCGCCAGCGTTTAAGAATTGAGTTGGATAAGGCTCTGAAATATGAGCAGTTAAGGCAATGATTTTCACATCAGGATCAAAGCGTAGCATTCTGCGCGTTGCTTCTAAACCACCAATGCCGGGCATATTAGCGTCCATAAGAACTACTGACGGCTGAAACTCCCTTTGTTTTTTTAATGCTTCTTCGCCAGTTTCGGCTTCAGCAATCACATCTATACCATCTTGATCTGCTAGCAAACGCCCTAAACCCATGCGGACTAAATCGTGGTCATCGACTAACATTAATTTGATCATATAGTGCTTGCCATAAAACTTGATTGTTAGTAGATTACTGAAAATAGTATCCCCAATCAAGCCGTATTCATGAAAGCACATTTATTAGTCATTTCTACCCTATTACTCAGTTCGAATGTTTTTGCAGAAAAAACATTACAAGAGTGTATCGACAATGATAATGACATTGAACGATTGGCTTGTTATGACAATTTGTTTCGGCATGCAAAAGGGAATATTACCACTAGCTCTAATCAACAAAAATTTGGTTCTGAAAGTTTGAAGAAAGCTGACCAGGAACCATCTCAGATTGAGTCTCAAGTAGTAGGTACTATAAAAAACTTAAGTAAAGGCGATAAAATTAAATTAATTAATGGCCAGACCTGGGTGGTTACTGATACTAAAGTTTTAAGACATGAAGCAAAAAATCCTAACGTGACTATTACCAAGGGTGTCTTCAGCTCCTATAAGTTAAAGTTTGAGGATGTTAATCGACAAATAAGGGTTAAAAGAATCAAGTAATGCTTCAGCTCATCAATGCTGACCTTAACTCTATTTGGCACCCTTATACCAATACCTCTAAAAACAACCCTCTTTTTTTAGTTACTTCCGCATCAGGTGTAGAGCTGCATTTAGGCAGTGGCCAAACTTTAATAGATGGCATGTCGTCTTGGTGGGCTGTCATTCATGGCTATAATCATCCAGAACTGAATGCAGCGGCAAAAGATCAAATTGATAAAATGAGCCATGTGATGTTTGGTAGCTTGACCCATGAGCCCGCGATTAATTTAACACAAAAATTATTATCCCTGACATCAACTGATAATCAGCAAGATTTTGCCAGAGTCTTTTTCTCAGACTCAGGTTCGGTCAGCGTCGAAGTTGCCATCAAAATGGCCATCCAATATTGGTTTGCACAAGGAAATTCTGAAAAATCTAAACTCCTAACTATTCGCAATGGTTATCACGGTGATACCTTTGCCGCTATGAGTGTGACCGATCCAGAGAATGGTATGCATTCAATATTTAAGGGTATATTAACCGAGCATTATTTTGCCGAAATACCGGTTTATGGCGAGAATATTGAATGGCACCATGAGTACCTTGATTCGATTAGGAAACAATTTGAACAACATCATAAGCATATCGCGGCGGTAATATTAGAGCCTTTGGTTCAAGGAGCTGGAGGCATGAAGTTTTACGATGCGGAGTATCTAAAACAAATTAAAACATTATGTGATAAATATGATGTGCTATTAATTTTCGACGAAATAGCCACAGGATTTGGTCGAACTGGCTCATTATTTGCCTATCAAGAAGCCGGGGTTACTCCCGATATCTTATGTTTAGGTAAAGCTTTAACTGGCGGCTATATGACGCTTGCGACCACTTTAGCCAGTCAAAAAGTCGTTGATGGCATTCATGCGGACGACTCTGGCGTACTAATGCATGGACCAACATTTATGGCCAACCCACTAGCTTGTGCCGTGGCATTTAAGTCGCTTTGTTTACTTGAAGAATCTAACTGGCAGCTAAAAGTTAGATCTATCAATAATCAGTTATTGGAAGAGCTATCACCTTTAGCAGACAACCCTTTGGTTAATGAGGTTAGAGTCAAAGGCGCTATCGGCGTTGTTGAGATGAAGAAACCTGTAGACTTTAATTGGATAGTGCCAAGGTTTGTAGAGCTTGGCGTTTGGATCCGCCCTTTTGGAAAGCTCGTCTATATTATGCCGCCATATATAATAAAACCTGAGCAATTGTCGCTATTAACTCAGGCTATTAAAACGGTTATTTCTGAAATGAGTAATTGTAACGATTAATGATTAATTACTGTTTTCGTGTAAAAGTCCAAGTATTCCCTTCTGATAATTTTTTGCTAAATTTATAGTCTTCAACATCAAAGCTTTTAATGTCTTCGGGAGCAGTAATCCTATTATCAATAATATATCGACTTAGCAATCCGCGGGCTTTTTTCGCATAAAAACTAATCATCTTGTAATCGCCATTTTTATACTCTTTAAACGCTGGAGTAATCACAGTAGCATTTAACGCCTTGGGCTTTACCGATTTGAAATATTCATTTGAGGCTAAATTAATCAGCACTTCAGACTTAATGCTTTTTAACTGCTCGTTCAAAGCATCTGTGATTTGCTCCCCCCAGAATTGATATAAATTACTACAGCGCTTGGTTACTAATTTTTTTCCCATCTCTAAACGGTAAGGCTGCATTAAGTCCATCGGACGTAATAAACCATAGAGTCCTGACAAAATTCTTAAGTGCTTCTGGGCAAACTTAAAATCATTCGCCCTCATGGTTTCTGCATCAAGCCCGGTATAAACATCACCCTTAAATGCCAACACTGCTTGTTTGGAGTTATTGGTATTAAACGGTATCTCCCAAGACTGAAAACGCTCAACATTTAAATCTGCAATTTTTTGACTCACACCCATCAAGTCAATCACATCTTGTGACTTGAATTTTTTAAGTTGATTGATGAGTTCTTGCGAATCGTCTAAAAAATCAGGTGTTGTATTAATTGAAGATTTTGGCTTTGTTTCAAAATCTAAAGTTTTAGCGGGAGAGATTACCGTAAGCATAAGAAAAGTTTTAATGTATTAGGTTGATAAAATTATGCCTTGTTGCTCAGGTTGCTACAAGTCATAGTCTGAAATATTACTCAAACTTTCCTTCATTGAGGATTTCCCAAAGCTCAACTTTATTGCCTTCAGGATCCATAAACCAACCAAACTTTCCATAGGACTCGGCACAAGGGTCACCAATTAATTCAGCACCATTGGCTTGAACTTGTTTTAAACATTCATCCAAATCATCAACAATTAAATTGAACATGAAATTATTTTGCGATGGATTGAAATAGTCCGTATCACTCTTAAACGGCCCCCAAACAGTGCAAGCCCCTTTAGGCGCACTGTCAAATGCAAAGCTGGTACCACCATAGCTTTTATCAATATCAAAGCCTAAGGTTTTTTTATACCAATCACCAAGTGCATCTCTATCTTTCGCTTTAAAAAATACACCACCAATTCCTAGTGCTTTACCCATGTCACGCTCCTTACATTTTTACTCGAGTACCAAGAGTATCGTGCATTTTATCTTGGTTAATGCCATTAATGACGTTAGTGTAGCCTTTTTCTTCTAATAGCGCTTTTGCAATACCAGAACGGCGGCCACTTCGGCAGTAAACATAGATTTTTGTATCTTTTGCTAAGTTTAAAGTACCGATAGTTTCTTCAATGGTTTTGTAGTCGAGGTTCTTAGCCTTAGGATAATGTCCCTGCTCAAACTCGGGCTTTGAACGAACATCAATAATGACATGTTCTACTCTGTTCGATTCTTGTTTTGCGACAGCTGCTTTTGTGATAGATAGTGCAGCTTTAATTTGTGTAGGATCTATTTTGATATTGGTCGCTGGATAAGGGCTGATCTTATTCAAGGTGAATTGATAACCATTTGCTAACCCTGATTTTGGATATTTTTCACCGCCATGGGTATTTAAGGTCAAAGTTTGCGCTGAATCGTTTCCGGTCACTAAAAAAACGGCCTGAGCATTACCTGCCCATGAGCACTGCACGCCTTTGGGACAGCGAGAATCAGCTGTAAGCTGCATAAATTCAACTTGTAGTCCAGCCCATTTTTGAGGTTGCTCTATGGTTAACAATAAGCCAGAAGGATCTTTTTGTGAAACTTCAGGGGTAGTGTCATCTACCAACTGCTCCTTAGAGCATGCGGTAATGAAAAGGAAAGCGAAGGCTATTGGTAGAATTCTTAACAACATATCTAGTAGGTTATTAGTTAACAGGAATCCATTTTGTAAGTTGCGGGGCTAGAGATCAAGCCCCGAATTGCAGTTTTGAGCTTTTAAAACTAAGTTTAAAAGTACTTCTTCAATGCCGCTGGAATCTCTATACTGCCATCAGCTTGTTGATAATTCTCTAGTATCGCTACTAAAGTTCGACCTACCGCAAGACCAGAGCCATTTAAAGTGTGCACCAACTCGGGTTTGCCGGATGCAGGGTTTCTCCAACGCGCCTGCATACGGCGAGCTTGGAAATCATTGGTATTACTGCAAGAAGAAATCTCGCGATATGTCTTTTGACTTGGCAACCAAACTTCAATGTCATAAGTTTTTGTTGCGCCAAAACCAATATCACCAGCACACAGGTTAACTACTCGATAAGGCAATTCTAAAAGCTGTAAAACTTTTTCTGCATGGCATACCAGTCGCTCTAACGCTTCCATCGAATCTTCAGGCTTAGTGATGTGTACTAACTCAACTTTTTCAAATTGATGCATGCGGATCAAACCGCGAACATCACGTCCGTAGGAACCAGCCTCACTTCTAAAGCAAGGGGTATGTCCTGCAAACTGCAAAGGTAAGGTATCTTCTTCCAAAATCTCGTCGCGAACCATATTGGTCACTGGCACTTCTGCCGTTGGGATCATATATAACTGACGACCGTCTTGGTTTTTGCCTTGCGCTTTAAATAAATCTTCTTCGAACTTTGGCAATTGTCCCGTACCGGTCAAAGACTCAGCGTTAACCATATAAGGCACATAAACTTCTTCGTAACCATGTTCTTCGGTATGCAAATCAAGCATGAACTGAGTTAAGGCGCGATGTAACTTTGCTACTAAACCCTTTTTAATGATAAAACGGCTAGCAGCAATTTTTGCGGCATTAGCAAAATCTAAACCGCCAATAGCTTCACCCACTTCCACATGATCTTTAGGTTCGAAATCAAATTCCCGAGGACTTCCCCATGTGCGCACTTCCACATTATCACTTTCATCTTTACCTTCAGGTACAGAATCATCTAATAAATTAGGCATGCCATAATGAATATCGTCCAATTGAGCCATAATTTCTGACAAACGAGCTTTTGCAGCATCAAGCTTAGCGCCTAAGTCTGCCACTTGGTCCAATAAAGGCTGAATATCTTCGCCACGAGCTTTGGCTTGACCAATAGATTTAGAACTGGAATTACGTGTATTTTGTAATTCTTGAGTTTCAACTTGAATTTGCTTACGTTCTTCTTCAAGCTTTTTGTAGGCATCTATGTCTAACACATAACCGCGTTTGGCAAGATTAGCTGCAACAGAGTCAATATCAGTTCTAAGTAGTTTTGGATCAAGCATGAGTTTCTTCTTTATAAGACCAGCATTGCTAGTCACAATGACAAAATTAGCTGGCTATTCTATCACCAAGCCAAGCGCCAACAAAGACCATAAATAGACAAATCAGAAGGTTTCCACCGATATAAAGTAAAGCTTTTTGATATTGCTGCTGTTGAAACAATAAGAGTGCTTCCACAGAGAAACTAGAAAAGGTAGTTAAGGCTCCTAGAAAACCGATCATTACCCCTTGCTTAAGGTTTAGAGAAACATTGGATTCTTGCCAGAAAGTTAATAAAAAGCCGGCAACAAAGCAGCCAATCACATTGGCTATTAAGGTTCCCCAATATACCTCATCACCAAACTTTGCCAATGACCACTCTTTAATTTGGAATCGTGTCAAAGCTCCCAAAGCCCCACCAATACCGATAGTTGCGACTAGCCCCCACATAATTAACGCCCCTGATTTCGTTGTCTGATCCAAGCCAGTTTGTCTGCAATTTTCTTTTCCAAACCTCGATCGACAGGCTGATAATATTCGGTTTCACCTTTCTCTTCTGGAAAGTAAGTTTGACCAGCTGAATGAGCATCAGGCTCTTCGTGATCATAGCGGTAGCCACTGCCATAATCTAAATCTTTCATCAGCTTAGTGGGCGCATTACGAATATGCATCGGAACTTCATAGGTTGGATCGGACTTCACATCGGCCATGGCGGCCTTATAGCCGATATACACAGCATTACTCTTTGCAGCACAAGCAAGATAAGTCAAAGCTTGAGCGATGGCTAGCTCACCTTCAGGGCTTCCTAATCGCTCTTGAACATCCCATGCATTTAAGGCGATGCTTAAACCCCGCGGATCGGCATTGCCAATATCTTCGCTAGCCATTCTCACCACACGGCGGGCAACGTATAGCGGATCCACGCCACCATCAAGCATACGACAAAACCAATACAAAGCCGCATCAGGATTAGAGCCACGAACTGATTTATGCAATGCAGATATTTGATCATAAAAGTGCTCACCACCTTTATCAAAGCGGCGCAAAGATTGAGTCAATGTTTCTTCTAAAACCCTTTGATCTATCGCCCATGAATCATCTTCGGACTTATCCCGAGCCATGGCCATTTCACTAGCAATTTCTAGGAAATTTAATAGTCTACGACCATCTCCATCGGCCGCTTCGATAAGAATATCTTTGCAGTTACTATCTATTTTTAAATCTAATTGGCCTAAGCCCTTGTCTTTATCATTTAGCGCATGGTCAATTAACTCAGAAAGTGCAGTTGCAGATAAGTTTTGCAACACAAAAACACGTGCTCTAGAAAGCAAAGCATTGTTTAATTCAAACGATGGGTTTTCAGTGGTAGCACCAATAAAAGTGACAGTGCCATCTTCGACATAAGGTAAAAAAGCATCTTGCTGGGCTTTATTAAATCGATGCACTTCATCGACAAATAAAATAGTTTGTTTGCCCTGAGATTGATATTGTTTGGCTTCATCTACTGCCGCACGAATATCTTTAACCCCAGCCAATACAGCAGAAATGGTAATAAAGTGCGCATTCGAATTATGTGCAATCAAGCGAGCTAGGGTTGTTTTCCCAGTTCCTGGTGGCCCCCAGAAAATTAATGAGAAAGGTCTTTTGGAATCAATTGCCTGACGTAAGGGCTTGCCTTCCGCCAGCAAATGCTCCTGTCCAACATAACCTTCTAATGATGTTGGCCGCATTCGATCGGCCAACGGAATATGAATATTAGACTGCTTAAAAAGGTTTGATTGCTGGCTCATTTGATTAGAATCGAAAACTGTTATTGCTCAGTTCTATCAACCGGCATCGGCGGTCTTGTTAGCTCAGTTTGTTGGTTTCTTGAATCAATAAAATCTATCCCCTTTGGCGGAGAAAAGTTAAACACAGATTCATCAAAACCTTGATTGTATTGCTGTTCACTGAACTCAACTATGGTCGCTTGACCAAGGTTGTCTTTTACCTGAAAAGCAACGAAGTCGTCGCCCTTAAACTCCATCAACATTGACTCAAACAAGGCATCTTCAGACTTAGGGCGCAAGTGAAATAATAGGCTCGGCTTTTCACCGTCTTGAGTTTCGTCTTGCACCCGAGCAATGATGTAATCGTTAACTAAAGTATCATCAGCATTACTTAATAAAGCTGCTGGAGAGCTTTCAAAGGACTCGTCCAAATTAGAAACATTTACTTGTTCGATATCTTTATCAAACTGCCAAAGATTAACTCCATCAGAAATTATCTCTTGCTCATAGGGTTCAGACACCAACCATTTAAACTTCTTTGGACGTTGAATTTGAAAACTACCTGACGATCGATCCAACTCAGAACCCAACTCATCAATCACAATCTGTGAAAAATTAGCCTGCATAGATTCAAGCTTCAACAACTTCTGCTTTAAATCATTCGCAGCATCAGCAAACAAAGTCGCCGATACAAAACTTAAACCTATTAATAGAACCTTAAAAAAACTCTTAATCATTTCACAACCTTAATCAAATACAATCGGCGATTACTATTCTTATCTATTTTATACTGTTATTTAGCTGAACTAGTCCTTAATAGGTGGCGGAGCCAGAACCTCCCTCGTTCCGTTAGTTCCCATCTCACTCACAATCCCCGCTGCTTCCATAGCTTCCACCATTCTCGCCGCACGGTTATAACCGATTTTCAGACGACGCTGAATACCTGAAATAGAAGCGCGCCTTGATTCAGTGACTAAGGCAACGGCTTGATCAAAGAGTTCATCTTGTTCGCTATCCTCTTCTCCTGCCATTCCAGGCATTCCCGGTACCGGTACCTCACTAGTTCCTTGAATAATAGCTTCTAAGTAATCTGGCTCTCCGCGTCGTTTCCAATCTTCGACCACCCGATGGACTTCATCATCATCGACAAAGGCACCATGCACACGAGCAGGAATACTGGTACCACCCGGTAAATACAACATATCACCCATACCTAAAAGTTGCTCTGCACCAGTTTGATCAAGAATGGTTCTCGAATCAATTTTTGAAGATACTTGGAAGGCCATTCTTGACGGAATATTCGCTTTAATTAAGCCAGTAATAACATCCACCGAAGGTCTTTGAGTTGCCAGGATCAAGTGAATACCTGCGGCACGCGCTTTTTGTGCAATACGCGCGATTAACTCTTCAACTTTCTTACCCACAATCATCATCATGTCAGCAAGCTCATCAATGACCACTACAATTGAAGGTAACTTTTCTAAAGTTGGTGGCTCTTCTTCTAATCCATCAGTTGGTTGCCACAAAGGATCTGAAATTGGCTCACCCTTTTCGATGGCATCTAAAATCTTTTTATTAAAACCGGCTAAATTTCTTACGCCCATAGCAGACATCAATCGGTAACGACGCTCCATTTCACCTACAGACCAACGTAAAGCATTGGCTGCATCTTTCATGTCGGTAACTACTTCGCATAACAAATGCGGGATCCCTTCATAAACACTCAATTCGAGCATTTTAGGATCGATCATGATGAGGCGTAGATCCTCAGGTGTTGCTTTATACAACATGCTGATAATCATGGCATTCACACCAACCGACTTACCTGAGCCAGTGGTACCTGCCACCATCAAGTGTGGCATTTTAGCCATATTCACCACCACTGGATTACCAGCAATGTCTTTACCCAAAGCCATCGATAGGGGTGCTTTTGATTTATCAAACGCTTCCGAGGCAATCACTTCTCTTAACCGAACGATCTCACGATTTTCATTTGGAATTTCAATGCCTACATAAGTTTTACCCGGAATGACTTCAACCACTCGTACAGACATTGTCGATAAAGAACGGGCAAGATCTTGTGCCAGGCTAGTAATTTTGCTGACTTTAACACCTGGCGCTAAATCAATTTCAAAACGAGTAATCACTGGACCAGGGTGCACTTCCATTACCTGAACATCCACACCAAAGTCTTTTAGTTTTAATTCCAATAAACGCGACATTGCTTCTAGTGATTCCGCGGAAACAGAGTACTTTGGCGGCTCAGGCGGATCCAGTAATTCTACTTCAGGCATTGGCGTCACAGGACCGTCAAATTCCTTACCAAGATTAAGCGGCTTTTGTTGTTTCTTAGCTTGAGCTTTTTGAACTTTTTTACTAGGCGCTAAAGGCGCAACTTTAGGCTCAATTTTAACCGGCTTACGCGCTTCGGTTTTTGCTTTTTCTAGAACTAACGCTTCTTGTCGTTTAACAACTACTTGCTTAACTTCTTTTTTCTCAGCTCTTTGTTCTTTAAATGCCGCTAACCAAGCTTTAAATCTATTCCAACCATGAATGGTTATTTGCCCCGTTCGGTCCATTAATTTAAGCCAAGAAATACCGGTAAATAAGGTTAAACCTGATAAGAATATGGCTAAAAGAATTAAAGTGGTTCCATACAGACCCAGCCCTTCTAAAATTCCAGAAATTAGAAACTCGCCCAGAATGCCACCAGATGAATAGCTTGGTTGTAGTGCCGGATCGAAAAAGTGCAAACTGGATAAACCTGCGCCGGCTAGTATTGCCATAAATAAACCAGCTGCTTTAACTAACCAAAAGCTTTTAGGATGCGAATTTTCTATTTTACGTCCGCTATAAACTAAATAGCCGACGTAACCAATGATTAAAGGAACCAGGTAAGCCAAATAACCAAATAAATGCAAAAAGAAGTCTGAAAACCATGCGCCAGATTTGCCCGCCAAATTTTGTACTTTCTGTCCATTGCCGTTGGTAAATGCCGCTGGGTCATTATGGTTATAAGAAATCAACGCTAGCAAAAAGAACACCGCTAAAGTCACCAGCAATATCATACCGCCTTCACTCAAACGTTTTCTTAACAATGCCTTAGAGTCTTGTTCTTGTTTTGTTTTTTGGGTTGCTTGTGTCACTAATATAATACCTTTATTTTTAGGTCATTCTACTCGTTATAATCCAGAATATAAAAACTAATTGCCGCTCTTAGATACCTATCGGTAAATTAAAGCTCTCTTTGACCTCTTCCATCACCATATAGGAACGTGAGGCACTTACCCCTGGCAAGGTCAATAAGGTTTCACCAAGTAATTTTCGATAAGCTTTCATATCTGCCACGCGAGCTTTAAGTAAGTAGTCAAAATCACCTGATACCAAATGACATTCTAAAATCATCGATAAATCAGTAACCGCTGATTTAAAATCTTCAAACACATCTGGCGAAGTTCTAGAAAGACGTATCTCCACAAAAACCAGCAATGAAGCTGAAAGCTTCATTGGATTCAGGCGAGCTGAATACCCCTCAATAAATCCATTAGTTTCTAAGCGTTTCACCCGCTCCAAACATGGTGTAGCGCTCAATCCAACTTTTTTCGCTAATTCTACATTTGAAATACGACCATTAACCTGCAATTCATTCAAAATTCGCAGATCTATCCGATCGAGTATCTGTTTACTGGCATTTTGTGTTTTCATGAACAGCCATCTTATGCAAGTGTTTCCATCTTAAAATTTCATATTAATAGTTATTTATACTGCATTTAAGCCATATTTAGCAAATAAAACTGATTAAAGCACACTATAATAGCGCGATTATCTATAGAGATATTTCTATATTACCGCTAGTTTCAAACTTTAGTAGGAGATCTGGGCATGTTAATAGGTGTACCAAAAGAAATAAAAAATCATGAATACCGTGTCGGTATGGTTCCTGGCAGTGTTCGCGAGCTAATAGCTCATGGCCATCAAGTGGTAGTGCAACATAACGCCGGTAGTGGCATTGGCTTTACCGACGCTGACTACGAAGCGGTTGGCGCAACAGTCGTTAACTCAGCGGATGAAGTTTTTGCTCAAGCCGATATGATTGTCAAAGTCAAAGAGCCGTTAGCTGAAGAGCGTGCTCGCCTTCGCGAAGGTCAAATCCTATTTACCTACTTGCACTTAGCTCCAGATATGCCACAAACAGAAGATCTAGTGAAATCTGGCGCCGTTTGTATTGCCTATGAAACTGTGACTAGTCGTACTGGCGGATTACCTTTATTAGCACCAATGTCAGAAGTTGCTGGCCGTATGTCGATTCAAGCTGGCGCTGAATGCCTTGAGAAGTCTTCTGGTGGTCGCGGCATGTTATTAGGCGGTGTGCCTGGTGTTGCACCTGCCAAAGTAACCGTGATTGGTGGTGGCGTAGTCGGTACTAACGCTATTAAAATGGCGGTTGGTATGGGCGCTAGGGTTATCGTATTAGATCGAAATGTAGATGTACTTCGCCGTATTGATGCTGAGTTTGGCACTCAAGTAGAAACTATTTACTCAAGCCATGATTCTTTAGAGCGCCATGTAACTTCAGCTGATCTAGTGATCGGCGGCGTATTAATTCCTGGCGCTGCAGCGCCTAAATTAGTCACCGCTGAAATGGTTAAGAATATGAAGCCTGGCGCGGTATTAGTAGACGTGGCCATCGACCAAGGTGGTTGCTTTGAAACTTCGCATGCTACTACTCACGCAGAGCCGACGTTCATGGTTGATGACGTAGTTCATTACTGTGTTGCTAATATGCCTGGCGCAGTTCCAAGAACTTCAACTTTTGCGTTAAACAATGCAACCTTGCCATTTATCATTAACTTAGCCAACAAAGGCTATAAAAAAGCCTTAGCTGAAGATGAGCATTTACTCAATGGTTTAAATGTTTACCGCGGTAAAGTCACTGAACAATCAGTTGCACAAAACTTAGGTTTTGATTTTGTAGATCCTAAGGAAGCTTTAGGGCTTTAAGTTATAGTTAAGCTATAAATAAAAAACGCCACTTAATGTGGCGTTTTTTTATGCTTACTTTATTATCCATCATTTCGCACTTGGTGAGTAATCTCATATAGGAAAGTGAAGTGCCTAATTTTCGGATGTCCTTTCTTTTACTCGTTTTCTTTGGAGAAACAAAGAAAGTAACACAATTTTGTTATTCTCTATATATGCCGCTTTTAACCCAGACATAACTTTGAAAGAATCAAAAAGATCAAAACAACCGCTCAATGAGCAAATATTTCTCTCCATTCCAATTTATCTACCACCTTTTAATTTGCTATAATTGACCTTTCCTTCTTTCGTTAAGTATTGTCTTCTTTGCTTAGCAGATTTATCCTTCTGGCAATTATTAAATATATAATTGGATTCTTGCTCATTACGTGCAGAACAATAATCCATCACATTTACACGCCCCAAGCACGCACCTTCAGAATCTAAATCAGAACTGCACGAATTACAGTGATTTTTATCCAATTTAAGAAGGTTTTTCTTCGTTCCTTTATTACAGCGCTTAGAAGTTCCAAGGTAAGGTTCAAAGGTGTGCTTTAAACCAAAAAAATGACCTAATTCATGAGAGTATGTTGAATAATGATTATTAGAATCGAGGATGATTCCGTATTTACGTTTAAAAGGTGTAACATCATGTGGGAAGTTAGCTCTACCACCAATGCATTTACCTTTAATACAAATTTCATCAGTGATTAGCACTCGCATATAACCATTTGTTTTTGACTTAGCGACATTATCGAAATACTTATCCATGAATTTCGCGTATTTTTTCCCCGACTCAAAACTTAACGTTGTTAAATCTTTTCCTCCTTTTTCAAACATACTATGAATACTATAATTTATTTTTAAAGCTGGTTTTCTAGAATAAGAGGCTTCGGCAAATGCCACCATCTTGGCCACTCTCCGCTCGATTTCGGCTTCTGTGTGCTCTTTCGAAGCATTATAAAAACGCACATCGACATCCCACGTTTTAAACTCTTTTTTTCCAGCCAAAGCCACGGCTGAATAAAACAATACAAAAAAAAGGACAGAAAATATTCGATACAATGACATAAAAGACTCCTTCCAATAGCACTTTTGAGTATTCAGGGTAACATAAAATTCAAGCATAAAAAAAAGCCGCTCAATGAGCGGCTTTTTTGAAACTTTATTAAACTATTTAGCTTTATATAAGAGCTTATAGTTTAGTAACGTTTGCAGCTTGAGCGCCTTTAGGGCCTTGCTCAATTTCGAAAGACACTTTTTCGCCTTCGTTTAAGCTTTTGAAGCCGTCGCCTTGAATAGCGCGGAAGTGTACAAATACGTCTTCGCCGCCTTCTTGTTCGATGAAACCAAAACCTTTTGAATCGTTAAACCATTTAACGGTACCAGTGATTGCTGCCATGATATTTCTCCAAGCATAATGCTTATTTAAGTCTGTTGCCAAAGTCGGCATATTGTACTGAACACTAATGACACTACTATTACGATATTAAGCTTGTGCTACTAAACTCTAGTAAATCAGTTTATTGCTAAAACAGACTTGCTTGGGGTAGTACCGTCGAACATTAAAATCTTTTATAGCTGTTACATTAACCAGCAAATAGAACGATACAGTATTCTGTCTAAAAGTAAAGCAATAATGCTCTAATATTCAACTGGTTAGACAATTTTGGTCTCTCTTGCTAACTTATGGTAATAAAGCTAATTCATATATGACTTATGGATAGGAGAATCTAATGGCTGCTGCGAATAAAACCCAACCCAATGATGGTGATGTTAAAGCTTTTTTAAATGCGGTTGAGCATAAAAAACGTCGCGAAGACAGTTTAGTCATGCTCGACATGATGACTGAAATCACGGGCGAGAAACCTGTTATGTGGGGTGATTCCATTATTGGCTTTGGACAATTTACCTATAACTACAAATCCGGCCGATCTGGCGAATGGTTTTATACCGGTTTTTCACCAAGAAAACAGAATTTAACTTTATACATTATGGATGGCTTTAAAAAACGCCCAGAATTGCTGGATAAGATTGGCAAATGTAAAACTAGCGTTGCCTGCTTATATATCAATAAATTAGAAGATGTTGATGAAGATATTTTAAGACAGGTAATTAAAGAGTCTGCCGAATACGTTAAGGCAAATCAGTCGGCTTGTTAGATTAGCCATCAAGATGACTATTAAAGTCATTGATATTTACTATAGTCACAATTAATCCTTTGGCTTGGGTTTATTTTTAGTGTCCAAGCCCATACAATCACTGCATCAAAATAATTCAGTTCTAGTTCGGAGATCTTTCTATGAGCGACGCTCGTCATATTCGATGCCTAATTTTAGGCTCAGGCCCCGCCGGTTACAGTGCAGCAGTTTACGCGGCACGTGCCAATCTTGAACCCGTAGTTATTACCGGGATGCAACAAGGTGGCCAATTAACCACCACAACTGACGTTGATAACTGGCCGGGGGATAACGAAGGCGTTCAAGGTCCTGATCTTATGCTCCGCATGCAAAAACATGCCGAGCGTTTTGGTACTGAAATAGTTTTTGACCATATCCACACGGTAGACTTGAAACAAAAGCCTTATACCTTAACTGGCGATGCTGGTACCTACACTTGCGATGCTTTGATTATATGTACTGGCGCTTCAGCTAAATACCTAGGTTTACCATCAGAAGAAGCCTTTATGGGTAAAGGTGTTTCGGCTTGTGCTACTTGTGATGGTTTCTTTTATCGTAATCAAAAAGTTGCCGTTGTTGGCGGTGGTAACACAGCCGTTGAAGAGGCTTTGTATTTATCCAATATTGCAGCGGAAGTTCATGTTATTCATCGTCGTGACGAGTTCCGTTCTGAGAAAATCTTAGAAGATAAACTGCGTGCTAAAGCAGCTAATGGCAACATCACGTTGCATTTACACCGTACGCTAGAAGAAGTGGTTGGTGATGATATGGGCGTAACCGGTATTCGTATTAAATCGACTCAAGATGATTCTATCGAAGACTTGGAGTTACAAGGGTGTTTTATCGCCATTGGTCATAAACCTAATACCGATATTTTCCAAGATCAGTTGGAAATGAAAGACGGCTATATCATTGTTAAATCAGGCACTGAAGGCAATGCTACTGCGACCAGCGTTGAAGGCGTATTTGCTGCAGGTGATGTCTCAGATCATATCTATCGTCAAGCTATTACTTCTGCCGGTACTGGCTGTATGGCAGCACTTGATGCCGAAAAATATTTAGATCAGTAATTATTACTGACTAGTTTCAAAGGGCGGTTTTTCCGCCCTTTTTTATTGCCTGCAAACTTAATCATCAATGGTTTCTGTATATTTGTGACAAATAGAGTCATAATGCAGCATCCGCTTTTATGAGATAACTCATGTCAAAGTCTAACTTCCAAAATATTGCCTTAAATTCAGCCTTACAACAAAATGTCGAAAGCTTAGGCTACAGCGCTATGACACCTATTCAGGAAGCTGCATTACCATCGATTTTGCAAGGGCAGGATTTAATTGGCCAAGCCAAAACTGGCTCAGGAAAAACAGCAGCATTTGGCTTAGGGATCTTACAAAAATTAGACGTGAAAAACTTTAATGTCCAATCGTTAGTCTTATGCCCTACTCGCGAACTAGCAGAGCAAGTAGCTGAAGACATTAGGGCTTTAGCAAGAACGTTACCCAATATAAAAGTTTTAGTGATTTGCGGCGGCATCCCTAAAAAACTACAAACAAATTCATTAGCAAGCGGTATCCATATCGTTATTGGAACGCCTGGCAGAGTGGAAGAGCATTTAGAGCAACAGACTTTAAAACTGGATGAACTTACAACTTTAGTTCTAGATGAAGCGGACCGCATGCTCGACATGGGTTTTCAACCATCCATTGATGCCATCATGCAATATGCTCCTAGCAAGCGCCAAACCTTAATTTTCAGTGCCACTTTCCCTAAAGAAATTGAATCCATTTCGAAACGAGTGATGCGCAACCCGAAGCATGTTCAAATTGAGTCGGATCATATTGATTCAGATATTGCGCAAAAGTTTTATAAGGTCAATGACGATGCACATCGACTTACCGCGACCAGGTTGCTGCTATTAGAAAGTCGACCAGACTCAACGGTTATTTTCTGTAACACCAAAAAAGACGTTAAAGAAGTTGCTGGCGAGTTAAAGCGCTTTGGCTTTAGTGTCATCGCTTTGCATGGCGACTTAGATCAAATTGACCGCGATCAAGCGTTAGTGCAATTTGCTAATAAAAGCACCTCAATTTTAGTGGCCACGGATGTTGCCGGGCGCGGACTGGATATTGAAGCATTAGATTTAGTCATCAATTACCATACCGCCAGCGATCCGGAAACTCATGTGCATAGAATTGGCCGAACGGGTCGTGCAGGGAATCAAGGTATCGCTTGCTCATTATTTTCTGAAAAAGAGCATTATAAAATCAATCGTCTTGGTGAACATTTGGGCTTTAAAATCGAAGCGAAAAAACTACCTGACTTATCCTTATTAAAACAACCGGGCTATAAAGCGCCAATGGCCACGCTACAAATCAGTGGCGGTAAGAAAAATAAAATACGACCAGGTGATATTGTAGGAGCTTTAACTCAATCAAAGGAATTAACCGGTGATGACTTAGGTAAAATAAAGGTCGCCGCTAACTGGTCTTATATTGCTGTAACACGAAAATTTGTTGATACCGCTTTCCGTCAATTAACAGATGGTAAAATTAAAGGTAAAAAATATCGAGTAAAACGAATTAGCTAATCAAGTATGTAGGATCGATAGGATAAAAGTAATCACTGGCGTCGATAAGAGATTGTGCTGTTAAATCCTTCACACCATAAACCTCAGTCGTTACTTTATAATCTTCACCAACTGCTTTTAATAGTAATTCAAAATCACCATCGCCTGATAAAAGAATAATTTTTTCTATCTCAGGATTTGCAGCTGCTCGCATAATGTCGATAGTAATGCCCACATCCCAATCACCTTTTGCCGAACCGTCTGAACGCTGAATAAAGGGTTTCAACTTCACATTAAAACCAATATATTTAAGCGCATCTTGGAATTTGATTTGGCTATCTTGGGTCGATTTTATGGCATAAGCATTCGCTAGAATAATTTCTTCTGAATGGCTAATTTTCTGCCAGAACTTTCGATAATCGAATGGCCGAGCAAAGGCATCTCTGCAAGTGTAATAGATATTTTGCACATCGACAAACACAGCAACCTTAGCCATTAAGTCTTACCTGCGCTTTTCTTGCTTTTACTTGAGCGAGACCAAACTTGATCATTTCCTGAGTTGCGTGGCTTAGTTTTACTTTTGTTTTTAACTAACTTACCTTTTTTACTAGCGCTATTCTTGGTGGTGTTATTGTTCGCTTTTCCTTCATGTGCTTTTTTATTTGGCTTTTTGTTGGAGTTCTGCTTTGTTGATCTTGATTGAGCACTTTCGTTAGAAAGCTGTTGTTTGGTCTTTTTAGGTTTTTTCGGTTTCTTTGATTTTATAGGTTTAATTGGCTTAGAAACAGGTACTTCATGGTCTGGTTCAAAACCACCCACATATTCACGCTCAAGTGGCTTTTGAATTAGTTGTTCTATATCTTGTAACTGTTTAAATTCGTCCGCACTGACTAATGAAACCGCATGCCCAGAAGAACTCGCTCTGCCCGTTCGACCTATTCGATGCACATAGTCTTCCGCCACATTCGGCAAGTCAAAATTGACAACTTGCGGCAGCTGGTGAATATCAATACCACGAGCAGCAATATCAGTGGCGACTAGAACTTGAACTTTATTGGCCTTGAAGTCCGCTAACGCTTTGGTTCTCGCGCCTTGGCTTTTATTACCATGGATTGCCAAGCTTTTTATTCTTGCTGCATTTAACTGTTTAACCAGTTTATTAGCACCATGTTTAGTGCGCACAAAAACTAAAACTTGATGCCACTTATTCTCAATAATCAGGTGAGTTAATAAAGAAGCCTTCTTCTTTTTATCCACCGGATGTAGCCATTGCTTAACACTTTTTGCGGTTGCATTCGGCGGACTGACAGAAACTTCTACAGGGTTATTAACTATGGTCTTTGCCAAAGCTCTAATCGACTCCGAAAATGTAGCTGAGAACATTAGATTTTGCCGCTTGCTGGGTAGTATTTTTAAAACGCGTTTTATATCGTGAATAAAGCCCATATCGAGCATTCGATCAGCTTCATCCAAAACTAGCACTTCTAATTGATGAAACTTAATAGCATTTTTTTCATGCAAATCTAATAAGCGTCCGGGAGTAGCAATTAAGATATCCACCCCTTTGCGCAGTCGCATCATTTGAGGGTTAATTTTTACACCACCAAATACCACCATGGAGCTTAATCTTAATTTTTTGCCATAAGTTTCAACACTTTTTGCTACTTGCGCCGCTAGCTCACGGGTAGGTGCTAGAATTAATGCTCTGGTAGCATTCCCTTGCGTTGGCTCTTGTTGTGTAGAATTCGCTAACCTCTGTAAAATTGGCAAGGTAAAGCCTGCAGTTTTGCCAGTCCCAGTTTGCGCAGCGCCCATTAAATCCTTTCCTTTTAAAATTTCTGGAATGGCTTTTTGTTGGATTGGCGACGGCGTGCTATAACCTTCGGCTTGAACGGTTTCCAATAACTCAGGGATTAAGCCAATATCTTTAAAATTCATTTAAAATTCTCAAAAGGAAGTGATTAGGAAGTGCAAAAATAATTCAGCTTTATACTACTTCTGATATTATCAGAATCATTATATGCTTTATTGGTTACTAAGACTAATGAGTCAACCACTTATTTTTCTAGATGATTCGTCATACTTTCCTTCTGCCGACCTAGCGCAAGAAGAGCCTAATGGTTTATTAGCAGTAGGAGGTGATTTATCGGTAGCAAGGCTAACCCAAGCCTATCAAAATGGTATCTTTCCATGGTATTGTGAAGATGAGCCTATCCTTTGGTGGTCACCCGATCCACGCTGTGTATTCAATTTAACCGACGAAAATCCCATTCATATTTCCAAGTCGTTAAAACGAAATTTAAAAAAAGATAATTACACCGTCATTATCAATCATGATTTCCAAACGGTTATTCAAAGCTGCTCTATGCCTCGAGCCAAACAGCCTGAGACTTGGATTTTACCAGAAATGCAATCAGCTTATTTAGCGCTGCACCGTGCGAAAGTTGCACACTCAGTTGAGGTTTACGATGATGCAGGAAATTTAACCGGCGGATTATATGGCGTCAGCTTGGGCAAGTTCTTTTTTGGCGAATCCATGTTTAGCAAAAAACCTGACGCTTCTAAAATTGCTTTGGCTCATCTTGCAGCTTATCTTAAAAGGGCAGGTTTTATTTTAATTGATTGCCAAGTTCCCAATGAGCATCTTTACTCATTAGGCGCGGTCGATATTAGCCGCGATAACTTTTTACGATTATTGTCGAAACATGCTACAACCGAGCAGCCACAAGATCTTTTTCAGATGAATAAAAAACTCAGTTGGCGTAAACTAAGCTAGATGAGCGATAAGCAAAAAGATACGCAACATATAAAACTGTATGCTGGACCTGAGCATGCTTGCGGCTATCTTGAAGAGCAAAACTCTGTTTCTGTTTTTGCCGATCCAACTATTGAATTTGATAATTCTATCTACTCCGCTTTAAGCCGTTTAGGATTTCGCAGGAGCGGTAATCATGTTTATCGCCCGCAATGCCCCTCTTGCAAAGCCTGCTGGGCCTATCGGGTATTAGTTTCTCAGCTAATGCTAAGCAAATCCCATAAACGTATTTTAAAAGCTAATTCAGAATTAAAAGTAAAATTATCACCGCCGGAAGCTACCGCAGAAGATTATGAGTTGTATGAGAAATATATTTCTCTTCGGCATCAAGACGGCGATATGTTTCCGCCATCATTTGAACAATACGATGATTTTCTATTTTCCAAGTGGTGCGACATGATTTTATTGAAAGCTTATGACCCAAGCGGTACAACTCAAGCCATTATGGCTTTAGACATTTTAGACGACGGACTTTCTGCAGTTTATTCCTTCTTTGACCCTGAAAGCGATTATAAAAGCCTTGGCAGCTACCTTATCCTACAAAGCATTATGCTCTGCCAAAGACAGCAATTACCCTATTGCTATTTAGGATATTACGTCGAGAATTGTAATAAAATGAGCTATAAAAGAAACTTTAAGCCGGCAGAAGCTTTTATCGATAATCGCTGGAAGTTACTGGATTAAGAGATAAAGCTTAGCTAAATCCAAGCAATTCAGGTCGTATTCAGCTATTTTGGTTAAAATGCTTTGCGATTATTGGTCAAATAGTGCATTATACGCGCGTTTTTTGAACACATAGTTACTGTCAACAGGCAGACTTGTTAAGGCAATAAAAGGTATAGAATTTATATGGCAAAAGAAGATGTAATTGAGTTAGAAGGCAAAGTGCTTGATACTCTACCAAACACCATGTTTCGAGTTGAACTTGAAAATGGTCACGTAGTTACCGCACATATCTCAGGAAAAATGCGTAAAAACTACATTCGTATTTTAACCGGCGATACAGTGACTGTAGAAATCAGTCCTTACGACTTATCAAAAGGTAGAATTACCTTCCGCGCGCGTTAATACTTCTTAGTCATGAATGAGTTAATCTGAAAATCATAGATGATTCATTAACAAAAAGGCACTCGATTGAGTGCCTTTTTATATTTCTGTAACAGGTTAATCAGCGGCAGCCGGAAGTTTTTCACGATGCGGCTCAATTCGAATATCCAGCTGTTCATTTATCAAGGTAACATATACATCACCACCTTGGACAAGATCTCCAAACAGTAACTCATTCGCTAAAGGTTTGCGAATATTTTCACTAATGATGCGTTCCATGGGTCTGGCCCCCATACGAACATCATAACCAATGTTTGCTAAATGTTGACGCGCCTCATCATTCACGTGAAGATTCACTTGCTTCTCATCTAACTGACCTTGCAACTCGGTTAAGAACTTATCAACAATCGATAAAATAACCTTAGGTGGCAATGCCTTAAACCAAACAATCGAATCCAAGCGGTTTCTAAATTCTGGCGAGAAGGTTTTGTTAATCGCTTCCATATTTTCTCGAGAGAAATCGTCTTGACCTTTAAAGCCTATCGAGCCTTTGGATAACTCTTGCGCACCGGCATTTGAGGTCATCACTATCACTACATTCCTGAAGTCCGCTTTACGTCCGTTATTGTCGGTCAAGGTGCCATTATCCATAACTTGTAATAACAAGTTGAAGACATCAGGGTGAGCTTTCTCAATTTCATCCAGCAGTAAAACTGCATGCGGGTTTTTATTGACCGCTTCTGTCAATAAGCCACCTTGATCATAGCCAACATAACCTGGAGGAGCGCCAATCAAGCGGGATACGGTATGACGTTCCATATATTCAGACATATCAAAACGAATTAACTCTACGCCCATTAAACGAGATAACTGTTTGGTCACTTCAGTTTTACCCACTCCAGTAGGACCCGCAAATAAGAAGGAGCCCACCGGTTTATTCTCTTGCCCTAAGCCAGCACGAGAAAGTTTGATGGCTTCTGATAAAATACTTATTGCCGCATCTTGACCAAATACCACCATCTTTAAATTGCGCGCAAGGTTTTTCAGCAATTCTTTATCCGATGTTGAAACCGTTTTTTCCGGAATTCTCGCTACTTTCGCTACGACCTGTTCAATTTCATATGACGTGATGATTGATTTTCGTTCTGCTTCAGGCACAACTCTTTGTCTCGCGCCAGCTTCATCAATGAGATCAATCGCCTTATCCGGTAGTTGTCTGTCGGTAATGTATTTTGCGCTTAACTCGGCAGCTGATTTTAAAGCTGCTGCTTGGTACTTAACACCATGATGCTTTTCATAACGATCTTGTAAACCTTCTAGAATTTGAATGGTTTCATCAATAGTGGGTTCTTTGATGTCAATTTTTTGGAAGCGACGTGCCAGTGCATGATCTTTTTCAAAAATACCCCGGTATTCTTGATAAGTTGTTGAGCCAATACAGCGTAAATCGCCATTGGCGAGCACTGGCTTTATTAAATTCGAAGCATCCATTGAACCACCAGAAGCTGCGCCAGCGCCAATAATAGTATGAATTTCATCGATAAAGAGTATGACGTTTGTTTCTTTTTTCAACTGAGCCAATACCGCTTTTAAGCGCTTCTCAAAATCACCACGGTATTTTGTGCCCGCTAAAAGAACACCTAAATCTAAGCTATAGACAACTGCGTCAGAAATCACTTCAGGTACATCTTGATCGATAATTCGTTTCGCTAAACCTTCCGCAATAGCTGTTTTACCAACACCAGCCTCTCCCACCAGTAGAGGATTGTTCTTACGGCGTCGACTTAAAATTTGTACCACTCGCTCAATTTCATAAGCTCGCCCAATTAAAGGATCAATTTTCCCCTCTTCGGCTAGCTTATTTAAGTTAATCGCATATTGATCAAGTGGCCGTGCTTCTTCAACAGCTTCAGAATCTTGCTCTTCATCATCGTCATGACCGAGTTGGAACTCTTCTTCTGCTTTGCCGATGCCGTGAGAAATATAATTGACCACATCAAGCCTTGAAATATCTTGTTTTGATAACAAATAAACCGCCTGACTTTCAGGCTCGCTGAAAATAGCCACCAAAACGTTAGCGCCAGTAACAGCATCACGGCCTGATGATTGAACGTGAAATACTGCTCTTTGTAAAACTCGTTGGAAACCAATGGTTGGTTGAATTTCAAACTCGGTATCTTCTTCAGGGAAAAGCGGTGTAGTTTTATCGACAAAAGATTCAAGATCAGTGCGTAAAGTACTTAAGTCAATTTCACAAGCTTTTAAAACTTCCAAAGAATCTTTGTTATCCAATAAAGCCAACATCAAGTGCTCAATAGTAATAAACTCATGACGCTTTTCACGAGCTTTGTGAAACGCTTTATTCAGTGATTGTTCGAGTTCTTTATCTAACATTGGCTACCTCTTTTGAATTAGCACAGGGTTCTTTCTTAATACGCTTTTGAGTGGTTTGACTTTCGCCACTTTTCTCTGGCCATTTTTTGCCACTAGTCATTAGGCTCCATAGTGCACATTAATGGATGCTCATTGTTTCGCGAAAACTCGTTCACTTGCACTACTTTAGTTTCGGCAATATCAGCAGTAAAAATACCGCAGACACCTTTGCCATCATGGTGCACTTGCAACATAACTCGAGTTGCATCTTCTTCATGCAACCCAAAAAACTTTCGCAACACCTCAACCACAAAATCCATAGGTGTATAGTCATCATTTAATAATATGACTTTATACATCGGCGGTTGTTTCACTTTGGGCTTAGCTTCTGCTACGGCTAAACCGCTATCACGCTCATTGTCTAAATTGTCGTTTTGACTCATGACTAATTTAATTCTTACTTTAGTGACTTCTATTATGAAACTAAAATGGGGTTAAAGGGAAGTTATTCAAGCGTAAATATCACTTACATAAACATTATTTTTAACCTGGAAACTAATATAAGCTATTGAATTAACGATATTTTCAAGAAATGCAACATGATGCAAATTTGACTTAAAAATCTTTTTTTTAGATAAATCCATGATAGTATAATTTTTGAACATCAATGCAGCGTCAAAGGAATGGTGTGGAAGCTATAAATGATCGTGCCAAAGCATCAAAACCGCTCGTAAGCATTATTTATATTTTGCAACTAGGTGTTACGGATATAGCATGAAAATTAGCAATAACCGATGGCAAACATTTTTCAGCGAATTAAAACGGCGTAAAGTTGTTCAGGTTGTTATTGCTTACGTTGCTTTTGCTTGGCTGATGATCCAAGTTGGTGATGTTTTAGTTGATACCTTTGAAACACCCAGTTGGTTTCTAAAAGCATTATTTCTGATCTTAATCATTGGATTACCCGTTACCGCTATTCTTGCTTGGATTTTTGACATCAAACAAGGCGGGATTGTTAAAACCAAAGAACTACCTCATCCTAATTCGCTAGACATTAAATCCATCCCCATTATCTTTCATGCCACCTTTCCTAATAGTGTTCCTATCGAAAAAGGCACTGAAAGGATTAAAGACTATGTTCTATGGTCAGGAGATTATCGAGCTCAACGGCATGATGTGTTCGACAATGAATGCCTTATTTTATTTGAAAATTCTATCGATGCTTTACGTTATGCCATCAAGATCCAAAATCATTCTTTATCTCTAGACCTGCCTCTAAAAATTTCTGTCATCGAAGCTCCCAAAGACTACAGTAAGAACTTTTCAGAGGCAGAAGAAATTGTTCGAGCAAGAACCCTAGCCGTAGATGCCAAAGCTGGCGCTATCTTATCGACTAAAGCGGTTAAAGAGGCCATTAAAAATCGCGGAATAGAAAGTGTAGAGCAAGCTTTCAGCCCGATAGATATTCATCGAAGTGCTATCGAGCAAACTGAATATATTATTGATCCCACTAAAATCCAAGAAGTGAATCAGGCGCTAAATGAATATTCAGAAACGGTTCTTTATGTAAAGACACCAATGACTTTAAAACTCGCGGCGTTAGTTTTTTTATCCGTCATAGGCGGTATTTTATGGACCTTTATTCCAACATTAGAACGCAGCGATAACATTACTCTTTCCATTTTACCTTTTAAAAATACTAGTGTTGATAAGAGCCATGAGAACTTTGTGAATGGTTTGAGCGAAGATATTTTTTTTAATATTTCTAAGATTCCGAATCTTAACATTACCTCACGTCGTTCTTCGCAGGCTATGACCAATAGTGATTTAAGCATCCAAGAAATAGGCAAGATATTAAATGCTGACTGGGTATTGGAAGGTTCTATCAATCGAGTCAATGACAAGATTAGAGTCTCTATTTGGATCACTGATAGCGAGTCAGGTTTAGAACAATGGAGCCAAATTTTTAACTTATACTCTAGCAATCTTCAAGCGGGTAATCGCCAGATTATAAAGTCTATTTCAGAGTTTATGGATACTCCGGTAGAAGTCTTAACGGCTATTCAATCGTCTGATATCTCCACTCAAGAAATCTACCCACTCTACTTACAAGCCAAAGGCCTATTAAAAAAACCGCCAACAATGGACCGACTGTATGAGGTAGAAACCTTATTTAAAAATATGCTGACCGATGCCCCTAATTATTCACCAGCTATAGCAGGCTTATGCCAAGTGTATGTCTTGATGTATAACTTACAATTTGAAGCTGCATTTTTTAAACAGGCGGAAGAGCATTGTACTCAAAGTTATCAGGCCGAAAGCTCTAATATTGATGTCTTGATCGCACTTGCTAAATTACAAATTAAAAAAGGTAATTTCATCGAAGCACAACGATACATCAAAACTGCTCAATCGATTAATCCAACGGACGTAGAGTTAATCAATAGCCAAGCCGATCTTGAAAGACGTAGAGGTAATTTAGAGCAATCTTTGAATTTTTTAGAGCAAGCCTTATTAATCGAACCAGGCTACTGGAAGACTTCTCAAAGCATGGGGATTATCCATTTAAACAGTGGTGATTGGGACAGTGCCGTTAGCGCTTTCGAAAAAGTAATTAATTTAGTTCCAGAAGATAGCCACGGTTATATCAACCTAGGTAATGCTTATTTTTTTCAAGGCAATTTTTCTAAAGCCGCTATTGCGTATGAAGAGTCATTGAAATATCACAAAGATCATACAGCTTTATCTAATATTGCCACTATGTGGTTTTATCATGGCGATTATACCAAAGCCACTAACTATTATTTGCAAGCTATTCAGCTAGCGCCCAACCAATATATCTACTGGCTTAATTTAGCGGACACCAAAGATCAAATAGCAGAGTATAAAGATGAAGCTCTTACTCATTACCGGCACACTCTGGACTTAGCATCGACCCTATTAAACATCTCCCCTAATGATGCTGACGCAATAGCTATTAGTGCTTGGTGCTATGCCAAATTAGGGAAGCGTGAAAGTGCTCAAATTTCTTTAGACACCGCTGTCGAACTTAGTCCTAAAAACCCGAATATCCTTTTTTTGGCAGCTAAAACTAAGGCTTTAATAGGTGATACCGTAATTGGTGCAAAATATCTTGAACAAGCTATTGAGGCTGGCTTCCCAGAATCGGTAATCGTTGCTTCACCCATAATACAATCTCTAAACATTTACCAACCCTAATCCAAGGAGGATTTATGTCTGTTACTATCAAAATAAAGGAAAAAATCATTGATGGAAAGTTCAAAATTCCTGAGTTAGTTAACCCACGACAGAAGCTAATTGAACTTGATAACGATGAGGACATTAGCTGGGAATATATTGGCACCGATGATCCTGAAATAACCGTAAAGGCATTGGAAACTTTTAATGGCCAAAAAGGCGGGCCGGTCCAAATAAAGGGGAATAAAAAAAATAAAGCGCACACTAAAGTTTCAGGTGCAAAACCTGGTAAGCCCCGCCTTGTCTCTTACGATGTTTTTATTGACGGCTTTGATGCTCCGTTAGATCCGGTCATAGTCATAAAAGACACTAACTTTATACCACACGTCTTAAGGAATCCTTTTTTTACTTTTATAGTCGGTGTGATTGTAGGGCTATTACTGGCTTATTTAATGTAATCCGTTACTAGTGACTTGGGCGTTAATAGCCAATCTAGACGCCCTGTGTCGCTATCTAGCTCTGCCCAAGAATCGATATTAAGGTTTATTCTTGCCACTGCCGCTGTTGGAAATTTAACATGAGCTCCCATGCAAAGCTCAGCAATAAGACTGGAACACATGGGTTCATGCGCCACCAGCATTAAAGTTTTAACTGAGTTTGAAACTTGCTGAATTATTTCAGATGCTTCGCCAGCACTGGCAAGATACAGTTGACGCTTTTTCTCTAACCGGGTTTCCCAAGATCCATGTGAAATAGCAATATCAATAGTATCAGCGGCCCTTTTTGCATTCGAGCTGATAACTAGCTCAGGAACCTGCCTAATAGATTGTATGTGCTTTCCCATTAAAAACGCAGCCTCAACTCCGCGCGCTGCTAATGGGCGTTCGTGATCACGCTTAAATTGAGCATTCCAATCAGACTTGCCATGACGCATGATAAACAACTTTTTATTTGCCATTTCAAAACCCACCTTGTCTACTAAAAAGCCTCTTAAATTTATGACGAAATTATAATTTCAGCTCGCGACGTTCAGATGACAACTTGAATACAGTTTTATGACACAATAGCAAATTCAATATCAATTTTTCAATCTAAAGTAACCAGTATACTGGCTACTTTATTCAATATTTTAGTTATTAAGCCGCTTGTAATTTATCTTGGTCTTCTTCCTGCTCTTCGGCCCGATATTGAGTCAATAAATATTCAAATGCCGACAGTGAGGCTTTTGCACCTTCGCCCATAGATACAACAATTTGTTTATAAGGAACTGTAGTCACATCACCACAAGCAAAAATACCCTCTGCCGATGTATTGCATTTTTCATCAATCAGGATTTCACCAAAACTTGTAGTCTCAATAGTATCTTGTACAAACTGACTGTTCGGCACTAATCCTATTTGCACAAAAACACCATCCAAAGTTTTGGTCTTTTCCTCATCAGTTGCTCTATTTAAATAATTAATGGCGCTCACTTTCCCATCGTCTGCGTCAATAGAGGTGGTTGCGGCATTACTGATGATCTCGATATTCTCAGTTGCTTGTGCCTTATCGACTAACACTTTATCTGCTTTCAATTCTGGCATAAATTCAAATACAGTGACTGACTTTACAATCCCAGCTAAATCTAGCGCAGCTTCAATTCCAGAGTTACCTCCGCCAATCACGGCAACATCTTTGCCTTTAAAGAAAGGGCCATCACAATGTGGGCAATAAGCAACGCCATTTCCTATATTTTCTTTTTCACCAGGAATGCCAAGTTCTCTCCAACGAGCGCCTGTAGCGATAATCACAGTTTTGGAGCTGATGATTTCATTGCTGCTCAAATGAATTTTTTTCAAATATTGCTCGCTTACAATGCTCTCAACACGAACATGCTCTTTCATGGTGATTTCATAATCACTCATATGCTCCTGCATTGATGCTACTAGCTGTGGCCCAGTTGTTTTCGGTACTGAAATTAGGTTCTCAATCCCCATAGTATCTTTTACTTGGCCACCAAAACGGTCAGCTACAATAGTTACTGCCAAACCTTTTCTTGCTGCATAAATTGCAGCCGCCACTCCAGCTGGACCAGCACCAATTACGGTGACATCTTGCAACGGTAATTGCGTTGTTACTCCTGTGTTGTTTATTTGCGGGAATTTTTCGATCAGCTTTTCCAATAAAGTCGCAATGTCTAGTTTGCCATTAGCGAACAGCTCACCATTAAGGTAAACACTAGGTACGCCTTGGATGCCTCTTTGCTCAATTAACTCTTGATAAAGACCACCATCAATCATCTCCACGCTAATCTTGTCATTTAATAATGCGAACTGATTTAACGCCTGCACCACTTCTGGACAGTTGTGGCAACTTAAGCTTACAAACACTTCAAACTCCAGTACTTCTTCAACTTTACCGATTACAGTTTTAACGTGATCATCCAACTGCATTGGGTGACCGCCTGAGTGCAAAATAGCTAGTACTAAAGAGTTAAATTCATGCCCTGATGGGATGCCTGAAAATTGGATGCCATTGTCAGCGCCATCAGTTTGCAACTTAAAGCTTAAAGGACTTCTTAGCGTATCGACTAACTCTTCTTTAAAAACAACTTTTTCACCGGCACTGGCAACTTGGCTTAGAAATTCTACTAACTCAGAACGTTTTTCATGTTCACCCGTGTTTAACACTATGGTCACTGTTTGAGTTAAGTTTTCAAAATAGCTTTTTAATGAGTTAATAATATCTTTAGTGATCATGTTTCTTTCCTTTTATTTCAAGTGGATGCTCAGCTTTGCTAAGCATCCGTATTTTCTTTACGGTTATAATTTACCGACTAAATCTAATGATGGAGCTAAGGTTTCTTCACCTTCTTTCCATTTTGCAGGACAAACTTCACCCGGATGTGCTGCGATATATTGAGCGGCCTTTACTTTACGTAATAATTCACCAGCATCACGGCCAACACCTTCACATGAAATTTCCATTACCTGTATAACGCCATCTGGATCAACCACAAATGTTGCTCGATCGGCCAAGCCTTGACCTTCTCGCATCACACCAAAATTGTTAGTGATTTGACCGGTAGGATCGCCAATCATGGTGTAATTGATTTTGCGGATAGTATCAGAAGCATCGTGCCAAGCTTTATGGGTGAAATGAGTATCTGTAGAAACTGAAAATACCTCTACACCTCTTGATTGCAACTCTTCATAGTGATCCGCTAAGTCGCCTAGTTCAGTCGGACAAACGAAAGTGAAATCCGCTGGATAGAAAAAGAAAATTGCCCACTTACCTTTAATGTCTTTCTCGGAGACATCGATAAACTCGCCTTGACGGAAAGCAGCTGCATTAAAAGGTTTAATTGTTGAATTGATAGTAGTCATGAGTATTCCTCGTTATTTATTTAGCCCTTATTGGCTACGAGGTTCACTATATTTAAACTCCAACGTTAAATATATTTAATATTATTTAAATTAATGTTAAATTATTTTAAACGATTAAATGCATACTAATATGATTTCTTTAAAACAGATCCAATATGCCTGCTCTTTGGCCGAGCATAAGCACTTTGGTAAAGCAGCCCAGCATTCTCATGTCACCACCGCTGCCTTAAGTACCGCAATTGCTGAAATGGAAAAACAGCTCGGTTTTGCTCTATTTGAACGTGACAATAAGAAAGTTTTGATCACCAAACTAGGGCATCAAGTCATTGAAAAATACGAGAAAATTTTGTTAGAGGTTAAAGATATTTATGACCTTAGAAAAACCTTAGAAAAGCCACTATCTGGCCATCTTTCACTAGGTATTATTCCTACCATAGCGCCTTACTTGCTGCCTTTAATTCTGCCGACAATTATTAAACAGTATCCAAATTTGGCATTGGAAATTTTCGAGGAACAGTCTCATGTGTTAGTGGAAAAAGTTAAGAAAGGAGAAATTGACACCGCCATCTTAGCCTTGCCCTATCCACTCGGCGGTTTATTAAGTCTGTCTTTCCTAGACGAAAAATTTTTCCTGATCCTTCCTAAAAGTCATCTACTGGCGAAACAAAATACTATCGACTCATTTAGCATCCCTTTGGATAAATTACTGCTTCTAAAAGATGGTCACTGTCTTAAAGAGCATGCGTTAGCCGCTTGCCACTTGGCTGAGAATGATTCCATTAATGCAGAAGCGACAAGCTTAGCGACTTTAGTGCAACTAGTGGATAACGATATGGGGATGACTTTAGTACCAGAAATTGCGATTGAACAGTTAGTTCGAAACCACCCTAACCTTGCAGCAATCCCACTAAAGGAAAAAGGCCCTCATCGTTCTCTAGCATTTATCTTAAGGCCTAACTATCCGCAGCTGGATAATTTGCAACTATTGAAACAAATCGTGCTTCAGTCTTTAAAGGTCTAGCCTGCTCGTTTATAAGCTTCTTTTAACCAACTAAGCAACTCTTTATCCACTTGCTTTATGTCAGTGATACGCACTCGATGCGAAACCATAGCATTAAAACTTCCTGATGCTTCAAGCCGCTCGGTTGGCTCTTCACCTTTTAAGTTAATACCGACATCAACTCGCGCTTTTGTCGAAGGCTGGATCAATGCAAACTGTTTATTATGGCGCAAGCTGACATAAGCCTTTTTAGGTGCTAGTTCAAAACCTTTACCAAACTTTTCAACCGCTTTAATCAACTTCTCATAGATAGGTTTAAACTCAGGTTTCTTTTCATATTGGGAGGTGACTAAATCGCTATCAGACGCTGGCTCAGCGCCGCCTTTAAGAAAGTCTGAACTAAGCAAATTAGCAAAGCCATGTGTCACTCCATGATCAGCCTTTAACATCTTAACAATTTGCCCATGCTTCTCTAACTTGCTGGCCTTAATAATGCTATTCCACTCAGCCTGCTGCTTACCGGTTTTTTCTGGAATATTATTGCGCATCGTCTGCGCCATTTCTTCAGGGCTAGCCATATTAGTATCCTAATCCTTTTACTGAGTCATAAATATAATCTGAGGCACGACTTTAATCAATCTAAGTAACGCTTCTTAATTGTGGAATACTTCAACGCTTCTAGGTAAAATACGCCAGTTCTGTGTGGCTAAATGCCACACCTCTAGCAATCTTCACTAGGATTAACACATGAGTCTTGCGGATAAAGTTCTTGCTGTAAATAACGATCTCCCCATTCGTACCGACAAGCCGGTTCATAGCGGCAAAGTGCGCTCTGTTTATTGGTTAACCGAAGCCGATAGTCAGCGTTTGATTCAAGAAAGAAATTATGACGTTCCTAGTGATACGCCTTTGGCCATTATGGTGATCAGTGATCGTATTTCAGCATTCGACTGTATCTGGCATGGCGAAGGTGATGTGCGAGGTGTTCCAGGTAAAGGCGCTGCCTTAAACGCTGTGTCCAATCATTGGTTTAAGTTGTTTAAAGAAAAAGGTTTGGCCGATAGCCATATCTTAGAAATCCCTCACCCCTTTGTCTGGATAGTACAAAAAGCCAAGCCTGTGAAGGTTGAGGCTATTGCTCGTCAATACATAACAGGTTCTATGTGGCGCGCTTATGAAAATGGTGAGCGTGAATTTTGCGGTATTCGCTTACCTGAAGAGCTCACTAAAGATCAAAAATTAGACGAGCTATTAATTACTCCATCGACCAAAGGTATTCTTGAGGGGATTCCTGGCATTCCGGCACAAGATGACGTAAATATTAGCCGTCAAAATATCGAAGATAATTTCGAAGCCTTTAACTTCGCTTCGAAAGCTGACATCGACCTATACGAGAAGCTATTAAAAGATGGCTTCAATGTAATTAGTGAAGAATTGGCGAAGCTTGACCAAATGTTTGTCGATACTAAGTTTGAATTTGGCTACGTTAAAGACAAAGCTGGCAATGACAAACTCATCTATATGGACGAAGTGGGAACACCGGATTCGTCACGTATTTGGGATGGCCCAGCGTTTAGAGACGAAGGCAAAATTGTCGAAAACTCTAAAGAAGGTTTCCGCCAATTTTTATTAAATCATTTTCCAGATCCGGATATTTTACTGAATAAAAACCGTATGGATGAGCGCGAAGCTCTAGCAAGAGATAATGAACTACCGATCAGCGCGATTAATATGATCACTGATACCTACGTAGGGATTGCCGAAAAAATCACTGGTGAAAAGATTCAACTTTCTGATAATCCTAAGGCAGAAATCATAGATGTTTTAAAGGAGAGGTATTTATTAATCGATTAATTGAGGCAAGACCTCTCCAGCTTTAGCGACAACTTGATAATCCACCACCGAACTTTGTGTGGGTTCTGGATTGATTTCAACTATCTTTGCGCCTTGACTTTTGGCTAGCATCATCAAGCCTGCGGCAGGATATACTTGGCTGGATGTACCAATCGATAAAAATAAGTCGCAACAATAGGCTGCGGTTTCGGCGGCTTGCCATTTCTTCTCATCCAGTGCTTCGCCGAACCACACGACCGAGGGCCTTACTTGACCGCCACAAGTTTGGCATTCTGGCACTTGTTGTAATCCTGACACGTCACCAAAATGCTTTTCGCCACATTGCAAACAATGGTTTTGCCAAATATTGCCGTGAATATCGATGACTTGATACAAGTCAGGAGTCGAGCCTGCTTTTTGATGCAAGCCATCGACGTTTTGCGTAATTAAAGTGACTTCTTGTTTGCCTGATGCTTTGGCTTGTTTTTGCCATTGGGCAATGGCGAGGTGTGCTGGATTTGGTTTTTTATCTTGGTTTACTTCTCGCCGCCATTGATACCATTGCCAGACTTTTTCTGGATCTTGTAAGAAACCATCTAGGCTGGCGAGTTGTTGAGGATCGTATTGTGACCACAATCCAGTACCATCTTGAGCTTCTCGGAAGGTGGAAATGCCTGATTCGGCGGAGACGCCAGCGCCTGTGAGAATACAGACGCGTTTGGCTTTTTGAATAAGTTGTTTTACTTCCTTTATTGTTTCTTTATTTAACTCTTCTTGTGCTCTATCCATAAGCTTCAACTTTAATTATTTACGAAGGATAATTATCTTTTAGACCTTGATAAACTTTTTCCTTAAAGTTTTCTTCGCTGGTATCTAAACTATCTAAGATATCCACTAAATATTCATTATCTTCGCGACCATTCCACTCTTTAATATAGGTACCATCTTTATAACCATGATCTTGACGGAAGAAATTTAAAGTGTTTTTCCCTACGTAGCTTTTATAAAGTTCATCAAAAGACATTTCCATTTGCTGCATACAACCTGCGAAACTGGTGCCGTCAAAATGTTGATACATCACAGCTTGACCCGCTAGCACTTCCAGAGTTTGTTTAAAATCATCTTTAACCAATGGCTCAGATAATTCTCGCGCTAATTCAGCAGCTATGTCCGCATAAGGTAAACTGATTTCGCTTGAAGGAGTATCTATGCGCGAGCTTAAACCAAAATGAAAAATATCCACTAGCTCCATTTTGACTTGTTCCGCATCTGGCTTTTGATGTTTCCACCATTTCCAACCATAGTGCTCAAGCATTTCGCCACACTCAATCCAAATGGCGCGATACCATTCAAAACCTTGCTCAGCCCACTTCTCATTAACCTTAGTGTTCATCGCATTCTGCATTTCTAACATGATTGCGATCTGTTTTGTCATTAGTTCTTGTGTAGTCATTTTGTTCTCTTAGATTCCCGCCTTTGCGGGAATGACGATACTTACCAACCCTTATGACGCTCTACAAGCTCATAAGCCGATTTAATTTCCTGTGTTTTTTCTGTGGCGATTTTTATCATCGACTCAGGCAAACCTTTAGAAACCAGTTTATCAGGATGATGCTGAGACATTAAGCGTTTATAGGCTTTTTTCACTGTGGCTTTATCATCGCTGGCCGATACACCCAACACTTGATAAGCCTGTTCAATACTCGGAGCGCCATAACCAGCTTGGCCCGCGGCTCTATGCCCACCTTGCTGTTGCGAATATTGATGGAACCCTTGCGCTGCCTGTGCCATTTTTATCAATTGATCAATAATAAAGCCTGCAAAACCGAGCCTTTGGCCAATTTGGCGCAAAATATTTTGTTCAATCGGATCCACCTTGCCATCAGCCATAGCCATACTGATTTGGATTTCTAAAAACATTTGCATTAGATTTCTTTGGCGCCCAACGACTTGCTTAAATTGCACCATCACACCTTCGAAATCGAAGCCGCTGCCTTTGCCCTGTTTGAAGTGATCAATGGCAATTTTCCGAGTCGCTACATCCAGCCCCATCCGCGCCATGACATTTTCTGCATGCTTGATTTCTTGTTCTGAAACGCGACCATCGGCTTTTGCAATATGCCCCATGATGGAAAACGTAGAAGTGAAAAAAACCGCTTGGATTTTCTGCTGGGCCTGCGGATCCAAACGTTCTTGTTGCTCCGCAGTCTTTTTATCAAATTGATGCCCTATTAACGCTCCTAACAAAGCACCAATGGGACCACGGGTAAAAATAAAGCCTAATAAACCGCCAATTAATTTTCCAACCCAACCCATTAACTGTTTTCTCCAGAACCTGGCTCTGATTTATCATTAGTACTTTTGAAATCAAAATTAATGGTTTTCATGGGCTTCAAAAACTCTTTATTTAAAGCTTCCAATCGTTCTGGCGTTCCTATGTCACGCCATTCACCTTGAAATAATTGTCCAGTCACTTCTTGCTCGGACATTAGTTTACGTAAAATTGGCGCTAACGGCGCTGGCGAATTTAATTCTAAATCTTGGAAGATTTCTGGCTGATAAACGCCAATACCGGAAAAAGTATATTGGGTTTCAGCTTGCGACAATACTGAACCATTATCTAAACCAAAATCTCCATTAGGATGCTGCTCAGGATTAGGCACTAAAACTAAATGCGCTTTAGCTTTTGGCTTATTCAAAATGCTGTAATCAAAGTCTGTCCAGATATCACCATTAACCACCACGAAAGGCTCATCGCCAAAAAAGTTCAAAGCTTGACGAATACCGCCGGCTGTTTCTAAAGCGGTTTCCTCATGTGAAAAAGTAAGGTTTACTTTCCAGTAACCGCCGTCACCTAAATACTCTGGAATAATATCGCCGAGCCAAGAAGTGTTAATCAATATATCTTTAATTCCAGCATCTTTAAGCGCTTCGATGTGGTACTCGATAAGAGCTTTGCCATCGACCTTTAATAATGGCTTTGGCATGCTGTCGGTCAAAGGTCGCATTCGCTCCCCTCTGCCTGCGGCTAAAATCATTGCTTTTTTAATATTGCTCATCAGAACCTTTGGTATTTATTGAATTTGAGCAAGCGAGTCCATTTTCGGCAAAACTTTCTGCTGCATCCATTGGCTAAACTCATCCAGTTGCGGATATTTTTTCGCTTGATAAACAATATATTTGAGGGTTAGAGGGAGATCTTTCAAGTAGCCTGATTTGCCATCTCGATAATTTAGACGAGCGAAAATTCCAGCCACTTTGATATGTCGTTGTAAACCCATCCAATCAAACCATTGCTCAAACTGAGCTTTATCCAATTCCCAATCCGACTGCTCAATAAAATAATTCACCCAATCATTCACCCTATGCGCTGGCCATTCGATATAACAATCTCGTAGCAAGGATAAAAGATCATAAGTAATGGAGCCATGCACTGCATCTTGAAAATCGATAATGCCCGGCAGCTGGTCATCTATTTGCATGATATTGCGCGAATGGTAATCACGATGAACGAATACTTGCGGCTGCTCTAATGCACTATCAGTTAACCATTTAAACAATTGATCTAGCATGAAGTTTTCTTCAGCCGATAGTTCCAGCTGTAAATGTTCTGCCAGAAACCAATCTCGAAATAATTCCATCTCAATATTCAGCAGCTTTTCATCGTAAGCAGGCAATAGATCTGCTGACTCAATACGTTGCATTTCTATAAGCGAATCTATAGCTCTTTTATATAAGTTATCAGCAGATTCATCATTTAATAAAGGTAAATACAGTCGATCGCCCAAATCTGTCAGCAACATGAAACCTTGCTCTAAATCGCTAGCTAAGACTTTTGGTGCATTGACCTTATTTAACATGCTAGCGACTTTTATAAATTGCTCAGAGTTTTCATGCTCAGGTGGCGCATCCACACAAATCCAGCTTTGCTTGGAGTCTTGTAACCTAAAATAACGTCGAAAACTGGCATCACCAGAAACCATGCTCCAGTTAGCTTGACTAAGCCCCAACTGTTGCATTGACCAATTTTTAAGCAAAGTTTCTCTATTCATGATTTTCTCTTAGTGAATACCTTAATATCTTTAGCCATCTGCGGATGTAAAAGAATAAGGATTTGTTACCTATTAAATTTTCAATCTTAGTCTTTAAGGTTTATCATTAGGCATCTTTAAAAATGTTTAGTTTGGCTCGGATAATAACGATTAAATGGTAATCAAGAAAGCCTTTAGGGTAAAACCTTTTTTTCCGAAAAAAATCCAGTGTGGAAATTCGATGAAACGCTTTGGGCTTATTCCAATGGCGGGCCTACTCGTCTGCTGCTCTAACTTGGTGGTAATGAATAGCGCTATTGCGGCTGATACTGAACAGCAAGATAAATTATCCTCTTCAATATTAAACAAAGAAGTTAGCAATACAATAGAGTTTCCCGAGTTTAAATCTTGCCGCACCGCGCCTAAGCCTCTGACTTCAACCTCAACCATACAAAACCCTTTTGAAGATTCGCAATTAGAAGCTGATAATTTAATTCGAGCTTGGTCAGATAGCGCCTATTCGGAAGCTAATAAAGCTTATTTAGAAGGCAATGTCATCATTAAACAGGGCCAGCAGTTAATTAAAGCTGATAAGTTAATTGCTGATAATTCGAGTAAAAGTTATCGAACTGAAGGACAGTTAACTTTTTCCAGCCCTGAACTTATCGTCAGTGCCGATAGCATGGCTTATCAAGAATCGACGGGGTCGAGTCAAATAGACAACACCCAGTTTTATCTTTATAGCAATAACGGTAATGGTTCCGCGGAACAAATCACTATTGATAACAAACAAGAGTTAACTTTATATAATTCAGATTTTTCCACCTGCCCTCAAGATCAACGAAGCTGGGCATTTGAATCCGATAAAATCGTGATTAACAAGGAATCAGGTTGGGGAGAAGCCTATGGCAGTGTGGTCAAGATAGCCGATATCCCGGTCTTTTACCTGCCTTACATTACTTTCCCGGTTGATGATCGACGTAAGACTGGACTCTTACCGCCATCCTTTAGTAATTCTAGTCGTAATGGTGCCGATATAAGCGCGCCTTATTATTTTAACCTTGCGCCTAATTATGATCTTACTTTAACGCCTCGCTACATGAGCAAACGTGGCGCCAGCCTTGGCTCTGAATTTCGTTATTTACAACCCAACTACGCAGGGCAAGTTAGTTTTGAATATTTACCCAGTGATGATTTAGCAGCAGAAAACCCTGATATTGACTCTAAACGCTGGGCCTATCAAGTTAAGCATAACAACCAATTCAGTGATGCTTGGAGCGCCGCCATTGATGCTGAAAAAGTCAGTGACGATGCTTATTTCCAAGATTTTGGTGGCGGCGTAAATAATTCTAATCAAGCCAGCTTATCGCAGAATTTATACCTGCAATACTTAACCCAAGATTGGAATTTCAAAGTTCAATACCAAGATTGGCAGCTATTAAATACTGCCAGTAGTCGCTTTAAAATTGCGCCTAAAATATCCGCGTCTCGCTATTTCACTGGTGATGGTTACTACGCTACGATTCAAAGTGAAGCAACTCGTTTTGAGCACGAAGACCCAACCCAAATTGAAAGTGCTCACCGTTATCATTTAGAACCAACAGTCGGTTGGAATTTTGAGCGCCTATATGGCTTTATCCGACCTCAATTTAGCTATGGCTTAACCCAATACCAACAAACGGATTTAAATGGTAATAGGCAGACCTTTGATCGGGCGTTACCCACGGTTTCACTTGATAGCGGTTTGTTTTTTGAGCGTAATTGGAATATCGGCGGCAATGATTATACCCACACATTCGAGCCACGAGCTTACTATCTTTACACTCCATTCGAAGATCAAACGGGTATAGGCTTATTTGATACCAGCCTACCGACTTTTAACTTCACCCAACTTTTTACGCGTAACCGTTTTGCCGGCATTGACCGCATCGGTGATGCCAATCAAATTAGCGCCGCCGTCACTAGCCGCTTAATTGATGACACCGGTAAAGAGCGAGCAGCCTTTACTCTTGGCCGAATCGCTTATTTGATTGACAGAAAAGTCCAGCTAGATGATTCGACTGAGCACGATACCTTTAGACAATCGGGGTTATTAGCAGAATTGAATTGGCGCTGGTCAGATACCTTAGAGCTTAAAGCTGCCATTGACTGGGACGATCAACAAGATTTAACTACCAGCGGCTCTTTTTTATTGCATTATGAGCCCCAAGATAACCATATAATTAATGTTGGTCATCGCTTCAGGCGCAACTTTGACCGACGGATAGAAGAAGCCGAAGTCGCTTTTTCATGGCCAATTAAAGAAAATTGGAGTGTTTTAGGTCGATATAGCAGAGATTTATCACAAAATAGAACCAATGAATCTTTTTTTGGTCTAGAATATGAATCTTGCTGTTGGGCGGTTAGATTGGTTAACCGTCGCTATTTAAATATTCAACTCGACAGCCAAGGTCAATTACTAACCAATCAAGGTGATTTACACAACTCGGGCTTCTTCGTCCAGTTTGTCTTAAAAGGCATCGGGAGTTTGCGCGGAAGCACAACCCAGTTCCTTGAAGAAAGCATTTACGGTTATCGAGATAGACTCGGTAAATAAACAACATTTGAGTTATATATGAAATTAGTACAATTATTAGGCATTGCTGGTATAGCATTTTTATCAACTACAACTAGCCAAGCCCAAACTATCGATAAAGTAGTCGCACAAGTAGAAGAAGACGTAGTTCTGCAATCTGAACTTGAGCGAAAAATGGCACAAATAAAAAGCCAAATAAGAGCTCGTGGCACAGCCATGCCAGCTGATTCAGTGTTAGAAAAAGAAGTGCTAGATGCGCTTATTTTAGAAAATATCCAATTGCAAATGGCTGCACGTGCTGGAGTACAAATTAGCGATGCGGAATTGCAGCATTTTGCAGGTCAAATCGCACAGCAAAACGGTATGAGCCTTCCTGAGTTCCGCTTAAAACTTGCGGCCGATGGCATAGGTTATGAAATTTTCTTAAGTGATCTTCGTAATGAAATTATGGTGAATCGTGTTCGCGACGGGTTTGTTAACCAACGCATTCAAATCAGTGAAAAAGAAATTGAGTCGATTATTCAAACCATCGACTCACAAAAACGTATCGAATATCGTTTAGGTCATATTTTAATTCAAGTACCAGAAGATTCTGACGAAAAAACCGTTAAATTCTATCAAGATAAAGCCAATGATTTGCGCAAACAAGTTGAAAGTGGAAGTGACTTTTCCATTATTGCCGCAAACAATTCCGATGGCCCTAATGCACAATCGGGTGGCGACTTTGGTTGGCACACAGAAGATTCTATGCCGACATTATTTTCAGACGTAGTTTACTACATGGATAAAGGCGCCACATCAAGCGTTATTCGCTCGCCGTCAGGCTTTCATATTTTAAAATTACTTGATAAACGCGGCGAAGAACAGCATATGGTTTATCAAATTAATTCTCGTCATATTTTGATTCAACCGGATGTTATTACTAGTGAAGAAGATGCTCAAACTTTATTGAGCAGTGTTCGCGAGCAAATCATGAATGGTGAAAAAGAATTTGCTGATGTTGCAAAAAGATATTCTAAAGATCCTGGTTCTGCCAATATTGGTGGTGAGCTAGGTTGGCAAAGTCCAAGTATTTATGACCCAATTTTCAAAGAACAGCTAGAGCAACTTTCTGTTAATGAAATTAGCCAACCTTTTAAAAGCAGCTTTGGCTGGCATATTGTTCAATTGCTTGGCGAGCGTCAAGAAGATCAAACTTCTGAAATGAAGCGTAATCAAGCCGCACAAGTTTTGCGTCAACGTAAATTTAACGAAGAAGCGGAAGCTTGGTTACGTGAAATTCGCGATGAAGCCTACGTCAAAAAAGTGGTAGAAGAGCAAAGCTAATTTAATGGCTCTTGCTAAAATTTTAATCACCGCTGGCGAGCCAGCGGGAATTGGTCCTGAACTAGTAGTCAAGCTAGCTCAAAAACCTCTAAACGCGCATTTAATTGTAGCTGCCGATCGCGATCTTTTGATTCGGACTGCAGAGGATTTAAAGCTACCGCTCGAGTTAATAGATTATAATATTAAGAATCCTCCTAACAACGAACAATCATTAGCAAAAGGCCAACTATATATTATTCATCATTCGTTGGCTGAAGCTAGCATTGCTGGTAAATTAAATTCGGCAAACAGCAGCTATGTTATCGACACTCTAGCTACCGCTGCGCAAATGGCGCAGGACAATACCGTTGATGCTATTTTAACTGCGCCTGTACACAAAGCTATTCTTAACCAAGCATTTACAGAAACATCCAGCGAATTCTACTTTTCTGGCCATACCGAATATTTTGCCCAAAAAGCCAATGTGGATCAGGTGGTAATGATGCTAGCTACCGAAGGCTTAAGAGTTGCATTAGTGACTACCCATCTACCTTTAAAGGATGTTGCAGAAGCCATTACTGAGGCTAAATTAACTCAGGTTATTAATATCCTAGATCAAGAATTACAAAGTAAGTTCGGCATCAAGGAACCCAAAATATTGGTGTTGGGCTTAAACCCTCATGCCGGTGAATCTGGCTTATTGGGTCAAGAGGAGTTGGATATTATTGAGCCCGTTTTAGAAAATTTAAACAACTCCATTCGTAGTGAGCTAATTGGTCCAGTTCCTGCAGATACTGCATTTTCGCCTAAACTTTTAAATCAGGTTGATGCGGTTTTAGCTATGTACCACGATCAAGGGCTACCTGTATTAAAGTTTAAAGGGTTTGGCAACGCTGCTAATATTACACTAGGCCTGCCCTTCATTCGCACCTCAGTGGATCATGGCACCGGTTTAGATATTGCCGGTCAAAATCTAGCATCCTTAGGCAGCTTGGAATATGCTCTCGAAGTAACTCTGGATTTAATTAACGCTCGCAGTTCATAGCACCCAAAGAATTTATGGCTAAAAAAAACTCTTCCATCGTCCAAGGCCATCAAGCGCGTAAACGCTTCGGTCAAAACTTTCTATCCGACAGTTTTTACATTAACCGAATAGTTGACTCTATTGCTCCCACTGACAACGACTCAATGGTTGAGATTGGTCCTGGTTTGGGTGCAATCACCGAATTACTGGTCTCTCAAGTTAAACAGCTAGCTCTAGTCGAATTAGATAAAGATTTAATCCCAAGACTTGAGGACAAGTTCGCCACTGCAAATAACTTGAAAATTCATCATAGTGATGCCTTAAAGTTCGACTTTTCATCAATAGCTCAGAAAGATGCTACCGTCAGCAACACTAAACTTAGAATCGTTGGTAATTTACCCTACAACATTTCGACGCCACTGATTTTCCACTTATTAAGCTTCCGTGCCGATATAAAAGACATGTATTTTATGTTGCAAAAAGAAGTGGTTGAAAGGATTTGTGCAACGCCCAACAGCAAGGCATATGGTCGTTTGAGCGTTATGACTCAATACTACTGTGAAACAGAAATGCTCTTTACCGTGCCACCAGGAGCTTTTCAACCCGCGCCTAAAGTGGATTCAGCCATCATCAAGTTGAGCCCAAGAACCGAATCTCTTTTAACTGCTACCGATACTAAGTTGTTAGCTGAAATTGTTACAGCTAGCTTTAATCAAAGACGCAAAACTATTCGTAACAATTTAAAAAAATATCTGACTTCAGAGCAGCTCGAAAGCTTATCTATTGACCCGTCGGTTAGACCGGAAACTTTGCCCATTGCAAGCTTTGTCAATATCGCGAACTGGTTAGCCAAGCATTAAAGCCCTTTAAAATGCTTTACATCTCAAGTCCTAATTATTATATTTTTACTTGGAAACATTCAATATCGGCTTTACTAGTGCCCTATAGGAATTATTAAGAAAGGAAATCGCATGAGCTCAGCACCAGAAACCACCACCGACAATGCCCGTCGCTTTAATCGAGTCAACATTAATCTACCCGTTGCTATTCGTCAGCAAAACTCGCAAGTGTTCTTATCCGAAAGTTTGGATATATCAGAGGGAGGGGTATTGGTTCGAAACAAAGAAGGAGCAAATCTGGACGAAGGCGAAGTGGTTAAAGTCCACATTGACGGCATCCTAGGTGAAGAGCAGTCAAAAATGGTACTGCATGAAATGAAGGTGATTCGTATAGAAGACACTATTATTGCTCTTGAATTTTTATAATCCTTACTTCAGAAACTGTATATTTTTTATATCATTCATTATTTTTTCTAATCCTTTAGCGAAAAACTGTTAGCTATATTTGTCACTAATTGTATAAACGTGACGCGGCTCACACTTTGTAACTGGTGGTGCTGTATATTCCATCAGTCGCATTTCAAAACACAAGATAAGCACAACTAAATTATATAAGTGCAAGAATAAGTGGGTATGTGATTTGAGGCATTCGCCTCGGGGTAGTCTCTAAATCTTAGGAGTTAATAACATGAAAAAACCTTTTAATAAGGCTATAGCGCCTTTGGCTGTATCTTGCGCATTAGCAGCAACTTCTGCCATTGCAAATCAAGAAGAAAGAAATTTCGAAAACCAAATTAACGATAGAATTAATGCCATTAAAGCAAAAAAAGAAATGGGATTTGGCTTAATCATTAAAAAGTCAGGTGTTCAAGCAAATTCAAAAGCTATGCAATCAATGGCAAGCAGCAATGCGGTAGAAAAGCTCAGTGCTGTTTTAGGCTCGAAAGCCAAACATAAACGTTTTATGTTTAACGGTGCGCAAGTATTAGATTTTGATAATGGAATGAAGCCAGTTTCAGAACTAAGACGCATGGCAAATGAATTGATGGCATCTGATCCTACATTAGACGTCAGTCTCAACCTTCCAATGTACGCTCTATTAACTCCTAACGATACTCATTACGGTGTTCAGTGGCACTACTCTGACGCCACTGGCGGTATTAATGCGCCAGCAGCATGGGATATCACTAATGGCTCAGGTGTTCGCGTAGCAGTACTTGATACTGGCTATCGCCCACACGCTGATTTAGCAGCCAACATTATTGGCGGTTATGACTTCGTATCTAACTCAGCCTCAGCTCGTGACGGTAATGGCCGTGACTCAAATGCTGAAGATGAAGGCGATTGGGTAGCAACTGCGAACGAATGTTATCAAGGAAGTCAAGCAAGCAACTCAAGCTGGCACGGTACTCACGTAGCAGGTACGGTTGCCGCTGTAACCAATAATAACACTGGTGTTGCTGGTGTTGCCTTTGGTGCAAAAGTTGTTCCAGTACGCGTATTAGCTAAATGTGGTGGCTCAACTGCTGATATTGCGGACGCTATCGTATGGTCTGCAGGTGGCTCCGTATCTGGTGTTCCAGCTAACCCAAATCCTGTAAAAGTGATTAATATGTCACTTGGCGGTGGCGGTTCATGCCAAAGCGTTACTCAAAGCGCTATTAACTCAGCGCGATCAAATGGTGCTGTAGTTGTTGTTGCTGCTGGTAACTCAAATGCAAACGCTTCTGGCTTTACTCCTGCAAGCTGTAGCGGTGTAATCAATGTTGCTGCCACAGATCGCAATGGTAATCGTGCAACATACTCTAACTTCGGTTCAAGTATCGATGTTGCAGCCCCAGGCGGCATGGGCGGCGCTGATGGCGTAGCTTCAACTATGGATTCAGGTACTACTACTCCAGCTGGCGATACTTATGCATATAATGCTGGTACTTCGATGGCAGCTCCTCACGTTGCAGGTGTTGCTGCGTTAATGTTTGCAGTTAATCCAGACTTAACTCCTTCAGAAGTAGAAACTATTTTAAAGGACACTACTCGTTCATTCCCTTCAGGCTCTACTTGCTCGACATCAAATTGTGGTACCGGTATTGTTGATGCAGAAGCTGCAGTTTTAGCAGCGCAAGGTAATGGTGGCGGTGGTAACCCTCCTCCAACAGGTGATGGCGTATTAGCTAAAGGCGTAGCAAAAACTGGACTTTCTGGTGCAGCTGGCTCTGAGCAATTCTTCACTATCGATGTTCCTGCTGGTGCAACTGGCCTTAGCTTTACTATGAGTGGCGGAACAGGTGATGCTGACCTTTACACTCGTCGTGGTGCTAAACCAACTACTTCAACTTACGATTGCCGTCCATACAGAACTGGTAACTCAGAAACATGTACTGTGGCCAGTCCTGCAACTGATACATACCACGTCATGATTCGTGCATACAGCGCATACTCGGGTGTTAGCTTAGTAGCTGACTACACTGAAGCTAGCGGTGGCGGCGGTGGTGGCGGTAGTGCTACTGAAACTGTAACTAACAACACTAACGTTAACATTTCTGATAACACTACAGTGTCTAGTTCAGTTTTAGTTGAGAACCGTACCAGCATCGGCAGTATAGATATCAAAGTAGATATTAAGCACACTTATAAAGGTGACCTACAAGTTAAGATCGTAGCTCCAGATGGTAAGTCTGCAACGTTACATAACCGTACAGGCGGAAGTGCTAACGATATCAATCAAACGTTCACCATAAACGCTAGCTCGGTTAGCAACAGTGGTAACGGCACTTGGAAATTGGAAGTTAATGACAACGCTAACGGCGACACTGGCTACATTGATAGCTGGACTTTAACCTTCAAGTAGTCATCTTCTGATTACAATAAACAAGAAAGCGACTCAATAGAGTCGCTTTTTTTTGCCTTTAATTTAAGGCGATTAAAGGATACTATCTCTACTATCATTAAGAGTTGATTAAGTTAGGCTTTAGTAAAATATCACCATGTTAGATTACCAACGTCATTTCATTGAGTTAGCACTATCAAAAAATGTGCTCAAGTTCGGCGAATTCACCCTAAAATCAGGTCGGATTAGTCCCTATTTTTTTAATACTGGCCTATTTGATAGCGGCTATGACCTTGCGCAACTTGGTCGCTGCTACGCGCAAACGATGGTGCAAAAAGAACTCGCCTTCGACGTGATATTTGGCCCTGCTTATAAAGGAATACCTTTAGTTAGCGCAGCTTCAATTGCTTTATCTGAACAGCACCAAATCAATAAACCCTACAGCTTTAATCGCAAAGAGAAAAAAGACCATGGTGAAGGCGGCTCTATAGTTGGCAGCGCACTTAACGGCGATGTGTTAATTATTGATGACGTAATCTCTGCAGGTACTGCAATTCGAGAGTCCATCGATATCATTAAAGCTAATGGAGCAAATCCTGTTGGTGTTTTAATTGCTTTGGACCGCCAAGAAAAAGGCCAAGGTAATTTATCCGCCGTACAAGAAGTCGAGCGCGATTATGACATACCGGTACACTCCATAGTTCAACTAGCTGATTTAATTAGCTATCTGGAGCAAGATCACAATCTGGCGTCCTTTTATGATAAGGTGGTAGCGTACCGCAACCAGTATGGAGTTTAGTTTGTGAAGAAGTTTTTCCTTGTATTGATTAGCACTAGCTTATTGCTAGTATCTAGTGGCTTATTCGCTAAAAACTATTACCGCTACACCGACGCTGAAGGCAAATTAGTGGTAAAAGACTATCTACCAACAGAGGCAGTGAAAATTGGCTACGACATTATCACTGAAACTGGCCGTTTGGTTGAAAGAGTACCTGCTGCTTTAACTAAAGAGCAGCGCATTGCAGAAGGTATTCGCCAAGAACAATTGAAGCTGCAAGCTGACAAGCGCCGAAAAGAACGTCAAAAAGATACCCTATTATTACGCCAATATTCGACGGTAGATGATATTGAACGCACTAAAAAGTCTCAAACTTCGACTTTGAACATCAATCTAAGAATTATTGCGAACCATACCAGTTCGTTAGAACGTAAACTGCAAGAGCAAGAAAAGCGGGCAGCAGATTACGAACGACAAGGTAAAGCAGTACCAGAAATGACCTTGCATGAAATAGCAGCTATAAAAACACAAATTTCAGCTAATAATGATTCTGTAGAGCGTTACGAGTCTCAAATTGCCGATATTGACCAGCAGTTCCAGAAAGATCGAATTCGCTTCCAAGAATTAAAAGCTGAATTATTTGTAGAAAATTCAATACGTGACGTCAATGCTATTGATGTTCAAGACATTTACGATTGTGCAGATAAAATAAGTTGTGATAAAGCATGGAGCTACGCGCAGATTTTCGCCTTAGAAAATGCAACCCACGCCTTATCTATCGTAACCAATACTTTAATTGTCAGTAAGAAACCAAGAGCCGATAATGAGATTGGATTAACTATCACTAGAGTTCCTCAGAAAAATGAAGTGGAAGCTATGAATATTGTGATAAATGTTAACTGCAATCCTAGTGAAGAAGGTAGAAAGCTTTGTCAGAGTAATGAAGTTATAGCTATCAAACAGAAGTTTATCGATTATCTTTCTGCTAACTCGTAACCATCATTATTATCTTTAGAGCAAAAGTGTTAGTCGCTTACAAATAGCGACTAACAAATTTTTCTTAATAACTGCCACTCTTCTTCCCAATTTGCCAGTGGCGACTGTAAAAAATTGGTTCTAACGTATTGCTGGATACGGCCCTCTGTAAACGCCATCAAGATATTAGCTCTACTGGCCACATCAGGAATATACTTTTGTCCTGAAGCGACTTCTGCCTGTCGAAATTGCTGCTTAAGGTGAGTTTCAATACGATTAAATAACTGGCTTATACGACCTCTAAGACGCTCATGTTCGCCCGTAAGAGCTTCGCCAGTTAACATCCGACTAATGCCCGGATTTCTTCCAGCAAAAGTCAGCAATAAGGTAATGATTTTTTGACATTGTTCTTCTAAATCAGAGATTCCTTTTGAAATCATATTGATCCGAGAAAACATTTCTTGTTCTGCAAAATCGATTAAACCTTCAAACATTCTTGCTTTGCTAGGAAAGTGACGGTAAAGCGCCGCCTCAGAAACACCAACTTCTTTGGCCAACTTAGAAGTAGTGATCCTAGCGCCAGGTTCCTTTTCTAACATTAGAGCCAAAGACTGAAGGATTTGCTCTTTGCGTTTGCTGTTATTCTTTTTAATAGTCATCTAGTCTCATCTCTTTAGAAATTTACTTTCAATTTTGGCGCCACAATACTTAGCTGCTCTTTTAATACATTTTTCATTCGCTCCAATGCCGCTTCATTATCAGCTTCAAACTTCACGACCACACTAGGAGTAGTATTCGATGCTCGTATCAAGAACCAGCCTTGCTCATATTCAGCTCTGATACCATCAATACTATTAATATTGGCTCCCTCAAAAGTCACTTTATTCGAAAGTGCATCAATCAATTTAAACTTAACTTTATCCGGCACTGGTAGATTAATTTCTTGTGAGGAGAATCCTTCAGGGAAACCTGCGAAAATATCAGCTGAAGAACGTGTGTCTCTGGCTATCAATTCTAAGACGCGAGCAGCAGCATAAATGGCGTCATCAAAGCCATTCCAACGCTCTTTAATATAGACATGACCGCTGCCTTCACCACCTAATAAAGCGCCCGTCTCGCGCATTTTGGCTTTCATCAAAGAGTGTCCGGTTTTCCACATTACTGGGATTCCCTGGTTTTGCTTAATAACGTCCGCAAGATAACGGCTACACTTAACATCAAACAAAACTTCTGCACCAAAATTACGAGATAGAACATCCGATGCAAGTAGCATCATGACACGATCGGTCCAAATAATTTTGCCACTCGAATCTACAACTCCCAACCGATCACCATCTCCATCAAATGCAATACCTAAATCCGCATTTTCAGACTGGACCATCTCAATAAGATCTTGTAAGTTTTCAGCTTTGTTCGGATCCGGATGATGATTAGGGAAGTTACCATCAATTTCTGTATGCAACGCCAAAACTTCGCAACCTAAAGCTTGCAATAGCCGAGGCAATAAATTTCCAGTAACGCCGTTACCACAATCAACCGCTACCTTTAATGGTTTATCTAATGTTATATCAGAAACTAATTTCTCTAAATAATTTTGCTCAAACTCAAGCTCTTTTCTGCCACCTTTACCACTTAAGAAATCATTTTCTTTTATGCGAGTATAAAGCGCCTTGATGTCACGGCCATAAAGCGTATCTTCTGCCAATACAATTTTTAATCCGTTATGTTGTGGCGGATTATGGCTACCGGTTAACATCACAGCTGAACGAACCTTTAACGAGCCAATAGCAAAATATAAAACTGGCGCTGGTACCAAGCCTAAATCAACGACATCTCGTCCACTTGATACTAACCCTTCAATTAACGCATGGTGCAATTGCGGACTAGAAATACGACCGTCTCTAGCAACTAATATCTTCTGTTCTCCACGCGCATAAGCTTCACTACCGATGGAGCGCCCGAGAGCATAAACGATATCTTCATTTAAAGTTTTGCCCACCTCTCCACGAATATCGTATTCCCGGAAAATTTCTGGGTTTATTTTCTCAGCTAACTGCAATAAATCGATATCAAAAGCGACTCCTTCCGACTCGGACTTTTGTTCTAATGCAGCATCAACTACTTCTAAACCGCCAGTGGACTCTTCTTCAGTTTCATGCACCCGACGATAACTTGCCGCTAATTCATTAAAGAAATCTATTTTATAATTCGAGGGCATCTTATTTTTTGCAATGCCCTGAATAAAGCTTCTCGCTTCAGATTTTAAGCTTGTTTTCAAGGATAGGAATGGCAATAAAACGGCCACCAATAAGCCGGCTAAAGCTAATAAAATTACCAATAGTGGTAATAAATAATTTGGTGAGAAAGCGTTATCTTCTTGAAATACTGCTATCGACCAATTGGCACCAAATCTATCTGACTCTGCTAAAGGGTTGGCGTTAGATGCACTTGCTTTGCTCGAGCTAATTAAGTGATTCCCTGCATCAAAATGCTGCAATAACTGAAGCTCCATATAGTTTTGTTGGCTGCCAAAGAAACGGGCCAAACCTTTAGGATCAAAAGCCACTAAATACAACTGGTCATTAGCCTTAGTGGCAAAAGCCACATGGTCTGGATTACCATTATTCAAAATCAATTCTGGGTTAGCTTTTTTACCTTCAGAAACCTGACGCAACAGCTCTAGCGTTATATGAGTAACGATTGGCGTTGAAGCCATATCGACTTCTAGCTCGCCGATTGCACGACTAGTAACGGCAGAAATCTCAGGGTAGCTTGCCTGTAATGCTGATAGTATCGCCGCCTCATCTGCAGCTTCTTTTGCCGCTTCATCGATCTTCTTTTGAATAGTTGCTAACTGTTGATTAACTTGTTGCGCCTTTTCGTTCACAGTGCTTTGCAGATAAAAGCCAGCCTGCTCTTTTAACGGTTGCTGATATCCCCAAAAATAAAAAGCCACAGCCGATACCAATAGCAATGCCGCCCCAATGGCAAACGCCGGTATAAAAAAGCTAATTAAACTTTTACCCTTTCCTGATTTTGAATTCGCCATATTCTCTACCTCTTGTATTACGGCTTTGTCATTTTATTTTTGCTATCTGACGCTATTTATTAATTCCACTAACTCTACACTTAACTCACTTTTAAGCATTGGGCCTAACGGATACATTTCTAATTGATTATTAGTTAAATGAAATACTTTTAATTCGTTATGATCACTAGAAAAACCAATATCAGTTCGACTCACATCATTCGCACAAATCATCTGAATACCTTTGCGCTGCATTTTTGCTTTGGCGTACTCATCCACATTTTGAGTTTCGGCTGCAAAACCCACAGAATAGCAATTTCGATTAGTCGCTACCCATTTTAAAATATCAGGGTTTTGCTCTAGCTCTAAAGACAAACCTGAATTAGCATTCTTCTTCATTTTTTGCTCAGAAACATCTTTTGCTCGATAATCTGAAACTGCTGCACAGGCAATAAAAACATCCGCCTTATCCGTTGCTTCAGTCACTGCCTCTAACATGCTTTGCGCTGACTCCACCATTAATCGCTGAACACCATTCGGTGCAGATAAAGCAACAGGACCAGAAACTAAAGTCACTTTAGCGCCTAAATCAGCAGCAGCCTTGGCAATTGAATAGCCCATTTTTCCAGAGCTACGATTGGTTAAAAATCTTACCGGATCAATTTTCTCAACCGTTGGCCCGGCAGTTATCACCCAATGTTGCCCTTTAAGCGGTTTATGGTTAAAAAAAGCATCGACCTTTTGCGCGATTTCAAGTGGCTCTATCATTCGCCCTAACCCAACATCACCACAAGCTTGCTCGCCTGAAGCTGGCCCCCAGATATGCATTCCTCTTTTGCTCGCCGTTTCGATATTGGTCTGAGTAGCGGCATTCGCCCACATCTGTTGGTTCATAGCCGGAACTACGGCTATGGGTTTTGCGCTAGCAACACATAAAGTGGAGAGTAGGTCATTGGCCATGCCGGCGGTTGCTCGAGCAATAAAGTCAGCACTAGCAGGAGCGATAACAATTAAGTCGGGCCATTTGGCCAGCTCTATATGCCCCATAGCGGCCTCTGCACTAGGATCAAGCAGATCATCGTGTACTGGATTTCCAGATAAAGCTTGTAGGGTTAATGGCGTAATAAAAGCCTTAGCGCCCGCGGTCATAACTACGCGCACTTCAGCGCCTGCTTTGACCAACTGGCGGCATAAATCCGCCACTTTATAAGCCGCGATCCCCCCAGTTAAGCCTAGTAAAATTTTCTTTTGGCTTAAATTCATCCTAAATAGTTGATTTGGTTCACATTGATGGCATTAGTTTACGCCTTTACCTACACAATTTGTAGAGTTCGGAGCAAATACTCGCTAACTATAATTTTGTATTCTTTTCTTCTACCAAAGCATAACAAAGAGAATCGATATGAGAATCATGGAGTGGCCAAGCAATGAGCGCCCACGAGAGCGCCTATTGACGCAGGGTGCAGCTAATTTATCCGATGCTGAGCTATTAGCCATCTTTCTAAGAACGGGTACAAAAAAGCTTAATGTTGTAGATTTAGCGCGATATTTATTGCACGATTTTCAAGGAATCAAGCCATTGCTAGAAGCTGATTTCAAGACATTTAATAGCTATCCTGGGCTAGGATCTGCCAAATTTTGTCAATTGCAGGCCTGTCTTGAGCTGTCTAAGCGCTATTTAGAGCAGTCCTTAGACCTTGAGCAAGCATTCACTAACCCAGCCCAAGTGAAACTCTATCTCAAAAGCCTTTTATCCAATAAGCCAAGAGAGCATTTCTACCTATTACTACTGAATAACCAAAACCAACTGATCCGCAGCGAATTACTCTTTAAAGGCACCATCAATAGCGCCGAAGTTCACCCTAGGATTGTGGTAGAGTCAGCCTTGAACAATCATGCTTCGGCAGTAATTTTCGCCCACAACCATCCTAGTGGAGTCACCTCTCCTAGTGAGGCTGATATCGCTTTAACACAACAACTAAAAAAAGCGTTAAAACTGGTTGATATTCGTACGCTGGATCATATAATCGTCGCCCACTCTAAGACCTATTCTTTCGCCGAGCATGGACTCTTATAAAGCAATAGAATAGTCATCTTGTGGCAATTATCAAAAAAAGGGCTGAATTCAGGCTTTTCTGGCTAAAATCATTGCTTCTAAGCGGTGATTTTGGTATAAAGTGCGCCCTAATTTGCAGTATCGCCTTAAAAATACCAATTGAGGCGGAATTTAAGGTTATTTTTGGAGGCTAACAATGGCTAAAGTTTGTCAGGTAACTGGTAAGCGCCCAGTGACAGGTAACAATGTGTCACACGCTAAAAACCGCACTAAGCGTCGTTTTTTACCTAATCTACACTCACACCGTTTTTGGGTTGAGTCAGAAAACCGTTTCGTGAAACTACGCGTTTCTGCGAAAGGTATGCGCATCATCGATAAGAAAGGCATCGATGCTGTATTAGTTGATGTTCGTAAAGCCGGACATAAGGTATAAGGAGCTAAATCATGCGTGATAAAATTCGTTTAAACTCTAGCGCTGGTACAGGTCACTTCTATACCACTGATAAGAACAAGAAAAACATGCCTGGTAAAATGGAGATCAAAAAATTTGATCCTGTAGTACGCAAGCACGTAATGTACAAAGAAGGCAAAATTAAGTAATTATCTGGTTCAAACCTTAAATTACTACTGCCTCCAAAGTAGATAAAAAAAGCCCAGCATTTGCTGGGCTTTTTTATTGGATATTAACATTCAAATTAAATTGTAAGTTAGTTATGATGTACTTAACACATGGTACTTATCTACAAATGAATACTCTAAAACTTCTTATTTTTTTGATAATTCTACTAACTATAAGTAGCTGCTCATCTATTTATAGAAAAGCGGGTGAAGCTATTTCAGAACCATCCAGCATTAATCCTGCAATTTACGAGTCCTTTCAGTTTTTCTCGATTGAAAAACATAAGTGGTATAACTCAGATACTAACAACGACCTATCTAACTGTATAAATTCGCTTGAGACAAAAAATACCTTAAGAAAGGTTGCTTTGATTAAAGCAATAGAACAAATCAAGAATTGTATGGAACATAAGGGGTGGGTCTTGAAGCCATATGTAATCACTATAACCTCCTAAAATAATAAGACAATCATGACCCAACCATGCCTGAATTACCCGAAGTAGAAACCACTAAAAAAGGTCTAGAACCTTATATTCTTAACTCCAAAGTTAAAACGGTGAGTATTCACTTTAAGACTTTGCGTTGGCCTATTGCGCAAGAAACTAAGTCAATCGAAGGCTTAAAAAGCACAGGATTAGAGCGCCGCGCTAAATATCTGTTGTGGCATTTTAAGCATGGTACTGTGGTGATGCACTTAGGCATGTCTGGCGCTATGCGGATAGTTTCGGCTAAAGAACCAATACAAAAGCACGATCACTTCGAAGTGATTTTCGCTAACGGCAAAGCATTACGCTTTAACGACCCGCGTCGCTTTGGCGCGGTTTTATGGCAAGCCAAAGACGAGTCATTAGAATTATTAGATAACCTTGGTCCAGAACCATTAACCGATGACTTTAATACCGACTACCTGCAACAATCTTTGTCTAAACGAAAAGGCGCCATTAAAAACGCTATTATGACCAATCAAGTAGTGGTGGGAGTTGGTAATATCTACGCTTCCGAAGCGCTATTCTTATCAGGCATAAAGCCAACCGCCATTGCCAATAAAATTAGCAAGGCTCGTTTAGTTAAATTAGTCGAAGCCATTAAAAAAGTGCTAGCTAAAGCCATTAAAGAAGGTGGAACTACTCTAAAGGATTTCGCCCAAACCGATGGTAGTCCTGGATATTTTGCGCAACAACTTAATGTTTATGGCCGTGATGGCGAAGAGTGCTTTAAATGCGACTCCACCATCAAGCGTAAAGTTATTGGTCAGAGAGCCAGTTATTATTGTGGCAATTGTCAAAGATAGTTTTTCATTTATTATCGTCATTCCCGCGCATGCGGGAATCAAACGACACAATGCCCACCCTCCACAAGATTCCCATTTTCATGGGAATGACCTTTTAATGAACTAGGAAGAACGAGTCATTGTTAATGATAGGAGTAGCCTCCCCACTACCTGGACAGACCAGTTACGAGCTGTTAATCTGAAAGTGACATTCACAGAAGAAGGAGAACGCCATGCTAAGTAAATTCTTACGTCGCCGCCAAGATGACTCTAGTGAAAAGAACGTTGATATGACACCCATGTTGGATATTGTCTTTATCCTGCTCATTTTCTTTATTGTCACCACCAGCTTTACCAAGGAAAACGGATTACAATTAAATCGTCCAAGTACAAGCCCTAATCCTTGTCTAGAAAATTGTCCCAAGCCAATGCTGCTGTCTATAAACGCTGAGGATATTGTGACTATGGATAATCGTATTATTGATGCCGAGTCTGTTAGCGCTAACTTGCAGGCAAAACTAGCCGATGACCCACGTTCTGGCTTAATTATTAAAATTCATAATGATGCCTCTAACCAAGCTCTATTAACCGCAGTCGATCAGGCGAAATCTGTTGGTATTAGTCGCCCTACAGTCAGCCGCTGGTAAGATTTTAAGTGGGGTCAGAGTTACTTTTTACATTAATCAATAAGTTTCGCAATCGACAACACTAAAAAGTAACTCTGACCCCACTTAAAAACTCTTGAAAACTGGACTTTTTTCGCTAGATCACCTTTAATGTCTCGGCTACAATGTATCGATGAACGAATTTAGGCATTTGAATGATGCAAATGTCGTAAGCGCTAGGAAATAAAATGAGAAGAAGACATAGAGAAGACGAAGATACTAATATTGATATGACGCCGATGCTAGACATCGTATTTATCATGTTGATTTTCTTCATCGTAACTACCTCTTTTATTAAAGAAGAAGGTATTGGCTTAAAGCGTCCAAGTAACACGCCTCCGAATCAAGAAAAAACTGAAGACCCACCAAAAGTGGTTACCATTACTATTAATCATGAAAATCAAATTAGTATGGATGACCGTATCATTGATTCTGAAAGAATTGGCGCGAACATTGAGTCAAAGTTAGCTGAAGACCCTCGCTCTCCAGTTTTGATTCGCGTTCACAACGATGCGCTAAACAATTCATTATTATCTGCAGTTGACCAAGCACGCGCTGCTGGAGTTGCTGAATCAAAAATTACAGTTGCTCGAATGACCAACTAAATTGGTATTATATAAAAAGGCGGCTTCAAGCCGCCTTTTTTGATTCTCGCTAATAAGTACTTATTTTATGGATCAATTACTCATTATTCTGGCCGCAGCTTTAGCTGTAGGATTTTATTTTTATAATTCGAGAATTCGCGAAGCAGCTCATCGTGCCGCGATTAACGCCTGTAAAGAGTCGAATGTGCAAAACCTTGACGGCTATGTCTCTTTGAAAAAAATTTACTTTGGCAGAAATCCTGAAAACCAACTACGTTTTTTGAAGCGTTATCAATTTGAATTCGCGACTACTGGCTCTAAGCGGTATATTGGGCATATCATTATGCAAGGCAAGCATCCCATTATTGTGGAAATGGAGTCAACCGAAGAGCTATGAGCCAATCAATTCAGTTAGGTAAATATAATCGTTTACAAGTATTAAGCTCAAACGAGTACGGACTTGATCTTGGCTTTTCTATTCAAGATAAAGTGCTATTACCTAATCGTTATGTTGAAAAATCCATGCTTGAGGAAGATTGGCTCGATGTATTTGTCTACCTTGATTCGGAAGATCGCCCTACTGCTACGACTGAAAACCCGTTTGCGCAAGTGGGACAGTTTGCTTTTTTACAATGCGTTGAGGTCAATCGTATTGGTGCCTTTCTTGACTGGGGCTTACCGAAAGATTTATTAGTGCCATTTGGGCAACAATTTCAGCCACTTCAGCCAGGGCGTTCTTACTTAGTTTATTTGTACATAGATAATGCCAGTCAACGTTTGGTCGCCACTACTAAGCTTGATAAACATCTGGATAAGTCGCCTGCTAGTTTTTCTAAAGGACAAGAAGTAAAGGCTATGGTGCGACGTAAAACTGATTTAGGCTATTTGTGCATCATCAATCACAGTCACTCAGCCATGCTATTTAAAGACCAAACTGTTAAGCATTTAAAAGTAGGGACCGAGCTGAAGACTTATATTCGTGAAGTCAGAAATGATGGCAAAATCAATTTATCTTTAAACAAAGGGGCAATTCAGGCGAAGGATAAGCTGGCTTCAGATATTTTATCAGAGCTTGAAGACAACAATGGCTTTTTATCTTTAAACGATAAAAGTGCGCCTGAAGATATTTATCGTAGTTTTCAGGTCAGCAAAGCTGTATTCAAAAGAACTATTGGGCTTTTATATAAAGAAAGAAAAATTCGGATTGAAAGCGACGGTATCTATCTGCTTTAATCACTTTCAATGTGTTATGCCATATCTTCTATCAGTTAGCCTGCGATAAAAATATTATTATCCAGCAACTCCATATTCAAAGCTCTGCGCATAGCAAAATAAACGCGTTGGTAGGCTTCTTGCCCCACATCCAGTTTAGTTGGACCTGAGCGCGGTAAGTCATATATAGCCAAAGATGCTAGATTTTCCCTTTTAGGAACTTGAATTGAAGGATCATCTTTTTTACGCCAAGAAGATTTCGAAGCAATATGATGAAAAAAGATCCTTTCACCTTTTTCTGCAGAAACCAATGCAGCTCGATCTTTTAAGCCGCCATCTAAGAATTTATAACCATCAATTTCTATCGGTTGAAACATTAAAGGAATAGCACAAGAAGCATATATCGCTGGAATCAATGCTCCTGAATTTAAAGAGAGAGTTTGCTTCGAGCGCATATCGTAAGCTGATAGTGCTAAAGGTATTTGACACTCTTCAAAGGTTTCAACTGGAAGAATTTCCGTTAATTTATCTCTGAACTTTTGACCTTTCAATAAGCCTAAGCCAAATCCAGGGTCCCAAAAGTCTTGTCGTTTTAAATCAAATAAGATATTTCTCAATTCGATTGAATTAATACCAGCAGCCCAACAGGCTCCAGCCAAAGCCCCTGAGCTAGCACCCATAACCCGCTTTGGCATTAGCTTCTCTTCTTCCAAAACGGTCAAGATACCAGTATGGGCAAAGAAACCAAAAAAACCTGAGGACAGAGTTAAACTAAACTCTTCTTGTCTTAACCAATCTATTAATTTCATAGTGAACGCATTATTTTTTGATATAAAAAAAGCGGCCTCGCCGCTTAATATTTATACTTAAAGTTACACTTCAACAAAGGGCAACCCGGTCAGCTTTTCGTATTTGACGATAAGTTGTTCTTGAGACTCTTCATTGTCTTCATCCAGCGGAATACAGTCTACAGGGCAGACTAACTGGCATTGTGGTTCGTCGTAATGACCAACACACTCAGTACATTTACTGGTATCAATCTCGTAGATTTCTTCACCTTGATAAATTGCTTCGTTTGGACATTCAGGTTCACAAACATCGCAATTGATGCACTCATCGGTAATTTTTAATGCCATAAAACTTCAAACTTCTCTTTTTAATATTCAATATTGTAACTTAATCATTATCGCCGATTTATTCCTAAAATTCGAGCGCTTATAGTTCAATCCTTAAACTTCTGTTCGAGTGCCTCTCCGACGCTAGGATGAACAAAAGCCCTAATATCACCTCCGAGTGATGCAACCTCTCTAACTAAAGAAGAAGAGATATAAGAATAGTTTTCAGATGGCGTTAAAAAGATAGATTCTAATTCTGGCGCTAAATGGCGGTTCATATTGGCCAGTTGAAATTCGAATTCAAAATCAGATACTGCACGAATACCACGCAAAACCCCTATTGCATTTTGTTGGCGGGCAAAATCGACTAATAAACCAGTAAAGCCTTCTACCGCTACTTGTTTATTTTCGGCAAAAATTGCTTTGGCCATAGCCACTCTTTGTTCCAGACTGAAAAGCGGTTTTTTATTTGGGTTATAAGCTACCGCAATCACCACCTTATCAAACATACGACAGGCGCGTTTCACCAGGTCAATATGACCATTAGTGATAGGATCAAAAGTCCCCGGATATAAAACGGTTTTACTCATAAGGCATCAGATGTTTTTTAATGAACTGCTATTTTACTGAAATTCTAATATTTTGACCAATGGCTTTATACTTGCAACTGTTCAGATAAATTCGTTGCCAGTTTTGCCACTAATCCATAAATCGATAATTGGGGGTTGGCACCGATACTGGTTGGAAAAATCGAGCCGTCAAAAATATGTAGCCCCTCTAAATGGCGGAACTTACCCTCTGCATCGACAACCGAGATTTTTTCATCGGCACCCATGCTATTTCCCCCCATGACATGGGCGCTAAAAACTAGCGTCTTCAACTTCTGCATAGGTAGCTCTTGAATGGCTTTTTTCGCCGACTGCCAGCTTTTGTAGGGCTTAGCGTCTAAGTGAGTAGGAATAACTTCTTTAGCTCCAGCGGCAAATTGTAACTCTGCCATGGTTAAAAAAGCTTTGCGTGCGGCATTCCAAAGGTAATCGTTTAATTGATAATCCAATTTAGGATAACCATATTTATCCAAAGCAACTTCACCACCTTCACTATTGTTAGAGAAGCCATCTCTTAACAAAGCCAAGGTACCTTGCTGGTAAGGGAATTTTTCAAATAACTTAAAATGCTCATTACCAAACTGGCTCAGCACAGTGGAAACTAATGAAGGATGCAGTGGCGCCGCTTCTATTTTAAAACCCATAGAATCGTCTTTAGGCCATAAGAATTCATCCGAATAAATTGATTGGGGTGCTCCTGCATAACCATTGACCTTGTCAGTCATTAAAGCTGCAGAAACTACCACTGGATGCAAAAAAGTTCGTTTGCCTACTCGTTGATAAGGGTCGGGGACTTTTGAGCGTAATAATATCGCAGGTGAGCCGATAGAGCCGGCGCTTAAAATGGTATGTTTAGCACGCACTTTAATTTTCTGATTCGAGCTAGCTTTTGAATTAAGTCCAACCGGGATTACTTCACAACCGGTAACTTTATTCTTATCAATTAAAAGCTTTTCCACTTTTGCTTGATACAAAACCTTAGCACCTAATTTCTTGGCTGCAGGTATGGTAGTTACCATCATTGACTGCTTCGCATTTAGCGGGCAACCCATTCCGCAATAACCTAAGTTAGCGCAGCCTTTCACATTTCTTGAAATAGTTTCTGAATGCCAGCCTAGTTTTTTAGCACCATTTTGCAATACTTTATTATTTGTATTGGCAGGAATCTTCCATGGCTCGATATTTAGACGCCGTTCCATTTTTGCAAACCAAGGCGCCATTTTTTTATGGCTATGCTCTTTTAAAGAAAATTCATTCCCCCAAAAGTCTAAAGTCTTTTCTGGTGTTCTAAAACTGGTAGTCCAATTAACCACCGTAGAGCCGCCAACACTTCTACCCTGTAAGATATTAATCGCTTTATCTTTAGTTTTTCGTGCTGCAGATTCTTGGTAAAGCATAGGATAGGCGTCGCTTTCTTGCATTTTGAAGTCGCGACCAGTTAAGTAAGGCCCCTCTTCAATAATGAGCACTTTAAAGCCAGCTTGCGCCAAAATTTCCGCTGAGACTCCACCACCTGCACCGCTACCAATGATAGCCACATCTGCTTCTATAACTTCTTGCTTAAAGTCATTGGCGTTTATTGATTGTTTATCCATAAGCTAGAGCTCGAATTGTTCATAAAAACTATCGGTTAAGTTCATTTTTGGTGGCCCAGGATAATCAATAGCTTTCCAACTTTGCGGCTGTGCGTAAAAAGCCCCCATAACTATTTGATGTAAACCCAAATAACCTGAGCGCAATAAATTCATAAAGCTGGTTCGCCAATCATTAAGAAATTCAGAAACTGCGGCTACATTTGCTCTAGACCAACTGGACCAAACGCCGGCGAGGTAAGCACGACTTAATTGATTAGCCAATAAATCAAACAGTTGGCGCAATTCGTCTTGGCTAGATTGAGTCACAAAGTCTATTGCCTGATCGATCTGTTGCATTAAGCGCATTGCAAAATCTTTCTCTTCTAATTTTTCTAATGCCTGACCCAACATCGCCGGAATAATCGCAAACAAAACATAACGGTCATCCAGCGTTAAGAACTGATAATCGTATGCATCATCCTCAATTAATTGCTGTGACTCAGATAGCGACAATTGCCAAATAGAGACACCCGTTACCGCGACTAAACTAGTAGCTGCCGCACCTTTTAATATTTGGCGACGAGTAGCCATTAACTGCCCCGCATAATTTTATAAAGAAATTTTGCAAAGTTAGAATAAGGCGGATACATCAAGCGAGTGCCAGCCAACGCACTTTGTTTGAAAACACTTTTCGCTTTTGAAAAAGTTTTAAAGCCATCGTAGCCATGATAATGCCCCATACCGGAATTGCCCACACCACCAAAAGGCAGCGTTTCTTGACTAACATGAAGAATCACATCATTTAGAGTCACACCACCCGAAATAGTATGAGTTAAAATTTTATTGATATTCGCTTTATTTTTACTAAAGAAATACAGTGCTAATGGCCTAGGATTATTATTCACATATTCAATAACTTCATCCAGATTTTGGTAAGTGACTACCGGCAACAAAGGTCCAAAAATTTCCTCTTTACGAACCAACATTGATTCAAGACTTTGAATAATTAAGGCTGGCGACATTTTCCGGCCATCCGTTTTTTCTGTTGTATCATTATTCAAATAAACAATCTCACCGCCTTTATCAATTGCATCCTGTAATAAGGCTTCTTGTCTTTCAAACTGCTTATCAGAATTTATAGCGGTATAATTTTCGCCTTTCCAATTAGGATGATACCTTTGCGCAGCTTTTTTGCAGGCTGCTATAAAATCTTGCTCCTTTCCCTCAGGCAGGAAAACATAATCAGGAGCTAGACAAGTTTGGCCCGCATTCAATAACTTACCAAACATGATTTTTTGAGCAGCATCATCGATAGAATAATTCTTATCGATAATGGTCGGTGACTTACCACCCAATTCAAGCGTGACTGGAGTTAAGTTTTCACTCGCCGCCTTCATGACCATTTTGCCCACCCGATTCGAGCCGGTAAATAATATATGATCGAACGGTAAAGTCGTAAACTCAGCTCCCACTTCAGGGCCGCCATTGATTACAGTAATCACTTCCTTAGAAAAATATTTCTCCACCAAAGTGGCAAATAATTCACTAAAATTTGGAGTGAACTCCGACAACTTGAGCATGCTTCGATTACCCGCGGCCAAAGCACAGACCAAGGGGGCTACTGACATATAAAGTGGGTAATTCCAAGGCACCACCAAACCGGCCACACCTAATGGCTGGTGAATAACTTTTGCTTTTGACGGTTGAAACCAAATGCTAACTTTGCGCTTTGTTGGCTTCATCCAAGTCGACAAATTCTTCTCAGCATGCTTAATCGCTTTAACCGAGGGATAAATTTCTGCAATTTGAGTTTCAAAAGTAGCTCTACCAGTAAAATCTTTATCAATGGCCGCTATAATCATCTCTTCATTTTCAATGATTAATTTCTTTAGCTGGCGTAACCAACTTTTACGTTCATTAAAATCTGGAAATGGGGAAGCTTGATAGGCTTGCTTTATTATTTTAAATGAATTTTGCATAGCATTATTAGCAGTTTCTGGTCGAACCAGAATAGCAAACTTTGGACAAAATTAAAGTGATTAATTGATAATTCGTAATAGTTAAGCTTTCACGAAACTAGAGAAAAATTCGAGCACCGAATTTTCTAAGAAATAGCTATAGCCTAACTTATTGGGATCGCTAACAAAGCCCACATGACCGCCGTTTTTGGACACCCTGACTTCCATATTTGCTGAGAGGTCTTCTTCATTGGGAATGATCTCTGGAGACATAAACGGGTCATCTTCAGCATGTAATATAACCGTAGGAACTTGAATATCAGCTAAGAAGTATTTACTGGAACATTGACGATAATAATCATCCGCGTTTTCAAAGCCGTTTAGCTTAGAGCTAATCCGCTCATCAAACTCTCGCATACCGCTGATGAGCCAGATATCTTTTGCTGTTAAATTCAAATGCTTAAGCAACTCTTCTGCGCTGAATTTACTCACTATTTTCTTTTTTAAAGTAGCCAGTAAATAATGTTTATAGATTTTGGAGAAACCTTTATCGATGGAATCGGCACAAATAGCCAAATCGAAAGGCGTAGAAACGGCGAAAGCGGCTTCTATTAGCGTATCTTGCTTTACTTTGCCTTGCTCACCCAACCATTTAAGTAAGACATTAGCACCTAAGGAATAGCCCACAGTAAACACTGGAGCTTGATTTAAGTTAGCACGTAAATAATCAATGACTTCTGCTAAATCTTCACTTCGCCCAGCATGATAGGTCTTGGTTAAGCGATTCATTTCACCACTGCAACCACGCCAATAGACTAACAAGCCACGCCAGCCTTTTTCTGCTAGTTGATTAAGCATGCGTCTTAAATAAGGAGAATCAAGGTTACCCTCTAAGCCATGCAGTAAAACAACGGTCGGCGAGTCTAAATCTTTATTGAGCCAATCAAGATCGAGAAAATCTCCATCGCTGAGCTCTAGCCTTTCCCGCTTTAGCTCAGGCAAAGGCAATTTTGGAACCAAAGGGCTCCAAAAAGTTTGCAGATGTCGATTCGTTAACCACCAAGGAGGTTTAAATTCGCTTTCTTTACGCACGCCAGTTTTTTTTACTTATGATATTCAGGGCTAAGTTCGTGTACAGCTTTAATAAAGGCACCCGCATTTTCTGGATTGACCGTTTGATGGATGCCGTGACCTAAGTTAAATACATGTCCGCTGCCTTGTCCATAACTTGCAAGGATTTTACTGACTTCTTCGCGAATTCTGTGCTCTGTTCCATATAAAATAGAAGGATCCATATTACCTTGTAGCGCTACTTTTCCTAGCACCTTGTTTTTTGCATCAGCAAGATTCGTAGTCCAATCCACCCCTAAACAGTCGCAACCAGTTGCCGCCATTAAATCCAACCAGTCTCCAGCTCCTTTAGTAAACAAAGTCACAGGGATTTTTTGGCCGTCATATTCTCGTGTTAGACCATCAACGATTTTTTGCATATATCTAAGAGAGAACTCTTGATAATCGCTAGGCGTTAATACACCACCCCAGGTGTCAAAAATCATCAATGATTGTGCACCTGCTGCAACTTGAGCATTCAGATACACAATTATAGAATCAGCTAATTTATCCAATAAGGCGTGCATCGCCATTGGATCTTGATACATCAGACCTTTTACTAATGAAAAGTTTTTGGTGCTAGCGCCTTCCACCATATAAGTGGCTAGAGTCCAGGGACTACCCGAAAAACCGATAAGTGGTACATCACCCTTAAGCGCTTTACGGATAGTGCTGACAGCATCGGTAACATACTTTAACTCTTGGTTAGGATCTGGTATCGGCAACGACTTTATCCCCGCCATATCTCTGACCGGGTTTTTAAATGCAGGACCTTCACCGGGTGTGAAATACAAGCCCATTCCCATAGCATCAGGAATAGTCAAAATATCTGAAAAGAGAATTGCCGCATCTAACGGGAATCGTCTTAGTGGTTGTAAGGTGACTTCGCAAGCCAATTCTGGATTAGTACACAAATCCATAAAACTGCCAGCTTCAGCTCTTAATTGGCGATACTCTGGCAAATAACGACCAGCCTGGCGCATCATCCAGATAGGAGTGCGGTCAATCTCTTGACGCAAGCAAGCTTTAATATAACGATCATTTTTTAAAGGAATAGACATAGACACTAGTAAATAAACGGCTTGCGCGCATTATAGTTGGAAACCTTGCTAAGCGATAGATGAAGCTTATTAATTAGGCTAAAATTAATGCTGATTTTGAGCGATTTATAGCTCTTCTTGAATGGATTTAAAGGATCTAAGCCATGGTTTTTGCTTTAGTATTTCTGCAGGTAGCGATTGGATTGCTAATTGTGCTCTGGCACGATTTGGATATACCCCCCAAACTACTCTGTATTGTAACTGAGCATTAATATTTACCGGATACAGGTAGGAATCAGCAAGATCCAGTTTATCTTTAAAACTTATAGCGTCGATCTCAAGCGCGTTAGAATACAACTGTATGGTGTAATGCTCAGGGTCTTGCTCAGCAACCCATTCGCTAAAACTAAGGGGCTTATTACTTTCTTCTTGCTGTATTATCAATTCCCCAGCATCCATATTTTCGATTGAATTAGTATTGATGGGTAATTCTAAAGACGTTGTGCTAGTTGGATTTTCTATATTCTCAGGGCTTTGCTGACTCACTTTCTCGTCACTCGGCCAAAACAGGTAAGCTAGCAATACTATAAAGCCTAGTAACAACACCGCCGTTGAGAAAATCCCTTTATTGGCTATTTCAAAACTTGTAACGCCAGAACTTTGCTTCTTGAACTTATCGCCCAACCGCTCGCCAATTTTAATAATCTCGGCGGGAAAGCCTTTACTTTCATAATAAACGAGCTCGCTCTCCAAGACTGGTATCTCAATAGCTGAATCTCTTAATTGATACATTTTGCTCAAAAGCTTATGACAATCCTGCTTATTAAAAAGCGGTAAGTTAAAGCGAGAGTTTTGCAATCTAGGAACACGGTTTACGAGTTCTGGCTCGGCCAAAATCACATAATAATAATCGTCATTAGAAGAAATTAGCTCTTCAAGAACCGCAGCTTCTACTTCCGCGGCATCATCAAGAATGACCACGCTAGTTAAGCCCGCGTTCGCCTCAAATTGAGATAAAATATTGTCGGTGGTTACTAGTGGGTGTAACTTTTGGTAAAAAACCTCAACTTCATCATTAATTGTTAATTTCTTTATTAGAATTTCAGCAAAAGTTGATTTTCCTGCGGCAAATGGAGCTTCCAAAAATATGAAATTTCCACTGTTTGCCTGCATTTTGATTAAATTGATTAATCGCATCCAAGAGTCAGGGACATGAATTAACTTTCTACCGACTTGCTCCATTAACTCTCGCCTTCTAAAGTCTTATAGTTAAGCAGATAGGTGCTTATCGATTTCTTACTGAATTCTTTAATAATAGCTGAGCCAAGCTTTTCTATTAATATGAGCCTTATTCCCTTTTCTTTATTTTTTTTATCCAACAACATTGCATCTACTATCTGTTCTTGGTCCAAATTAGCTGGTAACTCAGTGGGTAAGTTAAAACGCTTTAAAAGCTTAACTAAGCGACTAGAAATGTTAGCATCCAACTTGGCTTCATCATTGGAAAAACCAGCAGCTAAAACCATTCCTATTGCAACCGCTTCACCATGTAGAACTTTGCCGTAGCCTGATAAGTTTTCAATAGCATGACCAAAGGTATGACCAAAGTTTAGAATAGCTCTTATACCTTGCTCTAACTCATCTTGCTCTACTACTTTTGCTTTCAGACTACAGCTTTTAAAAATCATATACTCTAAAGCACTAGCATCTTTGCTCAAAACTTTACTGTAATTTAATTCAAGCCATTCAAAAAAAGATTCATCATAGATTGCCGCTATTTTTATAACTTCTGCCATACCTGCACTAAATTCACTATCAGGTAAACTTTTTAAGCAATCTGTATCTATAATTACTTCGGCGGGTTGGTGAAAAGCTCCAATAAGGTTCTTGCCTTTACTGTGATTAATGGCTGTTTTGCCACCCACTGAAGAATCAACCATTGCCAGTAATGTCGTTGGCACCTGCACAAAATCAATCCCTCTTTGGTAGCAGGCTGCTGTAAACCCTGTTAGATCGCCAACTACACCGCCGCCTAAAGCGATAAGTAGATCATTCCTCTTAAACCTGCTTCGAACCAAGGTATCAAGAATTTCAGAGAATGAATCAATAGATTTAGTGGATTCGCCTGCAAGCAAAGAAATTAGCTGTATTTCTATGTGTGGCTTAATTGTTTGAATCGCTAGCTTAACTTTTTCATAGTAAAGCTTACTAATTTCATGATTAGAAATTACAGCAATTTGACTGCCTGTAAAACTTTCTAAGAAGCTAAAAGAATGTGATGGTATTAGGCCTGAGCCAATACAAATATCGTAGTTAGAGTTTTTGCGTTCAAGCGATAACTTTATCTGTTTCAAAATTATCGCTCAAATGCATTAGATGGACTGATCCATAAGCTCAACTATCTGCTTAGCTACAGATTTTACTGAACTAATATTGGTAGGAACGGTTAGATCGGCAATTTCTGTATAGAATGTTTCACGATCTACCATTAACTGTTCTAGTACTTCCTGCGGGTTTTCATTTTGAATGAGTGGACGGCGCTTGTCACGGCGAGTACGTTCCAATTGCTGCTCTATAGAGGTTTCTAAATAAACAACTACGCCACGGGCTGCCAAAAAATTACGACTTTTATCCGAAACGATAGCCCCACCACCCGTTGCCAGCACAATTCCTTGCATTTGAGTGAGCTCTTCAATCACATCTTCTTCGCGCTTACGAAAGCCATCTTCACCTTCAATGTCAAAAATCCAGTCTATAGGCGCACCAGTCCTTCTCTCTAACTCTTGATCACTATCAATAAAGTCTAGCTTCAATACTTCTGCCAGTTGCTTACCAATTGTCGTCTTACCAGCACCCATAGGACCGATTAAAAATATATTGCGCTTACCTTTCATTAATTACTAATACTCTTTATTTGTACTTATGTAGAAAACTAAAAACCCAGGCATTATACCTAGGTTTTAGTTTATTGGGTACGACTCTTATAATTTCAAGTCAGGATTTAATATTTTAGGTGTAACAAAGATAAGTAACTCTTCTTTTGAGTTTTCTCTAGAAGTGTTTCTAAACAACCAACCCATGAACGGGATATCACCAAGAAGAGGCACTTTGGTTTCATTAACCGTTGTTCTGTGTTGGAATATACCGCCTAAAACAATAGTCTCGCCGTTATCTACAAGTACCTGAGTGCCGATTTCTTGAGTATTAATCGCTGGAGCGCCTCCGACAGCCTGACCATTAGCTGTAGTAAATACAACGTCAGCACCTCGCCTATCTTGTTTGATTGCTAAGTCTAGATTTACACGGCCATCAGGAGTGATTTGAGGAGTTACCCTCAACTCTAGCACAGCTTCTTTAAACTGAATGTTAGAATTACCAGCGTTACCACCTTCCAAATAGGGGATTTCTTCACCAGCTTTAATAAAAGCTTCTCTTTGATTTGCGGTCACCACTTTAGGACTTGATATAACTTCACCGCGGTTTTCTGACTCTAACGCCGATATTTCTAGATCAAGAATCAAACCTTCTGCCAATCTAAAGAAAGATAATCCTAATGAACCTGCAGGATTGGCTACTGGTAAGCTGACATTTAAGGGAGAAGTGGACAAGCCATCTATAGGGGCTCCGACTAATTGAGAAGCTCTTCCTAGCGTCCCGGAAACAGCACCTTCGTTGCTATTAAACTGATCTGAAATACCAAAGCGCGCCCCAATATCACGAGCAAAGCCATCATCTGCTGTCACAATTCGAGCTTCAATTAATACTTGCTGAATTGGACGATCCAATAATTCTACTAAGTTTCTAGCTTCCTCAATTTTACTGGATACATCTTTCACAATAAGACTGTTAGTCCTTACATCTATAGAGACGGCGCCTCTGTCAGATAAGATACCTACCGATTGATCAGCGGAAGTTGAGCCTATGCCACTTGAAGTAGACAAGTTAGATGGCTTCAGAAGTGATGCTATTTCAACAGCTTTTGCGTAATTCACTTGAATAATTTCAGTACGTAAAGGAGCCAACTCTTCCACTTGCTTAAGAGCTTCTAATTCTTGCTCTTCACGTTGAGCGATAATCTCAACAGGAGCAATCATAATTACATTGCCTTCTTGACGCTTACCTAGCCCTTTAGATTTTAGAATAATATCTAAAGCTTGATCCCATGGCACGTTGACTAAATTCAACGCCATAGATCCTTGAACATCATCACTAATAACAATATTTAAGCCCGCAAAATCACCCAAAGTATGCAAAATCGCTTTTAAATCCATATCTTGGAATTGCAATGTTAAACGGTCTCCAGACCACTTAGGCTTATCGCGCTCACGTTTTTCAATTTCCTTTTTAGATAAAGGTTTTAACTCAAGCGTGTATTGATCATCCGCTTGATAAGCTAAATATTCAAAATTATCAGTTGCACGAACCACAAGGCGAACCGTATTACCACGACGACTGGTTTCCACTATCTGCGCAGGAGTTGCGAAATCAACAACATCCAATTTACGAATGAAATTTGGATCGATATCGGTTTGTAAGAAGTCTGCAATGACATTACGACCTTCTTGACGTAAATCAACTGACACATTTGGATTGCCTAAATTGACTAATACTCGACCAGAACCGTCTGTCCCACGCCTAAAATCAATGCTAGAAATATCGTAATTGCCAGAAGAGCTTGAAGTGCTGGTAGGAATACTAGCAGCTACATTATTTACTGCAGAAACTCCCGTATTACCTAGTGTTACTAGATAAGTGTTACCTTGAAGCTGGCTATTGTAGGAAACCATGCGGTCAAGATTAATAATTACACGAGTTCTTCCACCGGCTTCTACCGCAGTAACAGAATTTACAACGCCAACACCCACCTGTTTAGTTTTATAAACAAGGTTTGAATCTACTCCATCGAAATCCATAGAAATGCGTGCTGGACTAACCGTAGTAAACTCCGAAGGTGTAGGAGGAGCACTTGAATACTCAAGTTTTAATTGAACCTTATCTCCAGGCAATACTTGGTAATCAATTGATTCCAACTGGCTGGCTTTAATACCCCAAGATGCTAGCAAAGTCACCATTGCCAATGAACATTTCTTTAAAAAACCTTTAGATTTTTTCAACATAATTTTATTACCCAAGTGTAACTGTTGATTCCATAAATTCGTTAGTTTCATTATTGCCCCCTACTGTCCTATCACTAGGTACTGCGGACGTTTTTCCCAACATCCCTTTGAATTCGGTACTATTGCTTCAATAGTGATTTGATCACTATCTATTTTTATAACCTTACCGTCATTAAGACCAATGTATTCACCCTCATAGACTGGTTGAATAACGCCTGCACTTTCTCCTGATTGAATTTTGATCAAACCGCGATGCTGTCGCTTATTGGATATCAAGCCGACATATTGCAAAGCATCCAAGCCAAATCGCTCTAAATCAAATTTCTGACGATTAGGATCAGGTTGTAAGTCACTTTCACAACCCTCTTCAATTTGGAGTAAACGCGTTTCATATTCAGGGTCAAGTTGCGCAAATGGACTTCTTAAAGCGAATGCATCGTAAGCATAAGGCTCATAAGGAATGACCGTCGGCAATTCTTTAATTCCTGTAGGAGTACTGTCTTTAATCTGTTGAACCTTTTGTTGAAGTTCGTTCAGCCCACTTCCTTGGCATGCCGACAATATAAAGCCAGCTAGGATAGCAACTGATAATGATTTTATTTTAGTCATTGTTAAAGCCACCTATATATCCTTGGGTTCATAACGATAAGTTTTCGCCAATACAGTAAAGCTTAAAGTTTCAGCATTACTGTCTTCTCCAGCTCTTCTACCAGTAGCTGTTGCAGGTTGAATTTTAAAATCATGCAATGTAACGATACGAGGTAGACCTGAAATGCGACTTACAAAGTCTGCAATTTGGTGATAACTGCCAATCGCAGATATGCTTATCGGTTTTTCCATATAAAATTCTTTAGGTACTTCACCTTGATAAGAGTGCGAAATCAAATCCACTCCTGCGCCAGAAGCCGCGTACGATATCTCATCAAGCAAACCTGGAATTTCCGTACTTTTCGGGAGCCTCTCCAACAAATCATTAAAAATATTTTGCATTTCTTGCTTTTGTTGACGATATAACTCTAGATTTGCAGCTTTTTTGTATTTGGTAGTAAATTCCGAAATTTTCTCTTGCTCTATTCTTTCTTTCGATTCTAATTCAAGCAATTGATCACTCGTAAAGAAGTAATAGCCCAGGCCAAAAACTACTAACATAGCAGCAACAATCACAGCAATTTTTCCCGGCCAAGGCCAATTACCCATATTATTAATATCTTGATACTTGCTCATATCAGCCATTAGTTAGTACCTCCATCAGCTTCCTTACCATCTCTACCTGGAATTACTTGTAAACCGCCTAACACAAAGTTTTGTGCTGGGATTCCTTTCTGTTCTTTTTTAATGTCTTTTAAATCACCAGCTCTTAAACGCTCCGAGCTATCCAGTTTTCTCATAAACTCAGAAATTCTAGGCGTTGTTTCACCGCGGCCTACAAAAGTTAAATTCTTATCATTGGTTCTTTCAAAGCTATTGAGATGGATTCCTTCAGGAACTGAAGTTACTAGGTCAGAAAACATTTTTACAACTTCAGGGCGGCTTTGCTGCAACCCTTGAATAACATCCATCTGATTTTCTAATTCTGCCAACTCTTGTTCAATTTTTTCAATTTCAGTTATTTGTCTATTGAGTTGGTCGATTTCTTGAGTGAGGTAGCTGTTTCGCTCTTGCTGGGCACCTATACGCCCTTGCATTGCCCAATAAACCAACGCCATAATTGCAACGGCAAACAACACCATCAAACCCAAAGTAATAAAGAATTCTTTTTGGCGTTGTTGGCGTGCTTCTTCACGCCAGTCGAGTAAATTAATTAAAGCCATTAATCGAAACTCCTTAGTGCAAGCCCGCAACTAATCATCATTGCAGGAGCATCCGAGCTCAACGCCTGTGTATTAACATGCGAAGAAATGGACATTTCTGCAAATGGATTTGCGACACGGGTTGGTGTACCTAAATGCTCTTGAATCATCATGTCCAATCCATTGATTGAAGCACAACCGCCAGCCAAAATGATCTCATTGACACTATTAAATTCACTGGCAGAGAAGAAGAATTGAAGTGCGCGTCCTACTTGTTGAGTAATAATTTCAGCAAATGGAATTAAAATTTCCGCTTCATAATCATCGGGTAAACTGCCTTGCTTTTTAGCTAAGCCGGCTTCTTGATAAGAAAGACCATAACGACTTTGAATTTCTTCGGTTAATTGATTGCCACCGAATAATTGCTCACGGTTATAAATTACCTGACCATTTTGAAGAACGTTCAAACTGGTAATGGTTGCGCCAATATCAATAATCGCGACCACTGAATTCTCGATATGCTCTACCGTTTTCTTCTTTGTTAGTTGATATGCTCTCTCAATTGCATAGGCCTCAATATCGACAACTTTAGCCACTAAATCAGCATCTTCTAATGCTTCTACTCGAGAATCTACGTTACTACTTCGCGAAGCGGCCAATAAAACATCAACCATATTATCAGCTGACGCCGAGTCACCTAACACACGGAAGTCCATATTAACTTCTTCTAGAGGATAAGGAATATATTGATCGGCTTCGATGCGAATTTGATCTTCCATCGCTTCATCATCCAACCCTTTTTCCATTTGGATAGATCGCGTTATCACGGCTGAGCCCGAAACGGCTACCGCGGCATATTTTGTATTAGCTCTAGCTTTTTGAACGGCTTTTTTGATGGCGTTACCAACGGCTTCTGTATCACGAATGTCTCGCTCTACAACTGCGCCTTGAGGTAAAGGCTCAACCGCATAGCGGTCTACACGATAACGATTGCCTACTTTGCCTAGCTGCAACACCTTAACTGCGGTGGAGCTGATGTCGATACCAACTACAGGTACCTGTTTTTTTTGAAATAACCCCAGAACCATAAATCCTATGCCTCTTCTTTATGTGGTTCGTTAACTTCCCTTTATAAGCCTAATATTAGCGCTTCAGTGCCAAAAGATAAACTTTTTAATTGGTATAAAGTTAAACTTTTTTCTTAACTAACGTCTCTAAGATACTATATTTACTATAATTTACAAAAAAATTCAGCCTTTTTTTTACAAAAAGGTATACTGGTAACCACTTTGAGATTTCCTGTCGAACGGTCACCTTAATTCTTTTTATGAAAATTACCATCTACATATTGAAGAAAATCACCTTATTTGTGAGTTTACTCACAATATTTGGTGTTATGATAGTTTTAGGCGCATATCTCTACTCAGCGCCACAACTGCCAACTATCGCTTCATTAAAAAATATTCAGTTACAGACCCCCATGCGAATTTTTACCGCCGATAAAAAATTAATTGGCGAATTTGGTGATGTCAGACGCATTCCAGTGACACTTGAGCAAGTCCCAGAAAATTTTGTCAATGCTTTAATTGCAACTGAAGATAAGCGTTTTAGAGAACATTCAGGGGTTGATTTACTCGGTATTCTAAGGGTTATCAAGGTTGCACTGACGACTCAAGAAGCCACTGAAGGTGCTAGCACCTTGACCATGCAAACCGCTCGCAACATGTTCTTAAATCGTGATAAGCGTTTACAGCGTAAACTTATTGAGATGTTTTTAGCGCTGAAAATGGAACAAGAGCTGAGTAAAGACGAGATTTTAGAACTTTATACTAATAAAGTTCACTTTAGCCATAGAGCTTATGGTTTAGGCGCGGCAGCCCAAGTTTATTACGGCAAAGATGTGACTGAGCTTGATCTACCGCAAGCCGCTATGATGGCGGGTTTATTAAAAGGCGAATCGGCTTATAACCCGATTTCAAATCCAGAGCGCGCGCTCAATCGCCGTAACCTGGTTCTTAGCCGCATGCTCTCAGAAAATTATATTACTGAAGACGCTTACCAGCTAGCGCTGGAGACGCCACTAACCGCCACCAAACATACTGCAGATTTAGACTTAAATGCACCTTATGTGGCCGAGATGGTTCGCCTGGATACACTAAATCGTTTTGGACGAGAGCAAGCTTATACTCAAGGCTTGGAAATCTATACCACCATTGAATCTAAACAGCAAATAGCAGCCACCCAAGCTTTAAGACAAGGTTTACTGGATTATGATCGCCGTCATGGATACAAAGGGCCCGAGCTAGTCATTGAGAATTTTGACCAGGAAGATAAGCAAGCACTCACTACCCTACTTAGCTCGACACCTTCAATTGGAGGCCTTGAACCAGCCATTGTGACACAAGTAAGTGAACAGTCCATTGAGGTGATTAATTCAAAACTGGAAATCATCAGTATTGATTGGTCAGGGCTCGATTGGGCTGCAAAGTTTATATCTGATACCAAAATCGGCGATAAACCCAAAAAAGCCAGTGAGATTGTTGCTGTTGGCAGTTTAATTCGAATCATTGATGCTGGCCCCAAGCTTGATAAAAAGGGCAATCTTATTGCAGAACATCAATGGCAACTGAGCCAAGTGCCCGAAGCGGTTTCTGGATTTGTCGCCTTGAAACCAAAAGATGGAGCAGTAACGGCTTTAGTAGGTGGTTTCGATTATCTTTCTAACAAGTTTAACTTAGTCACCCAAGCACGCCGCCAACCTGGCTCAAATATTAAACCTTTTATTTATGCTGCCGCATTAAACAAAGGCTTTACTCCAGCAAGCCTAGTTAATGACGCGCCATTTATTAAGGTTAATGAAGCGATTGACGAAGTATGGCGACCACAAAATGACAACTTAAAATATAATGGTCCTACTCGTTTAAGAGTGGGTCTAAAGCGCTCAATCAATACCATATCCACACGACTCATCGATGCTATTGGCGCAGATTATGCAGAACAATATTTAGTCAAAGTTGGATTGCCTGATGAGCACATGGATCCCTACCAATCTTTGGCTTTAGGAACTGCAAGTTTTACCCCTATGGAAATGGCCATGGCCTATGCAGTTCTTGCCAATGGTGGCTATCAAGTAGAGCCTTATTTTATCAAAGAAGTGCGAACCTCCGAAGGCGATGTCCTTTTTGAAACTAGTCCTAAAATAGTTTGCAAAGAGTGCGAACAACTAATCATTGATCGCCAATTAAATGCCGATACACCTTCTCCTGAAATTCGCAATTATCCTGAATTACCGGTGGCTGAAGAGCAAATTGCGCAGTTAGTTATGGACCCACGTGATGCTTTTATTATTTATGATATGATGAAAGACGTTATTAAAAGTGGCACTGCTACTACTACCTTAAAGCGCCGTCAAAGCTCTTTGTTAAAACGCAGCGACCTTGCTGGCAAAACAGGTACGGCTAACGATTATAAGGATGCTTGGTTTTCAGGTTTTAATAGCGAGTTGGTAGGTTCGGCTTGGATGGGTTTTTCGGACCATCGACGTAGTCTAGGAAAATTCGAATATGGCGGTAAAGCAGCATTGCCTATTTGGGCTGCATTTATGGAACAAGTACTAGCTGGCAGCACTGAAAAGCACATCATTCAACCACCAGGCGTGGTATCAGCAAAAATTGATCCGGCAACAGGCAAGCTAGCTGCGATTGGCCAAACTAATGGCATTTTCGAATATTTTCGCGATGACAATGTGCCAAGCGAAGTTGCTCAAGCAGATAATAACTTAATCCCTGAAGTTTTGATTGATTCGCCTTTTGACGAGGAAGAGACCGATGACTCAACTGAGGAAGGCTCTATATTTTAAAGCCACATAATTTCAGAGCAAGTTTTCATAACTTCAAAAAGCGACAATCTGTCGCTTTTTTTATTTTACAAATTTCTGCTATAACTAAGAACTAGATGGAATAAAACAATAACTCTACCGTTAATCTATTGAGACAAACAAAACTGGAGTAGTCAGTGAGTCAGAATTACTCGCAAGACTTATTAACATCGACTGAAAAAGCATTGATATTTGCCAAACAAATCTTAGGCAACCAATCGGATGCGGAAGATCTAGTGCAGACCAGTGTAGTGAAAGCACTATCACATCCTAGCGCGCCCGCTGCTGGAGTCGATTTACAAAAATGGTTGTATCGAGTAGTTCGCAACGGAGCCATTGATAAAATACGCGAGCAAGCTAGGTTTGTTAGTTACGAGTCCGAAAATGATTTTGGCAAGACTAGTAACAGTGAATCACCTGAGTTACAGCTTGAACAAGCTCAACTACAAGATAGGTTGAACAAGGCACTCGCGAAGTTACCCATAGCGCACAAAGAGATTGTTGTCCTGCGAGACTATCATCATAGTACTTACGACGATATCGCTGAGATTTTATCAATACCAAAAGGTACCGTTATGTCTCGATTGCATCGCGCACGACTGGCATTAAGAGCGCTGCTCCTGAAACAGCAATCAAACGAAGCCACAAAAGTTAAACAAGAGGTCGAACATGAAACTTTGTGATAAAACTCAAGAGTTAATTAGCGGCTATCTCGATAACGAACTGACGCAACAAGATAGCCAAATGGTAAGAGTTCATCTTGAATCTTGTGCCAGCTGCAGAGCCATCTATCAAGATTTACAAACCATAAAACAAGCAACCTCACAGCTTAATTACCCCACAACTGAAGCTGAAAAAATTCAGCAGCTGCTACAAGAACCCGTTGCCCGAAATTTTTCGGCGATAGGCTGGTTTCTACTAATTGTAGGCTTAGCTGGATTAATGATATTCCAAGCATTTACTTTTTTCTTTTCCGAAGAGGTGCCTGTTATCATTAAATTATTGGTATTCACCATTGAAGCCGGCGCATTAGCCTTATTCATTTCCGTATTAAGACAAAGGCTAATAGCCAAAAAAACTGATAAATATAAGAAGGTGCAACTATGAAATCCGACATCCAAGTTTTTACGTTAGAACAAATCCCCAACCATAATATTGTTAAAGTTGTTGGCCTAGTAAGAGGAAATGCAGTGAGAGCGCGGCATCTTGGGAGAGATATTCTTGCAGGCCTAAGAAATATAGTTGGCGGAGAAATTATGGAGTACACCAAATTGATGGCGGAAAGCCGAGAACAAGCTATCGATCGGATGGCCGAAGAAGCTCAAATGCTTGGTGCCAATGCTATTATTGGTGCTCGCTTTACGACTTCCATGGTCTCGCAAGGTGCTGCTGAATTGTTAGCTTTTGGTACCGCGGTGATTATTGAAGAAAGTTAGCAGAAAAGTGAATAATTAAAGAGATCTATAATTATTTTATCTGGACCTGGTTACGGCCATTGTTTTTTGCTTTATATAAAGCAATATCAGCAGTGCTCATCAAGCGATCGAGTGAGAGCTCGATTGACCAAGGAGACAGTCCAATTGAAATGGTAACGGAAATCGTTTTATCTTCGTATTGGACTTGCATTTGCTCAACTGAGAGTCGCAAACGTTCAGCAAAAGCTAAAGCTTCTTGTTCGTTTTGCGCTTCTATAATAATACAAAACTCTTCACCACCTATGCGCGAAACCAGATCAGGATTGCGCACATGAGAAGTAAAAGTATGAGCGATTTCTTTTAACACTTTATCGCCAGCAGCATGACCAAAATTATCATTAATCGATTTAAAATGATCGATATCAATCATTGCCAAATACAAAGTGGTATTCTGGATTTTAGTGGCTCGCGCAATATAGTCACTAGCTAACTCAGTGAATGCTCTGCGGTTTGTCAGTTGCGTCAGCATATCAATCCGAGCATCTTTTTCTGCTTTTCGTTTCGCCTCTTGTAATTGCTTGGTTTTTTCTTCTACTTCTTTTTTTAAGTTTTCAGCTGCTTCTTCTAAGTGCAAGCGATAACTACGCTCAACTTCCAGCTTTTCTTTTTGCAGATCTCTAAAACGAAAAAATAAAATAGATGCCAATAAAAATATTTCGACAAAGCCGCCATAAAATATTGACCATTGAGCCACAAAAGAATCTGGAATATAACCACGCAATCTAGCTGATGCCAAAACCATGCCGACAATAAATACAATCCAACTGGAAGTAAAAAGGATCGAATGAGGAACACCTTTTTTATGCGAATAAATGCCTATCGGTATTAAAATAAAATAACCAATAGCCGTAAAATCGATTATCACCCGAGAAATATAGGGATAACCCATTAAATTTAAAATAGCCCCAATAACACAAATCAAAATAGTTGCCGTAAGCAAATTATGCATGACGGGCATATGTTTTTTGGTTTTAAGAAAGTATTGTACAAAAACAATAGCAGCAATTTGACAAATACTAATTTGAAAAACCACCATCCAAAGCTCGTACTTCTCAGTTGCTACAAAATAAGGCCATAGACCACTAAAGGCCGCAAATAAGGAGGCGGCTGAAAAGGCAAAGATGCTATAGTATAAAAATACTTTATCTTTGGTTGAGAAAAACATCAGTAAGGTTGCAATCCCCATAAATATTTCTATACACAGCAAAACACTTAATAATATTAATTCTATATGGGTAGATTTGTAGAAGGGCTTTTCATCCCAGATAAACATTTCAGTAAACAAATGCATTGGCAAGTCATCACCAGGGAACAGCCTCAAAACGACTTCGACAGTCTGATTAGCAGGGATCTCTATGGCAAACGCTGGACGATAAAACGAAACAGGCCTTTCTTTGCTAGGTTTACTGTAGGTGAAATTTTGCTGTTCAAAGCTGCTGCTATTAGAAAACTGATAATAGATATCTAAGGTTTTGATCGCTGGATCGGCGTACTCTAGAACAATATTTTTAATTTGATTACTGGAGTTTTTTAATCGAAATTTCATCCAAACCGCATCAGCTGTAAAGCCTCGATTGTTACGGCTATCGGGGGCGATTTCCCATAAGTTTGAGCTTAAAGCTTGCTGCAAAGACAGTTCACGACTGGAGTCATAAAAATAAATAAATTTGTCGCCAGTAGACTGACCATCTTCAATGTCTTGAAGATCAATAGCTGGAGCTTTTGGAGTAGAGTCGTAGGCATTAGCTTTAGGTAAGGCAAGCGCTAACATTGCCACTAAAAGCAGCAATGTTAGCCACAAAAGATTTGTATTTTGCAGTTTTATACGACTTCGCAAGCCCATGCTTTATTCTATATCCACCCCACACTAGTCACATATTATACTGATTTAGATGCTAATACTATTCGGAATTAGCGACGGTAGTTGGCACAAATAAGGAAATGGCCTTTGCTCATTACGTCTATGGATCTTCAGTTCGATATCTTTTAACTCAAATTGGAACTCGCTGACGACTTTGCCTAATCTTGGGTCTGCAAAATAAGGCTGTCTTGGATTATCGCTATAGTAGCCCAATACGTCGTACTGGACTTCTGTTAGTAAATAACCAAACGAAGCTTGATATAAAGCCACATCAAGTGGCGGCAACCAATCCAAAAATGACTCAGGCTCTAAATCTTGCGATTTATTTGGAGCCGGTTGGTAAATGGTTCCTGTTACGCTTGGAATATAAGACATCAAAGGATATTGAGCATAATTCACCGAAGCATGCTGCGCGCTAGCGGTGTAAATAATCAAAGCAACCATTTCCACTAAATAGGCAAAATCCTCTATCGCATATGGCTTACTCGGATCACCTGTTTTATTTAAACCATCCATTCCTTTTACTGAAGCATATTTTGGGTTTGTCATTTCATTCACCCAATTTTGCAGTTCATAATCTTGCTGAACCACTTTAGAGCGCTCGACATCATTAGTGCCGCGATAGTAAAGCTCAAGATAATTCCTCACATATTTCTTGATGGCTTGCCATAACTCAAGCGTGTCTTCTCGAAATGGATAATTAGGCAATCTATCTTCAGAAACACCACGCTCTTTAAATAAGAGTTCGGGATTCTGCTCATCAAAACGCCAAATGTCATTCGCTTTAACTATCAGATCACCACTACTTTGAATGCTGGTGGATAAAACTGACGCCACCACTCCGCCAGGAACTATTAAACTATGAATGGCACCATTATTAATTTCTAAAGTGAATCTGAAATGTGGTTTTAATAACACCATGAGCGGGTGACTTTGAGCTAATTGACGATTAGCAGCCACCACCATCGGTTCGATAACCAAGTGACATGCACCTAAATGCGCAACCGTTTCATGTTGAATGGCGCAAGTATTTTGCACAATAAGTTTAGCGATTTGCCATTTAACACCATTAGCATCGTTGCCATTGCTACAATCGTTTGGTGTGAATATGGGGTAATCTTCAGCATCATGAGTTTGACCCAGCTGAATCGCAATTGGCTGCATAGCACCGCCACTTGGATAGCCTGCAGGCGGATTACTATTCCAATAAAATATTGCAATAGGCGCCGCAGGGTATCGTTTCAAATCGTGTAACTCACTACCCTCAACTCCCTCAAACTGAGAATAGTCGCAAGCAAATAGTAAGCCGTTATCAACCACATCTTTCAGATTTAACGAACTGTCGCCAGTGACTGACTTTAAGATTTCGTCCGTTAGTGGCATTTTCGACAATAAATCGGCTAGTAATAATGTCTTTTTCGATTCTGATGACTCAGAAGTAACCCCCACTAAATTGGTCGTATTAAACCCAGCGATTTGCAAATAACCAAAGTACCAGTCCTGCTGAGTAATATCGTGCGTTGAATCTATTGTTGGATCTTTAATCATCCAAGGCTTTTGTTCTAGCTGCAAATTTTCAGGCGTTGAAAGTTCACTCAAAATATCCGCATAATCTTTAATGCTTTTAGCATTCAAATAATCACGCCCCTGACTAGTGTCCAATAAGTCATATAGCGTATTTTTCAGAAACGCAGTAAAGCCTTCCTTTTCAAACTCTTTAAAAATTTTGCCAAACCCTTGAACCATGACTAGCAAATCTTCAGGCAATCGCGACAAGCCTTTAATGGCGATTTCAAGTTCCTTTGGGACTTTTGATAGAGCATGCAACAGCTCTTTAATATCTTTAATTTCCGTGATGATATTTAAAGGATTAGAGCTTTCTTTATCTTTCTTTAACTGCTCATAGGCTTCTTCTACTGCTTTAACCGAAGATAATGCATGAGTCGGCAAATCATCTATCAATTCTTTTTTTAATAAATTAATAACCACATTTTTAAAATTCTCCACTAAAGGCAAAAACACTTTCAAAACTTTTGCTTCATAGGCTAAGTTAAACCCCTCCCCTTTTGGCAAGTCTGCTGAAATGGGAATAGGTTCCAAATAACTGAACATATAATTGTAAGAAGTTTTCGCCAAGGAAAGATCAAAGGCTCTTTGTTTTTGTTGTTCAGCAGAGTCTGATTGTGGCAATGTTGGGATATCAGCGGCAGAAATATTTTTTAGCATAGTCAATAATTGTAATCCTTATTAGACTATTGATTGTAATCACTAATTTTAGATTTGCAATACGGCCACCAATAGCATCCAAGTCGCTATTAGAAATCTATATGCACGCTATATTTACACTTCTTAAGGTAATTTTTATATGAATTTCTATGTAACTTTATCTAAAAGCCGTTATCTAAATCAGTAATGTTAACAAATTCTATGATTATGAAAATAATAAGCACACTAGTGGTTGCATCATTGCTGACCGCCGGACTCTATGTTGCACTGCAAAATAAGACATCTGCTCAAGTACCAATCGACTCAAACAAAACTGAGCTGGCAAAAGTTTCCATATCCGAAGAAATGCCCGCCACTAAACAACTGGACTCGATTATATTAGGTGAAGGTTGTTTTTGGGGTGCTGAAAAGCGCTTAGAAGCATTACCAGGTGTGATAGATGCGGTATCTGGCTATGCCGATGGCCGCGGTTTTGCGCCAGAGTATCAGCAAATCATACAGCGCAAACACAAAAACAATCCGGATAATTATGCCGAAGTAGTTAAAGTAACATTTAATCCACAACAAATTTCTTTAGCAACCATTTTGAAAGATTACTTTGAAGCTCACGACCCAACACAGATGAATCGTCAGGGTAATGATATTGGTACCCAATATCGATCTACCATATTAACCAATAGCCCTGAACAAATTGCTGTTGCCAATGAGTTGATTAATATTTATCAGCCACTATTATCAAAAGCCGGCTATGGAAAAATTGCCACCATAGTAAAACCACTTGATGCATTTCATCCTGCCGAAGAATACCATCAAGATTATTTGCAAAAAAATCCTAATGGTTATTGCCCAGATCATTCAACCGGTATCAAGTTCGATCCTAATGAGCAGGTGGCAAAAGTTGATAACTCAAAGTTATTAAATGGCAAACAGATTGTGGTTGTTGATTCTGAAAATTACTGCCCTTATTGTGAGAAGTTCAAAAAAGATGTAGCCAACGATTATCAAGGCAATATCCCTTTAACCTTTCGCTATGCTTCGCAACTTGAACAGCTTTCAATTTCATCACCAACTTGGGCGACCCCAACCATTTTATTTTTAGAAGATGGTAAAGAAGTATTCGGCCATCAAGGTTACTTAAGCGCCAAAGAATTCTACAAAGTTTTTGGCGCTTTTAAATTAGGCGATAGTGAAGCTTATAAGGTGGCTTTTCAAAAAGGTACCGATGGCCGCTTTTGTAAGGAATACGAGATTTTTAAAAATACTCCAGATGGTATCTTTACCGATAAACTCAGCGGTGCGGCTTTGTTCGATACTCGAGACCGCTTTAACTCAGGTACCGGCTGGCTATCTTTTACCCGTCCTGTAAAAGATTCTGTAACTGAGCACCTCGACACCAGCTATGGCATGATAAGAACAGAACTTCGTTCAAAATCTACTGGGATTCATTTAGGCCATGTGTTCGATGATGGACCTAATGGACTACCTCGATACTGCATCAATGCTACAGTTTTAGAGTTTAAGCCAAGAGATACTAAAAGCAAAAACTAATCGACCTTTGCTGTTGGCAGATTCTTCATCTGCTATGCTATTATTTGCTGATGAATATTCCGGGGATGATAAGCCATGCTTCAACTTAGACCATCTTGTGAACACTGTGATAAGTCTTTATCTGCAGCTGCTACCGACGCTATGATTTGCAGTTTTGAATGTACTTTTTGTCAAAGCTGTGTTGAAAATATATTAAACAACGTTTGTCCTAATTGTGGTGGCGGATTTAGCTCCAGACCCATTCGACCTAAGGAAGAATATCAGACCGGTGTTAGCTTAAAACAATATCCTGCTTCTAGTGAAAAAGTATTCAAACCCATCGATACGTCAGAGCATTTAGCTTTCGCAGAATCGATTAAGGATATACCACCTGAAAATCGATGAGTCGCAAATTGCTAAAAAGGCCTGACCACAACCAAAATAATTATCGCCACTAACATCAGCACTGGAAACTCATTAAACCAACGGAAAAAAACGTGACTTTTCGAACAGCGCCCTTCGGCAAACTGTTTTTGAAAGTGACCGCAAATAAAATGATAAACCACGAGGACTAACACTAAAGCTATTTTGATATGAAACCAGCCTGCGGTTTTATAATAGCCCCAGTTATAGCTGGTTAACCAAACACCAAATACTAGGGTTAAGACCATAAATGGCGTAATAAAACGATAAAGCTTGCGCGCCATAATGTTGAGCTGATTAAAAGCCCCATCATTTTCAGTCATGGCTAAATTGACAAAAATTCTTGGTAAATAAAAAATACCAGCAAACCAGCTGACCATAAAAATAATATGCAGAGATTTAATCCAAAGCATCTTTTATCCTGAAATTATGCAGTTTCTAAACGACCAGTGTCTTTCTTGGCAAAAATATACTGATCGGTAATCATTTCACGTGTGATGACACCATAAATTCTTTCTTGCTCATCCGCTGTTAAACGGTAGACATAAGCCGCCGTAATTTTACGCTGCTCCATTTTGTCGAAGGTCTCTTCCAAGGTCGCTTGTAAATTAATAGAGAGCAAATCTTGACGATTAGCAGGGATTTGCATCAAATCAATCAAATCGTCATCAGCTTTTAATTGCAGACTTGTATCTTGCTCTTGCTCGGGCGATGTTTCGGGCTCTGTTTCAACTTGTTCGCTAGCATTTATTTGTTTTTCAATCTCAAGTAAGTACCGAGCCAGATCACTTGCGACCATCAAGGAAATGATTTGCTCTTCTTCCTTAATCAATACCCAACGAGGGTTATCTCTTAGCAAAAGTTCCAACTCTAAATGAGTATTGAGGCGTTTTGAAACCACCATGTTTCGTTCCATCACTCCGGCTACGCCAATGCTTCTGAGAACCTGTTTGATTGGATTCACCTTGATTTCCAATCCACGATCGCCCATTTGTGTTTCCCAGAAAGCTCTTTGTTTAAAAACTTGCGTGACCACCAAATTAGCCACAACAATAGAAAACATTCCCGGCAGAATAATGTTCGGGTTATTAGTCAGCTCCAACAAAGCAATCAAAGCAGCTAATGGCGCTTGAAGCACCGCGCTCATCAAAGTACACATTCCAATAATCGCGTAAAATCCTTCGAAGCTTGAATATTCAGGGAAAAAGCTGCCCCCAATATTCCCCATAACGCCGCCTAGCATAGCGCCCATAAATAAAGTCGGACCGATAACACCACCCGGTAATGACAAGCCTGAACAAATAATGGTGGCCACAAATTTACCAGCCAAAGCCAAGACCAAAACTTTCAGCAAAAGTTCATCATGAATAGCCCCATTAACCGTGTCATAACCTATCCCCATCACTTCTGGGATACCGATAGCGATAATGCCTACACTAGCACCGGCCACGGTGGTTTTAACCCAGACATGCCATTTCCTGCTGAGCCTTGCAACTCTGCGAGTCAAAAAGATAAAGGCGCTGGCTAAAGTTCCACCTAAAATACCCACCAATAAAAAATACGGCATTTCCCAAAGTGATTGGATATCTAAATGCGACGGCACATCGAAAGCAGGATCAGGCCCAAAAACCCATTGGGTTAAAATGGCTCCGGCAACCGACGACAGGATAATCGGAATAAAGCTAGCCACCGCATATTCCATAACAATGATTTCCATAGCAAAAATCACCCCGGCCAAGGGCGTATTAAAGCTAGCAGAAATAGCCGCCGCGCAACCACAGCCGACTAAAATGCGAGTGCTATTGTTGGGCAGCTTTAATTTTCGTCCAAGCCAGGAGCCTGACGTTGAACCTAAATGAATACCAGGACCTTCTCGACCAACCGATTGGCCCGACGCAATAGTCATACCACCAATAAAAAATTGCGCAATGCCGTTTTTAACCGGTAAATTCCCTTGATGGTAATTAAGACGCTCTAAAACATGGGAAACACCGACTTGACGGGTTTGCGGCGCAAGCTTTTGTAAAATTAAGCCCACTAACAAACCACCAAAGGTGGTCAAGGCCAAACGAAACATCCAAGACATATCTTCAAAGTCACGCTCAGTTTCATCGGTTCTTAGATTATCAGGAGCCCATAATACAATACTGGACTCAGTAAATAGGCGAAATAGGATGTTAGAACCGCCGGCCAGAATACCGCAAATCAAACCGATAACCGCCATTAATGCTAGCGCATCAAAGCCTCCCAGTTTCAATCTTAAGCGGTCAATTAAGGTCATATGTCACAGCTTGTTTCGAAGTCAATTCCCTTGAGATAAATTTTTTGTTCTAATAAGCTCATTCAATGAGCCAATCAAAATCTTGATTGAACCTGTAAACAAACAATTTAGCCATTAGATTCAATTAGTTACATAATAAGTAAATATGTGCTTGAGAACAAACACTTTCAACAATTATGACACAAGAAGACCATAAGCCCGATTACGTGATCCGAAAACGCCGTTCCAGCAACTGGTACTGGGCGATCGCGCTGGCCTCTATTTTTGTGGTCATCGGTGCTACTGCTTTAGGTTATTGGCTAAACCAAAAGAAATATGATTTTTCGGAAACAGCTGAACAACAATTTTCGCAAGTACAATCGAGTTTATCGGAAGCTAACGCCAATGCAGTTCGTTGGCAGCAGCAATTTGAATTGGAAAAAGCGATCAATCAAGAGTTACGTAAGCAAATTTTCGAACAAGAACTGCAATTGAATAATCGCAACAAAGAGCTGGCTGCTTTCCAGCGTATTTTTGATCCTGACTCAGTAGAATCAGGTTTACAAATTGCTAGTTTCAGTTGGGAGCCTGCTACCACTAAATATCAATATCGTTTAATTCTTACTCAAGCAAAAAAGCAAACGGCAAATATTAGTGGTAAATTTGCAATCAGCTTAGTCGGCCAGGCCGACGGTGAAGCTAAAGCTATTGACTTTAATGAGTTGGAAGCCTTAACCGCTAAAGATAGAAATTTTAAATTCAAATACATGGAAGTTAGGACTGGTTTGTTTGCCATTCCTGAAAATTTCGAGCCCGAATTAATCAGAGTTACCGTTACCAGCAATGGTCGTAATGGGAAGTCTATTTTACGAGACTTTGCTTGGAACGATACTGAGTTGAATAACACCAAGGACAATAATAACAATCTGGATGTATCCGAAAATAATGTTCCTAGTGGAGGAAACTAAAAGCTATGTGGGGCAACAAAAACAAAGGTAATCAAATCGATACCATCATTGCCGAAGGCACTCAAGTAGAAGGCAACTTTAACATTTCTGGAAATTTATTTATTGATGGTCAAATTCAAGGCGATGTTCGCAGTGACCATAGTAAAGAGGCCATCGTTTCCGTGGGTTTAAATGGTCAGGTTAATGGTAACCTATTCGCGCCATTTATCGTTATTTTTGGTCATGTTAAGGGCGATGTGCATGCTGCCGAACGAATTGAGCTAAAGCCTGGAGCTAAAGTCGAAGGCGACTTATACTACAAAGTTATTGAAATGAATGCTGGCTCAGAAGTGAATGGTAAAATGTTTGCAATGGGTGAAGCAGCTAAACTGGAACACCAATCTCAGATCAGCGAGGAGAAAGATTTAAAAGCCGCTGAACAACACTAACTTTTTACTTGAAGTCATAGCTCCGAGTCCCCATTTATGACTATAATGGAAAGTAACTACTAAAAGTAATCACGTTTAAATCTTATGTCTATTACCGTAACAGAAGCGGCAACCAATAAAGTTCGCACGCTAATTGAAGAAGAAGAAAATCTAGAGCTGAAACTGCGCGTTTTTGTGACGGGCGGCGGCTGTTCAGGTTTCCAGTACGGTTTCAGCTTTGATGAACAGCAAAAAGACAATGATATGTTGATCGAGCAAGGCGGCGTTAAAGTCTTAATTGATCACCTAAGCTTTCAATATTTAATGGGCTCAGAAATTGATTACACCGAAGGGTTGCAAGGTTCAAGATTCTTAATCAATAATCCTCTGGCCAAATCTACTTGTGGGTGCGGTAGCTCTTTCACGATTTAAATAGGCTTTTTGAGCACAGTTATCGATTTTAAAAAGCGCCAATTTGGCGCTTTTTTTGTAATGATATGCTGCAGCCAGCGTTTATTAGCTATAGATAGTGTAATTCTAGGAGAACCCGATGGCAGAACAAGAAAACCAACCTAAAGACTATATCCTCCCTAAAGTTTGGCGATGGGATGCAGAAAGTGGTGGCGAATGGGCAAAAATAAACCGCCCTATTGCTGGAGCCACTCACAAACAAACTCTTAACGTTGGGAAGCACCCTTTGCAACTCTATTCATTAGCCACTCCCAATGGCGTAAAGGTTACCATTATGCTGGAAGAACTATTAGCATTAGGTATTAAAGAAGCTGAGTATGATGCGCACCTGATTAAAATTACTGATGGCGATCAGTTCGGTAGTGGTTTTGTCGACGTTAATCCTAACTCTAAAATTCCTGCACTATTGGACAATAGCGGCGAAGAGCCGATTAGGGTATTTGAATCAGGTGCGATTCTTTCTTATTTAGCTGAAAAGTTTGAACAGTTTGTGCCTAAAGATTTGAACAAAAAAGCAGAAACTTTATCTTGGCTATTCTGGCAAATGGGTAGCGCCCCCTATTTAGGCGGTGGCTTTGGTCATTTTTATAATTATGCGCCTTTTAAAATTGAATATTGTATTGACCGTTTTACCATGGAAACTAAACGTCAGTTGGACGTATTAGACAAGCGGCTAGCGAATACCAATTATATTTGTGGTGAAGACTATAGCATCGCTGATATCGCCATTTGGCCATGGTATGGCAACTTGGTTTTAGGTCGCTTATACAATGCAGCTGAGTTTTTAGAGGCGGAAAAATATACCCACGTGATGCGCTGGGCCAAAATGATTGATCAAAGACCTGCCGTTCAACGCGGCAGAATGGTTAATCGCACTTGGGGCGAACCGCATGAGCAGTTACATGAGCGACATGATGCGTCTGACTTTGAAAATAAAACTCAAGACAAGCTAGTTTAAGATTAGATCTAGAAGACTACCCATTAAAAAAGCGCCATTTGGCGCTTTTTTTTGGAATCGAGATCTATAACGACTTTTTAAATTCATCCGTCATTAATTCAAAATCTTCTTTACCAACACCACAATCTGGACAATACCAGTCGTCAGGGATATCTTCCCACTTAGTTCCAGGAGCGATTCCATCTTCTTCCCAACCTGCTTCTTCATCGTAAATAAAATCGCAAACCAAACAACGGTACTTCTTAAATTCCACAATAAACCTCAATCAATCTGTGTGCCAATAAATCTATAACAGGCGCTATTCTAATGATTCTTAGCCAAAATACCAATTAGTTAATTCAATTTAAATCCAGTATCGATGACCTTGCAATTTTCCCACATGCGGTAAACTTCATGTTAGAATTAAGCCTATTATTTCACAGGCTTAAGTATTTGGGTTTGTTATGGATTTTCAAGGTCAGCATATTCTTTCTATTGAACAATTTGATCGTGAAGCGGTTGAAAAGGTTCTCTCCGTTGCAGCGCAAATGACACCTTATGTTGAGCGCAAGAAATGCTGCTCAGTATTAGATGGAGCCATACTAGCAAGTTTATTTTTTGAACCTAGTACTCGAACTCGCGTGAGTTTTTCCAGCGCCTTCAATTTACTTGGCGGTAAAGTGATGGAAACCGTAGGCATGGGTAGCTCATCGCTCACTAAAGGCGAGTCATTGTTTGATACTGCTCAGGTAATTTCTGGTTATGCTGATGCCATCGCCATGCGCCACCCTGAAGCCTTCTCGGTTAGCGAGTTTGCAAAAGGGGCAACGGTGCCGGTGCTCAATGGTGGCGACGGTCCCAATGAGCACCCCACTCAAGCATTGCTGGATACCTATACTATTTTTGATGAATTACTTAGAGTCGGCAAACCCATTGAAACCTTGCGAATCGCATTAGTGGGCGATCTGAAAAATGGCCGAACGGTGCATTCTCTAAGTCGTGTTTTAAGTTTATTCCCTAATGTCGAATTTACGTTTGTCGCACCCAATGCTTTGACCATGCCAGAAAAAATCATGGCCGTTTGTGAAGATGCCGGACATCGGGTTTCCTTTACTCAAGATTTTTCTACAGGACTTGCCAATCAAGATGTGGTCTATATGACGCGAGTGCAAGAAGAGCGCTTTGATACTCAAGAAGAAGCCAATCTATATCGCGGCAAATACCGTTTAACTCAAAATATTTATGATAATTATTGTGCCGACAATACGATTATCATGCACCCTCTACCGCGTGACTCACGCCTTGATGCGAACGAATTAAGCGAGGATATGAACAGAAATCCCAATCTAGCAATCTTCCGTCAATCCAATAACGGCATTAAAGTTCGCATGGCTCTTTTTGCTTTAACCCTTGGTGTTGAACAGCAACTTAAAAATCACGAAAGCGAAGTAACTTGGTTTACTCGCAAATAGATCAAACAATAAATATTAGGCATTATGAATCAATCAGAACAACTTTTTTCGCGTGCGCAAGAGCGCATCCCTGGCGGCGTTAACTCTCCAGTTAGAGCATTTAATGGCGTAGGCGGTACTCCAATTTTTATCCAGTCAGCTACTGGCGCTTATTTTAAGTCCGCTGATGGTGAGCAATATCTTGATTATGTCGGCTCTTGGGGCCCTATGATTTTGGGTCACAATAACCCTGTGATCAAAGAGGCTGTCATCAAAGCCGCCGAAAAAGGTTTAAGCTACGGCGCTCCTACCGAAATCGAAGCTGAAATGGCTGAGAAAATCTGCTCGATGATCCCATCGATTGATATGGTGAGAATGGTTAACTCTGGTACTGAAGCCACCATGAGCGCCTTACGCTTAGCCCGTGGCTATACCCAGCGTGATAAATTTATTAAGTTTGAAGGTTGTTACCACGGCCACGCCGATTGCTTACTAGTTAAAGCTGGCTCTGGCGCTTTAACTCTAGGCGAACCAACTTCGCCGGGCGTGCCAGCTGATTTTGCTAAACATACTTTAACCGCTGAGTTTAATAATCTTGAATCAGTGAAAGCTTTTTTTGAACAGTATCCTGATGAGATTTCCTCCATCATCGTTGAGCCTATTGCTGGCAACATGAATTGCATCCCTCCGGTCGAAGGTTTCTTGGAGGGTTTACGCGAGCTTTGTGATCAATATGGCGCTGTCTTGATTTTCGATGAAGTTATGACCGGCTTTAGAATGGGTATCGATGGTGCACAAGGCTATTACGGCCTCAGTCCCGATCTAACCTGTCTAGGTAAAGTCATTGGTGGAGGAATGCCGGTAGGTGCTTTTGGCGGCAAAAAAGAAATTATGCAACATATGGCCCCGGTTGGCCCAGTCTATCAAGCTGGCACCTTGTCCGGTAATCCTATAGCTATGGCTGCCGGTCTAGCGGCGATGAACGAAATCTCTAAGCCAGATTTCTACCCAGCGCTATTTGATTTTACTGAAAAGTTGGTTTCTGGAATGAAATCCATTGCTAATACACATGGCATTGCTTTTACCACCAATCACGTTGGTTCAATGTTTGGTTACTTCTTTTCTGAAGAATCGAAAATCACCCAATATGCTCAAGTCGCAGCGGGTGATATGGAGTATTTCAAACGCTTTTATCATAAGATGTTGGATAATAAGGTTTATATGGCACCTTCTGCATTTGAAGCCGGGTTTGTGTCAAGTACTCACCAAAAAAACGAGTTAGATCAAACACTAACAGCATTTGAAAATTCATTGTAATAAGTCTAATTCTGGCTAAATTTTACATTTATCGCTAGTAAGACCAGTCCGAATTTCATACAATCCAAGTCAAATTTGACTTGGATTAAATGTTCTTGACTAGAATTAAGGCTAAACGCCTTTCATTTACATACATCTTAATAGCAGCCATGGTACTTTTGCTAGGTGTAAGCTTGCATGTTTACCAGCAAAATCTTAAGCAGCACAATCAATTACAAATAGAACAGTATCAGAAGTCATTAGAGCAGTATCAAGAAAACAACATCTACTACAATCCTCAAGCCACTATAGACTGGCTAGCGATTCGCCAAAACACGAATGGTTATTTTGTTACCAACCCTGACTTAATTAATGAGCCCTCTCAGCTAAATGCAAATAGCCTTAGAGCAACTCGTTACGCAGTCACTACTTTAGCGCAACTTGATGGACTTGATGCAATCAACCTGAATGCAGCTAAAGATTTCATTTTAAGTAGATACCAAGAAGTTGTAGATGATGAAGGCAATATTCTTGCTGGATTTAGAGTGCAAGCTGGTAAGCCGCTGGGTATTCGGCCTACGATGGATGCGTTGCTTACGTTAAATGCTCTATCTGCTTTGAGTTCTGAGCAAATTAATTTATCTGCTATTAATGACTTTATTATGAGCCATCAAAATACTGATGGCGGCTTTTGGGATCCCCATTACCCCAAATATGGCCAACAATCATGTTTAAAGTGCACCTCTTTTGCGATGAGAGCTTTAGGCATACTCAACCAGTTTGCTGATCGAGAAATCTCGGCCGAAACAAAATCAAGCGTGGTTAATTACGTAAAAGCATCTTGGGATCCTAATGTACAAAGCTATAGCGAACAAATCGGTTCGACGGCAAATGACAGTTACGATATTTTTAGGGCCTTCATTTCTCTATGGCACTTAATAGAAGGTACTGAAAAAGATAAAAGAAATTTTGTCACAAGCAACCTTAATATTACCGATATAAAAAAGACGATCGATGTAAAGTTCAAAGCCCCAGGTAATACTTACTCTAGAAAAATTAGTCCAAGCTCAGCCTCAATGAAAGCGACTCATTTATTAGTATGGTTGTTCTATAAATTGGATATGCTTGATTTTTTAGATCAAAAAGCCGTCATTAATTACGTCAGATCAAAACAAAGTAATCCTGGAGAGTATGGTGGGGATATCTACAATACCTACTCTGCGACTGGCATCTTTACAAAGTTGGGCGTAGCAACGACTCCATTAATTGAGCCGGTGATGCCAAGCTTAAATAAATCTATAGTTCCGTCTTCAGTTCCATACCTTTTATACATTCTGGCTATTTTTCTAGTGTTATTCTCAACAATTAACACCAAAAAACATTTAGAAAATAAAACGACTCTTTTAGAATCGCAAGTTAATAAAGATAAATTAACTGGGCTATTCAACAGAGCCTATTTAGAAAGCTCTTTTGTTTATCATGCTGCATCGGATAAAAGCATTTCGTTAATCTTGTTAGACATAGATAACTTCAAAGCTGTCAACGATAACTTTGGACATTTAGCCGGAGACTTTGTTCTACAATCTATCTCTAAACTTATTAACGACAACATCAGAAAAACCGATGTATTAGCAAGATGGGGCGGAGAAGAGTTTGCAATCTTATGCCCATCAACACAATCTAGTCACGCCAAATTTCTTGCCGAAAAAGTGAGAGGGTTAATTCAAGATCATACGTTTGATACTATCGGGAATCTTACTTGTAGCTTTGGAATCAGTTCGATAGGCGAAGACGATACAATGGACACGCTGTTTGAAAGAGCTGACAAAGCGCTTTATCAGGCAAAAAACAACGGTAAAAACCAAGTGGTTTTTTCAAGTTAATCAGGGCTCATAATATTTCTGTCAATTCTATTTAAGCTCAATATGTGATTAAATGCATTTAATCTAAATTAGCTGATTTTAAAAATGAATTTATCACTAAAAGGTAAAAGAGCATTAGTTTGTGGTTCAAGCCAAGGTATGGGCAAAGCCATTGCCCAGCAGTTAGCATTACAAGGCGCCGACGTTGTGCTATTAGCACGCAACATGGCAAGTCTTGAAGAAGTCAAAGCCACCCTTGATACCAGTCAGGGTCAATCTCACGATACTTTATTGGCTGATTTCTCCTATCCAGAACAAGTTATCGCGTCGGTTTCTAATTACTTAAACTCTGACAAAACAGTTCAAGTTTTAATCAATAACACTGGCGGACCAGCACCGGGACCTGCACATACTGCTGAAACTGAAAATTTCTTAGCCGCCTTTAATCAACATCTCGTTTGTAATCATGAATTGATGAAATTATTGTTGCCAGGAATGCAAGCAGCGACTTATGGTCGAATCATTAACGTGATTTCAACTTCGGTTAAGCAGCCTTTGATTGGTTTAGGCGTTTCTAACACCATTCGTGGCGCAGTTGCTAGCTGGGCTAAAACGCTAGCGAATGAGCTGGGACAGTTTAACATCACTGTTAATAATGTTTTACCAGGCGCTACTAATACGGTTCGATTGGAAGCCATTATTAAAAACAAAGCCTCTAAAGCCGGCGTTTCTATCGAAGAAATGGAAGCTGAAGAAAAGTCCATTATTCCGATGAAGCGCTTTGGTGAACCTGAAGAGTTTGCCAATGCAGTTGGTTTCTTAGCATCACCTGCGGCTGCTTACATTACTGGCATTAACTTGCCGGTGGATGGTGGGCGTACTTCTAGCTTATAAACGCTATGCAAAAAATCGAAAACTATATTAATGGTCAATTAGTCGCTGCAACATCTGGTGAGTACCTTGAAAATGTTGAACCGGCAACGGGCAAGGTGTACTCACTAATCCCTGAGTCAAACTCTGAGGATTTAGACGCTGCCGTTGCCGCGGCAGAAGCGATTCAAACTGATTGGGCAAATACTTCCTTAGAAAAACGTGCAGAAATTTTATGCCGCTTAGCGGATTTAATTGATGCAAATGCCGATGAACTTGCTGAAGCAGAAGCGATTGATAATGGTAAGGCCATTAGTTTTGCAAAGGCGGTGGATATTTATCGTTCTTCCGCTAACATTCGTTTCTTTGCTCATGCCGGCACTCAGTTTGCTAGCGAAAGCCATGCTATGGGTAACTTGGCCATTAATTATACCCTTAGAGATCCCATTGGCATTGTAGCCTGTATTTCTCCTTGGAATTTCCCACTCTATTTATTCACTTGGAAAATTGCGCCGGCATTAGCTAGCGGCAATGTGGTTATTGCCAAGCCCTCTGAAGTGACTCCGATGACAGCTTATCTATTTTCGAAGCTGTGCGTCGAAGCTGGTTTGCCTGCTGGTGTGTTAAATATTTTGCACGGTAGTGGCCAATCTATAGGAGGTCCCATTACCACTCATCCTAAAATCAAGGCCATCAGCTTTACTGGAGGCTCTGCCACGGGCGCACATATCAGCAAAGTCACTGCAGGAATGTTTAAAAAACTATCCTTGGAACTTGGTGGTAAAAATCCTACCCTAGTATTTGCCGATTGTGACTTAGAAGAAACTGTGAACGAAGTGGTTAAAGCCGCTTTTTCCAATCAAGGGCAAATCTGCTTATGCGGCTCAAGAATTTATATTGAGCGCCCTATTTATGAACAATTTAAAACCGCCTTCATTGCCAAGGTGAAAGCATTGCGTATCGGCGATCCTTTAGATCCGAAGACGCAACATGGCGCCACCGTTTCTGAGGCGCACATGAACAAAGTGCTTTCTTATATTGAGCTAGCACAACAAGAAGGCGGAACTATTTTAACCGGCGGTAAACGTCATATTGAAAATGGCCGTTGCCAAAATGGCTACTTTATAGAACCCACTGTGATTGAAGGCTTAGATAATCAATGTAGAACCAATCAAGAAGAAATCTTCGGTCCTGTTTGCAGCATCATGCCCTTTGATAAGGAGCAAGAAGCCATTCAATTGGCCAACGGTACTGAATACGGTTTGGCTGCCAGTGTTTGGACTAATGATCTTAAACGCGCTCACCGAGTGGCCAAGTCCATCGAAGCAGGTATTGTCTGGATCAACTGTTGGTTACTAAGAGATTTGCGGACACCTTTTGGTGGCGTAAAGTCTTCTGGGGTTGGGCGTGAAGGCGGACTGGAAGCTATGCGCTTTTTTACTGAGCCAAAGAATGTTTGCATCAAATACTAAGTGTGACTTAGTTATCACTGCTACACTGTGATACAAAGATTCATTGAGATTTTAGAGCTAGTGTTGTTAGTATCGAGCGACTGTAACTACAATATCAGGTCTTCTTTTTGAACATAGAAGCATCCACCTCACATAGACGCTCAAGTAGACAAAGGTTAACTTTGCCCGCAAAACTGACCAAAGGTGATTTAATTTTAGAGACTAAAACCGTTGATATTTCTGATACCGGGGTTTTATTAGACAAGCCTAAATCCTTTTCTAATTTGTTTATCGTTGGTGAGTTTCTACAACTGCACATCGAAGGATTAATTAAACCAAACCACCCTAAAACGTCCACTTTCTCAGTAATTTACGTTAGAAGTGAGCAAGATACCATTGCTTTAGAGTTTATTTAAAAAGCCAGCAAACGCTGGCTTTTTTATTGGTTATTTTTTAGCTTTCAACCAACTAGTGATCTTTTCGTTCAAAACCGACATTGGCACAGCCCCGCCCAGTAAAATCAAATCATGGAACTCTTTTGGGTCAAATTTATCGCCTAAAGCTTTACGAGTTTTATCTCTTTGCGCCACAATATTGATCATCCCAAGTTTGTAACCTAAGGCCTGACCTGGCCAAGTCATATAACGTTCAATCTCAGCAACCACATCAGACTGCGCCGTCCCTGTAGTTTCAGCCATATACTTAATCGCTTCTTCACGAGTCCATTTCTTAGCATGTAAACCGGTATCAACAACTAATCGTACTGCTCGGAACAATTCAGCTTTTAATCGTCCTAAATCACCAAAAGGATCATCTTGATACATACCCATTTCCCAGGCCACCAACTCTGAGTATAGTGCCCACCCTTCAATATAGGCATTATATGAAGCTAGTCGTCTTAACAGCGGCAAATCATCTTGCGCCATATTCAAAGCAATTTGCCAATGATGTCCAGGGTTGGCTTCGTGATAGGTTAGTGTTTTTAAATCAAACTTTGGATTAGCTTTCATATCACGAAGATTAATCCAATAAATTCCAGGTTGAGAACCGTCTAAGGACGGAGTGGTATATTGACCGCCTGGAGCGCCATCTTGACGTTCAACCGGAATTCTCCGCACTTCCACATCATAGGGTGGCTTGGTGGCAAATTGCTCTGGCATTCGCTCATTAATCTCAGCAATTTGCGCATTTAAATCATCCAGCAATTGCTGGCGACCTGCATCCGAATCTTCATACAAAAACCGCGGCTCATCGTTAAGCTGAGCCATTCTCTTGCCAACAGATCCTTCTTTGTAACCATTGGCGGAAAGAATAGAATCCATCTCCTTAGTAATCCGCTCAACCTCAGACAAACCGATCTCATGAATCTGATTCGGCGACATATCGGTGTCGCCCAACTGGCGAACCGCTTCGGCGTAATATGCTTCACCATTGGGTTGCGCCCAAATTCCCGATTCAGTTCGCCCCTTATCCGATAATGACTGCATAGTTTTAGCAAGCTCAGTATAGGACGGATAAACCACATCTTTTACTAAACTGGTCGCTTGATTTAGTAGTTGGGTTTGCTTTTCAGACTCTAACTCTAGCGTCTCAATTTTCGCTTTAAAGCCAGTAACCAAGCTATGTTCTTGTGGTTTAGCACTAGTAAAGCCATTTAGAAAGTTTAAAGCGCCGGCAATCACTACTTTGGGCGGAACCCAATTTTTTTCTGCATCTGCTAAAACTTTTTTATTAACGCTAGCCATAACCTCATCAATTTGGGCCAAGCGATTGAGATAGTCTTGTGCATCTTTAAGATTTTTTATCGGATGGTTATTGGCTAAGGTAGTTGGCACATCAATCGCTGGTCCATTAATCTGGTTCACCACAAAAGCGGATTGCCCCATCCACATATCGATATAGCCAATATCAAAATTAGGTTCTCCCGCGTAATAACGCGCTAACGAAGCCATCACCTTGCGATTTTCATCCCACTTTGTATCTTTAATTTTGATGGCAGTCATTTGCTTAGCATAATCGGCCAATTTCGCGCGCAAACTGGCTTCATCTTCGGGCGAGAAAAGCGGTAAGCGATCATTAAAATAGCCATCTGCATCTTGTTCACTCACCCCAAAAGCTGTAGCACTTAATGGGCGAGCTTTTAATAAAACTTCGGTAGTTTTGGCGAAAAGCGCATCTAGTTGCTGCTGAGCTGCTTTATGAGCTTGTTCTGCTTTTTCTTTTGCCGCTAATTGGGCTTGGTCAATGACTTCTAGTTGCTTGGTTTCGACCACTTTTACGGTTGATTTGTTTTCATCAGAATTTTGCTCACAAGCCACTAGCGTTAAAGCTGACGCAATGGCTAAAACGGATAATTTCTTATTCATAAGATGCTCTTTCGATTAACGGAGTTGGCTTGATTATTACTAATAACATGACCTTTGTCACCTGAACCAGTTAGCAATTTACCCATTGCCCTTTTTTCGCATATAATCAGGCCAATGAGTTTATTAAAGAGATTTGACTATGCCTTCTTTTGATATCGTTTCTGAAGTAGAGAAACACGAAATTACTAATGTAGTGGATAATGCCAACCGCGAACTTAGCACTCGCTTTGATTTCCGTGGAGTCGACGCCAGTTTTCAGCAAACAGACGATACTGTAAAAATTACTGCCGAAGCCGACTTCCAAGTAGACCAAATGATCGACATGCTCTATAAATCTTGCGTTAAGCGCAATATCGATACATCGGCGCTGGATATTACTGAAGAGGCCACTCACTCAGGCAAAACTTTCTATAAAACCGCTAGTTTTAAGCAAGGTATCGATAAAGATATCGCTAAAAAAATTGTTAAGACGATCAAAGAAGCCAAGATGAAAGTGCAAGTTGCCATTCAAGGCGAAGAAGTGCGTGTTACTGGAAAAAAACGTGATGACCTCCAAGGTGCTATCGCCCTAATTAAAGGCGCTGAGCTAGGCCAGCCATTTCAGTTTAAGAATTTTAGGGATTAAGCATTATGATGGAGCCAGTTCTACGGGTTGATGGAACAGATGCTTCTCCCTATGACGGTAAAGTGATCTTTGATAAGAACAAGCTAATTTGGAACGTGCCTATCATAATACTTGCCTTATTTTTAGCTCCTTTAACTTTCAGTTTTGACGCTTTATTTCTTTGCATTTCTCTAACTTATATAACCTTATTAGTAGGTCATAGTGTAGGCATGCATAGGATGATGATTCATCGCTCTTTCAAAGCTCCAAAGCCAGTAGAAAGAATATTGATTTATATTGGTGTTTTAGTGGGTATGTCAGGTCCTTACGGAATCATAAAAATTCACGACTTAAGAGATTGGGCTCAAAGACAATCAAAGTGTCACCCTTTCTTCGCGCATACAGAAAACTACTTTAAAGATATTTTTTGGCAGCTCACTTCTACTTTCAAGTTTACCTATGCTCCGAAAATAAAAATTGAATCAAATTTAACCGAAGATAAATGCTACATTTTTTTAGAAAAAACCTGGAAGTGGCATCAACTAATTATTGCCATCCCTTTATACTTTTTAGGAGGTTGGTCATGGGTTGTATGGGGAACTTTAGTTAGAATAAGTTTAAGTATCATTGGGCATTGGAGCATAACCTATTTCTGTCATAATCCAGGGAAAGGTAACTGGGATGTCAAAGGCGCGTCAGTACAGGCTTCTAATATTTCGGGCTTAGGCTTTATAACTTACGGTGAGTGTTGGCACAATAACCATCATGCATTTCCTGAGTCTGCCAAGATTGGGTTAGAAAAAAATCAATTAGACCCATCATGGTGGTTTATAAAAGGACTTTATAAACTAAATCTAGTTTCTAATATCAGGTTACCAAGAGAAAAGGCTTTTAGAACCGACTTAAGACCAAGGCGCTAGACATAAGTTCGGCTTTAGTTTATAAATACTTCATGCGGTATTTCCCTCACCAAAAAACTTCAGGTTCAATATTTGCCAGCATTTCTGGCTGCAAATGGATCCTAAACTAACGCCCTATTTCAGCAGTTTGTTATAGGCGAATATTTGCGCCCGCCTATAAATCCTAGTATTTTTTATCTACTAAATAATTAAACATCGTCATTGCGAGCTTTAGCGAAGCAATCCTATACCATCTATGATTGCCGCTGTGCTTTCTCTCTCGCAAGGACAAGCTAGACATTTTGAGGTCTTAAATATGTCCGAGAAGATTGTATCCAGTAAAGCACCTGAACCCGTAGGCTTATACCCTCATGCCCGTAAAGTTGGCAATTTATTATTTTTATCTGGCGTAGGACCGCGCCAAAAAGGCACTAAAGATATCCCTGGCGTGACTTTAGATGCCAATGGCAATATCACTGACTACTGCATAGAAACCCAATGCCGTAGCGTTTTTGATAATGTTCGCGCGGTTTTAGAGGACTCAGGATCGAGCTGGGATCAATTGGTTGACGTGCAAGTTTTTTTAACCAATATGAAAGACGACTTTAAAACTTATAATAAAGTTTATGCCGAATATTTCGCGGACAATCAGCCTTGTCGAACAACCATTGAGATCAATTGTTTGCCAACGCCAATTGCCATAGAACTAAAATGCATCGCCACCATTGATTAATTGCTGGAGTATTTATGAGTAAACCAATCGCACCCTTTAATTTCCAGCAATGGATTAATGAGCATCGTCATTTATTAAAGCCTCCTGTTTGTAATAAGCAAGTCTTTGAGCAAGACGATTTTATTGTAATGGTAGTCGGTGGCCCTAATGGTCGTCGTGATTATCATTATGATGAAGGGCCTGAATTTTTCTACCAGCTTGAAGGCGAAATGCTTTTAAAAACTATTCAAGATGGCAAAAAAGTCGATTACCCAATTAAAGCCGGTGAAGTATTTTTATTACCGCCACGTGTACCTCACTCTCCTGTTCGTTTTTCCGGCTCCATTGGTTTAGTCGTGGAGCGAAAAAGAGTTGATGGTGAGCTCGATGGTTTGATGTGGTTTTGTGAAAACTGCGATCATAAGCTGTATGAAGAAATGTTCCATCTAACCAATGTGGAGAAAGATTTCTTTCCAGTATTCGATCGCTTCTTAGCAAGCGAAGAACACCGTACTTGCGACAACTGCGGTACTGTCATGCCAAAAGAAAATAAGCTGGAGCTATAACTATGACAACAGCTATGAGCTCACTAAAAATAGATATTCATACCCATATCTTGCCGGAGAATTGGCCAAATCTAAAAGAAAAGTACGGCTATGGTGGTTTTGTTTCCTTAGACCATCATAAATGTGGCTGCGCCCGCATGATGGTGGATGATAAATTCTTCCGTGAAATTGAAGAGAATTGTTGGTCGCCAGAAGTCAGAATGCACGAATGCAATCAGCATGGCGTTCATGTACAAGTTCTCTCAACCGTTCCTGTCATGTTTAACTATTGGGCGAAACCAGAAGATACGCATGATTTATCACGCTATCTAAATGATCATATCGCAGGAATTGTTAAAAAATATCCCAAGCGTTTTATTGGGCTTGGTACTGTTGCCATGCAAGAACCCAAATTCGCTATTCAAGAAATGGAGCGCTGTGTAAAAGACTTAGGCTTAGCCGGCATTCAAATTGGTTCGCATATTAATGATTGGAATCTTAGCGATCCTAATTTATTCGAAATTTTCCAAGCAGCTGAAGAGCTTGGCGTAGCTGTGTTTGTTCATCCTTGGGATATGGTTGGTAAGGAAAAAATGGAAAAGTATTGGCTTCCTTGGTTAGTGGGAATGCCTGCGGAAACTTCTTTAGCCATTTGCTCTATGATCTTTGGTGGAGTCTTAGAGCGTTTGCCTAATCTTAGAATTGCCTTTGCCCATGGCGGTGGTGGCTTCCCTTCTGCAATTGGGCGTATCGAGCATGCATTTGATGTGCGACCTGATTTACTAGCTGTCGATAACCCACATCATCCGCGAAAATATTTAGAACAAATTTATTTAGATACTTTAGTGCATGATCCTAATATGTTGCAGTATTTAGTCGACTTAATGGGGCCTCAAAAATTAGCACTAGGAACCGATTACCCTTTCCCATTGGGTGAATTAGAGCCAGGTAAGCTGATAACCTCCATGAATTATGATCAAGCTACACACGATCGTTTAATGCATGGCACAGCTTTGGAATGGCTCAATTTAGAAAAGGAATTATTTTTGCCATGAAATTGACGACAGAAATCAATGGTCAGTTATATCGATTAGATATTGAAAATCCTGTTTCACTAGCGATTGCAGTAAAATTTAATGGCGAACAGCCTAATCATTTTGGTGCACCGATCGCTAGTCGTAAGCCGCTAGCTGGTGGCGGTTTTATAGGCGATACTAAGCAAGGTGGTAGCTGCAATGTGGACTTACTATCAATGGTCCCCCATTGCAATGGTACTCACACCGAATCCATTCATCATATTGTTAATAGCCCAATTAACATAGGCAATATCCATAGCAATAGTATCTCTACAGCGTTAGTTATTAGCATCACTCCAAAAAAAGCACAAGACAGTACTGACTCCTATATTCCTGAATTAGATCGAACAGACTGGGTGATCGATTTTGCAGAATTACAATCGCATCTGACAGAAACCGATTTAAATGCCGTGGAAGCTTTAGTGATCAGAACAGTTCCTAATCACGCTCATAAAGTTTCTGTGATTTATTCTGAGCAAGCTCAGCCGCCTTTTTTTACCCAAGATGCAATGCGATGGCTAAGTAATAGCACAATCAAGCATTTGCTGGTCGACTTTCCTTCTTTAGACAGAATGTATGATGAGGGACACTTAACTAATCACCATTTATTTTGGAACATTAAAGCCGACAGTCATGAATTGAACGATGATGCACATTTAGATAGAACTGTTACCGAAATGATTTATGTACCTGATCATCTTTCCGATGGACTCTATGCACTTAATTTACAATTCCCTGCTTTTGAACTGGATGCGGCGCCCAGTAGGCCTTTGCTCTATCCGCTAATTTCATTAGATAACGACTAAGATTACTAATATGAATAATTTATCAGACAAGATTTTTTCGCAAGACTATGCGCGCCAATTAGACTCACAAGATCCTTTAAGTGATATGCGCCAAGAATTTCATATTCCAAAACAAGCAAACGGCGATGATGAAATTTATTTTTGTGGTAATTCCCTCGGCTTGCAACCTAAGCGCACGCAAGAATACCTCAACTATGAGTTAAGCCAATGGCAAAAGCTAGGCGTTAAAGGACATTTTTCAGGCGATTTCCCCTGGATGCCCTACCATGAATTTTTAGCCGAAGAATCCGCTAAATTAGTTGGAGCAAAAACGTCCGAAGTTGTTTGTATGAATTCGCTAACAGCTAACCTGCATTTCATGATGGCAAGCTTCTACCAGCCCAATAAACAGCGCCATAAAATTCTTATCGAAGAACATGCCTTCCCTTCAGATCATTATGCGGTCGAATCTCAAATTCGTTTTCATGGCTTTGATCCTAAAGAATCTATGCTACTGGCTAAGCCACGCAATGGGGAAGAGACCTTAAGAACTGAAGATATACTGGCGTTAATCGAGCAACAGGGTGATGAAATTGCTTTAATTATGCTACCGGGTGTTCAATATTACACTGGCCAAGTTTTAGATATGAAAAGCATCACTGCCGCCGGTCACGCAAAAGGCTGTCGCGTTGGCTTTGATTTGGCGCATGCCGCTGGCAACATCCCTATGGCGTTACATGATTGGAACCTCGACTTCGCAGCTTGGTGCTCTTATAAATATTTAAATTCTGGCCCCGGCTCTGTTGCGGGCTGTTTTATTCATGAAAGACATCATAAAGCTGAGCTTTATTTAAATAATGAGCTACCTCGTTTTGCAGGCTGGTGGGGGCATGATAAGGAATCACGCTTTAGAATGGAAAATAACTTTTTACCTATCGAGTCCGCAGAATCTTGGCAACTATCCAATCCTCCGATACTCTCTTTAGCCGCAATACGCGCCTCACTTGATACAGTAAAGCAAGCTGGGGGCATTGAGATATTACGTGAAAAGTCGATCAAATTGACTCGATATTTGCGTGATCTTCTCAATCAAGAATTGGGTAATGACATAACAATTCTTACACCTGAAGATATTAACGCTTCAGGTGCTCAACTATCCATTGCAGTTGATTTACACGGACTCGACAGCAAAACAGTTTTTGATCGCATTGAGGCTGCAGGCGTCACTTGTGATTTTCGTCATCCTAATGTTATTCGAGTCGCACCAGTACCTCTTTATAATTCATTCGAAGACTGTTTCAAATTCACTTCTATACTTAAAAAAGCATTAGAGGTTAATTTATGATAGCAGCAAAGTTCGAACAGCATATTACGATTATTGGTGCAGGTTTAGTTGGCTCTTTAATGGCAATTTATCTTGGGCAACGCGGCTATACAGTCACCGTTTTTGAAAAGCTTCCTGATATCCGTAAAGAAGCTATTCCTGCTGGCCGCTCCATTAATCTAGCATTAGCAAATCGAGGTATCCGTCCTTTGCAACAAGTTGGCGTGATGGAGCAAGTGGAAAAGCTACTGATACCCATGAAAGGCCGAATGCTGCATGATATTGAAGGCAATTTGCAGTTTCAATCTTATGGTCAAAAAGCTGAAGAAGTTATCTATTCTGTATCTAGGGCTGGTTTAGTGAGTTTATTACGCGATCAAGCAGAAGCAACTGGCAAAGTCACTTTCAATTTCAAACATAAATTAGAGGCCATTGATTTTGACGCCAATACTATCGAAGTTACTGATATACCCAACCATAATCACTTAACTCATAAGTTTGATGTTTTACTTGGTACCGATGGTGCAGGCTCAAAAGTTAGAAGACTAATGCAAGCCAATGGGATTGAAGGTTTTAGTTCAGAATTACTTGAACATAACTATAAAGAACTGACTATTCCCGCAGGTAAAGCGGGGCAATATTTAATTGAGAAAGAAGCCTTACATATTTGGCCTCGTGGTGGCTATATGTTGATTGCGTTGCCTAATCCCGAAGGTGACTTTACTCTTACTCTTTTTATGCCCAAAGAAGGCAAAGAAAGTTTTGCGCAGCTAACCGATAAAAAAGCTGTTGATGCTTTCTTTAAAAAGCACTTCAAAGATGCTTATGATCTTATTCCTAATTTAAGCGAGGAATTTTTTAATAATCCTACTGGGATTTTAGGTACAGTCCGTAGTGACAATTGGCTGCATAAAAACGTTTTGCTATTTGGTGATGCGTCGCATGCTATTGTACCCTTCCATGGACAAGGTATGAATTGTGGTTTCGAAGATTGTGCTGAACTCAATACCATGCTTAATCGCTTCCAAGATGATTGGTCACATGCCATGCCAGAGTTTACTCGTCGTAGAATTGATAACGCCAATGCCATTGCTGATATGGCATTAGATAATTATATAGAGATGCGCGACTCGGTCCGCGACCCTAAATTCCATCTAAAAAAAGCCATTGCATTCGAGTTAGAAAATAAATATCCAGATAAGTTTATCCCGCGCTACTCTATGGTCATGTTCCATCATATTCCTTATGCGATGGCACAATCGCGCGGCGAGTTGCAGGCAAACATTTTGCAACAATTAACCACTGACGTTGATGATATTGATGCAGTAAACTGGCAGCACGCCGATACGCTAGTTTCTGAACTAGCCACCATCCCAAGAGAATATTTACCATGAAATATAAATTGTTAAGTTTGATACTGTTATCAGTCTTTAGTTTTACAGCCTGCGCCAAAAACAAATCCATTAAGCAGCAAGAGCTATCTGCTCAAGATATGATGGCTTATCTGGTTGATGACAATAAATTAGGACGCGAAACTGGCAGCGAACCTATGGTGGAAATCCAACAATGGCTGATTGAGCAGTATCAAACCATCGGCCTTAAACCTCTACCGAAGACAAAATCTTTTCGTCAAGAGTTTATAGCAAAGACGAAAAAAGCTGAACTTGAGGCTGTTAATATTATCGGTTCTATCGACTGTAACTGCGATAATGATAAATACCTAGTCATTGGCGCTCATTATGATCACGTTGGTATAAACACTAAACTTGAAGGCGACCAAATTTTTAATGGTGCTGATGATGATGCCAGTGGTGTAGTCGCTTCGTTAATTATTGCTAGAGAATTAGCAAAAGCACCTAAACTTCCTTTCAATATTATTATCGCAGCCTGGGATGCGGAAGAGAAAGGCTTGTTAGGTTCTAAACACTTTGTTGATAACCCGTTAGTGCCATTGGATAAAATCGAGTCTGGCTTTATGTTTGAGCTAGTTGGCTCAAAAAGTGAGCCTAATAACGCTTGGATGACTGGTTTCGCTTACTCATCACTTTACCCTGAGATGAAATCTCAACTTAAGAAACAAGGGTGGACTCTTGGTGAAGATCCTTTTGCCGAGCAGTTCTTATTTATGCGCTCGGATAATGCCCCTTTTGCCATGATGGATATGACCAAAGAAAAAGGTAATCAAGTTTTTAGAGAGGGAAAAAAAGCTGATATTACAGGCATTCCAATGCATGCCATGTCTATTTGGAAAGGACAACCTCATTATCATCAAGTAGGTGATGACCTGTCCGTCATTGATTTTGAAAACTTAACCAACTTTTCTATCGCGGTTGCCAATGCGATTAAATCATTGCCTGAAGATACCAAGATTGAATGGTTGGAAAATCCGCACTTTAATTTTAAGCGTCCTCAATAACGTAAGTTTCCAAATAAAAAGAGCTTCAACTGAAGCTCTTTATTTCTTTAAATAACTTTCTAAAGCGTAGCAGTATTTCCTCTAAGGAATCCTTATCGTATTGCTTAGCAACACTATGCCCCCAAACCGGGGCTGGCCAAGCGATATCTGTCTTGAACCGAGCGACGTGATGAATATGTAATTGAGAAACCACATTGCCAAGCGCAGCCACATTCATCTTATCTGCGTTAAACTCTTGCGCCATTAACTCTAGGACTTGAGTAGATTCCTCCATCAAAATATTTTGCTGCTGGCTGCTCAACTGAAATATCTCAGTGATTTCTTTAATTTTAGGTACGAGGATTACCCAAGGAAATTGTGAGTCATTCATCAGTAAAAACTTACACAAATCCGATTCACCGACTTCATGCGTATCCTTGGCTAAAATCGGATCTAACTCAAACATTAATATTCCTCGCAATCTTGCTTTTGAGTTGGTGCTTTACCGTAGGCAAAAGGAATACTTTCAGCTCTTTTACAGTAATCACCAGCCAAGTTACCCGTATTAAGATCAATACGTTGCCACTCAATATCTTGATGATAACCCAGTTTTAAAGATTGAGTATTGATCCCTTCAAAAATATCAATAAACACTGGAAGTGCTGCAGAAGAGCCTGTAATGTTAGCCGCTTTATTATCATCTCGGCCAATCCAAACAACGCCTAAGTGCTCTTCAGAAAAACCTGCAAACCAAGAATCCTTTAAGTCATTGGTAGTGCCCGTTTTACCTGCAAAATTAGTCCAAGGAATTTTACTTTTCAACCTTTGACTTGTACCGCTTTTGGTTGCATGCAATAGGTTGGATGTAATTAAGTAATTATGAATTTCACTCATAACTCTTTTCGACTCTATTGGATAACGCTCTAATAAGCCACCATCACTATCAGTTACAGCTTCAATTGCTGACGGTTTAATTTGCAGGCCACCGCTAGCTAAAACTTGATATAAGCTAGTTAACTCTAATGGCGATAATTCCAGCACCCCTAAAGGTAGTGCATCCAAAGCTCTAACTTTTTCAACTCCTAGCGACTCTATATAATCTGCAACATCAGCCACACCCACTTGCTGAGTCAACTTAATCATCGGGATGTTATATGATTTGCTCAGCGCTTCAAACAAAGTCACATTACCATGGAATTTTTCATCATAGTTTTGCGGTTCCCAATTAGTGCCATCTCGTTGCGGTAAGCTAATTTTATTGTCTAAAATCATTTGATTCAGCTGAGTAGCGTCACTTTCAGCTAATGCCGCAGCCACCACAAAAGGCTTTATAACTGAACCAATTTGTCTTTTGGCATCTAAGGCTCGATTAAAGCCCGAATAGCCTTCTTTTCTGTCACCTACAAATGCAACAATTTTGCCAGAAGTTGCTTCTGTAATAATGACGGCTGATTGTAAGGTGCCTTCTTCAATCCCACGAATGCTTTCAACATCTTGCATCGCTTTACTTAAACGCGTTTCTAAATAACGCTGAGTGACCGGATCTAAAGTTGTGAAGATCCTTAAACCTTCTGAGTTTAACTCCTCATCAGAATAACCCTGTTTTAATTCTCGTTTGACCAGATCCATAAATGCTGGAACTTTTGATAAGTTTAGCTGAGGCTTTTTAACGATTGCTAAACTGGTTTGCAACTGTTCACTGTACTCAGCTTCGGTTAGCACTCCCTTGTTGTGCATCAATTTCAAAACTAGGTTGCGTCTTTTTAAGGCATTTTTTGGATTACGATAGGGATCGAAACTTGATGGGCCTTTCAGAACTGCTACTAATAAAGCCGATTGGGCGACGGTTAATTTATCGATAGGTTTATCAAAATAGTATTGGCTGGCTAAGCCTACTCCATGGATAGCTCTATTTTTATCTTGGCCAAAAAAGACTTCATTAAAATAGGCCTGTAGAATTTCATCTTTTTCATAACGAACTTCTAGAATCATTGCCATGATGGCTTCTCTAAATTTCCGCCATAAACTTCTTTCTCGTGTTAAAAAATAATTTTTAACCAATTGTTGAGTAATAGTGCTACCGCCATGAGAGCGACCATCATTATTGATGTTATACCAAATAGCTCTGGCTATGCCTTTTAAAGAAATTCCATAGTGACCATAAAAACCTTGATCCTCTGTGACTATCAAAGCTTGCTTTAACGAGTCAGGAATCTCATCAAGCTTTACTAGCAATCTATCTTCTTGATGATTGGGATAAATCTGTCCAATCAACAAAGGGTCTAAGCGCGCATATTGCAACGGCTCACCATTTACATGATCTTTTAAGTCTTCTACTTTACTATTCCCTAGGTTAAAAGCAATTTCGCGTGCCGGAGCATGCTCATCCCAGAATTTAAAATCACGCGCATAGATATAAAAATAATCACCGTAGTTCTCATAATCACCGGCCCTAACTGCTTTGACGGTTTTACGATAACCCAATAATTGTAGCTCTTGCTTTAATCGCTCAGGTGTCAACGATTTTCCTTCAGCTAAAATTAACGGCTGCCCATAAACTCTTGCCGGCAATTGCCACTTCTTCCCTTCAAATTGTTTTTTAATTTGCGCATCTGAATAGATGACCAGTACAAACAAAAAGGTAAAGCCCAATAAGGAAATCCTTAAAAAAAACTTTTTAAGACGTTGCCACTTAGTTTTAGTGGCTTTTGAAGGTTTCTTTGCTTTTGGCATATAACTAACGATATTGCTATAGAGTTAACTCATGATAACAAAATCCCTATCTTAAAAAATAGGAATATAATGATGAATTATGGCAATTGTTTAGTTGTCTGAAATCTCGACACAGCATACTTGATTCTTACCAGCTGCTTTTGCTTGATACATGGTTTTATCGGCATCGCCAATAACTTTGCTAAACTCGTATCCTGAGAATCTAGTGGTGGTAATACCAAAACTAGCAGATAAAGGAAATTTATGGCCTGAATCAGAAGTATCAACTGCTTCTATGGCTTTACGACATTGCTCGGCAATTTCTTGTGCTCTTTCCATATTGCAGGTAGGTAGCATTAAGGCAAACTCCTCACCACCTAAACGACCAGCAATATCATTTTTTCGCCAGCATGGGATACAAACGCTTACTGCTTTCTTTAAAACCCAGTCGCCAACTAAGTGCCCATAATTATCGTTAACCGATTTAAAGCCATCCATATCAAATAACACAAAGGTGACTTCTTGATTGGTTTTCTTAGCATGCTCAAGGGTCTTACGGCACATGAAATAAAAATGCTGCCTCGAACTAACGCCTGTTAATAAATCAGTCTCCGATTGGCGCTTTAATTTAATTTGATTGCGCTTTACACGATAAGTCCAAAAAGCCAATGACGTCAAAATGAAGATTAGCAGAATAACCATTAAACGATTGTTAGAAGCCTCTTCTTTGGATAAATCTTGCTCTAATTTTAAAACTTCATTTTGTTTGTTAAGTAATTTTATTTCTTGAATTTTTTCTTCGGTTTGATGCTCGACAATATTATAAGCCAACTGTTGCGCAAGAACCTCATTAATCTGCGCCTTGTCTGCTTGAGAGTAACGCTCATAATGTTCTAATGCTAACTTAAAATCACCTTTCTCCTTAGCAATTTCATGAAGCAAAGAGTAAGCCACAACTTTTGATTTTACATACTCTTCTCTATCAACTATTTCTAGAACCTTATTGGCATAAAACTCTGCTTCATCTATTTCAAGTAATGCTAATTTTGCTTTAGCAAAAACTATATAATATTGCCCAAGGATTGACGGATATTCAGAACTTTTTACCAAGCTATGATGTTTCAACAAGTAATTGGCGGCCTTTTCAGGCTCATTATTGTTCAAAAAGTAACGAGCTTTTAAGACATGAATTAGAGAAGCAGCAATCATCTCATTTATTCTTTCACAATGTAGCGCTGCACTATCCAAGAATTTCAAGTCTACTTCTAATGTATTTAAGTGATAACTGGCCTCAGCCTTTAACTGTTTGGCAAAGCAACTATTTCTCTCCGTTAACTGCTCACTCAATAACTTGTCTGAATACTCTAAACCTTTGTCGTATTTTTGAAATGAATTATAGTTAAAAGCTGCAATTATCAAACCTTGCTGTCGGTATTCATGATTTTTAATATTTGGGATGTCTTGGATTAACGATTGTAAATAACTGAAACCTTCCGAGTAGTTGCGAACAATACCGTAGATATTAACAAGAGAAATCTTGGCTCTAAACTTAATTTCTTCATCATTTGAGTCAGCTAATATTTCTTGATATCCAAGAATGGCATCTTCAAACTTACCATCATAAGCACTCTTGTAGCTCTCTAAATACTTAAGAAGCTCTTGCTGCTTTTTGTTTAATTCTTGCTTTGATTGTTTTACCTGTTCAAGAAGCTGCAAATATTTTTCAACATCGCTACTTTTATACTTATCCGCATTGGTAAGAAGTTCAGTTATATTCGCATCATAATCAGCGGCTTCACTTGAAAGCAATTTATAAGGGGTTAAAGCTATACAAATGCAAAAACCCCATATTGAAATCCAATATGGGGAATAAAATTTAAAAGCTTTAAGTTTTTTAACCACTTGGCTAAGCAGCGATACTCTCAGACTCTTCAGCTTCTTCGCTATCATCATCATCTTCAGCAGGAACTAAAATAGCGTAAATGTTACCTTTTATGTCAAGTAATTTTGCTAATTCATCAGATTTCCCAGATAAAACTGTGCTAGCTTCTGCTGTTGTCAATCCATGCTTTTCCAATAAATTTTGAGTCTGGGCTTCAGAAACTAATGCTCCCTTCTCCCCATATTCTGATAAAAAATTAATTATATGATTCATACTATACCCCTGTATTGATTTATTCTTTGTTCAATCTATTTGACATTGGTTTATCTGTAATGTCAATTAATCTTGTCGCTGGCGGAACTACTAAAGTGGATATCATACTTAACTCCGCATTTGGTAGCTTAGATAACCTAACCCTATCAACCCTTACTCTATCTGTGGGCAATACTCTTGCTTCGTATATAATAACTTCGTGATCTAAAGGATAGCTCCGGAATAACTTATCAACTAGCATTTGGAGCTTTCTAGTATCCGTATTAAATGAGTTAGAAGCTATATCTCCCGCAAGTCCTATTTGCCAAAGTATCAAGTACGCTGCGGTATCTAGATTTCTTTTATAACCCATGAATTGGCTAGTTTCATATTGAACGAGCCCCTTTTGACCAGGATCAATTGCCAAGTCTGCATATAAACATGCTTCCGCAGAAATTCCTGGCTCTATATAAGCCTCAAACCCTTCTTTTTTGGCTTGCTGGACTGCTTTGCGCGGTGCCTGAGCAAAAACACAGGGATGGCCGTAAAAAGCCCCGCATACCCTTTTCCCATTACGGACATTTTCGAGAAGCACATTCTGCATTTCAAGGTAGGTGATTTTTCTCGGTTTAGTTTCAGAGTAATATTTTTGCAAGCTGACGCAGTTTGCATTAAGTGACTCCACCCACTTTTCTACTATACCGTTAGATGCCGCTACAAAAACAATATCTGCCTCTACAATTTGGTTCATGGCTGCCGGGGTAATATGAGCCCCCAAGGTAATCCCTAGACCAACGCAGACTAGAGAGCCTGACACTTTATTTTCCATTTACCTTAACTCCCAAAAGCACTTATCTTCCGTTTGTTCTGTTTGTCTAAAACCAAGCTTAGTCATAAGTCTTTTTGCTGGAAAGTTACGCTCCATTATTTCTGTAGAAAAAATAGTTTGAGGGAGTTGCTCTCTATGATTATCTATTAACGCAGTTAGCGCTTCTAGTGGATAACCCTTTCGATGAAATTTTTTGAGGACCATTATCCCTAAATTAACTTTACACTCATCCTTATCTAGCAAGCTAACTCCAACTAACCCAACCTTTTCATTGTTTTTTTTTAATCGTATTGACAGTAAATAATCATAAGAATTATTTCTTGATAACTGTTTTTCAAATGCAGACTCTGCACCAGCATACGATAAAGGCTCACCAATATCCTTCATAGTTTTTGAGTCTGTATACAAGCTCGTATAAAGCTCTATATCATTCGTTTCTAGTGGCCGATAATACAACTGATGACTTTCAAAAGACCACATTATTTTACTAAATAGTTAGCGATACTTCTAAACCCGATCCCGGTGCCGCCAGCTGACCATTTACTGGTTGCGTTATCGTGATAAGCAGCCGCCAAGTCTATATGCACCCAACCTTTACCATCTTCGCCGACAAAGCGGGATAGGAAACCTGCGGCGTTTGAGGCGCCACCTGGCCCTCCACCTTTTACAGGACGGCTGTTGGCTGTATCGGCAAAGTTTGAGGAACATTTATTAGCATGGAATGGTTCAAGTGGTAATGGCCAGTGGCGTTCATTTTCGCTTTTAGCTGCCTTGAGATAAGCATCACGAGCGTCATCATCCAATGAAAAGACCGCATTATAATCTTCACCCAAAGCTACCACTGCAGCGCCAGTTAAGGTTGCAGCGTCAATAATTACTGGAGCGCCAGATTCAGAAGCTAGCAATAAACCATCAGCTAGGACCAAGCGACCTTCGGCATCAGTATTTTGAATTTCAACAGTGACGCCATTCGGGTAAGTGATAATATCGCCTAGCTTATAAGCATGACCGCTGATCAAATTTTCTGAACAACACAAATATAAATTCACCGGCTTATCTAAACCGCGCAAAATAGCCAAAGCCAAAGCACCAGTGACGGTCGCCGCACCGCCCATGTCACACTTCATATGCATCATGCCAGCGCTTGGTTTAATGCTGTAGCCGCCGCTATCAAAGGTAATGCCTTTGCCGACTAAGGCCGCTGCTGGAGTAGGGTTTTCCTCATTCGTAGGATTAAAGTTCAGTTTCAATAATGCAGGTGGACGTTCACTACCACGACCAACTTCCCATGTGCCAACATAGCCTGCTTTTTCAAGATCTTCTCCGGCAATGATTTCATAAGTCACTTGCTCAGGTGATAAACTTTGTACAAAATCCGCAGCTTCTTGCGCTAAAACCATTGGCGCCTGCACTTCTGGAGTTTCGTTAACCATGGAGCGGATCCAGCGACTAACCTGAATTCGAGCATCAAGTTCTTTAGACTCCTCGTCACTCAGTTCTGCATATTCAATCTGTACATCCACTTTTGGATCATAAGCGCCCTGGAAAAAAGCCCATTGATTTTCTAAGCCCCAGTCATTCACCAAAACAAAGTCTGAAATACCATTACTCATTAATTTACGCGCTGCAGTTTGTACTGCTTCAGGTTCAAGGCTATGAATGGTTGCAGAGTTATCGGCATAACTAATTAAGTTACCTTGCCAAACATTTTGTGCTTCTTGCTCCGATAAAAAAACTTGTAAGCTCATTGCTAGTCCCATTAAATTTTGAGTTTAAAGATTGTTTTATAAAAACAATTACTTGTTAAATAAATGCCCAAGTTTAGATTGCTTGGTGGATAAGTAAGATTCATTGTGCGGATTCTCGCCAAATTGTAGCGCTACACGTTCAGTAACATCGATCCCAGCTTCGCGCATTGAACTGACCTTTCTTGGGTTATTGGTCATCAAGCGAATTTTTTCGATGGCTAATTGATCTAACGCCTTAGCAGCCACTTTGAAATCTCGCTCATCTGCGCCAAAGCCCAAATGCTCATTCGCTTCAACCGTATCCATTCCTTGATCTTGCAAAGAATAAGCTCGAATTTTATTGGTTAAGCCTATGCCACGACCTTCTTGGCGTAAATACAGTAAAACCCCAGAGCCAGCTTCAGCAATTTTCTGCAATGCCGCATTTAGTTGGAATCCACAATCACAACGCAAACTAAATAGCGCATCGCCGGTTAAACACTCCGAATGTATCCGCGCCAATACTGCGTCTTGCTCTTGCCACTGACCTAAAGTCAGTGCCACATGCTCTTTACCATCACCCAAATCTAAGGCATGAATAGTAAAGTCTCCGTACGGAGTAGGAAGCTTTGCTTGTAAACGGCTGTTATCAGTCATTGCAATATTCAATCAAAAACTCTTACTTTTAATGAAGTCATTTTACACTAGGTGGGGGCAACTATCAGCTTAATCAATTGATTTATCATAGAAAATTCTACTCGATAAATTCAGCCACATCTTGCCAAAACTCCAGCCAATTATCCGGTATATCGTCATGCCCGCCAGAATAAACTTTATGTCGAGCATCTTTTGCTACTGCTAATAGCTTCTGCAACGAATCAAATGGCACCACCTTATCTTGGTCTCCATGGATCAAATAGCTTTTGCCAGAGTATTTTGCAAGTTGAGTAACATTATCAAAAGGATCTTTAACAAAAGTGCTCGGCAACCACTTCTTGGCCGCAACATCAGCAATGCTCGAATAAGTCGACATTAACACCAGTCTATAGGGCTCATTATCTTGATTGATAGCACCATCAAATAGAGAAAGAACAGCACCACCGCCCATGGAGCGCCCTATCAAGCTAATCTTGGATGCATCCAACTCAGCGTTATTGCGAGTCCAATCATAAGCGATTGCCATGGTTTCTTTGATGGATTGATAGGAAGGCTGTCCTTGCGATCGGCCATAGCCCGGATACTCCACCAGTACCACCGCGAAGCCTTTATTGCGCATCACATCCATACTGGGCGCCCAGGAGTCCATAATATTGCCATTACCATGGGCCAACATAATTACCGGCGCAGCTTTGTCTGAGGCTTTTAAACTGGGTAAATAGGCAATCTCAAACTCACCTTGCGAGAATGGCAAGCGAACTATTTCACCATCGGCACTATGGATCAAATCAGCATTTGGCGCTGGCAATCGTTCGAGCGGAAACAATATTTGCCGCTGTAATAAATAAAAGGCGCTGCTATAGACTAGATAACCGAGTACCAGAATCGCCATAATTAACAGTAAAGACTTCATCTTTGGCGGTTGCGTCCTATAGGTTTATTGGTAGAATTTGTGCAGATATTTAACATTGCTACGACTATCGCACATTTAATTGATAAATTAAAAGGTTAGCAAAAACAAAATGGGGAATCTTATGACACACATTTGCCTGGTCACTGATATCGAAGATGGACACGCCAAAGCTTATACGCATCCTAATCCTCATCAAGACCGCACTGTAATTGTGGTCCGCCGTGGTTTAAACGTTTACGGCTACATCAATCGCTGTCCTCATGCGGGTACCGATCTTAATTGGCAAGAAGATCAATTTATGACCGACGATCAGGCCTACTTAATGTGTTTTACTCATGGTGCTTTATTCGAGCCGGAAACAGGCGCTTGTGTCGCTGGCCCCTGTGCCGGTGCAAAACTATCTGAGGTAGCACTGGAAGTCGAAAATGGCAAAGTGTTTGTAGCCGAATAAGTTCCTTTTGAAATTCTCGCCACCTTTATTACAAGCCACTTTAATCAAACGCTATAAGCGTTTCTTGGCAGACGTTGTGCATGACGAACTTGGAAAATTTACGGTTCATTGCCCGAATACTGGGTCGATGAAAAATTGTTGGGCTGAAGGCGATACGGTTTATTTGCTTGATTCGCAAAACCCCAAACGTAAATATCAATATACTTGGATCTCAAGCCGAACCCGCAATGAGCATTGGCTTTGTTTAAATACTCACCTTGCGAACCAACTTGTTACTGAAGGCATCGAGAAGCAAATTGTCTCAGAGCTGCAAGGTTACTCTACCATTAAACCGGAAGTTAAGTATGGCGAAGAAAATAGCCGCATTGATTTGCTGTTAAGCGCCGAGAATAAAGCCGACTGTTATGTAGAAATCAAAACCGTTACTTTGCTCGAAGAGCAAATTAATGACAAAACACTTGAAACCGGTCGTGGTTTTTTCCCCGATGCCGTCAGTACCCGAGGGCAAAAACATTTACGAGAATTAATGACCATCGCCAATTCAGGTGCTCGAGCAGTATTATTTTTCCTGATTCAGCACTCTGGCATCCAATCCGTCAGCACCGCAGCGCATATTGATCCTAAATATGCTCAGTTATTAACCGAAGCAGTTGATGCAGGGGTTGAAATCCTTTCCTACCGCACCCATATCAGCCCCGCAGAAATTATACTGCAAGATTCATTGCCATTTATTTACAAATAAAACAATGAGTTAGGAAGAAAAGTGCATTATTTATGCAAATTTTGTCAATTAGCACTTTTCAATTGTCATTCATAGGGATACTATCCCTGATTGCTGATTTAAGACTTATCAAAATAATTGGTTATTTTTTCAGCAGTTTAGAGTGATTGTTTGACCATTTTTATGGAGCATTATTTAAATGCCAAGAAAAAAAGCTGCGACTAACGCAACCCTAGAAAAACTAGGAATTAAGCCTTACGCTGAGAAAAAAGGCGAAGACTACATGAATGATGCTCAATACGAGCATTTCCGTAATATCTTAGACACCTGGAAGAAGCAATTAATGGAAGAAGTTGATCGTACCGTGCATCATATGCAGGACGAAGCAGCAAACTTCCCTGATCCAGTGGATCGCGCTTCTCAAGAAGAAGAGTTTTCTTTAGAACTTCGCACACGAGATCGTGAGCGCAAACTTTTGAAGAAAATTTCTCAATCAATCGTCAAGATTGATGAAGAAGAATACGGTTTCTGTGAATCCTGCAGTATTGAGATTGGTATCCGCCGTCTTGAAGCTCGCCCAACCGCAGAAATGTGTATCGATTGTAAAACCCTTGACGAGATCAAAGAACGTCAATACGGTTAACTTCAAAGCGTTTTACTCTTTAAAGACACAAGTAAAGCTACGAGTGACCAATGACTCAAACTAAACAAGTTATTGGTCGCTTCGCACCCTCTCCTTCCGGCCCTCTACATTTCGGCTCCTTAGTTGCCGCTGTTGGCTCCTACCTAATTGCAAAATCAACGGGTGGGAAATGGTTAGTTCGAATAGAAGATATCGATCCGCCGCGAGAAGTTGCTGGCGCTGCCGATGTGATTTTACGCCAACTCGAAGCCTTTGGCTTTGAATGGGATGGCGAAGTGCTGTATCAAAGCACTCGATTAGAACGTTATGAAGAAGTTCTTAATGACCTTAAACAACAAGATCTAGTCTACGCTTGCGATTGCACTCGTAAGCAAATTTTTGCCCAACGAGAAGATCGAGTCTATACCAACGTATGTGCAGATAAGAATCTTACAGACACTAAAGATGTTGCTTGGCGTATGCGCCATGGGACTGCTCCACAAGATAAGGGCAACTATTCTTTTAACGATCATATTCAAGGTCATTGTCAGTTTGACCAATCGATTTACGACGAAGACTTTATTATTAAGCGCAAAGACGGACTGATAGCTTATCAATTAGCCGTGGTGGTTGATGATATCGACCAAGGGGTTAATCAAGTGGTTCGCGGTTTAGATATTCTTGATTCTACACCACGCCAATTAAGGCTGTACGAAGCTTTAGCCGCTACACCACCTGAATACTACCATTTGCCATTAGCGCTGGATAAAAACGGCGACAAGCTTTGCAAACAGCATGGTGCTAAAGCCATTGAGCCCGAAAATGCTAGTGCGTTGCTGGTTAAGGCATTGGAATTTCTTAAGTTAAAAAAAGAAAATGTATCCTCTAGTATGTCTCCACATGAAATACTTATAAAATCTATTTAAATTTCAACGGATGTGATTATGGATAGCGGGAAATTAAAATGGCATATAGCATGTGACGAATCAGGTACAGATGGAGCCAAATACTATGGGTTCGGTTCATTATGGATGAAGTGGCAGCGAAGAGGTGATTTCACAAGAGAGATAAACCAACTCCGTAAATTCCATAACTTTGACAGAGAAATTAAGTGGAAAAAATCACATGATAGAAAGTATTTTAATTTCTATGAAGATCTTATTGATTATTTTTTCAAAAAGAATTGGTTAGCTTTCCACTGCATTTTGATAAGAAAGTCCATTGTGAACAAAGATTTTCACGAGGGTGATTATGATCTTGCTAGAAGAAAGCACTTTAATGAATTAATTACTAATAAAATTGGCAATGTCCTAAAAGCACATAGAAACCGAGAATGTGAATTTAGAGTTGATGTAGACCCCATCGCCTCTAGATATAAAAAAGCCGATGAAGAGTTTCATATAATAGCAAATCATAAGCTTAAAAAATCGTATGGTATAGATAAAGCTATAGGCACAGTTATAACAAAAGATTCTAAGAATTCAGAACAAATTCAAATATCAGACTTCTTTTTAGGAGCAGTTCTTTCTGCATGGCAAGGTAAAGCTTCTAGTCCACAAAAGATGAAAATTCAACGATTAATTAGTAATTATATAGGTTGGCCTCATCTAAACTTTGATACCTATCCATCTGCAAGAAAATTTAATATATGGTATTTCTATGATCGAAGCCTTGGACCACGCGAAGTTGAGCCAAGAAATGTAAGCCTTAGATATCCTCTTCCTACACGCCGAACCTGAAACTATTGAATAACAATATGATATGATTGCTTTGCCTTAATATAAATGACGTTTATGACCAACCCTAACCAACACATTATCCCACGCGATCAGCATAGCGTCTCTCGTGAATTTATAAGCGAGAATGCGCTTAAGGTTTTGTATCGTCTGCACAAAAGTGGTTACCAAGCCTTTTTAGTGGGCGGTGGCGTGCGTGATATTTTGTTAGGGTTACGACCCAAAGATTTCGATATTGCCACTGATGCAACGCCAGAAGAAATTAAAAAGCTATTCCGTAACTGCCGTATTATTGGTCGTCGTTTTCGTTTAGCGCATATTCTTTATGGTCGCGATATTATCGAAGTAGCGACTTTTCGCGCTCATTGCGACGACAATATTGAACAGCGCAATGATGGCATGATAGTACGTGATAACGTTTATGGCACGGTCGAAGAAGATGCCATTCGTCGTGATTTTACGGTCAATGCACTCTATTACAATATTGCTGACTTTAGTATTCATGACTATTGCGGTGGCCTTAAAGATTTAGAAAAACGCCAATTGAAAATGATTGGCGATCCCATAGAGCGCTATAAAGAAGATCCGGTGCGAATGCTGCGTGCAGTTAGACTAGGTTGTAAACTGGGTTTAACCATCGAAGACAATACTGCCAAGCCTATTAATGAGATGGCGCATTTACTTGAAGGGATCCCAGCAGCACGGCTATGGGAAGAATATAAAAAGATGTTCTTATCAGGGCGTGGGCAGCGAACCTTTAACCAATTAAAGTCATTCGGTTTATTGCAATATTTATTCCCGCAAACCAGTAAAGGCATAGCTGAAGATGATGACTTTGCAGAGTTTGTCACGCTAGCGTTAGAAAATACCGATCGTCGTATTGGTGAAGATAAGTCCATTAACCCTGCGTTTTTATTAGCGGTTATGTTATGGAAGCCATTAATGGATCGTACTGAACGCCTGGTCAGTAAAGGCATGCATTCCAATGATGCTTTTTATAAAAACTTTAATCCTACGATTAACCAGCAAAGCCAAACCGTTTCCATTATGAAACGCCATGGCGCCGTGATGCAAGATATTTGGGCTCTGCAAATTCGTCTGAAGTTTAATTACGGTAAGCGCGTTTGGAGCGTTTTAGATCATCCAAGATTTAGAGCTGGCTATGATTTCTTAGTCTTACGCTCAGAAATCGACCCAAGTTTAAAACCGCTAGCTGATTGGTGGACCGAATTCCAAGAGGCTGGCCGTGAACAACGGATAAAGATGATTGCCAAAGGTAAGTCTCTTGGTCAAAAGCGCAATCCAAGAAAACGAAAAAGCCGTACCAGCAACAGTTAACTATTAACTAAGACAACTGACCATGGCTTCTATGCATATCGCTTATATCGGTTTAGGCTCCAATCTACAAAACCCTATCCAGCAGATCACTCAGGCATTACTCGAGCTTGACCAAATGGATAATTCCTATTTGTTAGCCTATTCGAGCTTATATCAATCTTCAGCAATGACCTTAGATGATAATTCCGAGCCGCAAGAGGATTATATTAACGCTGTTGCTAAAATAGCCACTCGCCTAGAACCCTTGCAATTACTGGATAAACTGCAAGCTATTGAAAATTCTCATGAAAGAGTTCGTGAAAAACGTTGGGGAGCGCGCACTTTAGATTTGGATATCTTGCTCTACGATCATACAATCATGGAAACAGAGCGGCTAACGATTCCACATTATGGTATCGGGCAACGTGATTTTGTGCTTAAACCACTTTTAGAGTTGAAGCAAAATCTTAGGATGCCAGACGGCAGTCCGATTGCCTCGCTATTAGAAGGCTCTGGACAATACAACTTAAAAAAACTCGAATGGAGAAGCCTTGGTGAGTGATCATCAAAATAATCATAATATTAACCATAATTTCATAGCGGTTGAAGGCCCCATTGGCGTTGGTAAAACCACTTTGGCACGAAAAATTTCTGAAGTTTTAGGTTCAGAGCTTATTTTAGAGCAAGCCGAAGATAATCCTTTTTTGGAACGCTTTTATCAGGACCCTAAAACTGGCGCACTGCCGACTCAATTATATTTTTTATTTCAACGCGTTCGCCAATTGCAAGAAGTTCGCCAATCGGATATGTTCGCACCCGTTCGAGTAGCCGACTATTTAATTGAAAAAGATAGGTTATTTGCCCGCTCAACTTTAGATTCAGACGAGCTGCGTTTGTATGAGCAAGTCTATGATAATTTAACCATCGATTCGCCAAAGCCTGATTTAACTATTTATTTACAAGCGCCAGTGGATGTTTTATTAAGCCGCATCCGTAAACGTGGGCGTAATATTGAATCACCGATTACAAAGGAATATCTACAAAAAATTTGTGATTCCTACACAGATTTTTTCTACTATTATGATGAAGCCCCATTACTAATCGTTAACGCTTCTGGATTAGATTTAGTCGAGAATGAAGCTGATTTTAATATGCTGCTGGAACAAATCTCGCGTACCACCCGCGGCAAGAACTATTTTAATCCGCATCCTGCGTAGCGCAATTTAAGTTTTAGCGAACTAGTAGCAAAACAGAGTCCGAGAAAAGCACCATGAAAAAAATTACCATTAGCCATATTGAAAAACTCAAAGCTCAAGGCGAAAAGTTCTCATGCCTTACTGCTTACGACGCCACTTTTACTGAAGTGATATCTGATGCGGGTGTAGAAATGATCCTGGTGGGCGATTCCTTAGGCAATGTTATCCAAGGCCAAGAAACGACGGTGCCCGTGACTCTAGAAGATATGGAGTACCATATCGCTTGTGTTGCTAATGCTAGTCCAAATTGCCTAATACTTGGCGATCTACCCTATATGTCTTATTCAACGCCAGAGCAAGCCTATGAGACTGCGGCAGCGATCATGCAAGCTGGCGCCAATATGGTTAAATTTGAAGGTGGTCAATGGTTATACGACACCATCACAGGCTTAACGGAGCGCGGCATTCCTGTTTGCGCTCACTTGGGCTTAACGCCACAGTCTGTGGACGCACTTGGCGGTTTTAAAGTTCAAGGGCGCGATGATAAAACAGCATCTAAAATCTTAACCGATGCCAAGGCTTTGGAAAAAGCCGGCGCACGCATGTTAGTACTTGAATGCGTTCCAAGTGATTTAGCAAAATTAGTGACTGAATCCTTACAAATTCCAGTTATGGGGATTGGTGCTGGGGTTGATGTGGATGGGCAGGTTTTAGTGCTGCACGATATGCTAGGAATTTCCCCATTCCAAGCAAAGTTTACCCGTAACTTTATGGCTGATGCCAAAGGCTCTATTCAAGATGCCATTGCGCTTTATCATAATGAAGTTAAAGAACAAAATTTCCCTGCTGATGAGCATGGGTTTGAGTAACACTTCATCTTTAATCATTTTTGAGAAGCTCCATGATCGTTATAAACACCATTGAAGAATTACAAATCGAATTAAATGCACATCGTCATGATGGCAAGCGTATTGGTTTTGTGCCAACTATGGGCAACCTACATCAAGGCCACTTAAGTCTAGTCGATGTGGCAAAAAAACACGCTGATATTGTAGTGGTTAGCTTGTTTGTAAACCCTACTCAGTTTGGCCCTAACGAAGACTTCGACTCTTATCCAAGAACTTTGGATGAAGACTGTGAAAAGCTAGAAGGCCAAGGTACCGACATTGTGTTTGCGCCAGCTACAGAAGAAGTCTATCCCAAGTGGCCAAATATCACTTCGGTTACGGTTGCGGAACTGGATAAAAATCACTGTGGGGCTTCGAGGCCAGTTTTCTTTGGCGGTATCACTACGGTAGTGACTAAATTATTCAATATGGTTCGTCCTGATTGTGCAATATTTGGGGAAAAAGATTTCCAGCAAATAACTATCATCCGCCGCATGGTCACAGACTTAAACTTTGGTATTGATATTATCGGCGCGCCCATAGTGCGTGAAGCCAATGGATTAGCCATGAGCTCGCGCAATGGTTATTTGTCGCAACAAGAAAAAGATCATGCCAGTAACTTATATCAAACTTTGCTATGGGCAAAATCTGAAATAGAACAGGGTCGCCAAGATTTTCGTCAGCTTGAAAAAGAAGCCAACCAAAAACTAGCTGACTTAGAATTTACTCCTGATTACTTTAATATCACCAACCAAGACACTTTAGAATTAGCGCAGGCCGATGATAAGAAGTTAGTTATTTTGCTCGGTTGTTATATGGGTAAAGTAAGATTGATTGATAATATTCAAATAAATTTATGAGAAAAGTTTCTGCGCCAGTTGCTATCGCCATTTTTATCTTACCAATCTTGTTCTCTTGGTTAACCCTACGTAAAGGGCATACCGTATTATCAAGAGTATTAGCGTTTGGCTGGCTAGCAACCTTTATTTATTCTTACCAATCTGGCTTACTAGAAGACCTATTCTCCACAGGCGGTTCCTTCTAAAAACAACGCTCGTGAGTCAGACTTGAGCCTCTTTATCTGGTTTTAGTTTTACTATATTCTAACTCTATAAATATAAAGTATGGAGTTAACCATGTCTGAAGTGAAAACCTACCCTATTCGCTCTATCCCGGCGCATACGCCGCATATTGATGAAGAAACATACCAGCGCATGTATCAACAGTCTATTGAAAATCCTGAGCGCTTCTGGACCCGAATGGCGAATGAGTTTGTGGACTGGTTTGAACCATGGCAAACCTTAAGTGATATTGACTATAAGCAAGCTTCGATAAAATGGTTCGAGGGCGCCAAAGTTAATGTGAGCTATAATTGTATTGACCGTCATTTAGCGGATAAAGCTGAGCAAACCGCAATTATTTGGGAAGGTGATGAGCCTGATCAACAGAAACACATTTCTTATCAAGAGCTGCATGATGAAGTCTGCCGTTTTGCCAATGCTTTAAAAGAGCGCGGGGTTAAAAAAGGCGATCGGGTATGTATCTATATGCCCATGATCCCTGAGGTTGGTTATGCCATGCTAGCTTGTGCTCGAATAGGCGCTGTGCACTCAGTGGTCTTTGGTGGCTTCTCGCCTGAAGCACTCAAAACACGAATTTTAGACAGCGATTGTCAGGTAGTTATTACCGCCGATGAAGGCGTTCGTGGTGGCAAAGGAATTCCGCTAAAAGCGAATACCGATACCGCACTTGAAGGCTGCCCTAATGTGCACTCAGTATTTGTCATCAAGCATCGCAATGCAGATATTCGCTGGAACCCAGAGCTAGACATTGATTACAACCAAATAAAATTGGATATGCAGCCAGAATGCACTCCAGAAATCATGGATGCCGAAGACCCATTATTTATTCTGTATACTTCCGGCTCTACCGGTAAACCCAAAGGGGTTTTACACACTTCAGGTGGTTATATTCTTTATGCCGCCATGACCCATAAATATGTGTTTGATTATCAAGAAGGTGAGACCTATTGGTGCACCGCCGATGCTGGCTGGATCACCGGCCATTCCTATATTTTTTATGGGCCTTTAGCTAATGGTGCTACAACGTTAGTTTTTGAAGGTGTGCCTAATTATCCTACCGCTTCTAGATTCTGGGATGTGGTTGATAAACATAAAGTTAATATTTTTTATACCGCGCCGACTGCAATTCGCGCTTTAATGGCATTGGGCGATGAGCCGGTGAAATCCAGCTCGCGCCAATCCTTACGAATTTTAGGAACCGTTGGTGAACCTATTAATCCAGAAGCCTGGGAATGGTACGACAAAGTGGTTGGCGATGAACGCTGCCCTATAATGGATACTTGGTGGCAAACAGAGACTGGCGGTATTTTAATTACCCCCTTGCCGGCAGCAACGCCCTTAAAGCCAGGCTCTGCTACTCGACCCTTTTTTGGGGTAATGCCCGTTATCCTAGATAAAGATGGTCAAGAAGTTGCAGGAGAAGCCAGCGGCAGTTTGGCCATGAAAGTCTCTTGGCCAGGACAAATGCGTGGTGTTTATGGAGACCAGCAACGTTTCTTTGATACCTATTTTTCACAATTCCCCGGCTACTACTTTACCGGCGACGGCGCGCGTCGAGATGAAGATGGTTATTACTGGATAACGGGGCGGATGGATGATGTATTGAATATATCTGGCCATCGCTTGGGCACTGCTGAAATAGAAAGTGCCTTAGTATTACATCCTGCTGTTGCCGAAGCTGCGGTGGTTGGCTATCCGCATGATATCAAAGGGCAAGGTATCTATGCTTACGTGACGCCAATGACCGGTACTCAAATGTCCGATGCATTAATTGCAGAGTTAATTCAGCATGTGGCAAAAGAAATCGGAGCCATCGCCAAGCCGGACAAAGTTCAATGGGCTCCGGGCTTACCTAAAACACGCTCAGGTAAAATAATGCGCCGAATCTTGCGCAAGATTGCTGAGGATGAACTTGAGAATTTAGGCGATACGTCAACCCTAGCCGATCCATCAGTCGTAGACGATTTAATCGAAAATCGGCTGTAAACTAATCTAAAATCCTTTGCTCGGCTTTGTGTAACCACTCATCGGTTACCACAAAGCCACGCATCACTTCTCGACCTTTTCGAAGCGCCACAATTTTTTGTAGATTAAAGTTTTCATAATTGCTATCGATTGGTAATAACTCAGAGTCTAGCGACTCAATTTCCGATAACCAATATAAACGTGGCAGTTGATACCATTGGTATTCTGTTTCAAATAAAACTTCCGATAGTTCAGAATAAGTGAGCCAAAAACCTTTGCCATGTTCAGGGTTAACTTGATGTGGGAAATTAAATTGATTCGCTACGTAATCTTGATAAGGATAAAACAATCTGCCTTTAGTCAGCAGTTTCTTGGCATCGATAACAATTTTATTATCCTGTAGCCAATCTTTTATTCGCGGATTATCCGAGAGTTGTAATTGGTGTTTGAATAACCGTTTTAACTTAACATCAAAACGATCTTTTAAATTAGGGCCAACCCAATCAGTTAAATCATCACCTTTGCCAACTTTTAAATACAATTTAACCGTCAGCTCGCAATGGTTGGTTTCTTTCGCCAAAACATCATAAATAATAGAGTCAAATTCGCCATAAGTATGCTTATCAATAATCACTTGACGGTTTTTATGCAGCAATTGAAATTGATGATTACTGGAAATAAGGTGATGCCAAAGCTGCTCAAAGTAGACACCAAGACGATGCGTTGGTCTAAACTCAAACGCCTGACTTGCCTGTGCCTTGTTTAACATATATTGAGCACTTAATTTTGAATCAAGCTTTAAAAGCTCAGGACTTTGAATAAGCCATTGTTGATCAAGTAGTTGCCGCAAATGATGAATTCATAGATAAATATTACTGCTATGGTAACAAAAAAATGACCACAAAAGTGGCCAATAATTTCTAAGGAGAAATTTTAGGGGTAGTGATTTATTCAGGTCGGTTATTCAGACCGGTTGTGCAACCTTTCTTGCAAAGCTTCTTTGCGTGCTTTTCTTGCATCTCTTCTATCTTGACGTTGCTCTTTAATGAGCTGTCTTTTAGCTTGCATCTGCTCTTTTATTACTGCATGCCTCGCCGCTTGTTCATCAGTTAACATTGCTTGAAATTTTTTCGATGATGCATGCTGCTGCGCCATACGCTCGGCTTTAATAGAAGCTTCTTGCTGCAACAAAGTATCTAAGCGACTTTTATCAAGCACTTCCGCCTGCATTAATTCGCGAACTTCTTTTTTAATGTTGCGCAATTTTTCTTGGCTCTGCTTTTTAAGTGCTAATTTTTGTTCGCGCTCTGCTTTAACTTGCGCTTGCTGTTCTTCGCTCAGCTCAAGTTTTTTAAATAGCATTTTCTGCTGGTGATTCTTCCCTTCATGCTTATGCTCGGGGCCAGCGATTACAACCGAAGAGAGAAGGCCACTAGTGGCTAATAATGCAGCTGCGACTGTCGTTTTGCTGAAACTATTCATATTAATCTCCAAAATGATTATCTACAAAGATAATGGCTTAATGAATTCTGCCAAATAAAACTAGGATTTCATTTAGCTGTGCTATGAAATTAATATACGCTTATTCGAAAATTTATGTATCTGCAAGCAGTAAAGATTAAGTAAAAGTCCTGTAAAGCATCCTGACTAAACTTTACATAATCTTTGTAGAATCGTGATATTATTCTCACATACTCATATTACTAAGAATAATTAAGATGACTCGGTTACTTTTAGCTGATGACGATATAGAGCTTTGTCAATTACTCAACGAATACCTTTCTAATGAAGGCTTTGATATTAGTTTGGCGCATGATGGTAGCACCGCTGCAAAATCTATCTTAGCTCAAGATTTTGATTTAATGATACTCGACGTTATGCTGCCTAATTTAAATGGTTTCGAAGTTTTAAAAGAAGTCCGCAAAGAATCTCAGGTACCTATTTTGATGCTTACAGCCCGCGGTGATGAAATTGATCGCATTGTTGGCTTAGAACTTGGAGCTGATGACTATATCGGCAAGCCCTGTAATCCAAGAGAACTGACTGCAAGGATTCGTTCAATACTGCGTCGTACCGAAAACATTTATAAAAATAAAAATCAAAAGTTAGAATCCATTCAGCTTTCAGATGTGAAAATTAACCCTTCAGCTCGAGAAGTGTTACAAAACGATTCCCCAGTTAAGCTAACCGCTACTGAATTCGACATTCTTTATTTATTGATGTCACACGCTGGTCACCTTGTTGATCGGGATCAACTGTCTGAACAATGCTTAGGTAGAAAGTTAGAACCCTATGATCGTAGTATTGATATGCATATTAGCAACCTGCGTAAAAAATTAGGCCCTAATGAAAAAGACGATGATCGTATAAAGACGGTTCGCGGAGTTGGCTATCAGTATGTTTCACTCGATTCGTAAATTTGTAAGACCCAATTTATTTTGGAAAATTTTTCTATGGTTTTGGTTAGCAACCCTAATCGTACTATTTACTACGATATTTCTTTATAGCCTTTCTGATCAAGAAAGCCGTTTATTACCAATAGAACGCTCTGAGTTGATTCAGTTACGAAAAACCGCCATTTTAATTCAGCAAAAACGCTTGATTGATAAGTATCAAGAGTTAAAAATTTTACAGCCTAAAAAAATCGAAAATATTCTAGCCAATACCTACATTCTCGATCAGTTTGGTAAAGACTTATTCGAACGTGATGTCCCTGAAGCGATTTATAAACTCCGCGCATTTAACAAGCGCAATCAACAACTAGCCTCGGTAATTGATAATACTACAGGCTATTTTGGGCCTGAAATTGTTTTCAATCGCGGTAAACATTATCAGCTATACCTCTCTAAAAATACTAACCAACACTTTTATACGCTAATCTCTTACGTTTATCACTCTACTCCCTTTTGGACCATTTTGGCGGCATTTGGCATTAGTGGCTTAGTATGTTTTGGTTTGGCTTGGTATCTCACTCGACCGATAAACCAACTACAAAAAGCAACCCAAGCTTTTGCTGCCGGTGATTTAGATGCACGTGCAAAAGATTTTATGAATAATCGTCACGATGAATTTATAGATTTGGCAGAAGACTTCGACCAAATGGCAGATAAAATTAATAAAATGATTCATTCGCAAAAACGTCTGCTAAGTGATGTATCGCATGAACTTCGCTCGCCCCTTACCCGAATGCAAATTGCCTCAAGTTTAGCCTTTAACAATGCCAACGAAGATAACCGTAAACACCTAGCAAGAATTGAATTAGAAATAGAACGACTTGACGATATGATCGGTGAGCTGTTGCAAGTAGCAGCATTAGAGCGAGGACACTTCTATGAAGGTAAATCCAGCTTCTTATTAAACGATTTAATATCCGTCTTAATCAAAGATGCTCAGTTTGAAGCAAAAGCTGCCAATAAAAGCGTGAGTTTTGTGCAAGAAAAAGATATCGAATTCTTTGGTTACTATGGACTTGTGGCCCGTGCCGTAGAAAATATTTTACGTAACGCGATCCGCCATACAGATCCAGAAACTTCGGTTGATTTAAAACTATTCAGCGTAGATCAAATGATTCATATACAAATTATTGATCAGGGTCCAGGGGTTAATCCTGAGCATATCCAAAAGATATTCGAGCCTTTCTATCGCCCCACCGAAGCAAGAGAGAGAACATCCGGTGGCGCTGGACTAGGTTTAGCGATTGCTAAAAGAGGTGTTGAGGCTAATGGCGGCAGCATTACTGCTGAGAATGCTACCGATTCTGGTTTGCAGCAAGGTTTGAAAGTCACTATTTCTTTGCCGGTCATCTAGTATCAATTCTAATCTTACTGTTTGCAACTTCTCAATCGAGATTTGCAAATAGTAAGATTAGGGCTAAACCAATTAAGAAAACTCCTAAGATACGGTCAATCCAGTAACCATAATTTCCAAAGAACCCTCTGACTTTCTGCTGGCTCAATAAAAAAGACAAACTGACAAACCAGGCGCCCGTAACAATCGCCATCCAAGTACCGTAAAATCCTTGAATAGCTAATGGTGTCTCACTGCTGATCAGGCTGGTAAATAATGAAAAGAAAAATACTGTAGCTTTAGGGTTTAACACATTTGTAAAAAAACCTTGACGGAACGCTTTTGCCAGCGGCATTAAGTCATTGGTCGATTTAAATTGCTCGGATGCTTGTTCTGTTTTTTTTGCCCCAATAGCTTGAATACCGATATATCCTAAGTAAATAGCGCCAGCTATTTTTATGCTAGTGAAAAGCCAAGGCGTGCTCTTAATTAAAGCAGCGACGCCTATAAGCGCAATGGCAACATGCACAAATATAGCTAAACCAATACCAATGCTGGTCACTATCGCTGGCTTGCGGCCAAAGATTAAGCTCTGCCGCATGACTATCGCAAAATCCGGACCTGGGCTTGCAACAGCTAGTATATGAGCAGTCGCTATAACTAAAAATTCTTGCCAATAATTATCGAAGATTTCATTAATCATCAGCTAACAAGATCCCAAGTTTTGGTCATTAAATCGAGCATCAAAGCACCGTAATCTGAAACCATTAGAAATGTTAACGTAGCTGATAAAATAGTCATCATCAAAATAAAAACTAAATGACGGCGTTGAGCTAAATCCTGATTCCCTTTTTTTGCTTTATAAACATCAAATGCATAGCGACTGATTAACCATAACGAAACACCCATTAATACAATGCTGCCTAGTAAAATCCACATTTGCGTTTGCTCGAAGGTTAACGCTGCCCCTACTAAGACGCCTGGCATCAAATAAACTGGAGCCCAGATCATGGTTGCTAAGACTACCGCTGTTACAAATTTTTTTATTGGCATGGTAAGAACACCAGCAACCAGAGAAATAACGGCTCGAATGGGTCCAATAAATTGACCGACTAATATTCCTGCAAAACCATATTTTTTAAAAAACAGTTCCGCGCGCTCCATTAAACTTTGATGATTTTTGACCCAAGACCATTGATGGATCCGGTCATTAAAGTAATAACCAACCCCATAAGAAACGAGCTGACCTAATACTGCACCACTAAAACTCGCTAAACTAATCAACCAAAAATTCAGATGCCCCGCACCTATTAAAGAGCCAACACCCACCAGTAAAAGCCAGCCGGGAACAGCCAAGCCAACAATAGCCAGCGATTCTAAAAAGGCAATTGCAAACACCGCCAAACCTGCCCAATGCGGGTTAGCGCTAATCCAAGCTAAAATATTTTCTACTGTTTGTTCCATGGGCGCATCATGACCAAATTCTTTGAAAATGTCGATAGCTGACTAGGTTTTGCCTTGCTAAATAGAAATGACTCGTTTATCTTGCTTAACATATTTGATAACTAGTTAATTATTATGAGCGATCAGTATAAAACTATCATCCAACAGCGCCAGCCGCAGGAAGTTGAAATATTCCAAAATATTCACCCTGATGTTGAGCCGCCTCGTCTAGAAATCGACCAAATGAATTTGGCCAACCGTCAAATTAATGATTATCGCTCATCTGGTGAGTTAATTCGCAGCCTGGCCAATACTATTAGGCAATGGCGAGCCAATACTCCTGCCGATGCGCAACCTGCAATAACCGCAATTTTATCTGGCGGTATGCAAGTCAATGTTACTCGCTTGGCTCAAGAATCATTCCATGGCATTCGTATCGAAGGCCATGTGGCTGGAAATGCTTGCATGATTTTAACCCATCAGTCGAACGTACAGTTGCTTTGCTACATCGAGAAAATTGCTGAGGAAGCTCCTGAGCGTAAAATAGGTTTTATCATCGACGGTAAAGAAACAGAAGAGTAACACAAAAGATTTTCAAAATAGACCCTATAAAAAAGCTATCCTTAAGGATAGCTTTTTTTTAAATCACTTTTTGATAACCCTCGAACTGCTCCTCATCGGCCATATCTTGATTCACTAATAAAATCGTCATGCCTGTGGCTTTGCCAAGCTGATAAATATCTTCTTGCAGTTCATTCTCGTCTACCACGTATTCAGTGGTAACGCAGACGTGCGAGCTCATTTGGGGTTTTCCACTGGCATCAATTTTGATCGAGTCTTGCATAGACTCAATCACTAACCGTTGACGACTAAGCCATTGCATAAATTTGATTTTAAATTCAGCATTTTCAGGGCCCCAAGCTTCAAATTCAAAGCGCATTTGTTCATTAATTCTTTGGCTTTGTTCAAGACTTAAGATTTGCGTATCAAAACGAACACTATAGGAAGTTAAGCTATCTAAGCAAGAAATGAAGGGCTTAAGGTACATATGATTGATACCAATTTTCATCAATCCTGTGAACTGCAAACCAACTCGATGAAAATGATTAGATAAAAATACGCCCTTGAAGCGACGAAGAATTTCCGAAATCGTTAGCAGAATATCTTCATGTTCCGTTCCATGGATAGTCAGCAACAGCTCTTTATCAAGCTTTAATGACGAATCTGACGAGTTTTCCCCTAACTCTTCCCCATGCTTATGAGCCATTTTATTATACCGAGTATTTATTATATGCAGGCTTAAAATACAAGATTTATCTATGAAATTCAAGCACCTAGATGCTGTTCAAATCACATATTCAAACAATTGTTAAAATTATTGTGCTTGATTGTTAATTCTTATCATTGAAGTTACTATAGTTATAGCAATTCTCATCTCAAAGGAGTTTTTTATGATGCGTTTATCCTTGATCGGTTTCTTAGTTTTACTCACTTCAGCCTGCGCCACCTCTCCGACAGGTAAGAGCTTTGTTAAAATTTTCCCCGATAGCCAAATGAGTCAAATGGGCGCTGCCGCATTTACTTCCATGAAGAAAAGCCAGAAAGTCGATCAGTCCCCAAACAGCAACCGTTACGTTCAATGTATCGTAGATGCACTTATCCCTGAACTCTTAGTAGAAGACAAGCGAGTTTATGGTAACAAGGCTCGTATGCATCGAACTTCATGGGAAGTTAGCGTTTTTCAAGAAGAAACACCTAATGCCTTTGCGCTGCCTGGTGGCAAAATTGGCGTGCATACCGGAATGTTCAAAGTCGCTAGTTCGACCGACATGCTAGCTTCTGTCATCGGCCATGAAATTGGTCACGTTTGGTCAGAGCATGGTAATGCTCGAATGTCGAATCAGTTTTTAGGTAATACTGCACTACAATTGACAGCTATTTTAGGCGGCACTGATACTCAGCAAAAACAGGAAGTGCTAGGATTACTTGGGGTAGCCACTCAAGTTGGAGGCCTGAGTTTTAGCCGTCAACACGAGTCAGAGTCAGACGATATTGGCCTAATTTTAATGGCGCGAGCTGGTTTCGATCCAAGGGCGAGTGTCACCGTCTGGCAAAATATGTCTCGTCTTTCGCAAGGACGTAAACCGCCAGAATTTCTTTCCACCCACCCTTCCAATCAAACTCGTATTAACGATTTAAATCGGAAGATGCCAAAGGCGCTACAGTTATACCAAGCAGCAAAAGCACAAGGTAAAAGACCTAACTGTCGACTTTAACAATGCTATTAAGAAAAAACCGAGCATAAGCTCGGTTTTTTAATATCTAGAGATCTCGTTTTTAACTGGCGAGTTGGACCAAATAGCCATCACGCTCATAATAAGCTTCGTTATACAGCTCTTCAAAGTCCTCGACTACCGAGTTTTTAACCGCATCTAAAGACAACATATTCTCACGCCATTTTAATAGCTTTTTGAAGTCTTCCAACGAATCTTCACCCGTTTCATCAGCCAAAGTTTGACTGCGCATCAGAAATGGCGCAAAGGCCGAATCCACTAAACTAAATGTGTCGCCTGAGAAAAATCCTTTATCATCCACCTGCTGCTCTAGATGAGCCAACTTTTTCGCCAAATCAGCTTGAATTTGGCGGAAAGTTTGTTCACGTCTAGCTTGAGTCAATTGGTGCTGAGCATTATTAATACTACTACTAAACTCTATCCAAGCTCGGTGCTGAGCTTTTTTCAAAGGATCTTTTGGCAGCATACTTTCACCATAAGATTCATCCAAATACTCATTAATAACTGCTGACTCAAATAAAACCTCTTCGCCAACTCGCAGCAAAGGCACTTTGCCAAGCGGAGAAATATTCAAAAACCAATCAGGCTTTTTAGATAATTCAATATACTCAATGGTGTAATCAATTTTCTTGTGCAGCATAGTAATTACCGCTCTTTGCACAAAAGGGCAAAGTTTAAAACTGACTAAAATTGGTTGATCTATTTTGCTCATAATAATAAGTAGAGAGCTAATTTGTAATTAATGTAAAACTAATTGTTTTGAAATGCAACTAAGCTTGCGAATAAAAAAAGCGACTTGAAAGTCGCTTTTAAATCTTAATGATGATGACCGCCTTCACCATGCACATGGCCATGCGCAATTTCTTCTTCACTGGCTTCACGAACTTCTTTAATAGTGACATCGAAATGCAGCTCAATCCCTGCCAATGGATGATTACCATCAACTGTAACCATGTCATTTTCTACTTTAGTTACTGTGATTAATTGTGGGCCATTTGGAGACTCAGCATGAAACTGCATACCAGCTTCAACTTTATCTACGCCTTGGAATGCGGTTAAAGGAACTTCTTTAACAAACTCTTCATTATAGTGACCATAAGCATCATCAGGCGAAATAGCTACATTTAACTGATCACCTACAACTTTGCCCATTAATGCATTTTCTAAGCCAGGCACAATATTATGGAAGCCACATAAAAATGCTAACGGCTCAGTACCTTCAGAGGTATCAATCATTTGGCCTTCCGCACTTTTAACTGTGTATTCAATAATGGCAACTTTGTTTTTTTCAATTTGCATAATCTACTCGCTCTAAATCTTTTTGTTAATTAATCTACTAAGGATACCGTTTAAAATTAGGTCTTTTGGATTAGAACGAGGCATTTGATTTTTCATTGGCAACTTTAAAAGCCCTGCCTGATTTAAAAACAAATAACGAAGTTATCATTCAAAAAATAATTTCAAGTAATTTTTTATCCAGCTCTTTCTAAGAGACTTATCTAAGAAACCTTGTTTCCCGCTGCTTGCTGATCCGCATGGTATGAAGATCGCACCATTGGACCACTGGCCACATTAGTAAAGCCAAGCTCTTCAGCAATTTTGCCTAGCTCATCAAATTCTTTTGGTGGCATAAAACGCATCACAGGGTGATGGAATTTACTTGGTTGTAAGTATTGACCCAGCGTAAGCATATCAACGCCATGAGCTCTTAAATCTTTCATGACTTCAATAATTTCTTCATTGGTTTCACCAAGACCAATCATTAAACCAGACTTAGTTGGAATACCAGGATAGCGCTCTTTAAATTGCTTCAGTAAATCCAAAGACCATTGGTAATCAGCGCCGGGGCGAGCTTGCTTGTATAATCTTGGTACAGTTTCTAAATTGTGGTTAAACACATCTGGCAAACCATCAGCCATTAAATCTAAAGCTTTTTCCATACGGCCACGGAAATCTGGAACCAAGACTTCAATTTTTAAACCCGGGTTTTGTTCACGCGCAACTCTAACGCATTCAGTGATATGAGCCGAACCACCATCTCGTAAATCATCACGATCAACTGAAGTTATGACCACATACTTCAAACCCATCGACTTTACTGAATCAGCTAAGTTTTGCGGCTCTTCTGGATCAAGCGCTAATGGACGACCGTGCGCCACATCGCAAAAAGGACAGCGACGAGTACAAATATCACCCATGATCATGAAAGTAGCAGTCCCATGGCCAAAACACTCAGGTAAATTCGGGCAAGAGGCTTCTTCACAAACTGTATGCAGTTTCTTGCCTCTAAGCATTTCTTTAATTTTGGTGATTTGATTACCGTTAGGAAGGCGCACCCGAATCCAATCCGGTTTTCGTGGCATTTCTTCGGTAGGGACAATTTTCACAGGAATACGGGCCATCTTATCTTCGGCACGCATTTTCTCACCAGGAATGACCTTACCGGTCACTCGTCCTCTTTTAACTTGATCGGACATATGCTCTCTTAATTAGTAGTCAACTAGTCGCTAGGTTATAAGCCGACTTGTTCAAGGCGCTTAGTATAACCCAATTTTTCGCACAATTGGTCGATAAGATCTGGCTTTATCCGCTCTAGATCATGCGGGCCGCCTTTATCTTTTATTTGAGTCATGATCATTCCCTGGTAACCGCAAGGATTAATTCTGGCGAATGGCTCTAAATCCATATTCACGTTTAGCGCTAAACCATGAAATGATTTTCCTTTGCGGATGCGTAATCCCAACGAGCAAATCTTCTCATCTTCAGTGTAAACACCTGGCGCATCGGCTCTTGGTGTAGCCTCAATGCCATAAATAGCCAGCATATCCACAATCGCATTTTCGATAGCAGAAACCAGATCTCTTGGTCCCATATTTTTGCGGCGTAGATCTATCATGAAATAGGCGACCTGCTGTCCAGGGCCATGATAAGTCACTTGACCACCTCTATCCACTTGCACAACAGGGATTTCACCAGGAAATAATAGGTGCTCAGCTTTACCGGCTTGTCCTTGGGTAAACACAGGATCATGTTCAACCAACCAAATCTCATCCATCACCGACTCATCTCGCTCGTCAGTTAAGGTCTGCATGGCTTTCCAAACAGGCACATAGTCCTGACGACCCAGCTCTCGAATAGTGACACTAGTTTCTATCGACATAATTCTCTAAGCCTTCACTTATAGGGTCATTTTCACGCCATCGACGGTGAAAACATCTTGATATAAAGCATCAACTTGCTCTTTACTGGTCACCTGAATATTAAACGATAAAGAAACATAGTTTCCATTTCGACTTGGTTGAGATTTTGGCAAATTATTAGTGGGAACATGCCGATTAACTACCTGCAATACCTCAAGATCAATCCCATCTCGATTAACGGCCATGACTTTAAAGCATATGTCAGCGGGGAATTCCCACAATTTATCTCTATCGTAATTTTGATTCATAAGGTATTGATACCTGCTATCTCTGAAAACTCACCTTGGTAAAGATTATATTTTAGCTTTTGATAAGCTTGATTCATCTCACGCCAAACACTTCCTACTTCGCCATTGCCAATTTTAGCATGGTTCAAGCCCACTACTGGGCGGATTTCTTTATTTGAACTGGTTAGCCAAATTTCATCCGCTTGCTGCAAGTCCGCTTCGTACAGATCTACTTCAAGCACTGAATAACCCAAGTTTCTTGCAAGCAACATCACAAATTCTCGAGTTACACCCGCTAACAACTCATCGCTCAGCTTTGGAGTCAGTATTTGTCCAGACTTTACAACAAATACATTACTCGAGGTGGACTCTAGGACTTTACCATCTCGCACTAATATGGAGTCATCAGCCCCAGATTCAAGCGCTTTCTGTAATAAAAGGCAGTTCGCTAACAAGCCCGTGGTTTTAATATCGCAACGATCCCAGCGAATATCCTCACAACTAATCACTTGAATGCCTTTAGCTTCTTGCTTGTTGGTAACTACTGGAGGCAATTCAGATACCATCGCAAAAATCGTAGGCGTAATCTCAGCTGGGAATTCATGCGAGCGAATAGCGCTTGGTCCTCTACTAACTTGTAAATACAAACTTGCTTGCTTTAAATCGTTTTTAGTTAATAGCTCTTTGCCAATGCTTAACCATTCATCCACGTCAAACCTTAAATTCATTTTGACGCTCTCAAGGCTCTGATTTAGTCGCTGAATATGTTCTTCAAAACGAAAGAAATTACTCGCATAAGCTGGGATCACTTCATATACCGAATCCGCAAACAAAAAGCCTCGGTCAAAAACCGAGACTTTAGCTTCAGAATCAGACGACCATTGACCGTTAAGGTAGATAATTGCCATTTGGATTTTTATTTAGAGTCATGAATTAAAAACACTTTTTAAAACCAAAGCTTTATACCGTCCCACATACGGCCAAAAAAGCCTGCCTCAGGAACCTCTTCTAGCGCTACCATTGGCATCTTCATAATTTCTTTACCATCAATTTTGAAGAAGACTTCGCCAACTTTCTGGCCCTTTCTTATAGGAGCTATTAATTCCGAGTCTATAATGTAGTTGGCCTTTAACCTTTCTTTGTCAGTTTTAAGAATAGTTAAGGTTGCATCCTGCGCTAAACCAACAGAAAACTCATTCGCTTCACCTTTCCAAACTCGAGCATTCCTTAATGATGCGCCGCCTTTGAATGGCGTAATGTTGGTGTAAAAACGAAAACCATGATTGAGTATCTTTCGGTTTTCACTGGCTCTTTTTGCCTTACTCTCAGCCCCCATAACCACTGCAATTAAGCGCATCTCGTCTTTAACCGCCGAAGAAACCAAACCAAAACCAGCCTCTTCTGTATGGCCTGTTTTAAGACCATCAACCTGCATACTTTGATCTTTTAATAAAGTATTGCGGTTTTGCTGAGTGATCTTGTTATAGGTGTATTCTTTTTCGGCATAAATTGTGTAATCTTCTGGGAAGTTTCTAATTAAAGCCTGTGATAACTTTGCCAAATCTTTCGCAGAAGTTTGATGCCCATCTGCTGGCAAGCCAGTGCTGTTTGCAAAATAAGTATTGTCTAAACCCAATGCCAATGCATGTTGATTCATTAATTTAGCAAAAGCATCTTCCGTCCCAGAAATATGCTCAGCCATCGCAATACTGGCATCATTACCTGAAGAAATTACAATTCCTTTATGCAGCTCATCAACCGAAACATATTTGTTTACTTCAACAAACATAAGCGAGGAACCTTTCAATTTAGGATTTTGCGCCCATGCATTTTCACTAATTAAAACTTTATCGTCTGGACTTATATTGCCTTTTTTAAGCTCATCAGAAACCACATAGCTAGTCATAATTTTAGTTAAACTAGCAGGCGGTAAAACTTGCTCGGCTTCAGATTCAAGCAAAACCTTACCCGTTAAATAGTCTATCAAGATATAGGATTTAGCTTCAATATCTGGCGCGCCCGGCTGATTAGCCAATAGCTTGCCAGTGGCCATTGTTAAAGATACTAATAAAAGAGCGAATAAAAAATTTTTCATCATTGTGCTTAACATCATCTAATTTTCTGCGGTCTAGACTAGTCAGTGACTAGTTTTGGGGTAGTCCCTAAATCATATTGTCTTAACTGATTCAAAATTCTTTCAGCTGTGTCGCCATCTTCTAAAGGACCAATTCGAACACGATTTAACTTAATATTTTGATTGTTTTTAAAACTGGTGACCTGAATGGGTTGCTTGAAAAAATCACGCAAGCGAGCAGCTAAAGTATCCGCTCTTAAAGCATCGCTAAAAGCGCCAACTTGAACAAATAATTGTGGGGTTTCAACTTGGTCTTTAATTGGCGGTATCTTTAATTCGCCACGTTCATAGTTGGCACCAACGCCATTCGAACGAGGAGACGCCAAGACTTGAACTTCCACTCTTGCAGTTCCCTTATCGTCATAGCCTAATTTTTTCGCTGCAGCGTAGGACAAATCAATCAACCGGTTTTTAACAAATGGGCCTCGGTCATTCACTTTAACCACCACACTGATACCCGTATCTAAATTAGTTACCCTGGCATAACTTGGGAGCGGCAATGTTTTGTGGGCTGCGGTAAAGTGATACATGTCATAAATTTCACCCGAAGAAGTTCTACGACCATGAAATTTTTTGCCATACCAACTGGCCACCCCTACGTCAATATAACCGTCGGCACTATCTAAAACATGATAAACCTTACCGTCTTGCTCGTAGTAAGGCGGGTTACCATAACGACTCTTTACCTCTACTTTCGGGCGAGGCTCACGAGGCGTGCCACTAGTAAAAGAGCTATCAGAATCTGTTGGCGCTGAATCAGGGATACTTCGATCTAAAGGTTGCTGGCTGCCAGGACTTCTAATATCAGTGGTGGTACAAGCGGTTAATGCCAAAAGCGTTGCCGCGGCTAAAACTGAAAACTTCATTTGGCGCTCTCACTTGTTACTGATTTATCTGCTTGCATCTTTTGGTAAGTCGCTTTAATTTCTTGGCTTAACTGATGAACAGCCATTGCGTACATTGGGCTTCGATTATAACGAGTTATCACATAAAAGTTGTGATAACCGACCCAGTTATCAACGGAATCTTTTTGTTGGAATTTATAAATGCCTGCTTTAGCGTCTTTGCTTGGCGCTGACTTTAATTTGATTCCCGCACTGGTTAGTTGATCGACCGTAAATTGTGGCTTCAATTTTTTATTGCGATATTGCATTGCAAGCTTACTATCAAGCTGCGGCAAGAACTCTGCTACTGGCTCACCCAAGATCCACTTATGTTTATTAAAATAGTTTGCCACACTACCAATCGCATCTTGTGGGTTTTCAAAAAGATTGATTTTTTTATCACCATCAAAATCAACTGCGTAATGACGATAAGAGCTAGGAATAAACTGCCCCATACCCATAGCGCCTGCGTAAGAACCTTTATGATGATCTAACATCCAGCCTTGCTCTCTAGCCAAAATAAAATATTGCTCCAACTCGCTGGCAAAAAACTTGGCTCTTTTAGGGTAATGGAAAGCTAAAGTGCTGATCGCATCGATCACCGGGAAAGTTCCTTGGATCCTGCCATAAAAAGTCTCAACTCCAATGATGGCGACGATAACTTCTGCAGGCACTTGCGATACTTCTTCAGCTCGCGCTAAAGTCTCTTGATGTTTTTGCCAAAATTCTGCGCCTTGCTTAATCCGCTTTTCAGTTAAGAAAATAGGACGATACTGGTACCAGTCTTTACCTTCGGCAGGGCGACTCATAGCATCTAAAATACTTTGACGCTTTTCGGCTTTATTTAAAGCCTGAGCTACATAGTCTTGAGTAAAGCCATGTTTTTCCGCCATAAATACCGCAAAATCTTTTGCATTAGTGGGGGCTTTTTTTGCTTGTTCTTTTGCTATCGCCTCATTGTTAAACATCGGCGCAGCAAATAGTACAGAAGTTAGAGTTAATGTAATAATTTTTTTTATCACTAAAATTTCCTTTATCTTGAATGTAAACGTCTATGCGTTTTAATAGACATTAAAATACCAAATCCTGCCAACAAGGTCACCATCGAAGTACCGCCATAACTCACTAATGGCAATGGCAGCCCAACAACAGGTAATAACCCGCTGACCATACCAATGTTAACGAACAGGTAAACAAAAAACGTTAAGGTTATTGCCGCTCCTAATAAGCGACTAAAAGTGTCCTGTGCTTGTAAACTAATTTGCAAGCCTCGGACTATAATAAACAGATACAGAGCTAACAATACAGCTACGCCGATTAATCCAAATTCTTCACCTAAAACTGCGAAGATAAAATCCGTATGTCGCTCAGGCAAAAATTCAAGTTGTGATTGAGTTCCTTTTAACCACCCTTTACCACTAGCACCGCCTGAACCAATGGCGATTTGCGACTGAATAATATGGTATCCAGCACCCAAAGGATCACGCTCAGGATTTAAAAAGGTCAGCACTCGCCCTTTTTGATATTCATGCATAACAAAAAACCACATGATCGGCACCATCACCACTCCGGCGATGGCAGCACTTAATAAGTAACGCCAGCGAATACCCGCAAAGAAAATAATAAAAAAACCTGATGATGCTATTAACAACGAGGTTCCCAAGTCAGGCTGCATCATAATCATAATCGTTGGCACCAGCACCAAAGTTAGTCCTACAATTAAGTGCTTAAAACTTGGCGGCAATGCTTTTTCAGCAAAATACCAAGCTACCATCATTGGCATAGCAATCTTCATCATTTCAGAAGGCTGAAAACGTATGCCAATATTAATCCAGCGTTGAGCGCCTTTACTTGATTCTCCAAACAATAATACCGCTAGTAAAAAGCCTATCGCTCCTACATACAATACTGGCGCCCACATTTTTAAAATGCGCGGCGGAATTTGCGCGATGACCAACATTACCGCCATACCAAATCCAAGGCGAACCACTTGTCTTTTTATTAGATCAATACTCTCGCCGCCCGCACTGTAGATAACCAATAAACCGAACATCATCAACAATATCAAACCCAATAGCAGCGGCGCATCTAAATGCAGCCGCCATAAAATGCTACTCTTCGCTTTGTGAGTATTACTGACGGCATTTTGATTAAAAGACTTCAGCATTAATCAAGACTCGCTTGCGGTTGTTTAGCACTAGGCTCAGATACAGCAATAGCTTTTGGTAGCAAATCATTATTTTGCAAATAAAACTCCATTAACTGACGAGCAATTGGCGCAGCATTACCACCACCACCACCGGCATTCTCCATTACTACCGCTATTGCTATTTGCGGGTTTTCATAAGGTGCATAACCTATGAATAATGCATTATCCTTAAATTTATCTTCTATATTTTCTTCGTCATAAGTTTCATCTTGAGCGATACTTTTAACTTGTGCAGTTCCCGTTTTACCAGCAGCGGAGAAGTTTGCCCCATCAAAGGCAGTTTTAGCTGTCCCCAACGGTGGTAAAGTTGAAAGACGCATTGCTTCCTTAACCGTGTCTAACCAAGTTCCATCACCAGTGACAATCTGTTCAGCCGACATCACCGGAGTATTACTGGTTTTCCTATCCTCATTTTGAAATTCTTTCACTAACTGTAAATCAAAACGAATTCCATCATTGGCAAACACTGCGCTAGAGTTAGCAAGTTGTAATGGAGTTGCAGTCCAAAAACCTTGACCAATTCCAATATTAACGGTGTCACCCATATACCAAGGTTCATTTCTATTGTCTTTTTTCCAGGAACGCGATGGCATAATGCCTTGTTTTTCTTCAACCATATCTAAGCCAGTTTTTTGTCCAAATCCAAACTGTTGCATACCCTCGTTAATTCTATTAATCCCAAGACGCACCGATAGGTCATAAAAGAAAGTATCGCAAGATTCAATAATGGAATCGATCACCCGCATAGTTGCGCCATGCCCCCAAGGTTTCCAATCTCGGTATCGATGCTTATTATTCGGCAATGAAAACCAACCGGGATCTGCGATTCGAGTTCTTTCGTCTATCACCCCTTGTTGCAAACCTAGCCATGCCAAATGAGGCTTGATAGTAGATGCAGGAGGATAAGTCCCTTGAACCGCTCGATTGTATAGTGGCCTTTCTTCTGAATTTATCAGCGCCGAATAATTGGCTTGAGAAATACCACCCGTGAACAAATTGGGATCATAAGAAGGCTGACTCACCAGCGCTAAGACACCACCATTTAAGGGGTTAACAGCCACCACTGCACCGCGCGCGCCCGCTTCTTTGAGCAGCTGATTCGCTCTTTTTTGCAAGGCATAATCTAGATGTAGATGTAAATTTTGTCCTGCAATAGGATCTTGTCTTTCTAAAACTTTAACAACTCGGCCGCGAACATCGGTTTCTACTTTTTCTTGACCAACAAAACCATGCAATATTTCTTCATAATACTTTTCAAGACCCAGCTTACCCATCTTATTGGTAGCTGCATAATTTTTTAACTCGGAAAAATCTTGTGTGGCTTCAGCCTCTTGCTCCATTTTCTCTATGTCTGCTTTATTAATCGCCGACATGCGACCGATAGCATGCACCACATCTTCACCATGCGGATAATAACGTTCCAAACGTGCCTCAACAGTAACCCCTGGATATAGATGACGATTGACAGAAAAGATAGCCACCTGCTCTTCCGTTAACTTACTTTTTATTGGATACGATTTATATTTGGAACGAAATTTGATCTGCTCCTTAAAGTCACTTAGCTGTTTATCGTCAATATCTAAAAGCCGGCTTAAGCGAGTTAAGGTATCGTCCATATTTTTCTTACCGACGATTTCAGGGGTAATTTCTAAAGCAAAGATAGAGCGATTTTCAGCCAGCAAAATACCATTTCGATCAAAAATCAAACCTCGAATCGGAGCGACTGGACGAATACGGATTCGATTATTTTCAGATTGAGTTTGATAGGCTTCGTAATTGAGGATTTGTAATTTGAATTGGCGGAATAACAATACCAATAAAAGTGCTACAACGATAACCAGAGCAACCACCGCACGGACATAAAAAATCGAGATTTCTCGACCATAGTCTTTCACTGCTTGCTTTTTATACATGGCTAAAGCTTATTCTCGATGATATGGATGATTCACTGTCACTGACCAAGCTCTATATAAAGTCTCAGCTAAAATGACTCTTACTAGCGGGTGCGGAAAAGTTAGATCTGAGAGCGACCACTTTTGGTTAGCTCTAGCCAAACAAGCCTCAGACAAACCTTCGGGACCGCCCACCATCATTACTAAACTTGGATGATGCTGCTGCCAATGTTGGATTTGCTGCGCCAATTGCGACGTCGTGAATGTCTTGCCTTTAACATCTAGTGCCACCACCCAATCGGAGGAGTCTATTTTGGCAAGAATTGACTCACCTTCTTGAACCTTTATTTTTTCCAGATCTGCATTCTTGCTTCTTTTGGCAGCAGTAACTTCAACAAGTTCCAATTTAAAATCACGCGGAAATCTTTTGGCATATTCATGGTAACCTTGCTCGACCCATGAAGGCATTTTTTGACCTACCGTGATTAAGCGAAGCTGCATAGCGGATCTTAAATTTTAGTGCGTTGGTTCGGTAGCATTCTGCCAAGCAGGGTCCCACAACTTTTCAAGCTGATAAAAGTCGCGAGTTTGTGGAAGCATAATATGAGCAACTACATCACCTAAATCGACTAACACCCACTCAGCAACATCGTCGCCTTCGATGCCAAGAGGTTGCATACCCTGATCTTTGACTTCTCGGATTAAATTATGAGCGATAGATTTCACATGACGATTGGAAGTACCTGAGCAGATCACCATAAAATCGGTGATAGAGCTCATCTCAATTACATCTAAAACTTTAATATCTTTTGCTTTTAAATCTTCTAGCTGCTCAATTACCAGCTTTTTTAATTGCTCTGATTGCATTAGGTGTCGCTAATCTCGGTAGAGTTGATGTCGTTGTATATAGTCTAGTATAACATTTGGTAATAAAAAGCGTGGTGATTTTCCGCACTTTATTTGATTTCTTATATAAGTTGACGAAATATCCAACAGTGGAATCGTTAAACTGGCAATTTTGCCATGAGAATAATTAGACAATTGCCTAGGGTCTACTCGATTAGATTGCAATAAGTCGGCGACTTCACCTTGTGCAGGATAGCTGCTATTTGGGCGTTCAATAACTAAGATATTCGTTAGATCTAATAGTTTTTGCCATTGATACCATTGATTTAATTTTGCAAAAGCATCTGTGCCCATCAAGAAAATTACACTTGAATTAGCTACCTCTTGCCGAATTTCGCTTAAGGTCACTACGCTGTAACTAGGTTCATCCCTTTGTAGTTCTCTATCATCAATTTGCAAATGGCTACTGCTAGCCAAAGCTAATTCAAGCATTTCAATTCGCTGTTCCGGACTCACATTTGGTTGTGCTCGATGGGGCGGATAAGCAGCTGGCATCAATGAAATCTTGGCACTAGGAAAAATGTTCGCCACTTCTTGAGCGATTCGCAAATGCCCAAAGTGTACCGGGTTAAAAGTACCCCCAAGAATAATATGTACGGCTTTCTCTTCTGTTATACCCATTTTGCTATAAACCCAATGATTTTTTCATATCACTCATCGAACTGACATTGGCTGCGCTGGACTGGGATTGAGCAGAAGCCTTAGTCTTAATAGAATTCGCTTTAAAAGGATTAATGTTACCCATCAAACAAATCACTTGAGCCAGCTCCTGCCAAATATCTCCATCGGCCTGACCTTTAACCGACTTATCGATAAAGCTTAGTCTTTGCAATAATGCGTACCACTTTTTTTTACTGCCACGATTAAAGGCAGCTTGAAGTAGTTTTTGTCTTTTTGGCCATAAGCGAGAGGACTGCATAATTTCAGCTAAACTTAAGCCAGCATCTTGTTGCTCACTCCAGTTTGCTAGCAATTGGCACTCACGAGTCAATTGATTGACCAAAGGAAGTGGATAGGTTGCCTCAGCTTTTAAACTGTTCAACATCCTTAAGGCGCGTGCCGCTTGTCCTTGTAAACAAGCATCGGATAATTCGTAAATTGAATAACGAGCATTTTGCCCAACATATTGCTTAATATTTTCACTGGTCACCATTTCGCCGTTGGCAAGTAGGGCCAGCATTTGTAGGTCCTGATGCGCAGCTAACAAATTACCTTCACAACGTTCGAGCAAAGACTGAGTGGCACTCGCATCTAACTTAACTTCTAATTGCCTGGCTCGATTATTCAGCCAGCCTGTTAAGCGCTCGGCTGGAATAGGCCAAGCTTCAACGCAAATACCCTGCTTTTCAATGTGCTTATACCAAGCGGCTCTTTTTTCATTGGATAATTTTGGTGCTACCAATAGCAACACATCTTCACTGCCGCTTTGCAAAAACTCTAGGATCGCATCGCCTTGCGCTTTTTTTATAGCTTTATCGAAACGCCACTCAAGTAATCGACTCTCAGCAAACAGCGACATGGTGCCGGCCTGATCAGTTAAGGGATTTTTACTAGTTGAATCTTCTAAGATTTGACGTTCAAGGACGCCTTGAGATTTAACAAATTGGCGAATTTTATCGGCTGCTTCAATTTTCTGTAGTGGCTCATCACCTGAAACCAAATACACAGACTTGAGTTGTGTGAGATTTTGCTGAAGTTGCTCCGGATAAACTTTCAAACTTTACCTTATTGTGATTTTGCCATTTGTAACAGCAATCGAGAAATCACTGCTTGTTGCATATCTTTTAATAAACGATTTTTTTCTACTGCTTGTCCAGTTTCAAGATTGCGGTCATAGGCCATTTCGCGACGACTGGATAGATGCTGCAAAGGTGCCAAGCCATTGTCGTAATCTTTACCTTGAACGGCCAAACGGTAATCCAATTTAAAAATTAACTCTAATTCACTAGGGCGGCCGCTGGCGTCACGCGCTATAACTCTTTCTTCGGTAAAGTATTGTTCAATACCTAATTGCAAATTAGCACTTTCTACGGACGCCACCCAAGAACCGCCTTGAGTTGACAAACGCTGCTTTAAACTGCGTTCAAAATCATTATTAGGGTTATTAGTTTGTAACCAAACTTTCGTATCATTTAAATCAAAACCTTGCCCACGCAATTGAAAACCGCAAGCACTTAAAATACTTACAGCGGCCATAAGGAATAAGACTAATCTAAAGTTTTTATTTATCATGAATCCTAAATATTAACCTAGTTGGTGGTTCTTAATTAGCAACAATATTAACTAATTTACCCGGGATAACAATCACTTTGCGAATCGTTAGCCCATCAGTAAAGTTTTTAACATTGTCGTTATCTAAAGCCATCGCCTCCACTTCTTCTTTAGAAGCTGAGGCTGCTACTGTTATTTTCGCGCGCACTTTGCCATTAACTTGAATAATGATTAACTTTTCATCTTGCACCATAGCGGTTTTATCCGCTTGTGGCCATGACGCAACCACCACTTCCTCAGCATGACCTAATGCAGTCCAAAGTACTGAACAAATGTGCGGTGTTATTGGTGACAATAACAAGACCGCAGCTTCTAATGCTTCTTGCAATACCGCTCGATCTTGCTCACTCACTTCCTCAGCTTTTGCCGCTTGATTCAATAATTCCATAATCGCGGCAATAGCAGTATTAAAAGTATAACGACGCGCATAATCATCGGTTACTTTAGCGATGGTTTCATGGGTCTTTCGACGAAGGGCTTTTTGATCGCCATTTAAAGCGCCAGCATCAATGGACGCAGCTTCACCTTTTTGGATATGGCTATGAACCAACTTCCATAAACGACGTAAGAATTTTAGTGAGCCTTCTACCGCCGAATCTTGCCACTCTAAAGTTTGATCGGGCGGCGAGGCAAACATAGTATATAAGCGCATCGTATCTGCGCCATACTGATCAACCATGGATTGTGGATCGATACCATTATTTTTCGACTTTGACATTTTAGTCATGCCAGCATGAGTCACTTCGCGTCCAGTTGGATCCAGGGCTTTTACCACAGCACCTTTATCATCACGCTCTACAACCTCAACTTCCAAAGGGGATACCCATTGACGAGCACCCTTTTCATCCACATAGTAGAAAGCATCGGCTAACACCATTCCTTGACAAAGCAATTGCTTGGCTGGCTCATCAGAATTTACAAAACCCGCATCACGCAATAGTTTATGAAAGAAACGGAAATACATTAGATGCATGGTTGCATGTTCGATACCACCAATGTATTGATCCACCGGCAACCAATAGTTAGCACGCTCAGGATCTAAGATCCCTTCTTCAAAATCTGGCGAGCAATAACGCGCATAGTACCAACTGGACTCCATAAAGGTATCAAAGGTGTCGGTTTCTCGAATACCTTCAACGCCATTGATTTCAGTTTTTTGCCAATCTTTGTCGGCAATTAACGGGCTAGTCACGCCATCCATTTTCACATCTTCCGGCAAACGAACTGGCAACTGATCTTCTGGTGCAGGAACTACCGAACCATCTGGCATATTCACCATAGGAATAGGAGCACCCCAATAACGCTGACGGGAAACACCCCAATCACGTAATCGGTAATTTACAGTTTTTGCGCCTTTATTTTCAGCTTCTAACTTCGACGCTATGGCATTAAAGGCTTGCTCAAAGGTTAAACCATCAAATTCTTTCGAATTGATCAATAAGCCTTTTTCGGTATAAGCCGCTTGGGATATATCCAGCTCAGAACCATCGGCAGGTTTTATCACTGGCTTTATATCAATGCCGTATTTGCTGGCAAATTCAAAGTCTCTTTGATCATGCCCAGGAACCGCCATCACAGCGCCAGTGCCATAATCCATCAATACAAAGTTCGCTACCCATACAGGCACTTGATCGCCGGTTAAAGGATGAGTCACGGTTAAACCCGTCGCCATCCCTTTCTTTTCCATGGTAGCCATTTCTGCTTCAGAAACTTTACTGTTACGGCACTCATCAACAAAAGTTTGTAGCTCAGGATTATTTTGTGCAGCTAAAGTTGCCAAAGGATGAGCAGCAGCAACAGCCACATAAGTCACGCCAAATAGTGTATCTGGACGAGTGGTATAAACTCTTAAATGATTTTCCGCATAACCATCAACTGCTACCCCAAAATCTAAGTTCACACCTTCAGAGCGGCCGATCCAATTTTTTTGCATGGTCTTAACCATTTCTGGCCAACCATCCAAAGTATCCAAGTCATTCAATAATTCTTCAGCATAAGCGGTAATTTTAATAAACCATTGCGGAATTTCTTTTTGCTCAACTGCTGTATCACAACGCCAACAAGCGCCATCCACCACTTGCTCGTTCGCCAATACAGTTTCATCATTCGGGCACCAGTTGACCGATGAAGTCTTTTTATAAACCAAACCTTTTTCATACAGCTTGGTAAAAAACCACTGCTCCCAACGGTAATATTCTGGCTGGCAGGTGGCAAACTCACGCTCCCAATCATATGCGAAGCCCAACATTTTTAGCTGGCCTTTCATGTATTCAATATTTTCGTAGGTCCAAGGTGCAGGCGAAGCGTTATTTTTAACCGCTGCATTTTCAGCTGGCAAACCAAAAGCATCCCAACCAATAGGCTGCATCACATTTTTACCCAGCATCCGTTGGAATCGTGAAATCACATCACCAATGGTGTAATTGCGAACATGGCCCATATGCAGACGACCGCTTGGATAGGGAAACATACTCAAACAGTAGTATTTTTCCTTAGAAGCATCTTCAACCGCTTTAAAAGTTTTATTTTTGCGCCAATGGTCTTGGACTTTGCCTTCAATTTCCGAAGGCTGGTAATGTTCGTTCATCTGCATTGTTATATTTTTCAATGGTTTAGATAGACATCTAACGCCTAACTAAACTCGAATAAAATCATCGGGAATAACCGCAAAGGATACCTTAGCTAGCGGCCTGCAACAACCGTAAATAAAGGCTTTTGACTATTTTCTTGGACTTCTAAAAATAATGGCTAACAAAAATAAAAAGCCAATTAAGCCCCACAAAGGCCAATGCCCATATTGATTAAAAATAGTGGTTCTTTGAGTCAGTGGAATCACACCAGCTAAAACCGTTTTTTCGAAACGATTTTCTTGATCAGTGACACGTCCATAATGGTCCACTAAAGCTGTGACACCGTTGTTGGTGGCTCGTATGACTGGTAAACCATTTTCAATCGCACGCATTTTTGCCATTTGGAAATGTTGCAGTGGTCCCCAAGATTCACCAAACCAGGTGTCATTACTGATGGTAACAATGGCTTGTGGTAACTCTGAATCGCTTTTTGCAGACAAACCTTGGATTAACTCAGGAAAGGCAATTTCATAACAAATAGCTGGAATATAATAAGCTTTTTCATCACTGAAACCTTTTTGCTGGTCATCACCGGGAGTAAAGGATGACATAGGTAAATCGAATAAATCGATCAAGCCTCTGATCAAAGCTTGAAAAGGAACATATTCGCCAAAAGGCACCAATTGTTGCTTGCGATATTCTGCTTCGACGCTTCCCAGCTGTTTCATACCCGCATAATATTCGCTGCGGTTATTGGTATCGGGCATGAGCGGAATGCCAGTCAAAAAAGTTGAATTTGAATCCTTGGCTAACGAAGAAATATAGACTAGATCTTCTTTTGCATAGGCATCCATTCTTGGAATTGAAGCTTCCGGCCAAACAATTAAGTCTTTTCCCCAATAATTATCCGTTTGCTCAAGTTGGCCACTAACAATCGGAATATATTTTTCACGCAGCCATTTTTCATGTTGATCAATGTTCGGTTGAATTAGCGCAACCGTTAAACTGCCTTTTTCTTTAATTTGCCCGTTCAAACCCCACCAAGAAAGTCCTAAACCCAGAACAAGATAGGCCCCTAGGGCAAATATTTTACTGCGGGTTTTATCGGTTGCTACTTCCGCTGCTAGAATCGATAGCGGGATTAAAAACAAAGTAATGCCATGTACGCCCAACAATGAAGCGATACCCATGAAAATACTTTCTGTTTGGGTATAGCCTAGGAACAGCCATGGGAAGCTAATAAAGCTATAACCTTGGAAAAAGTTAAGCGCTAGCCATAATAAACTGAAGAGAAGAATTTGGCTAAAGAGTGAGTATTTAGCGAAATATTTTCTATGCAGCCATGCCAATAGGCCGAATAAACTTGCTAGCAAAGCCACAAATAAAGCCGTTAAGAAAACCGCCAAAGGCTCAGAGGCATTACCAAAAGTATTTATTGAAACGTAGACCCAAGAAACGCCAACAGCAAAAAGCCCCAAGCCATAACAAAAACCTAAGCGAAAGGCCATTTTAGGATTGGCATCTTTTAAAAACCACCAAAAGGCACTGATCGATAAAATCGCCATAGGCCAACGTTCAAAAGGTGCGAATGCTAATGGATAAATGGCGCCAACTATCAGCGCCATTGCGTATTGCCCTAAATTCGCGAACTTAGATTTTTCTGTCATTTTTGTTTTAATCGTTTACTGTTTTTTTTGTGCTGGTCACTTTCAGCAAATGCACACGTCGCTCATCTGCATTGACTACCGCGAACTCAAAATTACCCATAGTGATGGATTCATCAATATCCGGCATATGACCGAATTGATTCACCACCAAACCACCGATAGTATCAAACTCTTCGTCAGAAAAATCTGCATTCAGTTCTTCATTAAAGTCTTCAATTTCAGTTTGAGCCTTCACCATAAAAACGCCATTGTCATGAATTTTTATATTGCCCTCGTCTTCATCAATATCAAACTCATCTTCAATTTCGCCAACGATTTGCTCCAAGACATCTTCAATCGTAACCAAGCCCGAAACACCGCCATATTCATCAACTACGATCGCCATATGATTACGGTTCATACGAAATTCTTTGAGTAATACGTCCAGTTTTTTACTTTCTGGAACAATTACCGCAGGTCGAAGGATATCTTTAATATCAAAAACCTGCTTTTCGGACTCAGAAAGATTGATGCTGTTTTCGGCGGCATAAACCAGTAGCTCTTTGGCTAACATGATCCCTTCAATATCATCCCGATTTTCACCAAATACTGGATAACGCGAGTGCTTAGTTTCGATAACCATTGGTAAAATTTCATTGAGCTGAGCATCTTCATGAATAACGCTCATTTGCGAGCGAGGGATCATAATGTCACGAACTTGCATTTCAGCAACTTGCAAGACCCCTTCCATCATGGAAAGTGAATCCGGCTTAATTAATTCGTCATCTTTGGCGCCGCGCAGAACTTCAACTAAATCTTGGCGGTCTTGTGGTTCCGACTGGAACATGTGAGTGATTTTTTGAAAAAAACTTCTCGACGGAGGTTTGTCGTCGTTCATCTAGGTTTATTTTGGCCTCATGCTGCTAAAAGTATTCAGATGTGCTTATGATAACTTTATAAAAGTTCATAAGGATTAGAAATCGACAACTCTTTAAGAATTTCAACTTCTAGAGACTCCATCTGCTGAGCCTCAGATTCATTTATATGATCGTAGCCTAATAAATGCAAGCTACCATGGATAACCAAATGCGCCCAATGTGATTCAAGCGCTTTATTTTGTTCTTTTGCTTCTTGTGCCACGATAGCTTGAGCAATCACTAAATCTCCTAAAATTGGAAATTGTTCTTCAACTCCAGGCGGTTGCTCAAAGGGAAAGGACAACACATTGGTGGGTTTATTTTTCCCACGATATTGGTAATTTAACTCTTGGCTTTCTGCTAAATCAACCACCCGCACTGTTAAGTCAACCGGCTTTGCTAGTGCTTTTGCTTGACCATATTGCTTTGCCTCAACCTCTAGTGCCAAAGCAACCCATTGAGCAACTTTGTCTTCGTTTAAAAACTCGGCATCTTCTTCAGTTAATTCAGTCGCTAACTGAAAATCAAGCGCTATGTCTTGTTTGCTAATCATGCTTAATCAGCGTCTTTCTCAAAAGCTTCATATGCCTGCACTATTCGCTGTACTACAGGGTGGCGCACCACATCTTGTGATTGGAAGAAGGTAAAACTGATACCATCAACTTTTTGTAACACGTCAATCACATGGCGCAAACCAGATTTTTGCCCGCGAGGTAAATCTACCTGGGTAATATCGCCTGTGATCACTGCTTTAGAATTAAAACCAATCCGAGTCAAAAACATTTTCATTTGCTCAGGGGTCGTATTTTGACTTTCATCTAAAATAACAAAAGCATCGTTGAGCGTTCGACCGCGCATATACGCTAATGGCGCGACTTCAATTACGTTTCGCTCCATCAGTTTTGCGACCTTATCGAAACCAAACATTTCGTACAGTGCGTCATACAAAGGACGTAAATAAGGATCAACTTTTTGCGCTAAATCGCCGGGTAAAAAACCTAAACGCTCCCCAGCCTCTACCGCTGGACGGGTCAAAAGAATGCGGCGCACTTGCTGCTTTTCCCAAGCATCTACTGCGCTAGCTACCGCCAAATAAGTTTTACCAGTACCCGCTGGACCAATACCAAAACTGATATCATGGTGCTTAATGGCTTGAATGTAATGCTTTTGGTTTGGGCTACGCGGCTTAATTAAACCACGCTTAGTGATGAGTTTTACATCGTCACTATGGGCTGGTTCAGCAAGCGCCTGCTCAGCCATCACTTCTTGAATGGCCAAATGAATATCTGCGCTATCTAAATCTTGGCGTTTTTTAGTTTGCGCATAAAGGCTTTCAATTGCTTGACGAGTAGCTGTCGCATTTTTTGCACTACCTATCACCTGTACTTGGTTTTCACGCAGGTTAATTTCCACTCCAAGGCGACGTTCAAGATGTTTAATGTGCTCATCAAGATAGCCTACTAAGACAGAAATTCGCGCATTATCCGCCGGCAATAATTCGAACGATTGGGAAGCTAAATCAGCCATTGAAATCCTTGTTTTTAGTATATCTTTCCGTCAGCAATAAAGTCACCGCGTAATGAATTGGGGAAAGCATCGGTAATTTCAACTTCAACAAATTTCCCAATCACTGAATGCGGTCCTTGGAAATTTACTATGCGATTATTTTCAGTACGAGCTCTTATTTCCATAGGATCTTTCTTTGATGGACCTTCAACCAAAACCGTTTGACGGGTTCCGACCATGTTACGGCTTATAGAGAAAGCCTGCTGATTAATACGCTGTTGTAATAAACTCAAGCGCTGCTTTTTAGTCTCTTCAGGTGTGTCATCCACTAAGTCAGAGGCTGGTGTCCCCGGGCGAGCACTATAAATAAAACTAAATGAGTGATCGTAACCAATATCCGCAATGAGATTCATAGTATCTTCAAAATCTTGGTCAGTTTCACCAGGGAAACCAATAATGAAATCAGAGGACATTGAAATACCAGGACGAATCCTTCTTAACTTGCGAATTTTAGATTTGTATTCAATCGCAGTATGACCACGTTTCATCATTGCCAACACTCGATCAGAGCCTGATTGAACCGGTAGGTGCAAGTGGCTTACTAATTCTGGAACTTCTGAATAAACTTCAATCAAACGATCAGAAAATTCAACCGGGTGAGAAGTGGTGTAACGAATTCGATCAATCCCATCAATCGCAGCGACATAAGTAATTAATTCAGCTAAATCGGCTTTATGCCCTTCATGAGTGATGCCGCGATAAGCATTTACATTCTGACCTAACAGATTGATTTCGCGAACGCCCTGGCTAGCTAATTGCGCACATTCAGCCAATACATCATCAAATGGACGACTAACCTCTTCTCCGCGGGTATAAGGTACTACGCAGAAAGAACAGTATTTTGAACAACCTTCCATAACAGAAACAAAAGCGGTTGGACCTTCCGCTCGTGGCTCTGGCAAGCGGTCGAACTTCTCGATTTCTGGGAAACTAATATCTAATACAACTTTCTTTTGACCAGATGCTTGCTTGATCATTTCTGGTAAGCGATGCAATGTTTGAGGGCCAAAAATAACATCCACATATGGCGCTCTTTTACGGATCACTTTACCTTCTTGCGAAGCTACACAACCACCTACGCCGATAATTAAGTCTGGCTTATTATCTTTTAAGTTTTTCCATTGACCTAATTGCGAAAAAACCTTTTCTTGGGCTTTCTCACGAATGGAGCAAGTATTCAAAAGGATCACATCGGCTTCTTCGGCTGAGGCAGCAGCTTCTAAACCATGGGTCTTATTCAAGAGATCAGACATGCGTGACGAATCATACTCGTTCATCTGACAACCCCAGGTTTTTATAAATAACTTTTTAGTCGCTTGTTCTGCTGGCTGGACTACTACTTCGCTCATGAACCTACCAATACTGCTTAAAATCTTAAAAAGGGCGCGAATTATAGCTTAAACCACTATTTACCGCCATATTTAAACGATTATTTTTTGAACAAACAGTAGCCAATCCTGTTAACTGATGTCTGCTGTCATATTTCGCCAGATTTGGCATTTTTTAAACAGAATTTCTAAAGATTTCGGTCATAAGCAATTGCTTTAATAACCTTAAGCAAAACGAAACAGTATTTAAATTACTAACATTACTTGGAGAACATTATGAACCGTTTAAATTTATTAGTAACAGGATTAACTTTAGCTGCAACTTTCGCATTCAGTAGTGCCAATGCAGCAGATACCATGGTGATTGAAGAAATTGGTCACCTTGGGTTTGCTAGCGAACAAAAAGCAGAGCGTAAAGTCGCCAGCGCTACCACTGTCATCAGCCGTATTTATCGAAACAGGGCCGTGGTAGAAGTAAGCCAATCTTTTGCAAACGACACTGACAAGACTATCAATGGCGAATACTTTTTCCCATTACCTTATAACAGCAACTTACTAGATTTTGAGCTAACTACCGATTTTCAAACAATCGAAGAGCTGCCGAATACGACCGTGCAACTAAAAGAAAAAGACCAGCTACAAGTTTCTTACCAGTATGAGCTAGTGGATGACTCACCTTACCACGCAAGTGTTATGGGCTTCCCTGCAAAACAGAACGTGCCATTAATTGATAAAGTGAGCCAAGACGAGCTGGTCGCAAAGAAATAATTTCAATTTTAACTAAATTTATGCAAAAAAATCCCCTTGAGCAAAAAATCACAAGGATGTGAATACCTAAAAAAGTTTCAAGTTTTTCTCTCGACCAGCGGTTACTCCTAAGTTAAAAAAACAAACCTCCTGGCTGGCTCGAGAGACTTTTCACTACTCACTTTTTAATAGCCAACTTAGTGCCAAGCAATGCCGCTGGCACAATAGTTAAAACATTAACCACCATAAACCAAACTGGATGCGGGATCATAAACAAATTAACTACAGCGCCAATTAATAAAATAGCACCACAAACTAATCCCAAGTTTATATTATGTATTGCTGCAATTTTTGTACTAGTGAATCCTGCTACAATCGCTCCAACAATATGGGCAATCAATACAGTAATTAACGCGCTCACTGGCAAAGATTGCATATAACTAACAAAGCCTTCTTTATCATCCATCGATAAACCTTCAGGCCAAGGGAAGCGCAGCATATTAATTGCTTCAATGCCCATAATCACTATGCCGCCAATAATTAACCCCGCTATCACTGCTAGTATTTTTTTACCCATAATAAATACCCCACCTTTTTTTTAACTGTCAGTTCAATTTATTTCTTTACGTATAAACCATCAAAAATTGTTTGCCAAGTTTTACCATTATCTTGTGAGACATCCCAAACTTGCCGCACATTATTTTTTTTATCCTTCTTTTCTGGCGTCCAAGTAATGCGATTCAAAACTTGTCCATTCTGCCCTTGAGTGATGCCCTTTAAAACCATAGAGTTTTCTTGCATTGCACCATCCAATTGCAATAAATTGCCACCATTATCAACCCAAGTTTGATGCCATTGCTTTTTTGTTTGGTCATAAATATTAAAGCTATGCCCTTGGTTAGGGCTAGCACTTACCCAAGATTCCTTCAAAACACAGCCATTTAAAACTTTCTCAATTTTATTGTTACCGACTTTTTTGCCTTTCGGATCATATACCTCCCACTCACCAATCCAAAAATCGAATTGATGATACTCTTCTCCAGAGCAGGGTACAGGTTGTTGTGCTGCATAACTGCTATTGCAAACCATCACTAACATCAGAATAACTATTTTTTTCATAATTTCACCTTAAATTTATCTCTATCAGCATACTCGATGCTCGGTGCTAGACAAAATTTGTTTACCGCCAGAAAAAAATTCCTTTTAGCATTGATGACCTTGTAATATTTGCTTTGATTACACATCCAATTTGTACATACCAACTACAAAAATTCATTATGCGTATTCTTGTTGCTGTTTTCCTCACTGTAATTTGCCAGTCGTGCTTTACCGCCAAATCAGAAAAACCACTTGCTCATCAAGCCATGACCAACGAAGGTATTAAAAAGCATATCGAATCGCTAGGTTTAGAATTAGAAGGCGATGATGGATTTTGGACGCTAATTGTCAAAGAGCAACTAGTACAAATTATTACCGATACTAAAGCTGACCGAATGCGTATCATAGCACCAATAATCAAGGCCGATGAACTCTCTAAAGGGATGCTCTACCGGTTGATGCAAGCCAATTTTGAGAGCGCATTGGATGCAAGGTACGCCATTACCAATGAAGTCGTTTGGGGTACTTATATCCACCCTCTGTCACCCATGACTAATAGCGAGCTTGAATCCGGTTTAGTTCAAGTATTATCTTTAGTTGCCACTTTTGGAACCAGCTTTTCATCAACTGGTTTTACTTTTGGCGGTGGAGAAACTGAGCAAGAAGACAGTGAAAATAACTCAGACGATATAAATATCATTTAATTTTAAATTCTTTATAAAAAAGGGAGCCTAGGCTCCCTTCTTTCAATCATGCTTTTCAAGAAAGAATGATTACTCTGCTGCTGGCTCTTGTGGAGCTTCGGCAGGGGCTTCTTCTTGAACTGGTGGGTCAATCAAAGCTTTCATACTTAAGCGAACGCGACCTTGGCGATCCACTTCTAGTACTTTAACTTTAACCATGTCACCTTCTTTCAAGTAGTCAGTTACTTTATTCACGCGCTCATGAGCGATTTGTGAAATGTGTACTAGACCATCTTTACCAGGAGTTAATTGAACGAATGCACCGAAGTCAGCAAGGCGTACTACTTTGCCTTCAAACTCCATGCCTGCTTCAATTTCCATGGTAATCATTTCGATACGCTTAATGGCTAATGCTGAACTTTCTGCATCGCTTGAAGCCACTTTGATAGTACCGTCATCTTCGATTTCGATCGTTGCGCCGCTTTCTTCTGTTAATGCACGAATCGTAGAACCACCTTTACCAATCACTTCAGAAATTTTGTCCTGAGGGATCTTAATGGTAGTAATACGTGGAGCATGCTCAGATAATTCTGCGCGCGGCTTATCAATGGCTTGATTCATTACGCTTAAGATATGTAAGCGACCACCTTTTGCTTGGTGTAACGCTTTTTGCATAATTTCTTGCGTGATACCATCGATTTTGATGTCCATTTGCAATGCAGTAATGCCAGCTTCTGTACCTGCTACTTTAAAGTCCATATCACCTAAGTGATCTTCATCACCTAAGATGTCAGAAAGAACTACAAATTTGTCGCCTTCTTTCACCAGACCCATTGCGATACCAGCAACTGGAGCTTTCATTGGAACACCTGCGTCCATCAATGCTAATGAAGTACCACAAACTGAAGCCATAGAACTTGAGCCATTTGATTCAGTAATTTCTGAAACCACACGGATAGTGTATGGGAATTCTTCAATGGTTGGAGCCATCGCTGCAACACCACGTTTTGCTAAACGGCCGTGACCGATTTCGCGACGCTTTGGTGAACCCATAAAGCCAGTTTCGCCTACACAGTATGGAGGGAAATTATAGTGCAGCATGAAATAGTCTTTTGACTCGCCCATGATGCTGTCTTTAATTTGAGCGTCACGTTGCGTACCTAAAGTCGCTACTACTAATGCTTGAGTTTCGCCACGAGTAAAGATTGCGCTGCCGTGAGTTCTTGGTAAAACACCGGTGCGAATGTCTAGCATACGAACCATATCTGGCTCACGACCATCAATACGTGGAGAGCCATTGATAATGCGTGAACGAACTACGTCTTTTTCGATTGAGTGGAACATATCTTTAACGTCGCCCGCAGAAGGTTGCCCTTCTTCTTCACCCGCTAAAGCTTCAACTGCTGCATCAGACAATTCATGGACTTTTGCATAACGTTCAGCTTTATCAGCAATTTGGTAAGCCTCTTCGATAGCTGCTAAAGAATGGCCTTTAACTGCATCGTAAAGTGCTACGTCTTTTTCTGGAGCTGTCCAATCCCACTTTTCTTTAGCAGATTCAGCAGCAAACTCTTGGATAGCTTTAATCGCACGCTTAGACTCTTCGTGACCGAACATCACAGCGCCAAGCATTACATTTTCTTCTAATTCCTGAGCTTCCGACTCAACCATCAATACCGCGTCATTAGTACCAGCTACCATTAAATCTAATTTTGATTCTTTAAGCTGAGTTACAGTTGGATTAAGTACATATTCACCATCTAAATAACCAACTTGTGCGGCGCCAACTGGACCAGCAAAAGGAATTCCAGAGATTTCTAAAGCGGCAGATGCACCTAGCATTGCAATAACTTCTGTTGGAATATCTTGGTTGATTGAAACGATCGTAATAACCACTTGTACTTCGTTCATAAACTCATCTGGGAATAATGGACGAAGCGGACGGTCGATTAAACGAGCAATTAAGGTCTCTTCATCAGAAGGACGTGCCTCACGCTTTAAGAATCCACCTGGGATTTTACCAGCTGCGTAAGTCTTCTCTGTATAATTTACCGTTAATGGGAAGAAACTTTGACCTGGGTTAGCTTCTTTCTTGCCAACAACAGATACGAATGCTGTAGTTCCTTCACAATCAATTAATACTGCACCTGAAGCTTGTCTTGCTACTCGGCCAGTTTCCATAGTGACGGTGCGACCGCCGTACTCAAAAGATTTTTTTATATAATCCACAATGTTTTCCTATATTTTAATTACCCTTTCAGAACTCACATCGTCTGAAAGTTTTCTTATGGCATCATGATTAAATACATAAAAAGCGATGCCACAAACAAAAAAGGGGCTAGAAGCCCCTTTTTATTCTTTAGCGACGTAGACCTAACTTTTTGATTAAATCTGCGTAACGCGAATTATCTTTACGCTTTAAGTAGTCTAGTAATTTACGACGAGAACTTACCATACGTAATAAACCACGACGTGAGTGGTGGTCATGTTTGTGTGCTTTAAAGTGGCCTTGCAAATGGTTAATTTGCGCCGTTAATAAAGCAACTTGTACTTCAGGTGAACCTGTATCGCCTTCTGCACGAGCGTGTTCTTTTACAATTTCAGCTTTCGCTTCTGCACTTAGTGACATATCTCTACTCCAAAATGTTGAGTCTTTATAATTACTGACCAGCCAATCACTAATTCAGCCAATCAAACGAAGTCGCGATTTTACCTGTGTTTTTAGGGCTAAACAAGCCCAAAAGCCGCCAAATCGCTAAGAAAATTATTTATTTAGGAAGATTCTATTGATTTACCGCTTGAATCGCTGAAATCTCGCCAGTTTCCATAATATCAGCGCTAAAGTCACTGCCTATTGGTGCGCTAATAAAGCACTCACGCAAGAACTGTTCAAAGCAGGATTCTGTCTCAGATAGTTTTTCACGCAATCTGTGGCCACCTTGGAAAATATGCAAGTTAGCACTGGCTGATTGCGCAAATCGAATGACGTTTTGCACCGGAACAATATCATCATCCCAGCCGTGAACAATGGTTGTTGGGCAGCTTATTTTTTCAACTTCAGCCTCGGCATAACCATCCAAGTACAATGCTGGTGAAATCAAAAAGATACCTAGCGGGTCATGTGAAAGCGCCGAAACCGCAGAAATATAACCGCCCATACTAGTGCCTACTAAGATATAAGGGCGATCTATATCTTCTAAATAACGATTCAACTTTTCTACTCGTTCGTTCGTGGGTAGGCGGCGATAGTCCAAAGACTCCACTTCATAACCTAAACGGTTAGCTATCTTCGATAAGGACTGAATACGGCTTCCTTTAGGCCCGGTAACTTTACCGTGAGAAAAAATCACCAATGGTTTTTTTTCAGTAGTAATATCAATTTCTTGCATAATCACTTACCTAAATTATTGTCCTTATTTATTCTTATCGTGTGTTTAAAAAAGTATAAACACACCCTTTTATTGTTTATGTTTCTTGTTTCAACAATCGGCTAGGGGCTACCTTGCCGTCATCATCAATTTTAGCGACACCTATGAATCGGTGCTCTTGCTCAAATAAACACACCAAACCATCTGCTGGCGCTTCTGCAATTTGTAAGGCTTGGCCCTGTTTCAAATAATAGGCTTCATTGTCTGTCAGTTGTAACTTTGGCCAACCCTGTAAAGCCTCTTCGATGGGCAATAACAATTGGTCCATTTCCAGTTTCAAATCATCGGCTTTCATTTCTCGCAATTGGGTCATGGATACCGTTTGCGATAGTTCAAATTCGCCAACTGCAGTTCGTTCCAATTCCTGCACATGAGCACAACAACCTAAAACATCTCCAATATCTTCGACCAGATTTCGGATATAAGTTCCCTTAGAACAGTGAACATTCATTTCCACTTGCTCGCCTTGAAAGCGCAATAACTCAATCGAGTAAATACTTACTTCTCTTGCTTCCCTTTCTACTTCAATACCTTGTCGCGCAAGTTTATGCAGCGGGGTGCCATTATGCTTTAAGGCAGAATACATCGATGGCACTTGTTTGATAGTGCCTTTAAATTGATTCATCACCGTTAGGAACTGCTTTTCACTAACCTCAACAGGCTGAGATTCAATGACCTCACCTTCACGATCAGCAGTGGTGGTTTTTTCGCCTAATTTAGCGACAACTCGGTACTTTTTATCTGCATTTAGAAGAAATTGAGAGAATTTAGTCGCTTCACCAAAACAAATCGGCAACACGCCAGTAGCTATCGGATCTAGTGCACCTGTATGGCCCGCTTTAGCAGCAAAATATAAATATTTTGCATCTTGCAAAGCCGCATTGGAAGTCATATCGGTTGGTTTATCTAATAGCAGAATACCGCTAATATCGCGACCGCGTTTACGTCGTCTTGCCATGAAAAATTCCTAAAACTTATGAATCAGAATGGTTTGCTTCATCAGCAGAAATAGCTTGCTCAATTAAAGAGGACATTTTCTGCCCTTCAGAAATTGACTTATCATAGAAAAACTTCAAGCTTGGAACACTGCGCATGCGAATTGATTTAGCTAATTGAGAACGCAAAAAACCAGCGGCATTAGATAAAACTTCTACTCCAGCAGCAATTTCTTCGGCGTCTTCTTTACCTAAAAATGTCACAAACACTTTTGCATTTTGCAGATCAGTGGAGACGTCAACCGCAGAAACAGTGACAATCCCCAACCTTGGATCTTTCATTTCACGCTGCAAGAGTACAGCCAAATCACGTTGGATTTGGTCAGCAACTCTTGCCGCACGAGAATTAGTAGCCATTAATAATACCTTCTACTTTAAAGACTACGCTTTACTTCAACAATTTCAAAGACTTCGATTTGATCGCCAGCTTTAACATCGTTGTAATTTTTAACGCCAATACCACACTCCATGCCATTACGCACTTCGTTTGCATCGTCTTTAAATCGACGCAATGACTCTAGCTCGCCTTCGTAGATAACAACGTTATCACGTAAAACGCGAATTGGGTTATTACGTTTAACCACACCTTCTATCACCATACAACCTGCGATAGCGCCAAGCTTTGGTGATTTGAACACGTCACGAACTTCAGCTAGGCCTATGATATCTTGACGGAATTCAGGAGCTAACATACCACTTAGAGCCGATTTAACTTCATCGATTGCTTCGTAAATAATGCTGTAATAACGAATTTCAACCGCTTCTTTTTCCGCAGTTTTACGAGCAGTACCATCGGCGCGCACGTTAAATCCGATAATAATAGCATTCGAAGCCGCAGCTAAGGTCACGTCAGTTTCTTTAATACCACCAACGCCACTAGAAATCACCCTTACTTCTACTTCGTCATGGGCCAAATCATGTAATGACTTACTTAACGCTTCTACAGAACCTTGCACATCAGCTTTAATAATAATGTTCAGTTGTTGCGCTTGCTCTGAGTCACCCATGTTAGAGAACATGTTCTCTAGTTTAGCTTTTTGCTGACGGGCTTGACGATCTTCACGTTGCTTTTGCTCACGCTTGGCAGCAATTTCACGAGCCGTTCTTTCATCAGCAACTACAGTTGCTTCATCACCAGCAACTGGCACACCCGATAAACCTAAAATTTCTACTGGAATCGAAGGACCAGCAACCTCGATAGTTTCACCATTCTCATCCATCATGGCGCGAACACGACCATAGTGAGTTCCAGCTAATAAAATATCGCCTTTCTTCAACTGACCTTTTTGCACCAATACTGATGAGATTGCGCCACGTCCTTTATCTAAACGGGCTTCAATAACAAAGCCTTTAGCAGCACCGTCATCGACAGCAGTAAGTTCTAATACCTCAGATTGCAATAATATCGAGTCTAGTAATTGGTCAACGCCTTCGCCCGTTTTGGCAGAAACGTGGACAAATTGCACATCACCACCCCAATCTTCAGGGATTACATCGTGTTGTGATAATTCGTTTTTAACGCGATCTGGATCTGAACCTTCTTTATCAATTTTGTTAACCGCAACAATCATTGGCACACCAGAAGCTTTCGCATGCTGAACCGCTTCAATAGTTTGCGGCATAACGCCATCATCTGCAGCAACAATTAAGACCACAATATCAGTAACTTCCGCACCGCGAGCACGCATAGCTGTAAATGCCGCGTGGCCAGGAGTATCTAAGAAAGTTACCATGCCCTTATCAGTTTCAACGTGATAAGCACCAATATGCTGGGTAATACCACCGGCTTCACCAGAAGCGACATGACTCGCACGAATATAATCCAGTAAAGAAGTTTTACCGTGATCAACGTGCCCCATGATGGTTACTACTGGCGCTCGCGGCTTAGCTTCGCCCTCATCAGACAGTGCTTCTGATAATGCTTTTTCTTCTTCGGCATCTGCGTTAAGCATCACAGGGGTATGCCCCATTTCCTCAACGATAAGAGAGGCAGTTTCTTGATCGATGGATTGATTAACCGTAGCCATTACGCCAACTTTCATCATCGCTTTCATTAATTCAGGTGCTTTTACCGTCATTGCTTTAGCAAGCTCACCAACCGTAATGGTTTCTGGGATCATTACTTCGTGAATAATTTCTGCAGTTGGTTTTTTAAAGCCGTGCTGCTTCATAGCTGTTGGAGCGTTATAGACTTTTTGCTCAATAACCACACCTTTCTTATTTCCCGCAGAGACTGCGTTAGCAACCAAATCAGCATCAGAAGTTTTCTTCTTACCCTTCTTCTTTTTCTTTTTACGGAAAGGAGATTTCTCTTCAAAGTCCGCAATCGACATTGGCTTAACTTTAGCATTCGGATCAGCTTTTACAACAGCAGGCTTGTCAGAAGTCGATTTTTTCTTTTCTTCTAACTGTTGCTCAATTTTCTTTTTGGCTTCTTCAGCACGCTTAGCTTTTTCTTCATCCGTTAACTTGGATTCTTCAAGCTTACGTTGGAGCTCTTCTTCAGCTTTTTTCTGCGCTTCAACAGCTGCTTGCTCTTCAGCTACTTTCTTCGCTTCAGCAGCTGCTTTTTGCTTAGCTTCTTCGTTAGCTTTAGCTTTAGCCGCTTCTTCTGCTTTTTTCTTAGCAGCTTCTTCAGCTTTTTTGATAGCTTCTGATTCAGCTTTCTGACGTTCAGCTTCTTGCTGTTTACGCTCTTCTTCTTCGTGAGCTAGCTTTGCTAATTCTTCAGCAGAACGTTTCACAAAAGTACGTTTTTTCTTAACCGCTACTTGCACAGATTTTTTCTTACCTTCTGCACTAGTTACACTTAAGGTACTTTTTTGAGTACGTCTTAAAGTAATTTTTTGAGGTTTAGAAGAACCATCTTCACCACCGTGACTTTTTTGCAAAAACGCTAGTAAGGTTTTCTTCTGCTCATCAGAGATAGAGTCATCTTCGTTTTTAACTTTTATACCAGCAGCAGCTAACTGCTCCAACAGTTTATCAACGGGAGTTTTAACGCTTTCTGCTAATTTTTTTACTGTAATATCGGACATTTAAATTCTCCGCTCTTATTATTCTTGATCCTCGAACCAAGGCTTTCGTGCTGTCATAATTAATTCTGCAGCGCGCTCTTCGTCGATATCTTCGATATCAACAAGATCATCAGTTGCAAGCTCTGCTAAATCTTCCATAGTGATAATACCCTTGCTTGCTAAAACGTAAGCCAAGTGTTTATCCATTCCTTCCATCGTTAATAAATCTTCAGCAGGTTCAGTTTTTTCTAACTTCTCTTCGCTCGCAATTGCCTTAGTAAGGATCGCATCTTTTGCACGGCTTTTCAGTGCATCGATTAAACCTTCATCAAAACCTTCGATTTCTAACATCTCAGAAACCGGAACATATGCAACTTCTTCTAAAGTGCTAAAACCTTCTTGTACAAGGATTTCAGCTAACTCTTCATCAACATCCAAATCTTTAACAAAGGCCGCTAATACCGCCTCTGAATCTGACTGGTTATTTTCGACGAACTGCTCTTCGGTCATTACATTCAATTCCCAGCCAGTCAATTCACTTGCAAGACGGATGTTTTGACCACTACGACCAATCGCTTGTGCTAGTTGATCTTCATTAACCGCGATATCCATAGATTGCTTATCTTCATCAACAACAATCGATACCACCTCTGCAGGCGCCATAGCATTGATCACAAATTGTGCCGGATTATCGTCAAATAAAACGATGTCGATACGCTCACCATTCAATTCACCAGTTACTGCTTGAACCCGTGCGCCACGCATACCAACACAAGCGCCAACAGGATCGATTCGCTTATCATTGGTCTTTACGGCAACCTTGGCTCGAGAACCAGGGTCACGAGCAGCACCTTTAATTTCAATAACTTGCTCGCCAATTTCTGGCACTTCAATTCTAAATAATTCCATCAACATTTGTGGCTTAGTACGACTCACAAACAATTGTGGCCCACGATGCTCTTCATTGATTTCGTATAATAAACCGCGAATACGATCGCCCGCTCTAACGGTTTCGCGTGGCATCATCTCTTCACGTTTGATAACTGCTTCGGCATTGTTACCTAGATCTAAGAAGATATAATCACGAGTAATTTTCTTAACGACACCAGTAATTAAGTCGCCAACTCTATCGCGGAAAGCGTCAACAGTTTTAGCGCGTTCAGCTTCACGCACTTTCTGCACGATAACTTGCTTAGCAGTTTGTGCTGCGATGCGGCCAAATTCAATAGAGTCAATTTGCTCTTCTACAAAATCGCCTAATTGAATCTCTGGCTCATCGATTTGGGCAGCTGAAATGGTCATTTGGCCTAACGGCTCTTCCATCTCAGCATCATCTTCAATAACTTCCCAACGACGGAAGGTATCGTATTCACCCGTTTCACGGTCAATATCCACGCGCACATTGATTTCTACGCCATGTTTTTTCTTAGTCGCTGTCGCTAAAGCCGCTTCAAGAGCACCAAAAATAACTTCTGGGTTTACGTCTTTTTCGTTGGAAACCGCTTCAACTACTAACAAAATTTCTTTATTGCTCATAGCTATTAACCTTTACAAATCCTCGAAATAAAAATTCTTAATTAAAAATTTACAACCAAATTGGCTTTTTCTATCTGCTGACAAGGAATTTCAAAAGACTCCCCATCAACCAATAAATAAATCAAACCATTTTCTACTTTTTCCAATGTGCCCTTAAATTTGCGACGACCATTAACCGCCACCGCTGAGCGCATTTCAACCTCTTCACCTGGGTACATAGCAAACTGCGCTTCTGTAAACAGCGGTCTATCCATTCCCGGAGAAGATACTTCAAGATTATAATAACCTTGGATCGGGTCTTCTAAATCTAAAACACCACTAACTTGGTGACTGACTTCTGCACAATTATCAACATCGATACCATTTTCATGATCAATAAAGACACGCAAGACTGAATGTTTGCCTTGTGCTAAATATTCTAAACCCCAAAATTCAAAGCCAGTGGCTTCAACCGCAGGACGAATCAACTCTTCTAAAACAGCATTTCTTGCCATTGAAAACTCTCACATAATTACTAATAAACGCTTGATCTAAAAACAAAAAAAGGCCCGTAAGGCCCATCACAAATAGCGTTATATATGATGGGTCATCTGTTGCTTTACCAATTAAAGCAAGCAACTGTCCCATAAAGGATTATGCAAACACCATAAACCCTTAGTTTTGCTTAGAAAAAACAAAGCCCCTATAGAAGGGGCCTTGTTATTATAGTCAGATAGTCTCAAAAAACAACGTTTTGAACCCCATCTTGGTTAATAGTTAAGCAATTCTATTAACCTGATTTAGCAAAATTCACTAAATCGTAATATTGGTAGCGGGGGCCAGATTTGAACTGACGACCTTCGGGTTATGAGCCCGACGAGCTACCAGGCTGCTCCACCCCGCATCGACGAGGGGCAATTATACGGATTTAACCAGCTATGACAAGAAAAATATGCTTATCTTTTACTTTTAATAACTCTTGTTTCAACTGTTGCTTTTATTTGGTTGCCCGTATCATCTTCTATAGTATATTCAGTTTCAAACACACCTGCTTCTCTTGGCGCACCACTTAGGACATTGGTAGAGGTATCTAACCTTAGTCCACTTGGTAAACCTGTAACTGTGACTTCAAACTTTATACTGTCTTTATCAAAAATATAGTCATCAAGTCTTATATTAAAACTCTGTCCAACAGTTAAATCCTGCATTAACGCACTAAAACTGTATGTATCAAAAATAGGCGGATCTGAAAGCTCAACAGAACCAATATCGATTGCAATTCCAACAACGCGATTACTTCCACGTTGATCAGTTGCTGGGTTGCCACCAGCTACACCATGATCAATTAAAGGACTGCCTGGGATTGGGGCATGCGTAGGAATACCTCCGCCATAATAATCCAATGCTGCTAACTGCGATGGGCCGAATGAAGTAGCGCCACAGGTACCGTCATCAATATGCACACCTCCATTTAAAGTAACAGTACTACTTGAATCTAAATCACAATGTCCATCGGCTAATACTGTATTTCTTAATGTTGCATTGGAAGAGTTAAATGCAAAGACCGAACCACCGATATTCTCAGCAAAAGTACTACTCTGTAAATTTAAAGAAGTCCCATTATTCATAAAAGCAGCACCACCTCCGTCGCCAGAGTTGTTACCAGATACAGTGCTATTAATAAGCTCAACATTACTATCATCAGCAAAAATAGCCCCACCTTTAATATCCGCGATATTATTAGATAATGTACTACTATTAAGGCTAACAACGGCATTATTAACAGCATGAATAGCTCCACCACTGTTATTGGTAGCATTGTTTGCGACAAAACTTCTAGTGATATTCGTCTCTACGTTAGACTCAGTATATATAGCTCCACCCGCATATGTTGAGTTATTATCTAAAAGAAATACACTGTTTAAATCAATCTGAGCTCCTGAATGAGCATGAATAGCTCCCCCAGAATGGAAGCTATTATTACCAGCGATCGTACTATTTATGACATTCAATTCAGCACCACTAACGGCAATAGCACCTCCGCCAAGAAAGCTCTGATAAGGTATATAAGGTGAGCCCGAACTATTGTTTAATAGTTCACTTTCTATGATTTCTACAGTACCTCCTGCCTCACTAAAGATTGCTCCAGCCTTTAAAGTTCCTACGTTATTAGAGATTTGACTATTATTTATGTTGGCAGTAGAGTTCATCGTTAACCATACAGCTCCTCCCCGAGAAGCAGTATTGTTTAACAACACACTGTTTTGGACGCTTATCTGAGCATTAATCGCTGCCAGTGCTCCTCCACGTTGGCTAGTAGTATTATTTGCTAAAGTGCTATTATTCAACTCCACAAACGAATCATCTTCTGCAAAAATTGCACCGCCTCCCCAAAATGCTGTATTGTTTGATAATGTAGATTCGTTAATCGTGACCAGTGCTCCGGATATTGCAGCTAAAGCCCCGCCATTATTAACAAAACCTCCAATAAAGATTGAATCCGTCTTACCACTACCGCCTAACAATCTAAGGTTAAATAAATTAAGTCTTATTCCTTCTGCAATAAATATTGAATATAAATTATCACCACTTATGCTTATCTGACCCGCTGTTCCTATAATATCAAGGTCATCTGTTACCGCTGGCAAATCCGCTGTCAAAACAATTGCGCTATTAATTAGGTTATTATCAAAAATAATTTCATCGCCACCGTTACTTCCTGCGGTACAACCCGCAGAAGTAGTCCCTGTATTCGCCGCTATAATCGCATCCGCTAAACTGCAATCCGGGCCGCCAGTACCTCCATTGGTACTATTGACAACAATGGTGGCAGCCTGAGTACTTATTGAAAACGTTAAAACAAACCATAAAGCAACTTTCTTAAATAGACTCATATCGTAAACTCTCTTATTACTTAAAAAAGCTAACAGTAGTTATTGCGATTAACTCTGTATAGAATTTTACCGGGTAAAACCCGGGTAAAATATAGAAGAAAACTACTAAGTCCGGTTTTACCCTATTTCTACCCTGCTATTTAATTGTTACTTATAATTATTAGGGCTAGGCTTTTTTTAGTTCTTAACAAAGAACAAACCATCAATTTTTAACTTAAGGAAAACGAGATGAAATTAATTAAAAAAAGTCTATTAACACTAGTAGTGGGAATATCCATAACATTACCCGCAATATCAAAGGCTGCACAAAACTGTCCAACCTGTGGCGGATATTTTTATACTGCAGTAGCACAAATGAATAATAACGGAATCATCAGTTATCAGTACGCTAGTCGCGGACCTTATACTACTGAGGAGGAGTGTCTACAGGCGACATATGAAGATTATGCAAACAATGACTCTTGGCTACCATTCGAAGGCAGTCCAAAATGTGTTTACCGCTTTGAAACTGATTATGAAGCCTATGAAGAAATATTAGACTTTTGGAATACTACAGCACCACCCTCAGGTTCGGGCGCTGGCTCTATGAATAATGAAGAGTTAATTAAGAAAATTAAAATTCTTCGCCAAGATTATAGTATCAGGTCCTATAACCACAAACTGGAAGCTATGATTACTGATCCTGAAATGGATGATTGATTTAAAAATAACAAAATCAATTTCTTGAATATCTATTCTCAACTGTTTACATTAAGAAGCCTTAGCTCTTGCAAGGCTTCTTTCTTAACGCATAATTATCTTCAAATCTATGATTCTTATAATGACAATATATGTACGAAAATAAAAATTTAAATTCTCTAGTGATACTTTTAATACTTTCAGCACTAGCTATGCAGGTAAATGCGCAGAATCAAACAGATGGGGCTTTTTTTGCACACTGTAAGTTGATATATGATCAACAGTCTATCCAAGCAGCTCAAGAAGCTTGCCAAAATGCGAAACAAAAAGCTATTGCATCAAATGAATTAGAGCAAAATTTAGCGATAACCAGGCTTTTAATTAAAATAAATACAAAACTAGGCAATGATGATCCAATAGAAACACTATTTAGTGATGCAAAATCTTTGGTCACTTCAGGAATTGAACATCATGAAATACTAAGAGATCACGGTGCATATTACTATCATCAAGGCGATTACAATCAAGCGGAACCCCACTTCCAGCTAGGCCTTGAAAAAGCTCAAGAATTAAATGACCTCAAACGCATTGCTAAATCACTTAATGATTTAGGTTTAATCAGACTAAGGAAGTTAGAGTATAAAGAAGCCCTCACTTACTTGAAGCAAAGCTTAGACATAAAAGAGTCTTTACAATTGGAGCATTCATCAGCTGTAACTGTTCGAAATATAGCTTTAGTCTATTATCGATTAAAAGATAACGAAGCTGCGCTCAAATTTTATTTGGACGCACTACAAAGGTACCAAAAGGCTTTAGCTGAAGACCCATCAAACAAAGCCTTGCCTGAACGCATTATCCATATTAATACTGATTTGGCAGCACTGTATGCTCGTTTGGGTGATACCACAAATAGTCGAATAACATTAAATCGAGTCTATTCCTCTATACAAGCACTTGATGATGATAATACAAAACGATCTAGGTACATTGATTTGGCTGAAGGTCTAATTGAGGCCGCTGACTACTCCCTTGCTAAACAATTCCTTGATAAAGCCACAGAGTTATTAGGTAACAGTGATGATGATAATAATCATAGCCGTCTTTACTATCTATTAGGAAAAGCTGAATTCGAATTGGATAACTTAGAAGCCGCTCTAAATTTCACAAACCTTTCTGCCCAAATGGCCGAGGAATATACTGACAACTTAATCCTTTTGAAAGTATATAAACTCTACTCTGATATCGAAGAAAAAATTGGGGACAGTAACAAAGCATTAATAAATTTTAAGAAACACTTTCATATTCAGCAAGCCAGTAATGAAGAGAAATATAATAATGATCTCAGGCAAATAAAGTTTAAACTAGAAACTCAGCTCAATGAAAAACGAATTTTAGAACGCGATAATGCATTGTTGCTAAGCACTACGAATAACCAAAGACTTACTTTAACCTTATATTCCATTTTAGGTATTTTTCTATTTTCATTACTACTTTTTTATCATCGATTTAAACTGAATCGGCAAAAAAGGTTACAGTTAAAAGCTGAACTTCAATCTCACAAAGCAAAGTTAATCGAGTTAGAGAAGCCTCTTTTAAATTTCAAACATTTATTTAAAGATAGCGATGAAAAGATACTCATTTGTAATGAAGCCGGCTTTATTGTTTATAGTAATTTGCCTTATTTTTCCAAGCCAGATTCAATAATTGATCTTAATTTAAGTCAATTTTCCAATGATCTAAATAATCAATTTGAAAAGTGTATTGAATCCGGAGAAAGCCTAACCTCGAAGGTAGCTCAAGATACTAATATCGACTCTCTTGAGTTTATTAAAATAACTCCACTAATTAACTCTGAGTATTATGCCTTCGAGTTTCTTTCAGACGACACAAGACCATTTGATTCTTCCAGGAAAATTGCAAATGCTAATCGTTTTGCACAATCTATTAATTCTCTAAGTATTGATATCAACGATATCGGCTTACTTCGGCCATTAATTGTTGATGCTATGAAGCTATGTGTAGATTCATGGATAAGAGCTACCAATACCAATAAAGTGGAGTTCGCAGAGAAAAGTAAAATATGGAAAGTTAACATCGATGAAGGTCGCTTAAGAACACGTTCATTGGACAAATACTTATCAATGAAAGCATTACCTAAGCAACCAAGATTAAAGAATGTGATTAAAACTTGCTACTTCTTATTATCAAATAAGGAATTAACCAGCTTTGAAAGAGAGTCAATCGAACTCTATCTCAATAAAATCCTAGCTTTTGATAAAAGTTAAACTAAGAGTTTTCTTCTTCTGTAATTTCTTGAGCTGTGTCAGATAGGCTACTAGCATCTACACAATGAAATTGTAATCCGTGACTAGTTTGGTATTCAGCATGATGGTTGCCATTCGTCGCCTCTCCAATACTAGACACAAATGAATTAGGGCCTTTAAAGTAAGGAACTAATATCACCGGTTCGCTTTGCGCCCCAGATGAAGACCAGAGTTCTGTTTGTTTAAAGTGGCAATAACCAATCGCCGCTAAACCCGCTGTCATAAATAAACGACTGTGATCGTCAAGATCTCCACAAAGTGACGATATTTTGTCAGATTCAACATCTGCATAAATACTACACTCCACTTCGGCATTGGATTTATTAGAAGTCGCAGCTACATATGAAATCAAACCAGGTACCTTCACCTGTTCTGATATTGCTTCGATGTCTATGGTTTTTGCGTAGTTACTCCACTGGTTAATCTCATATTCTGAAAATTGCATCTGATCGCTCAAAATATGGTGATTAACTAGCTGGGAATTCAATTCTTGAGGTAGTTTGTGCGCGTAAACCGGTTTGTTCACCAATAAAAAGATACTTGCTAAGAAAATTAATTTTTTTGACATTTTCATTCTCACTAAAGGATATTTTTTGAAAGACTGACAGGATATTTTGTAATTATCAACTAATTATCTGATTTTAAAGGGTAAAAATAAAATTACCCAGCCAAACTTAGTTTAATTAAGGCCTACAGCTAAATATACTGGAATGCTTTTTGGCAGAAGTCGAGTAATTGAGTGGGGAATAAGCCCAGTGCTATAACGGCAATGCTGGTAATGCCAAGTCCTAAGCGCAGGCTTCTTTCTGCGCGGATACGGGCTTCATTCTTAGCTTTATCAAAGAAGATAACTTTAACCACTCGTAGATAATAGAATAATCCGATAATCGACATAAAGGCAGCTACTAGCGCTAACCATATTAGGCCGTCGACATTAAGAACCGCTTTAATCACTTCCAGCTTTGCCCAGAAGCCGACAAATGGTGGCAAACCTGCCATGGATAAAAATAAGAAACTGACTAATAAACCAGCCCAAGGGTTTCTCTGGCCCAATCCTTTGAGATCATCTATTTGACTTATTTCTTGCTGCCCTTTGGCCATATAAATTAAACATCCAAAAGCACCGACGGTTGTAATGGCATAGGTTAAAATATAAAACAGCGAGGCACTATATCCTTGAGTATTACCTGCGATTAATCCCAGTAAGAAGTAACCAATATGGGCAATGGCAGAATAAGCCAATAAACGCTTTATATTGGTTTGCGCAAGCGCCACGAGATTGCCGACCACCATCGATAGTACCGATAAAATAATAAGCAAGTTTTGCCAATCGGCGATAGCCCCGGCAAAAGCGAAGACCAAAACCCTAATCGCTAAACCAAAAGCTGCAACCTTTGGTGCAGAGGCTAAAAACACGGTTGTCGAAGTTGGTGCGCCTTGGTAAACATCCGGTACCCACATTTGAAAAGGGACGGCACCGAATTTAAAGGCTAAGCCAGTGACAATAAAGACCAGTGCAAAACGCAGAGTTAAATTAGCCTCATTATCAGATAAGTAGGCTGCAATATCAGCCACATGGATTTGACCCGTAACGCCGTACACAAATGAAATACCGTAAAGGATAAAACCACTAGCAATAGCTCCCATCACAAAGTATTTTACTGCCGCCTCGGAGCTTAATTTTTCACGACGATTCATCGCTACCAGCGCATATAAACACAGTGACATTAATTCAAGACCTAAGTACAAACTCAAAAGGCTCGAGCCGCTGACGAGTACCATCATTCCCAGCAAGGCAAACAAATGCAGCAAATAATACTCGCCCCTTAAAATTCGACGCTGTAAAATATAGGGTCTAGCAAACATCAAAGATAACGAAGTTAAAACTAACATCGAAATTTTTAAGGTTGCCGATAAAGGATCGTGAATAAAGTGGCGATGATATAGAAAATCTTGGCTAGTTGGGAATTGGAATAATAATATAACGCCAGTCACCAATAGAATAAATTGAGCTAGTTTGTAGCTTAACTTTCTATCCATGTCGGTAGAAAACGCATCAATGAGTAATAACACTGAAGCGGCGGTTAATAAAAATATTTCCGGTAATAAAGGCCAGAAATCATGGCTGACAGAATTTAATATTTTCGGGCTTGTCGCGAAAATTTGCATAACCATTAGCGAGCTACCTCTATATTTAATTCAGCAATTTTTGTGTCTGTCAGTTGTAACAGCGCTTCTAACGATGGTTGCATAATCTCTATTAAAGGTTGCGGATAGATACCCAAAGCTATAATCAAAGCGGCAAGACTAAATAAAATAAACTTTTCACGAATGTTAATATCTTCCAGCCTTTCAATAGAGTCATTTAAAGGCTTGCCAAAAATTACTCGCTTATATAACCACAATGAATAAGCAGCACCAAGAACCAGCGTAGTACCCGCAATCAGCGCAATACGCCAATCTGCTTGGAACGAAGAAAGAATCACAAAAAATTCGCCAATAAACCCTGAAGTGCCAGGTAAGCCCGCATTGGCCAAGACAAACAGCATCATTAGAGCACCAAAAATTGGCATGCTGTTAATTACACCACCATAATCAGAAATATTTCGGCTGTGCACCCTATCGTATAAAACGCCTATTGAGAAAAACATAGCTCCCGATATTAAGCCATGGGAAATCATTTGAATCATAGCCCCTTGCAATGCCATAGAACTAGCATCAAGACTCGATAAATTAAAGATAATAAAGGTGCCTAAAGTCACAAAGCCCATATGCGCAATTGAAGAATAGGCAATCAGCTTTTTCATATCTTCTTGAGCTAAAGCCACAAAGCCAATGTAGGCAATCGCAATTAACGAAAAGAGTATTAATAACCAAGCATATTCGCTAGCTGCATCAGGAGTCACTGGTAAGGCAAAACGTAAGAAACCATAGCCACCCATTTTTAACATAATGGCAGCTAAAATAACCGAACCACCGGTTGGTGCTTCAACGTGAGCATCGGGTAACCAAGTATGTACTGGCACCATTGGGATCTTAACCGCAAAGGCTGCGACAAAAGCAGTAAAGATTAAGGTTTGCTCCAACATGCTCAAAGGCATTTGTTGCATGTCTGCAATATTAAATGAGCCAATAACAGAGCCCATATAGATTAATGCCACCAACATAAAAATTGAGCCAAAGAAGGTGAACAAAAAGAATTTGATAGTGGCGTAGATTCTATTGGCGCCACCCCAAACACCGATCATTAAAAACATCGGTATCAAAATCGCTTCCCAAAACACATAAAATAAAATGGCATCTTGGGCAACGAAAACACCATTCATTAAACCTGTTAAAACTAAAGTTGCAGAAAAGTATTGTGCACGTCGAAATTTAATACTTCCAATCGCAGCAATCACCACCAATAAATTGATAAAGCAGGTAAGCACAATCAATGGTACTGCAATTCCATCAACTCCAAGCGAATAATTAATATTAAGCGATGGGATCCAGCGGGCAAATTCAACTAACTCCATTTGTCCCGAAGAACCATCGAATAGAAATAGCAACCAACCACTTAAGAAAATGATAAGAATAGAAATGACAAAGCTGATCCTTTGACTCCAGACAAGCTGTTTGTCGCCTGGGCCAAATAGCACTAAGAAGCCGCCAATTAATGGCACCCAAATTAATAAACTTAATATTGGTATTTCCGTTAACATTTAGTTTTATTCTCTATTAACTGTCGAGCTTTAACTTCTTATAAATAAATAAGCGACTAATGCCACCACCCCAATCAGCATCACTAATGCATAGTGATACAAGTAACCTGTTTGTAATTTTCTTGCCTTGTTTGCAATTCGTTTAACCACGCTTGCACTGCCGTTAACAATGCCATCATCAATAATGGCTTTATCACCATAGCGCCAGAAAAATTTGCCAAGTCCAACTGAACCCTTTGCGAACACCTTTTGATTAAATTCATCAAAGTAATATTTATTTTGCAGTATTTTCCTAATCGGCATTAAAATTTTCGCTGACAATGCCGCAATTTGTGGCTTGTAGGCAAAAACAAACCAAGCTGTTAACGCGCCAATCAGCAACAACCAAAATACTGGGGTTACAAAACCATGCAAAGCAAAAGCCCAAGCATTGCCGAAGATCTCACTTAAATGCTGCATAGTGTCATGCTCTTTTAACACGAAAATTGCATCGCTAAAGTAATCGCCAATCAACATGGGCTCGGCGGTGATCCAGCCAATTGCCAGTGACGGAACCGCTAGCAGTAACAATGGATAGGTAATCACCTTTGGCGACTCCTGCAAATGACTTGCGGTATGCTCATCCATTCGTGGCTTACCATGAAAAACTAACAGCAGCATTCTGATGCTGTACATAGCAGTCACAACAACTCCCGCCATAACAGCAAAGTAGGCATAATTAGAGCCCCAACCATCAGCCTGTGAGACAGCACTAATAATCGCATCTTTAGAATAGAAACCGGCGAAGAATGGCGTGCCGATCAAGGCTAAAGTTCCGATTACCGAAGTCCAATAAGTAATAGGCATTTGTTTTCTCAAACCGCCCATTTTTCGTAAATCTTGCTCATGGTGCATGGCAACAATTACTGAGCCTGCCGCCAAGAATAATAAGGCTTTAAAGAAAGCATGAGTAAACAAGTGGAATACCGCCGCAGAATAAGCAGAGACACCTAAAGCTACGACCATATAGCCAAGCTGGGACAAAGTAGAGTAAGCCACGATGCGCTTTATATCATTTTGCACAATACCCACCAGCCCCATAAACAAGGCCGTGGTTGCCCCAATCACTGTAACCATAGCCAAAGCCGTTTCTGAGAACTCAAATAAGGGCGACATTCTAGCCACCATAAAAACACCAGCGGTCACCATGGTGGCCGCATGAATTAATGCAGAAATTGGTGTCGGACCTTCCATCGAATCCGGCAGCCATACATGCAGCGGAACTTGCGCTGACTTACCCATAGCGCCGATAAATAAACAAATACAAATAAAGGTAATAGCGGACCATTCAATACCGTCCCAAGGAGAAAAGCTCTTCTCCAAACCAACAGCAGCTAATGCTGAAACTTCTCCTTTAAAAATTTCACCATTTGTCAGCGCGCCTTGAGCTGACTCCTGCAACACTTTGGCTTGTTGCATTTTTTCAAATACAGGTGCGTAATCTAAAGTACCGAATAAATATAAAATACCGCCAATACCTAACAAGAAACCAAAGTCACCTACCCGATTCACTAAGAATGCCTTCATATTCGCAAAAATTGCTGTTTCTTTTTTAAACCAAAATCCAATCAATAAATAAGAAACAACGCCCACTGCCTCCCAACCAAAAAACAGTTGCAGGAAGTTATTCGACATCACCAACATCAACATCGAAAAAGTGAATAGTGAAATGTAACTAAAGAACCGCTGATAACCATTGTCATCGTGCATGTAACCAATAGAATAGATATGCACCATCAAGCTGACAAAAGTCACCACCACTATCATCATGGCAGCTAGGCTATCCATCAGAAAACCAATTTGGATATTAATATTGGCGAATGATGCCCAGTGATAAAGGGTCTGATTAAACGGTTCAGCGTCACCATAAAAATGGCTTAAAAATATTTTCAAAGATAAAATAAACGAAATGGCAACCAAACCAATGGTTAGCCTATGAGTAAGCTTCTTCCCTATTCTCCTGCCGAAAAAGCCAGCTATAATTGCACCCAATAAAGGCGCAAAAGCAATAATTAATAGCTGACTAAAAATACTCATTAGCCTTTCAATTCCTCAAGATTATCAATTTCAATATTTCTATGAGTTCTAAATAAAACCACTAGAATCGCTAAACCAATGGCCGCCTCCGCAGCTGCCACCGTCAAAATGAAAAATACAAATATTTGTCCAGTGGCATCATCAAGATAACGAGAAAAGGCAATAAAGTTTGTGTTTACGGCTAGCAACATTAGCTCGATACACATCAACAAAGTGATAACATTTTTTCGGTTAACCACAATTCCGACAATGCTAATCGCAAATAAAATCGCACTGACTACAAGGTAATGAGTTAAACTCATGAAGCTCCTCCTGATTCGCTATTCACATCAGAACTCGACACTGGCCTTTCCGACTCCATTGAAATAATCTTTAAGCGCTCTTCTTTTAACACTTGATGCTGCTCTCTTACCGATTGCCCTTTACGATCGCGTCTGCCACGGAAAGTTAAACTAATTGCCGCAATAATAGCGACCAGTAAAATAACGCCCGCAATTTCAAACGGATAAAAATACTCGCTATATAATAAGCGCCCCAACTCTTCTACATTTGAGTAGCCTTGCTCGCTTTTAGCAGGCTCTGGCACTTTATCATTGCCAAAAACTTCAAATCGAATGACCCAGTAGATGGCTCCAAACAAACCTGCTCCCACTAATAAACCCAACGGTAACTGCTTAGTAAATCCTTGTTTCATTGCGGCAAAATCGACATCTAACATCATCACCACAAACAAGAATAGTACCATCACAGCACCCACATAAACTAAGACTAAAGTAATCGCTAAGAATTCGGCTTCTAATAATAACCACAAAGCCGCCGCCGAAAAAAAAGCCAGCACCAAACACAAAACCGCTTGCACAGAGTTTTTAACAGAGATAACACCAATGGCTGCAACAATAGTTATTGCAGAAAAGAAGTAAAATACTAGTGTCTCTATATTCAAGTCGAATCAATCCTCTCTATTAACGGTAAGGTGCGTCTTCAGCTTTGTCTTGTGCGATCATCACTTCGTATCGATCACCTATCGCCAATAGTTGTTCTTTAGTTAAAATATTGTCGCCTCTTTTTTCGAAGTGATAATCAAAAATACGCGTTTCAACAATCGAGTCCACTGGACACGATTCTTCACAAAAACCACAGTAAATACATTTGAACATATCGATTTCATATTTAGTGGTTCGACGGGTACCATCAGACTCTCTTGGTCCAGCCTCAATGGTAATAGCGGCCGCAGGACACACTGCCTCACATAATTTACAAGCGATACAGCGCTCTTCACCATTAGGATAGCGGCGCAGGGCATGTATTCCTCTAAAGCGCGGCGACTGAGGCGTGTTTTCTTCTGGGTATTGAACGGTAACTTTACGCTTAAACAAATGCTTCCAAGTTAACCACAAGCCTGCACGCAGTTCAGTTAAAAAATAACTCTTAAAATAATGCTTCCACTTACTCATTAAGAAGCACCTCCTAAAGCAGCTATTCCACGACCATCAAACCACCAACCCCATTCAAGCTTGATCCAGAAGGTTAAGACGATTAACCAAACAACCGTCACTGGGATAAATACCTTCCAGCCAAGGCGCATAATTTGATCGTATCGATATCTTGGGAAAGTCGCTCTTAGCCATATCATCATGAATAAAAACCATGCAGCTTTGAGTAGTAACCAGATAGTACCTGGCACCCAATCAGTAGCAGCTTCTAAATAGGGGATCCCTTGAAAAGGATTAAGCCAACCACCAAAGAAAAATAGCGCAGTTAAAATTGAAATCAAGATCATGTTGGCGTATTCCGCCAAGAAAAACAAAGCAAATGCCATGCCGGCATATTCCACATGGAAACCAGCAACGATTTCTGACTCACCTTCGGGCAAATCAAATGGAGCTCGATTTGTTTCCGCTACACCTGATATCCAGTAAATCACTAAAATAGGAAATAGTGGGATCCAAAACCAATGCAAAGCACTACCATTTTGTGCTGCTACAATATCGCCTAAATTCATGCTACCGCCAGCCATTAAAACGCCGACTAAAGCAAAACCCATAGCAATTTCATAAGACACTATTTGCGAAGCAGAACGTAATGAACCAATCAAAGCATAACGAGAATTTGAAGCCCAACCCGCAATGATAACCCCGTAAACCGCAATTGAAGTCATTGCCAATAAATACAACAAACCAGCATTGGTATCCGCCAATACTAATTCAGCATCAAAGGGAACGACTGCCCAAGCGGCAAAAGAAGGCGCTATAAATAAAATTGGCGCCAATAGAAAAAGTGTTTTGTTCGCACCAGAAGGAACTATCACTTCCTTCATCAATAATTTCACCACGTCAGCTATAGGTTGTAACCAACCTTTAGGCCCAACTCGATTGGGGCCAATTCGCATTTGCATGTAGCCAATTAATTTTCGTTCAGCATAAGTGGTATAAGCAACAGCCAGCACCAACGGCAGTAAAATCATTGCTATTTTTGCAACAATCCATAAACCTTCAGTGATTAGTTGCATTAAATCCACTAAACGCCCCCCATAATGTTATGGAATGGACTTAGTTGCGGTCTCTTGAGATCTTCTTGGCCTTGCGCCATAGTTGTTTTTTGTAATGCTGGCGCTCTACGAACATAACAATCCGATTGGTAAATATTAACAGCCTCTGGACAAGTTGCTGCATCCATCAGACTATCTGGACAATGCCACTTTGATTTTACTTTATCACCGACCGCGCCCATACGCCCTTTGACTTCTTGCATCACATCTTGTGAAGAAACATAATCAAAGTTCTTTAGTTTTAATAAGTTTCCTAAGACTCTTAATACTTTCCACGCAGGCTTTGCTTGCCCTGGAGCGGTAACCGAGGCATTAAAATCTTGCCAAACACCATTAACATTTACATATGAGCCTGCTGATTCTAAATACCCAGCGATAGGTAATACTATATCGGCATACTCAAAGGCTTCATCATCGGCAAAGCAAGTTAAGGCCACCACAAAATCTGCCTGGTTGGCCATGGCTACAGCTTTTTCAGACCAAATCGAATCTTTGCCCAATTCGGTTTTTAATAGTATCAATGCTTTTTTACCGTTCGAAACAATTTGCTCCATAGTATGACCCTGATCTGAAACGCTCGCACCTGCTGGTCCTCTATGAGGGATTGCCCCGGCTAAGTATGCGCCGGCACTATTAGCTCCATGAGATAAGAAGCCATAGCTAGAATCTGAAAGTTTAGCAACCGCTTTTGCAAGCTGTCTAAGTTTAGAAGCCTGACTATGTTCAACCGCTTCCAAGCCCAAAATAACGCTTGAGTTTGCGCCATCTACTAACATTTGCGCTATATCAATATGCTCTTGTTCAACTGTCACATCCAATAACAAATCTTGCAGCCCATCAAATTTTACTAAGGCCTCTTCATTCTGCGGTTCTTGACTTAAATACTTGGTAATCGCTGCTAATTGCAGGCACCAATCTTGGCCACTCTTCACCAACTCATGTTTTAATTTGAAATTATTAAAGTTTTTATGTGCAGATAAACTTGCTACTAGGCCATGCCTTGTTGCTTTACGAATTCTTAGTGCTGCTAATGGCTGTTCTTTACGCATGTTGGAACCAATTAAAAAACAACTATCAAGCGACTCTAAATCCGAAATTTCAATACCCAATTGCGGGTATAACGATTCATGATCTTGCCCAGAAAAATCTGAAATACGTAAACGATGATCAACATTGTCAGAACCAAGACCTCGCACAATTTTTTGCAACAAATAAAGCTCTTCGGTAGTCGCTATCGGATTACCAATCCCTGCAATTTGTTCAGGGCCATGCGCCTCTTTAATCATGTTTAATTTGCTAGCAGTTTTTTCTAACGCTGCTTCCCAATCGATTACTTGCCATTCGCTGCCTTGCCTAAACATGGGTTGCAACAAACGTTTGGCTTTTGTTAGCGACTCGTAGCTATATCGATCGCGATCAGACAACCAAACCTCATTGGTCATTTCATTTTCTTTTGGCGCCAGTCGAATAATTTCATTACGGCGAGTGTGCACATGTAAGTTGGTACCAATACAATCATGCGGTGCGATCGAGTCATACTGAATCATTTCCCAAGCACGTGCTTGATAGCGTGACGGTTTTGCTGTCAAAGCACCAACTGGACATAAATCAATAATATTACCTGAAACTTCAGACTCCACAGACTTTTCAATAAAAGTACTGATCTCAGTATGTTCGCCACGACCAACAGCCCCCATTTCACGAATACCTGCTACTTCTCGCCCAAAACGCACACAACGAGTACAATGGATACAGCGGGTCATTTCGGTTTCGATTAGAGGGCCTATATCCTTATCTTCAACTGCCCTTTTACGCTCAGTAAATCGAGAAACGTCTTTGCCACATTCCAGTGCCACATCTTGTAATTCGCACTCGCCACCTTGATCGCAAATTGGGCAATCTAGTGGGTGATTAATCAACAAAAATTCCATCACAGATTTTTGCGCATCTTTTGCATAATCAGATTCAGTTTTAATTACCATGCCGTCAGCAATAGGCGTTGCGCAGGCAGGTAGTGGTTTACGCTGACCTTCGACTTCCACCAGACACATACGACAATTAGCCGCGACGGATAATTTTTTGTGATAACAAAAACGAGGGATTTCCACACCCATGGAATCCGCCACTTCAATAATCATAGATCCTTGCTCGGCTTCTACTTTTTGACCATTGATTTCAATTGTTACCATATTCAATTAACTCTTTTAATTAACTCTATTTAAATTAACTTGCTTGCTTAACATTTTTTGCCGCTAACTCAGGAATTTTCGCTTCAAACTCGTGCCTAAAGTGTTTTAAAAAACTTTGCACTGGCATGGCCGCCGCGTCGCCTAAAGCACAAATGGTTCGCCCCATAATATTACCTGCGATCTCATCCAGTTTATCTAAATCGTCCGCTCGACCTTTCCCTTCGGCAATACGGTGGATCACTCGTGACATCCAGCCAGTGCCTTCACGGCAAGGAGTACATTGGCCACAAGATTCTTCATAATAGAAATGCGCTATCCGCGCTAAAACTTTTACCATGTCAGTATCTTCATCAAATACCATCACAGCACCAGAACCCAACATCGAACCAGCTTTGCCGATTGAGTCATAATCCATGGTCAAGTTCATCATAGTCTCTGCAGGTAAAATAGGAGCACTTGAGCCACCAGGGATCACCGCTTTAAGTTTTTTACCTCCTTTAACGCCGCCAGCCATTGCTAGCAGATCAGAAAAAGAAGTACCTAAACCAATTTCATAATTACCCGGCTTACCCACATGTCCTGAAACAGAAAATAATTTGGTACCACCGTTGTTCGGAATACCCAAATCTAAAAACCACTGCCCACCTTTGTCTAAAATAACTGGTACAGATGCAAAGGTCTCGGTGTTGTTCACATTGCTTGGCTTGCCGAAAACACCATAATTAGCTGGGAAAGGTGGCTTAAATCGTGGCTGTCCTTTTTTGCCTTCTAACGATTCGATTAAGGCCGTTTCTTCACCGCAAATATAAGCTCCGGCGCCTATGTGGCTGTGCAAATCAAAATCCACACCCGAATCTAAAATGTTATTACCTAGCAATCCTGCGGCATAAGCTTCTTGAAGAGCCGATTCAAAACGCTCTATCGGTTCGTAAAACTCGCCGCGCATATAGTTATAGCCAACAGTAGCTCCCATGACATAACCACCAATAGCCATACCTTCAATCAGTTGATGCGGGTTATAACGCAAAATATCTCGATCTTTAAATGTACCGGGTTCTCCCTCATCCGAGTTACAAACCACATACTTTTGCCCCTCTAAATGACGAGGCATAAAGCTCCATTTTAGGCCTGTTGGGAAACCAGCTCCACCGCGACCACGTAAACTCGAAAGTTTCAATTCATCAATTATCTGCTCCGGCGTAATTTTTTCTTTTAGAATTTTGCGCCACATCTGATAGCCGCCCGCAGACTGGTAGGTCTCCAAGGTCCAAGGCTTATCTAGGTGCAATGTTCTAAAACAAACTTCATTAGCCATAACAGTAACCGTTAACCCTTCTATAACTCTAAGGTAATTCTTTAATCAAATGCGCCAATTTAGTCACATCCAAATTTTCATGATATTGCTTATCTACTTCTAGCATTGGCGCTCCACCACAAGCCGCTAAACATTCAACTTCTTTTAAAGTGATACGGCCGTCGCTACTAGTTTCACCTGGCGCAATGCCCAGTTCATCGTGGAACCACTGCTTTAATTCTTCGCTACCAGCCAACATGCAAGAGACATTGGTACAAAGTGAAACCACATGTTTACCTTGCGGCTCAAGCGCAAACATAGAATAAAAAGTTGCGACTTCATAAGCTGCTATGTGCGGAATTTCTAAATAATCAGCAACCGCATCCATCGTTTTTGTTGCTAGATAACCTAATTCTTCTTGCGCAATCGTTAAGGCTGGAATAATCGCCGAGCGCTTACGGTTGCTGGGATATTTTTTTATCCAGACATTAATTTGTTCAACTGCATCTGCCGATAAAATATTAGCTAAGTCTGCTTTACTCATATACTCAACAGTTACCTATCTATCTCGCCAAATACAATGTCTTGGGTGCCAATAACGGCCACCACATCTGCCAACATATGCCCCTTAACCATTTCATTCATCGCTGACAAATGGGCAAAACCTGGCGCGCGAATTTTCAACCGATAAGGTTTGTTAGCTCCGTCGGATGTTAAGTAAATTCCAAACTCACCTTTAGGGTGTTCTATCGCTTGATACACCTCACCTTCGGGAACACAATAGCCTTCAGTAAAGAGTTTAAAATGATGGATTAACGCTTCCATATCATTTTTCATGGCCTCGCGACTGGGTGGGGTCACTTTATGGTTATCCAACATTACTGGGCCGGGGTTTTCTTTTAGCCACTCAATACATTGTCGAATAATCTTATTCGATTGACGCATCTCTTCCATTCTTACTAAATAGCGATCATAACAATCACCTTTAGAACCCACTGGAATATCAAACTCTAACTCAGGATAAACTTCATAAGGTTGCTTCCTACGTAAATCCCACTCAATCCCCGAACCACGCAACATTGGTCCTGAAAAACCTAATTGCAAAGCCCTTTCTGGGGAAACCACACCTACCCCCACAGTTCTTTGCTTCCAGATACGATTATCAGTTAATAAAGTTTCGTACTCATCAACTCTGTCGGGAAATGTTTCTGTAAAGTCCCACAAATAATCTAACAAAGAACCTTGACGGTTTTGATTTAATTCATCGACTTTCTTCTGATTAGAAAATTTTGATACCTTGTATTGCGGCATTTTCTCAGGCAAATCGCGATAAACACCGCCAGGTCTAAAATAGGTTGCGTGCATACGGGCACCTGAGACAGCCTCATACGCATCCATCAAACTTTCACGCTCACGGAAAGCATACAAAAATACCGTCATAGCACCTATGTCTAATCCGTGCGCACCAAGCCACATCAAATGATTTAGAATTCGAGTGATTTCTGCAAACATAACCCGAATGTATTGCGCGCGTTTAGGCGGCTTTATGCCCATAAGCTTTTCAATCGCCATAACATAGGCGTGCTCATTACACATCATGGATACATAATCAAGCCGATCCATATAACCAATCGATTGATTAAAAGGTTTTGATTCAGCGAGTTTTTCAGTGGCGCGGTGTAATAACCCGATATGCGGATCGGCACGCACCACGGTTTCGCCGTCCATTTCTAAGATCAAACGCAATACGCCATGCGCAGCAGGATGCTGTGGGCCAAAGTTAACGGTATAATTACGAATTTCAGCCATTCACCGGGTCCTTATTTTCGCCTTTTTGCGCTTGCTTTAAAGACTCTTTCAATGATTGTGGGTCGGACACATAAATCGTATCCTCATTCTCACGAATCACTTTAGGCACTAATACTCTTGGTTGAATCGATACGGGCTCGTAAACACAGCGGTTTTGCTTAGCATCAAAACGCATTTCAACATTGCCAATCAAAGGGAAATCTTTTCTAAAAGGATGGCCAACAAATCCATAGTCGGTTAATAAACGACGTAGATCAGGATGACCTTCAAACAAAATACCAAACAAATCAAAGGCTTCACGCTCAAACCAATCAACTCCATTCCATACAGAGATCACTGTAGGAATCGTTGGACGGTTTTCGCCAATAAAGACTTTAACTCGCAAGCGCTGATTTAAACTGATAGAAAGCAAGTGATAAACCACCGCAAAGCGCTCTCGACTCCACTTAGGTTTAGATTCAGAGATATCTTTTCTGCCGCGGCTAAAACCAGATCCAGTTGCCTCATCGGTAGCCCATTCATCTAAACCATATTGCAAATAGTCAACGACTGTTAAATCAACCAACTGCTCAAACTGCAAACCATCTTGATCGCGCAGTTGCATAGCCACTTCTACTAAATCATCTTTGGCAACTTCAATGGTGACTTCATCAAAAGCCTGCTCACAGGCAATCATTTGATCGCCTAACAGATTCCCCAGCTGTTCAACCAAAGCATTAACCAAGCGCAACCTCATCTTCTTTCGGATTTGTAGAATCTATTTGCGACTTGCGGGATATGACTTTACTGCGCTTTATTTTATTTTGCAGTTGGATAATGCCATAGAGCAAGGCTTCTGCCGTAGGCGGACAACCTGGCACATAGATATCAACAGGCACAATTCGATCGCAACCACGAACCACGGAATAAGAATAATGATAATAACCGCCACCGTTAGCACAAGAACCCATAGATATAACCCACTTAGGATCAGGCATTTGATCGTACACTCGCCTTAAAGCCGGTGCCATCTTATTGGTGAGGGTTCCGGCGACAATCATCACATCCGATTGGCGCGGTGATGGTCTAAAAACTATTCCAAAACGGTCTAAATCATAACGAGCAGCCCCCGCGTGCATCATTTCCACAGCACAACAGGCAAGGCCAAAAGTCATGGGCCACATGGAGCCCGTACGCGCCCAATCAAATAAATCTTGAACGCTGGTGGTAAAGAAACCATCTTTAGTTAATTTTTCTTCAATGCCCATACAGCCTTACTCCCACTCAAGCGCGCCTTTGCGCCATTCGTAAGCAAACCCCACCAGCAAAAGGAGGATAAAGACACCCATGGCACCAATACCAAACCAACCGATTTCGTCAAATACCACAGCCCAAGGGAATAGAAAGGTAATTTCTAAATCAAAAATGATAAATAAGATGGCTACAAGATAAAAACGCACGTCAAATTTCATGCGTGAATCTTCAAAGGCATCAAAGCCGCATTCGAATGGTTTTTCTTTATCTTCAGAAGGATTGGAAGGGCCAGCAAAATAGCCAACTAATAGGAGTCCGCCGCCAAACAAAAGGCCAATTAATACGAATACCAGTATAGGTGCATATTCTGCAATCATATATCAATGGTCAAAGTAGCTGCGCGAGACCGATTCCTTAACTATTTTCTATCTTTTATTGCTACTCACCTTACCAGTAGCTTTAGAATTTTGCTAGCCTTTTTAAGTAGTTATGCTTTGTAGTTAATGAAACCCTTTTTCCACTAACTAGTTCTATTTTTTCATGTATAATGATTTTACTGTAAAGGAGTTACACCAATGGGTTTTCTTAAAAACTTATTTTCTTCAAACAAGAAGAAACCAAAAAATAGCCTTCCTGCAGAACCGATTTCTCAATCTAGACAGGAAGTCATCAAGAAAAAAATTTCTAGCCAAGAAATTCAAGTCGGTATGACTGTCATTGAATTAGATCGCCCATGGACCGATCTACCTGTGATGTTTCAAGAGTTAAGCATCTCTACAGAATCTGATATAAAGCTGCTCCAAAAGTATTGTCAATTCGTATTTATTGATTATGAATCCTTTAAATTCTATCGTCAGCAACAGATTAGTACCTTAAGAAATAAAATCCGCTATAAAAACCAAGCTCGAAAAGCCTCAGAAGTTAAAAGAAGCTTAAAGCAAGAGCTTCCTAAAGCTAAAAAAGCATTTGATAACTCTAATGCGCATATCCATAAAGTTATGCAAGAAGTCCAAAATGACGGGCAGATAGATATATCAAAATCCAAAGAACTGGTTGCTGATTGTGTGAAAAGTATTTTAAACGAACCCAGTGCTATGTTTTGGATGAGCAAAATCAAATCTAAAGATGAATATACCGCTGAGCATTGTTTACGCGTTGCAATACTGGCAATTGCCTTCGGTCGCCACCTACAATTGCCGCCAGATGAACTTGAAATGATCGGGCTTTGCGGGATGTTACACGATGTAGGCAAAATGAAAGTTCCAGCTTCAATTTTAAATAAAAAAGAACCTTTAACTGAAGATGAATATGAAATAATCAGAGAGCATACTGTTTTAGGATACGTTTTTTTAAAGGAGCACGGCGGGATTGATGAGCAAGTTTGTACAGCAGCTTACAATCATCATGAAAGTTTAGTGGGCGATGGCTACCCTCGACAAATAGATAGTGCTTACCTAAGTCTATACGATCGGATAATTGCTATTGTCGATAGCTATGACGCCATAACCAGCGATCGCTGTTACAGCAAAGGAATATCCGCTGATAAAGCCACTGCAATTTTGTATAAGGAAATTAGTAGCCGTTACGACGAATATCTAGTCAAAGAATTTATAAAAATGGTTGGTGTTTACCCAGTGGGCACTTTTGTTCAGCTAAACAATGGCTTTTACGCAATAGTCCTCTCTTCGAACCCAGATGCAAAACTAAGCCCGATAGTAGAAATTATTGCTGATGAAAGGCAGGTGCCTCTTAAGCACAAAGTAGCGGTTGATTTATCAAAGGGAAAGACACATAAGGGTGTCGAGTTGAAAATCTCTAAAAGCGTTTATGATGATCAAGTAAATATTGATATCAGAGCATTCCTCGAGGATAAGCTTACAAATTAAGTTGTAATCTTATACGCTCTTTCTTATCATCAAAGCATGGCTTAATGATATTGTATCTCTTTGAATAACGTACCATCTTTAACTTTTATAAAAGCAAGTTTCACTCCCCCTTTTTGGGCAAGAAATTGCCATCTGCAATCCTTATTAGGAACTTTAAAGTTTAGAAGACCTGCATTAATAAAGAAATCTCAGCAACTGTTAGCTCATAGTCAGGAATTTTTATTAGATGCTCATGACGGGATTCGTCTTCAGAGCTTTTATTCTCCGCAGCAGCCCGCTTCAAAAAAGCTAGTAGTGTTGCTGCATGGTTGGGAAGGCAGTCATGAGTCTTTGTATTTGTTATCAGCAGCGAACAGTTTGTATCAAGCAGGTTACGATGTTTTACGTCTTAATTTACGCGATCATGGTAGCAGCCATCATCTTAACAAAGAGTTATTTCATTCAAACCGATTACAAGAGATGGTCGATGCCGTTAAAAGCGCCCAAGAAAAATTCCAGCCTGATACCACTTCTCTAATAGGATTTTCCCTTGGTGGAAACTTTGCAACCCGGATAGCTGCCAAAGCCAGTAGAAATCAAATTGCCTTAGAGAAAACTATAGCCATCTGTCCTGCAATAGAGCCGAAAGATATCTTGGTGCAGCTCGAAAATGGTTTAAGCTTTTATCACGATTATTTTGTTAAAAAGTGGAAACGTTCATTAAAAATAAAACAAAGTCACTTCCCTGAAGAATACGACTTTGAAGAAGTACATCAAATTAAATCTATGCGAGAAATGACCAATCGTTTGTTGGATTTATTTGGTGATTTTGAAAATTCAGATCATTACTTTAATGGTTATGCTTTAAGCGGCGAACGTTTAAAAGATCTAGATAGCTCGGTGATTATGCTGATTAGCAAAGACGATCCCGTCATTAATTTTCAAGATACTTTTACCCTGCACCAAAATAATAATTTAGAAATTCATGTCAGCGAGTATGGAGGCCACTGCGGTTTCATCAAAAATTCAAAATTACAAAGTTGGGCTGATGAATTTATCTTAGCGCAATTAAAGCAGCCATAAAAAAACCGCTACTTTAATCTAGCGGTTTTTAATTTGGTGCTCGGAGTGGGACTTGAACCCACACGGCCATACGGCCACCACCCCCTCAAGATGGCGTGTCTACCAATTCCACCACCCGAGCAGATTGATCGGCTTATTTATCGCCGTCTGTTTCTTCTTTAACTTTTTCTTCTGCTTTTTTCTTAGCTTCTTCTAATTTTTTCTGAGCGTCCGTTTTTAATTCATCCGATTTAGCTTCTGCATCTTTCTTTATCGCTTCAACCTTTTGATCCACCGATTCAGCAGCTTTATCCGCTTCAGCTTGAATAGCATTTTTTACGTCATCCCCCGTAGGAATTTCGGTACTAATAGCATCAACTTTTTCAGTTGGGATTTCAGTACCCATTGCTTCAGTTGGAATAGCGTTTAAGCTTGGTTCAACTGGCGCATCGCTAGTCGTTTGATTAAGCTTAGCGGCTTCATCAGCAATACCTGCTTCAGCAGCTGTATTTTTCTTTACCCAAGTAATAGATAAAGCAATTACGAAGAAAAGAATCGCTAAAATAGTAGTGCTTTTGGTGAGAAAGTTACCAGCACCCGGCGCACCAAACATGGTGTTAGAACCACCAGAGCCGAATGAAGCACCCATCTCAGCGCCTTTACCTTGTTGAATTAAGATAATGCCGATTAATAAAAGGGCTACTACCAATAAACTGATTAACAAAAATAATTCCATCGTCTTAACCTGCTGCTTTACATATTGCAATAAATTGTTCGGCTTTTAGCGAAGCACCACCAATCAAACCACCATCAATATCGGCTTGCGCTAAAAGTTGTTCAGCGTTAGTAGGATTCATACTACCGCCATATAAAATTTGTGTTTTTTCTGCTACATCTAGATCGAACAGAGCTAAATGTGCACGAATTTCTGCGTGTACTTCTTGCGCTTGCTCTGGAGTAGCGGTTTTGCCGGTACCAATTGCCCAAACCGGTTCGTAGGCAATCACGCCTTGAGCAAGCGATTCGATACCTGATTTTTCAATCACTGCGTCGATCTGCCCTTTGACTATAGTCATAGTGGTGCCAGCTTCGCGTTCTTCAAGGGTTTCGCCAATACATAATACTGGTACCACGCCATTTTCTAGTGCTGCTTGGTATTTTTCAGCCACGATTTGCGAAGACTCGCCGTATAGGCTGCGTCTTTCAGAATGGCCAACTAATACGTACTGGCAATTAACGTCGGCCAGCATTGAGCCACTGATTTCACCAGTGAAAGCACCGTTAGATTGCTGCGATAGATTTTGAGCACCGACCGCAATATTGGTATTTGCTGCTAACTCTTTAACTTTTGTAAGGTATAAAGAAGGAGCGCATACCAAAATTTGGTGCTGCCAATCGCTATCTAGCTGCCCTTTTATATCTGACATAAGCTCGCCAATGAATTGGCTATCGCCATTCATTTTCCAATTACCTGCAATCAAAGTTTGTCTAGTCATGATTTCGATTAACTTATCTTTACTGCTTATGTTGTAACTCACCTCATATCGAGACTTCTTAGATTCTATAAAGATCCGAGAAATCAGGTCGAATTGGGGCTTTTTACAAAAGGGCGCAAATGATATATGAAAGCCTAAGCAAGCACAAGGATTAAAGGCGATTGCTGTCAACTAAAAGCATAATTTTAAAGAGTTTTACTATAAAAACCATGGATCTTAAACCCCTGATCCACGTATAATGTGCGCCGTTTAAAGCCTTAGCGGTATCTTACTATTTGGTACTCTATCTGGCTTTAGTTTTAAGCAAATTTGGGTATAGCGAAATAAAACAAAATAAAATCGCTGGTTGTGGAATTCCGCATACCGGCATTTTGACGTGTTTGTGTTATATTTCAAATAGTTAGAGGCATATGCCTCACGCAGAGTCATCGAATTTAATTTAACCAAAGTAAAGTAGCGACCTATGATTAAGATTAAAAAAGGCTTAGATTTGCCCATCGAAGGCAGTCCTGAGCAAACGATCTCAGACGGTGCTACGGTTAAAACCGTCGCTATTCTTGGCGAAGATTATGTAGGTATGAAACCGACCATGCACATTCAAGTGGGTGATACGGTAAAAAAAGGCCAACTTATCTTTGAAGACAAGAAAACTCCAGGGGTGAAGTTTACTGCCCCAGCTGGAGGCGTTGTGTCGGCAATCAACCGTGGTGCAAAACGTAAACTATTATCAGTAGTTATTGAAATTGCCCAGCAAGAAGAAGCGGTTACTTTCAGCAAGTATTCTTCTGAGCAATTAGTCAACTTAGAACGCCAAGCAATTGTCGACCAAATGGTTGATTCAGGGATGTGGACTGCACTGCGCACCCGTCCTTATTCAAAAGTTCCTGCGATTGATAGTGAAACCAAAGCCATTTTTGTTTCTGCCATGGATACCAATCCACTAGCTGCAGACCCAGAAGTTGTCATCGCTCAAAACGCAGCAGCTTTCAATCAAGGTCTATCTATCTTAACCAGCTTGTCAGCGGGCAAAGTTTTCGTTGGAACTAGAGTAAACTCAGGTCTAGATCAATTTGAACACCCTAAAGTTCAGTACGAATCTTTTTCAGGGCCGCATCCAGCGGGCAACGTAGGAACCCACATTCACTTCTTGTACCCTGCTGCAGCCGATAACACGGTCTGGCATATTGGTTATCAAGATGTAATTGCGCTGGCTAAATTGTTTACTAGTGGTGAGTTATACGCTGATCGTGTAGTCGCTTTAGGCGGCACTATGATTAAGAAGCCTCACCTTATTAGAGCACGCGTTGGCGCCAATATTGACGAGCTGTTAGTCGGCGAAGAGACTGATGCTGATAATCGTCATTTATCTGGTTCTGTGTTAAATGGTTTCCACGCTATAGATTCACGCGCTTTCTTAGGTCGTTTCCATAATCAAATCACGGTGATCCGTGAAGGTCGTGAAAAAGAGTTCTTTGGCTGGGCCATGCCTGGTGCTAATAAGTTCTCTGTTACTCGTGCCTTTATTTCTGCTTTCTTCCCTAAGAAAAGCTATGAAATGACCACTACTACTGGTGGTTCTGAGCGTGCCATTATGCCAATCGGCTTGTACGAGCGTGTTATGCCTTTAGATATTTTGCCGACTCAATTGATTCGCGCATTAGTCACTGGCGATACCGATACTGCTCAGCAGTTAGGCGCACTAGAACTTGATGAAGAAGATTTAGCTTTATGTACTTTTGTTTGCCCAGGCAAATATGAGTTCGGCCCAATTCTTCGTGAAAATCTGACTAAGATTGAAAAAGAAGGATAAGGGGAAGGTTCAGTATGGGATTAAAGACTTTTATTGAAAAAATTGAGCCGCATTTTGAGAAAGGCGGCAAGTGGGAGAAATGGTACGCGCTTTACGAAGCAGCAGCGACTATCTTCTATACGCCAGGTCATGTAACGACCAATGGCTCACACGTGCGCGATAACATCGATTTGAAACGCATCATGATCATGGTTTGGCTCGCTACTTTCCCAGCCATGTTCTTTGGTATGTGGAATATCGGTTACCAAGCACAATTAGGGGTTATTAACGGCTTAAGTTTGCCGGATATGTGGCAAGTTGGCTTCTTCGAATTCTTCGGCGGCGCTATTACGGCAGATACCGGAATCTTCGGCCTAATGTTCTACGGCTCTTGTTTCTTCTTACCAGTTTACGCCACAACCTTTATTGTCGGTGGTTTCTGGGAAGTGTTATTCGCCAGCGTCCGTGGTCATGAGATCAACGAAGGCTTCTTTGTTACCTCGATTTTATTTGCATTAATTTTACCGGCAACCATTCCATTATGGCAGGTTGCATTAGGTATTACCTTTGGTGTGGTGGTTGCTAAAGAAATCTTTGGTGGCACTGGTAAAAACTTCATGAACCCGGCATTAGCAGGACGTGCTTTCTTATTCTTCGCTTACCCGACGGATATTTCTGGTACAGAAGTTTGGGCCGCAGTCGACGGTTTCTCAAGCGCTACTCCATTGGCCGCTGCAGCCGCAGGATCCATTACCGATTACAGCATTAACCAAAACTGGTGGGATGCTTTCTTCGGATTTATTCCTGGCTCTATGGGTGAAACCTCTACCTTAATGGTTATGCTTGGCGGTTTATTTATTATTGCCGCGCGCATCGCTTCGTGGCGCATCGTGTTAGGTGTGATGTTAGGGATGGTGGCTTCGTCACTACTGCTTAATTTCATTGGCAGTGATACTAATCCAATGTTTGCTATGCCTTGGTATTGGCATCTAGTGGTGGGTGGTTTTGCCTTTGGTATGTTCTTTATGGCTACAGATCCTGTTTCAGCTTCCTTAACCAATAAAGGTAAATGGTACTTTGGTGCCTTAATTGGTGTGATGGTCGTTCTGATCCGTGTGGTTAACCCCGCATTCCCAGAAGGCATCATGTTAGCTATTTTATTTGCAAACTTGTTTGCGCCATTAATTGATCACTTTGTGGTGCAATCAAATATCAAGCGGAGGGCTCGTCGTCATGTCTAGTAAAGAAAGTCCTACAAAAACTATTGTTGTTGCTTTGCTTTTAAGCTTGGTGTGTTCGGTGGTAGTTTCAACTGCTGCGATCAAACTTAAACCAATGCAGGAAAAAAACAAAGCCTTAGATAAAAAGCGAAATATTTTAGTCGCTGCTGGAATGATTGAAGCAGGTTCTTCAGCAAGTGTTGAAGAGTTATTCAGCCAAGTTGAATCAAAGTACGTTGATTTAGCGACCGGCTCTTTTGTAGAAGAGCCAGCAGGTTTCGACCAACGTGCTTTCGCTAAAAACTCAGCAACTAATTTAAAGTTAACTGCTAACCAAGACTTAGGCGGTATCGGTACTCGCTCGCAAGTTGCTCACGTTTATATGGTAAAGAAAGATGGTCAGCTCGATAGCATCATTTTGCCAATCCACGGTAAAGGTTTATTCTCGACTTTGTACGGTTTTATCGCTTTGGATAAAGACTTACAAACGGTAAAAGGCCTTAAGTACTATGAGCACGGTGAAACTCCAGGTTTAGGTGGCGAAATCGAAAATGCAAATTGGTTAGCTAAGTGGCCTGGTAAGAAAGTGTTAGACCCGAAAGGTGTACCTGTGATTACACTCGTTAAAAACGTCGCTGACGATAATAACGAAGTGGATGCACTATCTGGTGCAACTTGGACGACCAATGGTGTTGAAGGCATGATTCGTTTTTGGTTAGGCGACGATGGCTTTGGTCCATTCTTAGATAAAGTAAGAGCGGGGGAAATTTAAAATGGCTTTTGATAAACAAGAAGCTAAATCGGTTTTACTAGGACCGATCTTTAATAACAACCCTATCGCCTTACAGGTTTTAGGTATTTGTTCAGCTTTAGCGGTAACCGTTAAGTTAGAAACGGCTTTCGTGATGAGTTTAGCGCTAACTGCGGTGGTAGCTTTTTCAAACTTATTGATCAGTTTGATCCGTCACCACATTCCTTCAAGCATTCGTATCATCGTACAGATGACTATTATTGCTTCCTTGGTAATTATGGTTGACCAAATTTTAAAAGCTTACGCCTATGAAGTCTCAAAACAGTTAGCGGTATTTGTTGGTTTGATTATTACCAACTGTATCGTTATGGGGCGTGCCGAAGCTTATGCCATGAAAAATGGCCCTGTTATGAGTTTCCTTGATGGTATCGGTAATGGTTTAGGCTATTCGATTTTGTTAATCGTTGTTGCTTTCTTCCGCGAACTATTTGGTTCAGGCAAGTTATGGGGACAAACCATCTTCCAAACCGTCTCTGATGGTGGCTGGTATCAAACTAATGGCTTACTGCTATTACCGGCGAGTTCATTCTTTATTATTGGTTTACTGATCTGGGCGCTGAGAACTTGGAAAACTGATCAAGTCGAGGAGAAAGAATAATGGAACATTATATTTCTTTATTTGTACGTGCGGTTTTCGTTGAAAACTTAGCCTTATCATTCCTACTTGGGATGTGTACTTTCCTGGCAGTATCTAAGAAAGTACAAACCTCGATTGGCTTAGGTATTGCAGTGATCGTGGTGCAAACCATTACCGTTCCAGTCAACAATTTATTATTGAATAACTTATTGGCTGAAGGCGCATTAACTTGGGCAGGTTTCCCAGAAGCTGACTTAAGCTTCCTAGGCTTAATTGTCTACATTGGGGTTATCGCGGCAGTTGTGCAAATCCTCGAGATGACTTTGGATAAGTTCTTCCCAGCGCTTTATCAATCACTAGGTATCTTCCTACCATTGATTACCGTGAACTGCGCCATCATGGGTGGCTCATTATTTATGGTTGAGCGTGATTACAACTTATCTGAATCTGTAGTCTTTGGCTTAGGTTCGGGTTTTGGTTGGGCATTAGCGATTGCGGCTTTAGCTGGTATTCGCGAAAAAATGAAATACTCTGACGTTCCAGACGGTTTGCGCGGTTTAGGTATTACCTTTATCGTGGTTGGCTTGATGGCGTTAGGATTCATGTCGTTTACCGGCATTAAGCTGTAAGGGGAACTCTAATGAATGAAATTATTTTAGGCGTTGCTTTATTTACAGCCGTAATTTTCGCTTTGGTATTAATCATATTGGTTGCTCGTAAGCAACTAGTTAGTACTGGTGATGTGGTAATCGATATCAATGGCGATGCTGACAAAGCTATCACTGTACAGGCGGGTGGCAAGCTACTTGGCGCTTTGGCCGACTCTGGTATTTTTGTATCATCTGCTTGCGGCGGTGGTGGCACTTGCGGTCAATGTATCTGTAAAGTAACCGATGGCGGTGGTTCTATTTTACCTACCGAAGAAAGCCATATTAATAAGCGCGAAGCTGCTGAAGGTTATCGTTTATCCTGTCAGGTTGCCGTTAAGCAAGACATGAAAATCGAAGTGCCTGAAGAAGTCTTTGGCACTAAGAAATGGGAATGTGAAGTTATTTCTAATGAAAACAAAGCAACTTTCATTAAAGAGTTAAAGCTTAAAATTCCTAATGGCGAAAGCGTACCTTTCCGTGCTGGTGGCTATATTCAGATCGAAGCTCCTGCTTATAAGCTAAAGTATTCTGAGTTCGATGTTGAAGAAGAATACCAAGAAGACTGGAATCGCTTTAAGTTGTTTGATATTGAAGCTGAAACTAAAGAAGAAACTATTCGTGCTTATTCTATGGCGAACTATCCTTTAGAAGAAGGCATCATCATGTTAAACGTACGTATTGCGACTCCGCCTCCACGCGACATGTCATTGCCTGCCGGTAAAATGTCTTCTTATATCTTCAACCTAAAACCAGGAGATAAAGTTACTATTTCTGGTCCTTATGGCGAATTCTTTGCTAAAGAGACTGAAGCTGAAATGGTATTCGTGGGTGGTGGTGCTGGTATGGCTCCAATGCGTTCGCATATTTTCGATCAACTTCGCCGCATCAAAACTAACCGTAAAGTCAGCTTTTGGTACGGTGCTCGTTCGGTTCGTGAAATGTTCTATGTAGAAGATTTCGATATGCTAGCTAACGAAAATGAAAATTTTGACTGGCATGTGGCTTTATCGGACCCACAACCAGAAGATAATTGGGAAGGTTACACTGGCTTTATCCATAATGTCTTATTAGAAAATTATCTAAAAGACCACCCAGCTCCAGAAGATTGTGAGTTTTATATGTGTGGTCCGCCAATGATGAATGCTGCTGTTATTCAGATGTTGGAAGACTTAGGTGTTGAGCGTGAGAATATCTTATTGGATGATTTTGGTGGCTAGATTTCACTAAAACACTAGCTAACAAAATATTCAAAGTTCAGTTAAAATAGGCGGCTTATAGCTGCCTATTTTTTTGCCTGATGATTATGACAATTCGCAAATCTTTTTTTTCACTCTTTGTTATTATTGCTTTTAGTAGCTGTTCTAATCAGGCTGATTATAAAAAAATCATTGGTTCTACCATGGGCACTAGTTATAGCGTTATCGCAAAAGTCACTAGCCAAGACATACAGCTAATTCATCAGGCCATTGAAGCCGAATTAGAAGATATTAACCAACTAATGTCTACCTATGTTCCTAACTCTGAAATCAACCAATTTAATAACCTAAAGGAAGCCTCTTGCTTTAAGTTTTCAGATAAAACATGGCAAGTGCTTTTAGTTTCAAAGCAAATCTTTGAAGAAACTCAAGGCGCATTTGATATTACACTTGGCCCGCTGATTTCACGCTGGGGCTTTAGCTCAGAAGAGTATCAGGAAAAAGTACCTAACGAAGCTGAAATTCAAGAGTTATTAGCCGTCATCGGTACTGATAAACTCGACTTCAATAGCGAAGCGAAATGCATTACTAAATCAATTCCCAGCATGAGCATAAACCTTTCCGCCATTGCCAAAGGCTATGCAGTAGATCAATTAGCCGCTATTTTAGAGCAGAATAATATACAGGATTATCTTGTTGAAATTGGTGGTGAAGTTAAAGCAAAAGGATTAAAGCAGAACCGCCTCAATTGGAAAATAGCTGTTGAACAACCTTCTAACAATGTCAATCGAACTCAATCGGTGGCAGTGAACCTATTTAATACTTCTATCGCTACTTCGGGCGATTATAGAAACTATTATGAAGTTGATGGTAAGCGCTTTTCCCATACCATAGACCCTACAAATGGGTTTCCGGTAAAGCATAATCTCACCTCTATTTCAGTGTTACATCCCAGCAATATGTATGCGGACGCTTATGCCACTGCGCTGAATGTTTTAGGCGAAGAAAAAGCCTACGCCTTCGGCGATCAACACAATTTGGCTATCTATACCATTAGCCAACAGGAAGGTGCACCAAAGACTGATTCAAATAAACGCTTCAAAGCCTATATCAGTCGATAATGAGTATGTTAAAATAACTACAATTTCTACAGCAGAGTTTTTCGTGGATACTTTCCTACTAGCTTTTATATTATTTGCCTTTGTCATTCTTATTATGGCCGTTGGCTATATTATTCAAAAGAAACGCATCAGCGGCAGCTGTGGTGGGTTGGATGCTTTAGGTATTGAAAAAGCTTGCGACTGCGAAAAACCTTGCGCGAAAAAGCGCGCCCGTTTAAGAAATGAGCGCCGCTTGAATATTCAAATTCTTGAAGATTAACTTCTTAATCTTTACTGACAGCCTATTCCCAGTTAACACCAATAAATTGCAAAGCTTTCAAAATCGATTGCCTTGAAATCATTCCTACTAATTGGCTTTTCTCGACCACGGGATACATGCGGCAATTGTCTTGTAAGAAACGTTCTGCAATATCCGCAATACTATCATCGGGATGGCAGCTACGAACTTCTTTAGTCATCCGATCCATAACCCTGTCACCTAAGTCACCATGGTAAATCGCACTCAGAACCGTATGTAAACAGTCTTTTTCTGATAGAAAGCCGATTAATCGATTATGATCATCAAGCACTGGAGCTCCGGTAAGCCTATACTCAAGCATTGTTTGAGCAGCCTCAACAACATCAGTTTCAGGTGCTAATGTAATCATGGCTGAGGTCATATAATCTCTTACTGCAACGGACTTAAGCATGGGTAACTCCTGTTATAGATTCTTTGACAACCGTTTGATCTTAAAGAATTTTCTTGTTGTGTTCTTAGATAATAGCTCAATTATTTATTTCAGGCAAAATAAAACCCAGCCGAGGCTGGGTTTTAATAACGCTCTAAAATCTAAATTACTTAGATTCTAAGTTCGCTTCTGCGCGACGGTTAAGTGCACGACCTTCAGCAGTACCATTGTCTGCGATTGGACGAGCTTCACCATAACCTACAGCTGATAAGCGAGAAGCCGCAATGCCAAAGTTGCTTACTAAGTAATCAACAACAGATTTAGCACGACGCTCTGATAAGCCTTGGTTGTAGCTTGCAGAACCTACGCTGTCAGTGTGACCTTGGATTTCAGCATCTACGTTAGAGAACTGACCTAAGAACTCAGCTACTTTAGCGATTTCTGAAACCATCTCTGGCTTGATAGCATAAGCGTTAGTATCGAAGTTTAAACGCATATCGATAACTACTTTCTCAGCTGCTTCAACTACTTCACAACCTTTAGCATCAACTTTCACGCCAGCAGCAGTGTTTGGACAAGCATCTTGATAGTCATATACGCCGTCGCCATCAGAATCTACTGGACAACCATTAGCGTCAACGCGCGCGCCAGCTGGAGTACCAGGACAACGATCGTTCGCATCAATTACACCATCACCATCAGAATCTTTAGGAGCAGTTGCAGGAGCTTTAACAGGAGCCGCTACAGCGCCACGATCTGTATTGCCAAAGAAGAAACCAAGGTTCACATAGTAGTTTTTGTGGTTTTGCTGCTCTTCACCACCAGTCCAATCAACGCCAATACGTCCAAAGAAACTATCGGTAAAGAAGTGCTGCAAACCAAGTCCGCCTTTATAATAAACATCACCTTCAGCAGCATCTAATTGAGCAGGTGTAACCATGTCAGCGCCTACTTGCACATTCATTTTTCCAGCACCAATTTTTGCATAAGGGAAAGTAGTTGCGCCATTCAAACCCGTCCAGTTGTAAACAGCATCTAATGAATATGTTTGGATATCGGAACCATTATTCGAGCCATCATAACGGATGTCGTCTTCTATATAATTAAATTCGACCCCCCAAGTTTTGTTTAAGTACCAACCTAAACCTAGACCCAAATTACCTGTATCACCACTACTATTAATTCCAGTAGCTTTGTCAAAATGTGTATCATTGAAGCTTCCAAAAAGGTATAAACCATCTCTTTCTTTTACTTCACCTTCGCCTGCAAAACCCGCTACACTAGCAGATAATAAGCAAGCACTTACTAATAACTTCTTCATTTGATTTGCCCTCTCTTATATAGAAGTATTCCAATTTGCTCAAAATATTCCCGCAGTATACACGAAACAATAACTTATATACAAAATTTCAGCCTATTTTTTGTATTTTTTGGATATTAAGTCATTGATTTTAACTGATACAACCCGCTATTTGCTCCGCTTTTGATTTCGCTACTATTTCTTCTGCAGCCTCAACCATTACTCTAATTAAGGGCTCGGTGCCAGATGCCCGAATTAACACCCTGCCAGAGTCGTTTAATTCTTTTTCTACTTTAACGATTTCATCCTGCAGTTTTTCTGACTCTAAAGCTTTCTTCGCATCCGTAACTCTGACATTAATCAAACATTGGGGAGCCAAAGGATTCTCACTAGCCCATTGATTTAATTTACAATTTAATACTTTCAGTGCATACAGAGATCGCAAAGCAGCAACAATACCATCACCGGTTGTATTATGCTCTAAACTAATAACATGACCTGATGACTCGCCACCTATAGACCAATTATTCTTTTTAAGCGCTTCCATTACATAACGATCACCAACATTGGCTCGAACAAAAGAAATGCCTTTGTCTTTTAACTTTTGCTCTACAGCTACATTAGTCATTAAGGTACCAACAACACCTCCATCCAACTGACCATCAGCATGCATAGATTCGGCAATTAATTGAACAAGCTGATCACCATTAACTAGATTTCCTTGCGAATCAATCATCATTACCCGATCCGCATCCCCATCAAATGCAATACCTAGGTCAGCTCTCTCTTGCAAAACTTTCTTAGCAAGGGGATCGGTATGAGTCGCACCAACATCCTTATTGATATTTAAACCGTCAGGGCTGATACCTATGGAAATCACTTCCGCGCCAAGCTCTTTAAAGACGTAAGGCGCTATATGGTAAGCAGCTCCATGCGCGCAATCTAAAACGATTTTCATGCCTTTCAAGCTAAAATCATGGGGAACACTCGCCTTACAAAATTCGATGTAACGCGCTGCTGCATCTTCAATCCTATAAGCCTTTCCTAACAATTCTGAAGGAAGTGAATCCATGTCTTGATCTAAATATTTTTCAATTTCCAGCTCTATCTCATCATTCAACTTAGTTCCATCTTTAGAGAAGAACTTAATACCATTATCATGGAATGGATTATGCGAAGCACTAATGACCATCCCGGCATCAGCTCTAAATGTCCGTGTTAAATAAGCTACTGCAGGGGTCGGCATCGGTCCAACTAACAAACTATCAACACCAGCTGCGGTCAAACCCGCTTCTAATACAGATTCAAACATATAGCCAGAAATCCTAGTATCTTTACCAATGACCACTTTACCGCCTTGGCTATTTTTAACTAATACTTTACCTGCGGCCCAGCCTAATTTTAAGACAAACTCAGGGGTGATAGGAAACTGACCTACGGTTCCTCGGATCCCATCTGTACCAAAATATTTACGCATTACTCATCCTACTCTTTGTTATCATTATTCTATCGTTTTGTTTAGTGGTTCTTTTTAGTGGTTCTGTTCAATCGCTTTATATACTTCTATTGCTTGCTTAGTTTCTTTCACATCATGTACTCGCAAGATTTTAGCACCTTTCGAGACTGCTAATAAACCTGCAGAAACGCTAGCTAGCATTCTTTCCTCTAGCGGTAAATTCAAGATTTCACCGAACATTCGCTTTCTTGAAACACCGACCAATAAAGGCACTTCATCAATCAACAATTTAGGTAACTCTTGTAGCAATCGACAATTATGCGCAAGATTCTTGCCAAAGCCAATACCGGGATCAAAACAAATCCTACTCTTATTTATCCCTTTATTGACACAAGCAACTAAGCGCTCTTTAAAGAAGTCGACAACATCGGAGACAACATCATTATATTGAGGAGCATCTTGCATCGTTCTGGGCTGACCTTGCATATGCATTAAACATACTTCAACCTTTGAACTAGCCACTAGGTCCAAAGCGCCTTCTTCTTGCAAAGCTCGCACATCATTGATCATTGAAGCGCCAGCACTTATAGCTTCCTGCATAACCGCCGCCTTGGAAGTATCTACCGATATGGCTATATCTAAAGCGTTTAATGCTTCAATTAAAGGGATAACGCGATCAAGTTCTTCTGCTTCAGTTACAGGTGCCGCACCAGGGCGTGTAGATTCACCACCGATATCAATCACATCAGCACCCTCAGCGATCATTTTTTCAGCTCGCTGAACTGCTAAGTCTTTATCTAAAAATAAGCCGCCATCCGAAAATGAGTCTGGAGTAACATTTAAAATACCCATTACTAAAGGGCCTGGCTTTTTTAAAATAGATTGCATTACTAGTATTCTTTTAATTTCTGTCTTAATTCTTTCTTAATTTAGGAACCATCAAAAAAGGCCCTTACGGACCTTTTCATCTTTTAATCTTCTCTGAGCTTAACAACCACTGGTGAGCCTTCTTGCTTATCCTCATCTGAAGCTTTTGGGTCTTTTGGAGGATTATTCGGGCCTTCAGGTTTTTGTTCCCAGTTTTGAGGTGGCTCAGGATCATTGCCATCCATAATTTGAGCAATTTGCTTAGCATCAATAGTCTCATACTTCATTAATGCGCCAGCCATTGCGTGCAATTTATCTAGGTTCTCATTCAAGATTTTTTCTGCACGTTGATAATTTCGATCAATAAAATTACGAATTTCCTGATCAATACAACGAGCAGTATCGTCAGCTATATTTTTGTGCTGGGTTACCGAGCGGCCTAAGAAAACTTCACCTTCATCTTGGGCATAAGACAGCGGTCCTAATTTTTCAGAAAGGCCCCATTTAGTAACCATATTACGAGCTATTTCAGTAGCGCGTTCGATATCATTAGAAGCACCCGTAGTGACTTGTTCAGGCCCATTTAAAATTTCTTCTGCAATACGACCGCCAAATAATGAAGACAATTGCGACTCTAATTGCTCTTTGGACATTGAATAACGATCTTGCTCAGGTAAATACATAGTCACACCTAAAGCACGTCCTCTAGGAATAATGCTCACCTTATAAACTGGATCATGGCTTGGCACTTTCAAACCAACAATCGCGTGACCTGCTTCATGATAAGCGGTATTGCGTTTCTCTTCTTCAGTCATCACCATAGAGCGGCGTTCTGCACCCATCATGATTTTGTCTTTCGCTTTCTCGAAATGCTCCATATTAACTGTGCGTTGATTTTCACGCGCAGCAAATAAGGCGGCTTCATTCACAAGATTCGCTAAATCCGCACCTGAAAAACCAGGAGTACCACGAGCAATAACACCCGCAACCACGTCATCTGCTGCTGGAACTTTACGCATGTGAACTTGTAAAATCTTTTCGCGACCCTTTATATCGGGTAAACCAACCACCACTTGGCGGTCAAAACGACCCGGACGCAATAAAGCAGGATCTAATACATCAGGGCGGTTCGTTGCGGCAATCACAATCACGCCTTCGCCACCTTCAAAACCATCCATTTCAACCAACAATTGGTTCAAGGTTTGCTCACGCTCATCGTGACCACCGCCCATGCCAGCTCCACGATGACGGCCTACCGCATCAATTTCATCAATAAAAATAATACAAGGCGCATGCTTCTTAGCTTGTTCAAACATATCGCGAACCCGCGAAGCACCAACACCCACAAACATTTCCACGAAATCTGAGCCTGAAATAGTAAAGAATGGAACTTTCGCTTCACCGGCAATGGCTCGCGCCAACAAAGTTTTACCGGTACCAGGAGGACCCACCATCAAAACACCACGAGGAATAGTTCCACCTAATTTTTGATATTTGCGAGGGTCTCTTAGAAAATCAACTAACTCACCTACTTCTTCTTTCGCTTCCTCTACTCCTGCTACATCAGCAAAGGTAGTTTTAACTTGGTCTTCTGACAGCATGCGAGCTTTTGATTTACCAAATGATAAAGCACCACCGCCTTTACCACCGCCTTGCATTTGGCGCATGAAATAAATCCAAACGGCTATCAATAAAAGAATTGGGCCAAAAGTAAACAAGATAGTACTAATAACACCATTGCCTTCTGGCTTCACAGCTTCATAGTCGACCTTATTCTCAAGCAATAATTCGTTTAATTTTTCAACACTGCCATAAGGGATCTGAGAAACTGTTTGATCTTCAGGATTATTTTCATCGGTTAAACCAACTACTAATCCGCCGTTATTCGGATCAATTTTTACTTTGGCAAACTCTTTACTTTCGATTTTTTGAACAAACTCACTGAACGGGATTTTGCTGTTATCCATAGCTCGCTGATTCACTTGCTCGATAACAAAGAATAGAATGATTGCGGTAACCGCCCAAAAAAGAATGTTTTTAACTAAGTCGTTCAAACTTGAACCTCAATATGCGGCGCTACCGCCATTAAAAATATGTACTATTATGCCATGCCTTAATAAGAACTGAAGCCCCATTTACAAAAGCTAACAAGTTTCTTTTGGCTAGCGACTATCTAGCTCACTCGCAAAGAGTGAGTTTAAGTTTACCCCTTAAAGCCTTGTGCTAAAACATAGACTTCACGAGAGCGATCTCTTGAAGCATCTGGCTTGCGGATCATAACTTTACTAAACATTTGACGACACTGTCTGACATAATCATCAAAACCTTCACCCTGAAAAACCTTCACCAAGAATGAGCCACCCTTAGCAAGCACAGTTTGCGCTAATTCCAAGGCTAGTTCTGTTAAATACATAGCTCTTGGAATATCGACGGCATCCACACCACTCATATTGGGTGCCATATCCGATAATACAAGGTTAGCTTTTCGCTCGCCAATATTATCTAGCAACTGTTTAAGCACTAATTCTTCGCGAAAATCCCCTTGAATAAAATTTACATCCGCCAAAGTATCCATTGGCAAAATATCTAGCGCAAAAATATTGCCACTAGAGCCAATTTTAAGACCACAATATTGCGACCAACCACCAGGAGCCGCGCCAAGATCAACAATAGTATGCCCTTGCTTTACCAGGTTATACTTCTTATCCAGCTCTTCAAGCTTATACACAGCTCGCGAACGATAGCCATCTTTTTGCGAGCGCTTAACGTAATGATCGTCAAAATGCTCTTTCATCCAGCGATGGCTACTTTTGCTTTTACTCATAGCGTCTAAAATTCATCACAGTAATTTCTAATAAGTCTCTCTATTGTACCTATTTTGGGTTAAAATAGCGCCTAATTTACTGCAAAGAGTTTAGCCGATGACTGCACTATCCAAATCACAAATCAAATTTTTGCGAGGAGAGGCTCACAGCCTGAAACCTGTCGTTATGATTGGTGCCAACGGTGTTACTGAATCCGTATTAGAAGAGCTTAACAAGGCCCTTGAGCACCATGAATTGATCAAAGTCAAAGTAAGAGCCGAAGATCGCGAAGAGAAAATCGAAATCATCGATTATCTTTGTAGCAAAGCCAGTGCACACAAAATTCACGTAATTGGCCATAACCTTGTACTCTATAGAGCATCAAAAGAGCAAAAAATCCTTTTGCCAAAAAGATAATTATTATGGCGTACAGCGTTTTATTAGTAGAAGATCATGCAGAGTTAGCTGCAACTACGGGCGAATATTTAGAGGCCTGTGGCTATATTGTTGACTATGCTATGGATGGAAAAACAGGATTACAACTGGCCCTGACCAATCAATATGATGGCTTGGTATTAGATGTGATGTTGCCTGGAATGAATGGCTTTCAGATCTGCTCTGAAGTCAGAAAAAAATCCCAATCAGATATTCCTATCTTAATGCTAACGGCTAGAGATCAAATAGAAGATAAGCTCGAGGGATTTGATTCTGGTGCGGACGACTATTTATTAAAGCCATTCGACTTTTCCGAGTTGGATGCTAGATTGAATGCCATTATCAGGCGCTTTAAGGGCGAACTTGAGTCCAATACTCTGACTCTACATGACTTAAAATTTGATCTTAAAACCTTGCAGGTGACGCGACAAGATCAAAAACTCAAGCTGTCACCAACAGGTTTACATATTCTTAAAGTTTTAATGCGCCGCTCTCCTGAAGTCGTCACAAAACAAGAGCTAGAAAAAGAACTGTGGGGAGATATGGTTCCTAATAGTGATGTTTTGAGAAGCCACCTTTATAACTTACGTAAAGTTATCGACAAGCCGTTCGAAGAAAAATTACTACAAACACTTCCGAGCTTAGGCTTAAAAATTGTTGCTCCAGAGTGAGTAATACATTACCTATTGATTAAATAGCTATTCATTGAACTTTAAAGTCACCTTGGTACCTTTGCTAAGTTGACTTTCTACTTTTATTTCCCAACTCATACGCTCACAGATAGTTTTTACAATTGCCATTCCAAGACCAAAACCTTTGGTGGTATCCCTAAACTGCTCGCCTCGATAAAATGGATTATAAATACGTTCAAGTTCGTTTTCACTCATTCCTTGTCCTGAATCTTTTATTACCACTTTATTTTCAGTAATAGTGACATTAATATGGCCAGTTTCATCATAATTCACCGCGTTATTGAGAATATTAGTCACACAAATAGAAAACAAATATTGTGGGACTTTCGAGTGCACTATCGCTTCTGAATTTAGGGTTATTGCTAAATCACGCGATGGATAATTCAATCTGATTTTTTCTATCTCTGCATTCACGACTTCTACTAAATCAATCGCTTCATCTTGAGCAGGTCCTTTTTCATTTCTTGATAGCAACAGTAATGCATCAATTAATCGCTCCATATCATTCACTACTTTTGACATTCTCGAGACGATTTTTTGACTGTTCTCACTCAAATCTTGTTTAGTCAAAAGCGCAATTGAGCCTTTCATCACCGCTAAGGGCGTTCTCAGTTCATGGCTTGCATAACGAGTAAAGTTTTTCTCTCTCCTGACATAATGAGTTACCTCTTTAGAGTAATGCTCAAAAGCTTTGATCAAGGTTAATACCTCGGCATCCGCTTTTCCCTCAATCTCACTAAAATCAGCACTGATATCCGCGGTTTCAGAAATCTCAATATTATCAACTAACTTAGCCAGTTTAACGACTGGCGAAATTGCCCTGCGCGACATCATAAAACTAATCCAAGCAGGCAGATAAATGATCAATAAGACAAATGCCAAAGGCGCCACACCAAAATAAAAAGCCAGCCTTGCAACTTGCCCTTCTTTAAACACCAGAATAAGAGTCTTACCGAAACGATTTGAAACGTGAACTAATGGCTTATCATCATCAAGCGCCACTGAATGATAGCCTTCTTTAACGCCTTTTAAGGCTTCCGGTAAATTTTTGGAATCTGCAAAGTAACCCGTAAGATTTAGAGTTTTAGGTAGCGCTTTGGTTTTATCCTTTTCATAATGTTGCCAAAAAAAATCAGCCTCACCGTCTAAAGCCTCTTTAATTAATACATCTTCGACAACTTTTGCTGCACCATAAACACTCAATAAAGTCACCAGGCTTATCAGCGCTAACTGAATCCCCATGACTTTAAAGAGCTTATGATTTATTCCTTTTGGTTTATTACGCATTTATTATTTTTTTGAAAATAGGTAGTGAGATACCATCCACTCATTACCTTTAGCATACCCAAATAATTCAGCACAAGCCATAAAGAATATACGCCAGCGCTGGAACCAAACACTGGCAAAATCTTTACCATAGGTTTTTTCAAAAATCGGCATTATATGTTTCTTATTTTTATCCATATTTTCGAGCCAAGCATTGGATGTTTTTTCATAATGCTGGCCATTGACTAACCATCGCTGCTCCAGAGATAAGTTCTGCTGAAATAATAAGAAGGTATCCGCTGCTGGCATTTGACCGCCGCTAAAGAAAAAACGCCCCATCCAGTTATCATCACCATCTTCTGTGTAGGGATACATTAAATAACGATGACAGAAAATATGAACAAACAATTTTCCTTCATCATTTAACCAGCTGCTAATTTTATCGAACAATTGCTGATAATTACGAATATGCTCAAACATTTCAATCGATACGATTCGATCAAAAGTCTTACCTGGCTCAAATTCATTAATATCCTTGGTAATGATCTCAAGGTTATGCAAGCCTCGCTCTTTTGCCATAGCCGTAATGTGCTCACGCTGGGAGTTAGAATTGGAGATAGCGGTAATGTTACTGTTAGGATACTTTTCCGCTAAATAAAGCGTTAATGAACCCCAACCACAACCTAGCTCAAGTATCGATTGGCCATCGCTAAACTGACCACGCTGACAATAGGTTTCCAGCATGAGTTCTTCAGCCTCATCAAGACTTTTAGTTGTTTCATCAAAATAGGCGCTACTATATTTAAATCTTTTACCTAACGCATAGTAAAAAAAATGAGTAGGCAGCTCATAATGCTGCTCATTCGCCTCTTTGGTTTTAATTGCAATGTGACTTTGCTTCAACTCTTGCCAGAAATCGTGAAACTGCAGTGACTGCTTTTCGCAATCGTATGCATATTCTTCTTCTAATCGCTGCTGGCATAATTTTCTAATACCAGCTCTTACTAAATTATCTGGGACTAACCCTTTCTCGATTAATTTTATTGCTTGACCAATCATAATGACTCCTAAATTAACTATTTACTTCCCTTGGGTTTACCCGGGAAAAATGCATTCGTTGTTTTTTGATAGCGTCTGTAAGCATCGCCTTTGCTGCGGATATTTTGTTCTTCGTTAAATGGTATGCCAGTAATTTTCCATAAAAATAGGAACATCCATAGAGGATAACTTAGCAATAACCACCAATAAGGATCTGACAATGCACCTAGATAAAACCCTAATAACGGATAAGCACACCAATGTAACCATTCGAAGAAATAGTTAGGATGGCGACTGTATCTCCAAAAGCCCTGATCACAGACGCCACCTTTACCTGCTTTTTTGAATTTCAAAAGCTGTGCATCTGATAAGGTTACTCCCACAAAACTGATCACAATTAGTAGAAGGGCCAGTCCATCTAACCAAAGCACCGTTTGCGCTTGCTCAAGGATTAAATAAACTTGGAAACTAAAAAACCAAGCGAGGAAAGCTTGGAAAATAAAGAATAAGAAAAATTTAAACTGCACAGAAGCATTAGAACCCGATAATTGCCAATGCTTTCTTAAATACTGATAACGACCATCTTCATGTTTAACATTAAATCTAGCAATCAAATGCCAAGATAATCTTAAATACCACAATAAAGGGGCTACCAATAAAACTATGGAGGTCAAATTAATATGACCTGCATCGACTAGATATAAAGCTGCAATAATTGCAACACAAAGTGACCAGGCAATATCTACATAATCGGCATTATTGTTTTTTGCTTGCAGCACCCAAGCGCCAGCCTGAATAAACAAGGCAATAATCAAAGCAACAACAGGAGTGCTGAATGTTTGTAAAAAATTTTGATACGCTTCAGGCATGAGTTTTATTGCCTGATATTAATTGGAATATATTAGTGAAATTTTGCTTTTTAATATTTAAAGCCAACCAAATAACACTGCCCCAGGCCAAGCTCAAACAGGCAGCTGTTACCCAAGGAGAGTTAATCGTTATCGCTCCTAATCGCTCGCCACCAAAATACGACAAGGGGCCTCCAACAAAACCCATTAAATAGGCAAGCTTAGGTTTCGAGTGCACCCATGACATGGAATGATTAAGGCTCAGAGCAAACGCAATCCAAAGCATTAGTATCCAAATTGGAGCGGTATTAAACCAGCTAATATGCTGCTTATATTCTATCAGCCCTAGGTAATACCAAGCCGAATCTAAAATAAAGCCTATCACTAAAAAATTTAAGACATTTAAACAGTCTCCGGCCTTACGATTCTGTGGCAGGAATTGCCAAACAACCAAGGACGCAAATAAGCCATAGCACCAAAATAAATTAGCATTTGCAGCTCCTAGTATCGCTGCAAACCAGATGGCTTGAAACAATACTAGATTAACAATGAAGTTTAGCTTTTCAGATTTAGCCATTGCTCTCGACCATTAACTGGTTTAGCGAATAATAAATGCACATCACTAATCGCCTTTTCTAAGAAGCCACCTTCGCAATAGCACAAGTAAAATTCCCACATTTTTATAAATGCTTCGTTAAAACCCTGTGTGCGAACTTCTTCTAAATTGTCCATAAACTTAAGTCGCCAATCTCTTAAGGTATAAGCATAACTTTCACCAAAATCTTCTAAATTAACTAAACGCATATCTGTGTTGTTACCGGCAGAGCCAACAATAGCGGAGATGCATGGAATGAAACTGCCAGGAAAAATATAGCGCTTAATGAAATCAACCGACTTAAGGGCTTGTTTGTACCGACTATCTTCAATAGTGATTGCTTGGATTAACGCTAGGCCATTAGGCTTTAATAAATGACTACACTGCTTCAAATAGGTATCCAAGTAATGATGTCCAACCGCCTCTATCATTTCTATCGATACTAATTTATCGAACTTACCTTGCAAGTCTCTGTAATCTTCTTTCAATAAGGTTATTTGATCTTGTAGCTCTTCTTGCTCAATTCTTTGTTTAGCGTACTGATATTGCTGCTCTGAGATTGTGGTTGTGGTGACTTTACAGCCATAGTTTTTGGCCGCATAAATCGCTAAGCCGCCCCAACCTGTACCAATTTCAATTAAATTATCATCCGTCGACAAATCTAATTTTTCACAAATTGTTTTCAACTTAAGATCAGACGCAGACTCTAGGTCATTAGCCTCAGGGGTATATATTGCCGAAGAATACATTAAGTGTTTATCAAGAAACAATTCGAAGAACTTATTACCCAGATCATAATGAGCCGCAATATTCTTACGACTACCGGTATGATTATTCTTATTAAATAGATGCCATATTTTAAGAATTGAATTTTTTATTATCGCTGTGCCAGACTCCATATCATCTAGCAAATCCCGATTGAGAACAAAAAGTCGAATCAGTTTCGTTAGATCATCTACTTCCCACTCTGCTTGCATATATGACTCAGCAGCACCAATACTTCCATGCATTGCAACTTGTTGATAGAAGCCGATATCCTTAATATCAAGTTTTACATTTAACTCTGAACTCTCTTCACCCAATGTGACCAAGCCAACCTGATCTTGCAAGGTAATTTGTCCGCCTTTTAAAAGATCAAGTTGCTGAATAACTTTCTTGCGTAACCAGCTTTGCGACCAACTAATCGTTGCGGCCTTATCTATTTGGTTAGTAACTTGCACTTCATCCACTGTTAGGACTCCTTATTAGTAAATGTTTTTTTTGGCTTTGTTTTAGGTTCTATCTTGAATTTTGGATGTTCAATAAATGGAACTTTTTTAAGCCAGAGTTTCAAAGCTTGCCAATAAATTCCGGCGACCATTTTGAGTGGCTGGAAAGGTCTTCTAAAAACCTTGCTTGTCATGTTTGACTGAGTAAATGGTATAAAGTCAGCTGTGAAGGTTGCGTCAAATATTTTTTGGTTAGAATTTTCTTTCAAAACCACCATATGTATTCGTAGCGAATCATCAGAAAAAATAAAGTTCCATCTGTAATCCATCTGCATTTCTATAAAAGGTGATATGTGGAAAGCTTTTTTAAATTCAAAAAGATGATTGTTAGTATCTTCTGGCTTACATTTTAAGACATAAGGATGCCTTTCTCCCCAAGGAGTATTGGTGATCTCAGAAACAATGTATTTCAGCTCATCATTTTCTATACAGAAATAAAAGCTTACTGAATTAAAATTAAATCCAAGATATCTAAGGTGCGACATCAAATAAACTTTGCCTGAGAAATCTTCGTCATATTTTTCTTTGATGGTTTCAATAACGGATATTTTGTTATTGTATTGCCCCGTTTTGAGAAAATCCTTTTCTCTAAAACTGATAAGGTTCCACTGATTGATAGACCAGAATCGATTTTTTGCGAATGTTTCTTCTAATCTATCGAGATCCAGCAGCGTCCAATACATAGAATAGTCAAACTGATGTGGTCTAGGAACGTATCGATGATGCCGAATCGTTCCCTCATAAAAACCTGAATTAAGCATTAGCCTTCTCTGCCAGCAACTGCAAAGCCGCTTCTTTGCCACTTCGAGCGCCATCCTCATGGAAACCCCAACCCCAATAGGCTCCGCAAAAATAACTATGGCTTTTACCTTGAATTAAGTGTCTTCGCTTCTGAGCGTCTATGGTTTTTTGATTGTATATTGGATGAGAATAATTGATTTTTTTCCAGACTTTATCACTATCTATCAACTCTTCCATATTCAGACTAACAATGACTGGAACTTCGGTATCAAGCGATTGTAACAAGTTCATATAGTAACTGACGCGGCAAAGCTCGGTAGATTTCTCGTCAACTAAGACACTCCAACTTGCCCAGGCACTCTTTTTATAAGGCAGTACTTTGGGATCACGATGAAGTAATATAGTGTTATCTTGATAATCTATATCACCTAAAACCGAATTCTCATCTTTAGTGGGTGATTCCATCAATGCTAACGCTTGGTCAGAATGCGTAGCAAATATCACTTTATCAAAACGCTCCACGCTATCTTGCAATTGGATCGAAACACCTTCTGAATCCCTAATAACACTCTTGATCTGCACTCCAGCTCTGATCCGAAATTGAGCCTTTGCACTGATCTTGGCTAAATAATTTTTAGAGCCGCCAGCAATCGTTTTCCATACAGGGCGATCAAAAGCTTGCAGCATCTTATGATTGTTCATGAAAGCTGCTAAAAACCTTGCAGGAAAATCCATAATTTTGGTCACATCGCCTGACCAAAGTGCGCAGGTCATAGGAATAATATGATTTTGGATGAAGTTTTCTGAATAACGATTTTGCTTTAGATAGTCGCCAAGACCTATATTGTTGTCCGTTGCCACCAGAGTTTTCATTTCTTTATAAAAGCGAAATATCTCACCAATCATTTTATAAAAGCTGGGTTTAACCAGATTACTTCTTTGACAAAACAATTGGTTTAAAGAAGAAGCGTTATATTCAAGGCCATTAATACGATTTGACACTGCAAAGCTCATGTCACTATCTTGGTAGTCCACTTGATACTTTTCTATCAATTCCATAAATGTGGGGTAATTATCAGGGTTGAACACAATAAATCCCGTATCAACATCTATTAACTTTCCGTCCACTTCAATGGTTTGTGTATCTGCATGACCGCCTATACGACTATCTTTTTCAAAGACAGTCACATCCACGTGATCTTGTAAATGACAAGCAGCAGATAAGCCGGATATGCCGCTACCTATAATAGCGACTTTCATGATGATAACTCTTTTTTTACCAATGCCGGGTCATGTTTTTTGATATCCCAAACCAAGCCTAGCTGTTTCATACTCCATAGCGCATAATAACTAAAGTCTAGCTCCCACCAATAAATCCCTTGTTTTGCTGAAGCAGGAAATTTATGGTGATTATTATGCCAACCTTCGCCTAAGGTCAGTAAGGCAAGTAAAAAATTATTACGGCTGTCATCGCCGGTATTAAAGCGCTTGGTTCCCCAACAATGGGCAACAGAGTTGATACTGTAAGTAACATGTCCTAGTAATACAGTGGAAATAAAATAACCCCAGATCAGTATTTGCCAAGCTGTTACACCTTCTTCTGGCGAGTATGCTTGAAGTAGATAACCGAGCATCAACATTAGGAACGCATAAATAATTGGCGGCAAAATATCAAAACGATCAAGCCATAGTAACTCTTTAAACTTGGTGAGGTCTTTAACACGCTCATAATTAGTAGGGAAATTTTTCTTATTCAAAAACCACAGCATATGGCTTTTCCAGAAACCTTTATTGGGAGAATGGCGATCATCGTCTTGATCCGAATGTTTGTGGTGGTGCCTATGGTGAGCGGCCCACCAAAGAGGCCCTCTTTGGGTGGCAGCGGTACCTATAAAGCCAAATAGGAACTGCACAAATCGATTGGTCTTAAAGCTCTTATGGGAAAAATAGCGATGATAGAATGCGGTTATAGCAAACATTCTAATTAGATAACTGGCAATACAAACGATCAAAGCTGTCCAGCTAAAACCGACGGATATGACAAAAAGACAACTTAAATGCAGCAGTATGTAAGGAATAACTCTAGCCCAGTCCACTTGGTCTAAATTATTGTTTTTTTTATCAAGGGTTGTAAGCTTGTTATCGAACCAGCTTTTCATAGGAATTAACGCTAAATTTTTGCCTAGACTAACCAGCATTCTGTGAATAAGCTGTGAAACTCTATTCACAGCTTATTTACGACCTCAGACCTATTATGAATAACAGTTTCTACTTATGTAGATTAATACAGGTAAACCGTGAAAATAATAATAGCTATCGCCCTAATCACTTTTCTCATTGGCTGTTCAAGCCCAGGAAGTCGTATGAAATATAATAATAGAGTTAATAATTACTTATCCGCTTCTCAGCAAATGCCTGGAACCCATTTGACTGAAAACATTCAGCAAAAATTTGAACTTGTTTTCAAAGACTTTAAAACCGGTACAACGGCTGAGAACATCAAAAATTTGTATGCCGAAGAGTTTTATTTCAATGATACTTTCAAAACCATTAACGATATTGATACCTTGATACATTATATGCAAGAAGCTGCAAATAACGTCGAATCGACCGAAGTCGAAATTTTGGATGTTGTTAAAGGTGAAAAAGATTATTATTTACGCTGGTCTATGACCATGAAATTTTCAGCAAAAGGAACTAAAGTAGACTCTGTTTCCATTGGCATGACTCAGTTGAGATTCAATGCCGAAGGCAAAGTTATTCTTCATCAAGATTATTGGGATGGCGCAGAAGGTTTTTATCAACACCTACCTTTTATAGGATTTATGGTTAGAAAGGTTCGAGACTCTCTATGAAATACATCTTTCTTATATTTATATTGTTATTCATCACTCCAATAGCTTTCAGTAAAGACCGACTGCCTAGTTCGATTGTTGTCAACGATACGAATTTTAATAAGTGTTCAGAGGTTCGGATTACTAAGGCTCTTTTTTTTAACATTTTGGATTTAGGTTTATATACCCCTAACTGCCAAACTTTCTCAAGTGTTTTTTCTAGATCTGAAAAACTAATCCGCTTCAAATATTTGCGAACTGTTACTGGACAAGAATTCAAAGAAGGAGCTGAAGAATACCTAGGCAAAAATTTACCCAAGCAAAAATTAGAGCAATGCCAACAGCCTTTTAATACACTTAACCAACTATATAAAGATGTTAGCGATGGTGATTTCTATCAGCTCATACAAAGTAAAGATAATGCTATCAGCATAACTCTCAACAACCAATTAATTGGCACTATAGAAAATCCTGACTGCGCTATAGATTACTATCAGATGTGGTTTGGCAAAGAGTCCATGGATTCTGGATTCCAAAAACTCATCAAAAAAGCCATGAAAAATCAGAGCGCATCTTAAATTCGCTAGTCTTTAATCGCCAATCCACATATCCTGCTAAGCTAAAAGTTCCAGTGCAATCTTTCTAGCTACTTTGTAATCTATAATGGGTTCGGGATAGCCGCAGTTTTGTCTTTGTTTCGATGTAGGAAAATGAATATCTTTATTATCAAGCTGAGCCAATTCAGGCATAAATTTTTTAATAAAAAGGCCTTCTTCATCAAATTTTTTTGATTGCGTGACTGGATTCATAATACGAAAGTACGGAACAGCATCCGAGCCCGTTGAAGCGCACCATTGCCAACCCCCATTATTGGAAGCAAAATCTCCGTCAACTAAATGCTGCATAAAATGCTTTTCACCCCAGCGCCAATCCACTAAGCATAATTTTGTAAGAAACATCGAAGTAATCATTCTTAACCGATTGTGCATCCAGCCAGTTTGCATGAGCTGCCTCATTGCAGCGTCTACGATTGGGAAGCCTGTTTTAGCCTGTTGCCAAGCTTGAAAGCGCTTGATCCCTTCTTCATTTTCTAGCCAAGGTTCAGAGCGTTTTTTAAATGCTCCATGCTTGCAAAGCCTCTCTACATTATCAATCATAATTTGACGATAGAAATCACGCCAAATCAATTCGGACAACCATACATTGGATTGCCAATCTCTTAATCCTTCTCTGTCCATATGCTCAAGTAACGCATTGACTAATCCTTGCGCTGACAAGCTTCCAAGCGATAAGTAAGGTGATAAACCACTGGTACCGTTAATTGAGGGAATGTCTCTCGCTTCTGGATATTGCGCCTGTTTCTTTAAGAATCTTTTTACTCTTTTATTTTGTGATAAATAATCGCAAGGCCATAAATCCTGGCGGTACTTTTCCTTAATCTCAATATTTCCCTGTGGATACTTATTGAGATTCAACGTTTGTTTTTTGAGCTTTGGTAATTTTCCTGGTGGGAAATCTTGGAACTGCTTTAACCAAGCCTTCTTATAAGGTGTGAAAACTTTATAAGGTTCACCTTTTAAACTCGCCAATTGGTTTGGCTCTAAGATTAGATCTGAGTGATATTGATGAACACGCTTGCCAGATTTCTTCAATTCTGCGACTAGAGTCTTATCCCGGTTTATTTCATTCAACAAATACTCATAGTTAAACCATAAGTCGTTACTTTGATATTGTTCCATGACTGTTTGAATAGCTTCTAACGAGTCGGGAAAATTCTCTATTTCTCTATACAAAAGGGGAATCGATAGTTTGTTGAGTTCTATTCTAAGTTCTTTTAATATTGCTTTTCTCAATCCAACTTTTGCAGGTGATTCATTATGTTTTCTATGCTGCTCCTTAGCCTCTAGATAAACCCCGACCACAGGTCCTTGTTGTGAAGCAAAATGTAGCGCATGATTATCAGCAACTCGTAAGTCTTGTCTAAACCAAACGAGTTGTAAGTTAGCTTTGGTCATATGTAATTTCTTAGGCCCAACTCTATGGGATGAGGATTTAAATAAGCTTGATTGTTAATATATTCATTACCAAATTGCTTAATGTAATGATTTAAAAGGGTAATAGGAACAATTAAAGTAACAATCCCTTTTCGATATTGTTCAATAACTTCAATCACTTCTTTTTTCGCCATTGAAGTTAAGTCTCTCTTCAAATAACCAAAAATATGATAAAGGGTATTCACATGCGACTTCATAGGGGCTATCTTTTTTAAGGCTCGCATAAATAAAGTCTCATACTCACTAACTATCTTGGCAAAACTTTTAGAGCCATCATTCGCTACAAGCCGTCCTAATTCACGATAAGCCTTATAGCTATGGGCCATAATTAAATATTTATAACGGCTATGGAATTTAATCAACGTGTTAATATCCATTTCCTTTAAGACCATCTCTTGCCATTCTTGATAAGCAAACACTCTAGTAATGAAGTTCTCTCTTAACCTTGGATCTTGCAACCTACCCTCTTCCTCAACGGGTAATTCTGGTCTTAGTCTCATTAACTCCGCAATAAAGATCCCCTTTCCTTTGATATTAGAAGGATTGCCATTCTCATGATAAACCTTGACTCGCTCCATACCGCAGCTAGGTGAATTTCTTATCACAATATAACCACCAATATGTCTTATGTTGGACAATGTTTTTTTCGCAAAGCTTTTTAAATCATCGGTGTAATCAATACTATGGTCATCAATTTGCTTAACTCTAATTTCATTAGTTGCTTCTACTAAATGGATTGGAGGTCTGGGTGTTGGCATACCAATTCCCATTTCCGGACAGATGGGCTGATATTCAAACCAATCATTCATCACATCTAGGCAATATTTTGAGCGTTTATGGCCGCCATCGTATCTAACCTTGTTACCTACAAGGCAAGAACTTATTCCAATTTTAATTTTTTTCATATTGTTCATTCTGAGACTTTCTTGTGAAGCTTTCGTGAAAAATTCACATTCTTTCAACTCACTCTTCACGCACTAGCTGAGAAATTGATTGCTCAAATTAATAAGGAGGTCATTTATGTCTTTCACAAAACTTCTGCTAGCCTTTTCAAGTTTAGCGCTTGTCACTGCTTGTAGTGATGATAACGATTTAGTTCTTCCAGTCCCCAAAACGAACATCCAAGTAGTTCATGCTTCGCAAGATGCTCCAGTAGTCAATATTTTAGTTGATGGCGCAAATGCCATAGCCGATTTAGATTTCGCCAGCGCTTCATCCCGAATCGAACTTGATGTAGCAACATATTCCGTTCAAGTAGATGGCATTACCCCTAGTGGCGATGTTACAGTCATTGGACCTGTAGATTTAGATTTGGCTCAAGATCAGCTATACACTGTCGTTGCATTGAACGAAACAGCATCGATCGAACCACTCATTTTGTCTCAAGCCAACGCTGCTCCCCCAGCTGGTCAATTAACACTACAAGTATTACACGCAGCATCAAATGCGCCAACTGTAGACGTTTATTTAACTGCACCCGGAGCAGATATTAATGCTGCATCTCCAACTACCACGCTCGCCTTCAAAGATAGCCTCTCTCCAACAGATATTGATGCTGGCGATTATCAAATCCGTATTACCCCTACAGGAAGTAAAACAGTGGTTTATGATAGTGGAACTGTCACCTTGCCAGATGGATTTTTATTAAACGTACTTGCCGTTACCAATACCGGTCCTGGCGATAATCCAGTCAATTTAATTGCCACAACACCAGATGGTAATCTCAGTTTATTAGATGCATTGAATTCAACTGATCTTCGTGTATTTCATTTATCGCCTGATGCTCCTGCAGTAGACATTGTTGTTAACGATGGTTTCGCCACTCCGTTATTAGCTAATGTCGCTTTCCCTAACTTCTCAGGTTTTTTAACAGTTCCTGCTGATTCTTATAATGTTAAAGTAGTTCCTACCGGTACTACAACTCCTATAGTTATTGATGCAGACTTAACCTTAGAAGCAGCAACTAATTATTCGGTACTGGCAGTCAATAATTTAGCCAACATAGAACCATTAGTCATTTCTGATCAAGTTAGACCTATTGCCACAGAAGCACAACTTAGAATTGTTCACGCTTCTCCAGCTGCGGGTTTGGTTGACTTATATTTAGTAGCACCAGCCACTGATATTACATCGCTTGAAGCGAATTTCAGAGGTGTCGACTTCAAGCAAGACACAGGAATTTTATCGCTTGCTGCTGGTGACTACGATGTCATTGTTACTCCAGCAGGCAGTAAAACACCAGCAATCGGTCCCGCAGCGATTACTCTCAATGCAGGCGGTGTTTACACCATCATTGCCAGAGATAATGCTGGCGGCGGCGCACCATTGAATGTTGTATTAGCCGACGACTTTGTTACTCAATAAAACCTAGCCACAAAAAAGGCCTCAAATGAGGCCTTTTTTATTTTCCAATTTATATATAAAGCACTTCTGCAATTTCGTACTCAACCGCACCGCCTGGGGTTTGAATGTTAGCAATATCGCCTTCTTCTTTGCCAATCAAACCACGGGCAATAGGTGAATTAACAGAAATTTTTCCTGCTTTTAAATCTGCCTCATCATCACCTACGATTTGATACTGAATTTCATCGGCATTACTGTCGTCCATATTAATCAAAACCACTGTTGCACCAAAAATAACTTTCCCATTATTGGTGATTTTACTGATATCAATTATTTGAGCATTGCCAAGTTTTCCTTCAATATCTTGAATTCGTCCTTCAGCAAAACCCTGCTGTTCGCGCGCAGCGTGATACTCGGCATTTTCTTTTAAATCACCATGTTCTCTAGCTTCTGCTATTGCAGCAACAATTCTTGGGCGAACCACTTTTTTCAATTCTTCTAATTCGGCTTGCAGCGCTTCAGCGCCTTTTGCCGTCATGGGTACTCTGTTCATACTTTTTCTACTCGAGCATGCAATTCTTGCACTGAATTAATGTCACTACGAGAATGATCCTTCATCGCCGCACATGAAGCAACAGCGCCAGCAAGTGTTGTTGTATAAGGTACTTTATGCTGTAGAGCACTTCGACGAATTAAGTAAGAATCTGCAATAGCTTGCTTACCTTCTGTAGTATTAATAATGTAATCGACCTCGCCATTTTTGATGGTATCGACGATATGAGGACGCCCTTCAAACATTTTGTTAACGCGCTGACAAGGAACTCCTGCTTCGCGAATAGTACGAGCAGTTCCGCCAGTAGCCAATAATTCAAAGCCTTGCTCGACTAATGCTTTAGCGACTGCTGGCAAATTTGGACGATCAGCTTCTCGAACTGAAATCACAACACGGCCAGACATAGGCACAGCTTCTCCGCCGCCTAATTTAGCTTTATGGAATGCTTCTCCAAAAGTTGTACCAACGCCCATCGCTTCACCCGTTGACTTCATTTCTGGAGTCAATATTGGATCAGAGCCTGGGAATTTATTGAACGGGAAGACTGGCTCTTTTACTGAATAATAATTTGGAATAATTTCTTTAGTAAAACCAGTTTCTGCTAAGCTCTTGCCCGCCATAACGCTTGCCGCTACTTTGGCTAAAGGCGTGCTAGTGGCTTTTGATACAAATGGCACTGTTCTTGAGGCACGAGGGTTAACTTCTAAGATATAAATCTTATCGCCTTTAATAGCAAACTGAGCATTCATTAAACCACGTACTTGCAATTCTTTTGCCATCACTAACATCTGGCGGCGCATTTCATCTTGCACTTCTTTACCAAGGCTAAATGGCGGAATTGAACATGCCGAATCACCAGAGTGAACACCTGCTTGTTCGATATGCTCCATGATGCCGCCAATTAAGATTTCTTCACCATCAAAAATTGCGTCAACATCAACTTCAATCGCATCATCTAAGAAACGATCTAATAATACGGGCGATTCATTAGATACGCTAACCGCTTCATTCATATAACGACGTAGCTCATCTTCGTTATAAACGATTTCCATCGCTCGACCACCCAATACATAAGAAGGACGAACCACTAACGGATAACCGATTTCTTCAGCAAGGCGAACGCCTTCTTCAATATTACGCGCGGTTCTATTCGGCGGTTGCAACAAGTTCAAACGCTCAATAGCGCGTTGGAATCTTTCACGATCTTCTGCACGGTCAATTGCATCAGGCGAAGTTCCGATAATTGGAACACCTGCCGCTTCTAGATCGCGCGCCAATTTTAATGGCGTTTGCCCACCATAATGAACAATCACACCTTTTGGTTTTTCAACATCGACAATCGCCAAAACGTCTTCTAAAGTGACAGGCTCAAAGTATAGACGATCAGAAGTGTCATAATCTGTAGAAACGGTTTCAGGATTACAGTTAACCATAATGGTTTCATAACCATCTTCACGCATAGCAAACGCTGCATGCACACAACAATAATCAAACTCGATGCCTTGGCCGATTCGGTTCGGCCCACCACCTAAGATCATAATTTTGTCTTTATCCGATGGTTGCGCTTCACACTCTTCGTCATAGCTTGAATACATATAAGCTGTAGAAGTAGAAAATTCTGCTGCGCAAGTATCCACTCGCTTATAAACAGGTACAACACTTAGTTTTTTACGCAGGTTGCGTATTTCTTTTTCGCTGGCGGCGAAAATATCGGCTATGCGCTTATCTGAGAATCCTTTGCGCTTTAGTGTACGAAGAATTTTTTCATTAAGTTCAGATAAAGACATTTCAGTTAATGCCTTTTCAATACTAATCAATTCTTCAATTTGCACCAAGAACCAACGATCGATATTGGTATATTCAAAAACTTCTTCTAAAGTCCAGCCATTACGGAACGCATCCGCTACGTACCAAATTCTGTCTGCTCCAGGAATTCTTAAACGTTGACGCAAGGTATCTGTTAAATGTTCATCATCAGCTTCTAACTTCGGCTCGAAACCCGCAGAGCCAACTTCTAAACCGCGCAGTGCTTTTTGCAAAGACTCTTGGAAGTTACGTCCAATGGCCATTACCTCACCAACAGATTTCATCTGGGTTGTTAAGGTTGCATCTGAATTTGGGAATTTTTCGAAGTTAAAGCGAGGGATTTTTGTAACCACATAATCAATAGTTGGCTCAAATGATGCTGGTGTTGCGCCACCAGTGATGTCATTTTGCAATTCATCCAAGGTATAACCAACAGCTAACTTCGCCGCTACTTTGGCAATTGGGAAACCAGTCGCCTTTGATGCTAAGGCAGATGAACGAGAAACACGAGGGTTCATTTCAATGATGGTCATACGGCCATTGGCCGGATTAACCGCAAACTGCACGTTTGAACCACCAGTTTCAACGCCGATTTCACGCAAGACGGCCAAAGAGGCGTCACGCATGATTTGATATTCTTTGTCAGTTAACGTCTGAGCTGGCGCAACGGTAATTGAGTCGCCAGTATGCACACCCATAGGGTCAAAATTTTCAATCGAACAGATGATAATGCAGTTGTCGTTCTTATCACGAACCACTTCCATCTCATACTCTTTCCAACCAATTAAAGATTCATCAATCAATAATTCGTTAGTTGGTGACAAATCTAAACCACGTGCACAAATTTCTTCAAACTCTTCTTTGTTATATGCAATACCACCGCCAGTACCACCCATGGTAAAGGATGGGCGAATAATACAAGGGAAGCCGACTTCTTTTTGCACTTTCCATGCTTCTTCTAAACTATGAGCAACATCTTGCTTTGGTTGGTCTAAACCAATTTTAGACATGGCTTTAGCGAACAACTCGCGGTCTTCAGCTTTATCAATTGCTTCGCGGGTTGCACCAATCATTTCTACGCCGTAAATTTCTAGCACGCCACGCGATGCTAAATCTAAAGCACAGTTTAATGCCGTCTGACCACCCATAGTTGGCAAGATTGCATCCGGTTTTTCTTTCTCGATAATTTTAGCAACGACTTCCCAATGAATTGGCTCGATATAAGTCGCATCGGCCATGTTAGGATCAGTCATAATGGTTGCCGGATTTGAGTTAACTAAAATAACTCGATAACCTTCTTCCCGAAGCGCTTTACAAGCTTGTGCGCCTGAATAGTCGAACTCACAGGCTTGGCCAATAATGATTGGGCCAGCACCTAAAATCAAAATACTTTTTATGTCAGTACGTTTTGGCATCTTAATTTTACCTATGCTTTATGTTGAGTCATTAGTTCAATAAAGTGATCAAATAGCGGCGCTGCATCGTGCGGCCCTGGACTCGCTTCAGGATGGCCTTGGAAACTAAATGCAGGTTTATCTGTGCGATGAATTCCTTGCAGAGAACCGTCAAACAATGAACGATGAGTTGCGCGCAAATTATCTGGCAAGGTCTCTTCATCGGCAGCAAAGCCATGGTTTTGACTGGTGATTAAAACCGTTTTGTCATCCAAGTTTTGTACTGGATGATTTGCGCCATGATGACCAAACTTCATTTTCACGGTTTTTGCACCACTGGCAAGAGCTAACAACTGATGGCCTAAGCAAATACCAAAGGTTGGAGTGCCGGTAGCTACAATGTCTTTAATCGCTGCAATCGCATAATCACAAGGCTCAGGATCGCCCGGACCATTTGATAAGAAAACGCCATCCGGATTCATGGCCAAAACATCCTTGGCAGGAGTTTGTGCTGGAACCACTGTCAAGTCGCAACCGCGGTCAACCAACATTCTTAAGATATTGCGCTTAACACCATAATCATAAGCAACAACTTTGAATTTCTTTTCTGCCAGCTTGCCATGACCTTTACCAAGCTGCCAAGAAGTGGCATCCCACTGATAAGCATCTTTGGTGCAAACTTCTTTCGCCAAATCCATGCCTTTTAGGCCGGGGAATGACTGAGCCAACTCTAACGCCTTTTCTTCATCTGCTTTAGTTAACTTATCACCCGCTATTAAGCAGCCGTTTTGCGCACCTTTATCCCGCAAAATTCGAGTTAAGCGACGAGTATCAATATCTGCAATCGCAACTTTGTTATGGCGCTTTAAATACTCTGTTAAGGTTTCTTCAGAACGGAAATTGCTTTGCAGCAAAGGTAGGTCGCGAATGATTAAAGCTTCTGCCCATACTTCGCTAGATTCTTCATCTTCAGAGTTAGTACCAACGTTACCAATATGCGGATAGGTCAATGTGACCATTTGCTTAGCATACGAAGGGTCGGTAAGAATTTCTTGATAACCGGTCATTGCGGTATTAAAAACGACTTCACCTACGGCATGGCCATCACAACCAATAGAAGTACCACGGAAAACGCTACCATCGGCTAGAACCAAAATGGCAGGCTGAAGCTCTTGAAAAGGCTGCGGTGCTGACAAGGAAACCTCCATAAAAAATGCTTAAGCTACTTCAGAAATAGGCCTAAATAAAAGGTGCAAAAAATCCGGATTCATTAAAATGAGCCCGTTATTACCTACTTCTGAACAATTGTAAATTATGGATCTGCATAGAATCATGCTAGATCCGACATATTTTAAGGGATCAAAGATTCTAAGTCTATCGGATTCGAAAAATAAAACTTTGGATGATGCTATCTAAATACTCAAGCAAGAAAAAGGGCGCTGATTCGCGCCCGTTTTCATTCGGCCTCTTGCCAATTTGTTGCTCCTTGCGACTTCCGTGTATCACCTTATCCTTAGGCTTCAATCTTTCCTTAATCGCGCATCCTTTGCACAACTGCTAATCTACGCCTTTTTTTTTGCTTTGCAATACCACTTTCAAACGCTTTATTTTACTCAAATTAAGCATATCCAATATAAATCAATAGGTTAGATTCCGAAATGAGTAAATTCAAACAAAATCCCTATAAAATAATTACTATTTCTTAGCTAAATTTAGTCTTTATCGCACAAGCACAATGGTCAATGTCTCACAAATTTCGGCTAAAAATTGAACCAGTACCGCTAAAAACGTGAGCCACTTAACATATTTTGCATGTTATATAACCCCGCTGGCTGCTGCACTAACCATTTAGCAGCGGTCAAAGCACCTTGCGCAAAGCACTGTCTAGTTTGGGCTTCATGCCTCAAACTCACTAGCTCACCATTAAGGGCAAAAGTCACTTCATGCGTCCCGATAATCTCTCCGCCACGCATCACTGCAAAGCCAATATCACCAGTTTTACGCTCGCCAGAACGCTCATAAGCAGCAATCTCATCCAAGTTTTTCCCTTGGGTTTCGGCAATCGCTTGGCCAATGGAGATCGCAGTGCCTGACGGCGAATCAATCTTATGTTTGTGGTGAGCTTCAAAAATCTCTATATCAGCTTTATCCGATAACAACTTTGTCGCTTGCGTGACTAAATGAATCAGACTGTTAACGCCCAGACTATAATTAGAAGCCAGCATAACAGGAATAGAAGTTGCCGTTTTCTCGATTATTGCTAATTGCTCCGCATCAAAGCCGGTTGTTCCAATCAATACTGGAGTATTGTTTTTTTCCGCTTGCAATAGTGTACTGATCGAATGATCTGGCAAACTAAAATCAATTAACACATTGGCCGATAAAAGGGCCGACTCTAAATCCGACGATAACAATTTATTTTGCGGATTAGCGCCAACCATATAACCGATATCGCTGCCAATCAAAGGATGACCTTCTCTTGCAAGCGCTGCGGCGACAACCGAATCGGTATCAGATACCACGGCTTGAATCAGCTCTTTGCCCATACGACCAGTGGCTGCATTAATGATAATAGAATGAATCAAGCTAGTTACACCTTACAATTGGATGGGTTAACGGCACTTTCAACACCTTTAGCGATTTGGCTTAGGCTCATATATTTCACATCGGCGTCTTTACGACCACCCCATTCCATTTGCCTTATCTCAGGAAAATTTGTCATGGTCAAAGCAATCAAAGGTTGCTTTAAATCAACCATAAAAGAATGCTTAAATTTTTCTTGAGTGTATTTCTCTGAAGCCACAATTAAACAAGCCAAGCGTTCTTTCTTGTCGTCGCTTAGTTTTTTATAGGTATTGGCCACTGGATACTTTGCTAAGTAACTAGAAGGATTAAAGTCAGGTTTACTTTTAAACTCTGGTGGTATTTGGAAGTTTGGGTAAATAACCACAGAAGCTTTTGCTGAATAGCTAATTGCGATAACTAAGGATAGTGAAATCACCAGTAAAATATTTTTCATACTTTTTAAACCTACTTTCTTTAAAACCTATTTTTCTTTTAACAACTCAATTACAACAGAACAGCTCATAAGGCTGCCTAGAACAGCTGACAAGATACCCAACTAAAGCTATCCATTGCAAATATTTTAAGAGACTATGCGATAGGTTTTACAAAGTTAGCGGCCCAATTGTTGAAAATCATTCTTACTCGATCGATATTGGGAGCGAAGCCATCTTTGATTGACGAAACCACACTAAAATCAAATTTTTCATAGAAGCCCTGAACATGCTGCGACGTATCGATATAAACATCTGCAGCCCCATGATGTTGATAGACAGCCTTCAAACGCTGGATTAATAACTGAGTTCCAGTGCCTTGATTGTGCGCATCTTGTGCCACCATACCCCAGCGCAAAAACATTTTATCTTCGATGAAGCCATGGCCTCCACAAGCTATTATTTGCTCGGGTTTATCTTCAGAATAGAATACTAGATAACGATTATCCAAAGCCTGCGCATCTAAAAACTCGATGAAATCTTCGGTTTCTTCTTCGGCAAAGTAAAGGCCAATATTTGAAGAAAACACTTCCAAGACATCAGCGCGATCATGAACTGTATAAGCTCTAGCTTTAACCATTAATTTAAAGGGCTCCATTTTCATCGAGTATCTCTCTTAAGCGTTCTGCTAACTTTTCATAGCCTAAGGCATTGAAATGTATAGGATCTGATTTATATCTTTGCTTTTTTAACAAACTAGCAATGATTTTTTCGTCAAAAACCAGATTATATTGCTCAGATAATTCTTGATATAAATCAGCAGAATCTGAAAAGATATTTTTTTCAGGAACACCAACTAGTATCAATTGCATATTGCGCGATTGAATTTCCTCAATCATTTTTGCCAAATTTTGTTTCGTTTGCGCTAAGTTATAATTTCTCAAAATATCATTGCCACCTTCTAGCAAAATGACCAATTGAGGTGAATATCTATCTAGCTCAGCACCGAGTCTTTGTAAACCTTCTGCTGTGGCCTCGCCTGACACACCAGCGTTTACCACTTTCAAGTTTATTAATTTTTCTAACTTCTGAGGATATGCGTCTTCATCATTCGCGCCAACGCCTAGTGTTAGGCTATCGCCAAAAGCTAAGATAGTGGCATCTGCATTTAACTTTTTTAGATCACCCTCTCCACTACAGGCCATCAAGAACAGGCTGATAAAAATACTACTTAATAATCTCAAACTAATCCCCGGTTAAATCAAACTGTAACTCACACAAGCGTTGATAGAGTTTTGAAGAAGCCAATAATTCTTGATGAGTACCCATTGCGATTATTTCACCTTTATCCAACAAAACAATTTTGTCCGCATGGATCACCGTCGAAAGTCTATGCGCTATGATCAAAGTGGTGCGATCTTTCATTAATTCTTCTAAAGCGGCTTGTACATGATGCTCACTTTCGGCATCCAATGCACTGGTCGCTTCATCCAACAGCAAAACTTCTGGATCTTTTAAAATAGCTCTCGCTAAGGCCACCCGTTGTTTTTGTCCACCCGATAAGCGTACACCTTGCTCACCTAAGTAACTTTCATAGCCCTTTGGCAAAGTCTTCACAAAATCATGAGCATGCGCCTTTTTGGCGGCTTCGATAACTTCATCATCGATAGCGTCAGATTTACCATAGCGAATGTTGTACCAAACATCATTACTAAACAATATTGGGTTCTGCGGCACTAATGCCATCTCATCGCGCAGTTTATTCGGCGCCAACTGTTTTAAGTTTACGTCTTTAAAAAGAATATTGCCTTGTTGTGGATCATAAAAACGCTCAAGCAATTCGAATAGCGTAGTCTTACCTGCTCCTGATGGCCCAACTAAAGCCACTACTTCGCCTTTATTAATGGTCAGATTAATATCCTTCAGCGCAAATTCATCAGGGCGCGAAGGGTAACTGAAACTAACGTCATTAAAAGCTATCATCTTAAGAGCATTATCATTTAATGCCTCTAAATTATCTGGCGGTAAAATATTGCTTTGAACCGCCATTAAATCCACAACTCGCTCGGCTGCACCGGCAGCTCTTTGCAATTCGCCATAAACTTCCGCAATAGTCGCAGCAGACATTCCAACCATCATGGCGTAAAACACAAAGGCCGCTAACTCACCGCCGGTGATAGCACCCGAAATCACCCCATTACCGCCAACCCACATCATCGCGCTTAAGCCACCAAACACCATCAAGATCACAGAAGCTATAAGAATTGATCTTTGGCGCACTCGCTTCTTAGCAGTCTCAAAAGCTTTTTCTACTTCATCACTAAAAGCTGCTTTTTCTTGCTCTTCACGACTGTAACTTTGCACTACCTTAATATTCTGGATTATTTCACCCGCATAGGTACCAACATCAGCAATAGTATCTTGGCTATCTTTAGAAAACTTCCTGACTTTTTTACCAAAAAAAATCATCGGCAAAATCGCCATGGGCACGCCAATCAGTATATAAAGGGTTAATTGCACATTGGTAAAAAACAACATCGCAATGCCACCTATAAAAGTTAAGCTACTGCGAAGTGCCATGGAAAAAGACGAGCCCACTATTGACTGCAACAAAGTCGTATCAGTAGTTAAACGCGACATGATTTCGCCACTACGATTTTCTTCAAAATAGGCGGGATGTAAAACCACCAAACGATCAAATACCGCTTTGCGAATATCAGCACTGACTCGCTCGCCAAGCCATGACATTAAATAAAAACGACAAAAGGTGCCAATGGCTAATAGGCTTACCAAAGCAATCATCACAAATATCGCCGAGCGAAGATTTTCAACTGAACCCGCAGCAAAACCATTATCAATGACTAACTTTAAGCCATGCCCTAAAGACAAACTCACCGCTGCTGTAAGCAATAAAGCCAATAGTGCAAAGAACACCATTTTTTTATACGGCTTTAAAAAAAATACTATTGGTAATAGAGTTTGAACAGAGTTCTTTTTCATAACTAGCATGGAAATAAAAGCTCTTCCCATATCCCAAAAGCTGTAAGCTCATTTCTTATGTGCATTGTCTCCGCAGCATTAATCCTAATAGGAATCATCGAATCGGCATGTAATACAGGAGTTGGACTTCTCCAAAATACAAAACTTCCACCTTGTGCTATTAATCTTTCCTGAGGAATATGTGGCTCATAAAGATAGGGGATTTCATCTAAATCTGCATCAAACTCTGTATCTACACCATATAATTCCAAATAGCTTATCGGAATTGGGGGATAATCATTACTACTATTTTGCATAATATTTCTATCGTTTACTGGTCTGAAATTATTCTTTCTCATTATATATACAAATGCATCGTCCTCTTCAGGTATAGCTCCTCTATAGTCTTCAGATACAGCAAAATAGAGGGCTACTAACGGGTTAGAAGTAACATCTAAAAGTCTAGTATTGAATCCAAAATGCCTTGCCAACGGTAACCAATTGACATCTTCTAAATGCATATTTGGAATAAATGCTCTTAAATATTTATCCTTAATATTACCTTGCAAAGCTTGTTGCTTACATTGTTCAATGGCTAATAGCTCTTCCTCAGAAATATGCCTATCGTTCTCATATGTTAGATTTGCATCATCCCTTAAAATTGATGGCATTAAAGGAACATCATAAAGGTGTGGCTCTCCTCGAAACAAAGAAGAACCTCCACAACAGAAGCTTTGAATAACTTTTGCATATTCTGAAACAGATGATACTTTGTTATCATCAAAATCAAACTTTCTTAAAAAGTCCGAACTCCTTCGTAAAACTCTGCTTTGAATTTCATTAGGCATTATTTCCTCCATAAAAAAGCCCGCTGTTTGCGGGCTTTAAATCTATCATTAACTGGTCATATTATCCCAGAATTTTTTAACACCATCGAACCAACCGGTTTCTTTGGGGCTATTCTTACCGCCCGACTCTGCAACGCTCTGCTGGAACTGTTCTAGCAATTCTTTTTGCTCTTTGCTTAGTTTAACTGGAGTTTCCAAAATTACACGACACATCAGGTCGCCAGTATAATTTTGACGTAAGGCTTTTATGCCTTTGCCTTTTAACCGGAACATTTTACCGGTTTGCGTTTCCGCAGGAATTTTCAAACTTACTTTGCCATCTAGTGTTGGCACTTGTAAGGTTCCGCCTAATGCTGCAGTGACAAAACTGACAGGAACTTCGGCGTAAAGGTTGGCGCCATCTCGGACAAAAATCTCATGCTCTTTAACATTGATTTGAACATACAAATCGCCCGATGGAGCACCGGGGCCACCCGCTTCGCCTTCGCCCGATAAGCGAATACGATCGCCAGTATCAACACCTGCAGGAATTTTTACAGACAAGGTTTTGGTTTTATGCACACGGCCTTGACCAGAACAAGAGTTACAAGGATCTTTAATAGTTTGTCCCTGTCCCTGACAATCCGGACACGTTTGTTGAACTGAGAAAAAACCTTGGGTCATACGCACTTGGCCTTGGCCATTACAAGTTCCACAAGTGACTTTCTCGGAACCTTTCTTAGCACCAGAACCATCACATGGCTCACAATCAACGTAAGTTGGAACCTTAATGGTTTTCGACACGCCGTTAACCGCTTCTTCTAGTGTCACCTGCATATTGTATTGCAAGTCAGAACCACGTTGTGGTCCTGCTCGACCGCCGCCGCGACGACCGCCACCACCAAAGATATCGCCAAACATATCGCCAAAAATGTCACCCATATCAGCGCCATGGAAACCACCTTGACCACCAGCACTTTGGTCAACACCGGCATGACCAAACTGATCATAAGCTTGACGCTTTTGCGGATCATTTAATACTTCGTAGGCTTCTTTCGCTTCTTTAAAACGCGCCTCCGCCTCTTTGTCATCAGGATTACGATCAGGGTGGTTTTTCATCGCCAATCGACGGTAAGCTTTTTTCAGCTCTGCCTTATCAGCACTTTTGCCAACACCTAATACTTCGTAATAATCACGTTTAGACATACTTTTTCTTCTTTAAATAAAAAATCTTCTATCGAATTTAAAATTAGAAACGCAGGAACTTAATCCTGCGCTTACATTTTACACCTGTCTAAAAACTCAGGAGTTTTGTTTTCTAGCGCGACGTAACGCTTATCGAGCAGCGCAGTGCACTAAGTGTGCACGAGTAGCGCAGTAAGCGTTACAACAAAGCTAGGGAGCAAAACTACGAATTTTTATCGTCCTTTACTTCTTCAAACTCAGCGTCAACCACATCATCGCCAGCATTTGAAGCTTGCTCTGCTCCAGGACCAGATTGAGAGCCTGCACCAGCTTCCGCTTGCTGTTGAGCTTGTGCGTACATACGCTCAGCTAACTTTGCAGAGGCTTGACTTAAGGCTTCAGTCTTAGCTTTGATTTCTTCTAAATCATCAGTCTTAATCGCTTCTTCTAAATCATTGGCTGCTGCTTCAATCGCTTCTTTCTCGCCATCTTCGAAAGTGACATTTTCATCATTCAAAGATTTACGGCTAGCGTGAACAAGACCGTCCGCTTGGTTACGAGCTTCGACTAGCTCTTGGAACTTCTTATCTTCTTCAGCGTGAGCTTCGGCGTCTTGAACCATTTGCTCGATTTCTTCATCCGATAAACCAGAAGACGCTTTGATCTGAATCGATTGCTCTTTACCAGTAGCTTTATCTTTTGCAGAAACGTGCATGATACCGTTAGCATCGATATCAAAAGATACTTCGATTTGTGGCATACCACGTGGTGCAGGTGGAATATCAGCTAAGTCGAAACGGCCTAGAGATTTATTCTGTTGAGCCATTTTACGCTCACCCTGTAATACGTGAACCGTTACCGCAGTTTGGTTATCTTCTGCCGTCGAGAATACTTGCGATGCCTTAGTCGGAATCGTTGTATTCTTATCGATTAAGTTGGTCATCACACCACCCATAGTCTCAATACCTAGAGACAAAGGTGTTACGTCTAATAGTAATACGTCTTTAACGTCACCCGCTAATACCGCGCCTTGAATCGCCGCACCCATCGCTACTGCTTCATCAGGATTAACGTCTTTACGAGGCTCTTTGCCGAAGAAAGCCGTTACTGACTCTTGTACTTTAGGCATACGAGTCTGGCCACCTACTAAAATCACATCGTCGATTTCAGAAGTTGATAAACCAGCGTCTTGTAGCGCTTGCTTAACTGGCGCCATTGAACGCTCAATTAAATCTTCAACCAAAGACTCTAATTTTGCACGAGTTAGCTTGATGTTTAAGTGCTTAGGACCGGTTGCATCAGCAGTGATGTAAGGTAAGTTAACATCCGTTTGCGAGCTAGAAGATAATTCAATCTTTGCTTTCTCGCCCGCTTCTTTCAAACGTTGCATCGCAAGCGCGTCGCCTTTAAGGTCGATACCTTGTTCTTTCTTGAACTCTTCTGCTAGATATTGGATAACGCGGTTATCGAAATCTTCACCACCTAAGAAAGTGTCACCATTAGTCGCCAATACTTCGAAGGTGTGCTCGCCGTCAACTTCAGCAATCTCAATCACTGAGATATCGAAAGTACCACCACCTAAATCATAAACTGCAATAGTGCGATCGCCACGTTCTTTATCCATACCATAAGCTAATGCCGCAGCAGTAGGCTCATTGATAATACGCTTCACTTCTAAGCCCGCGATTTTACCTGCGTCTTTAGTCGCTTGACGTTGTGAGTCATTGAAGTATGCAGGAACCGTAATAACCGCTTCAGTTACTTCTTCACCTAAGAAGTCTTCGGCTGTTTTCTTCATTTTCTTAAGAACTTCAGCTGAAACTTGTGGTGGAGCCATATTTTTACCATTAACCGATACCCAAGCGTCACCATTGTCCGCTTCAACGATCTTGTAAGGCACCATCTCGATGTCTTTCTGTACAACATCACTTTTAAACTTACGACCGATCAAACGCTTAATCGCATATAAAGTGTTCTCTGGATTAGTCACTGCCTGACGCTTTGCCGACTGGCCAACTAAAGTTTCACCGTCTGTGAAAGCGATGATAGAAGGAGTCGTACGACCGCCTTCAGAGTTCTCGATTACACGAGCTTTGTCGCCGTCTAACACAGCAACACATGAATTGGTTGTACCTAAATCGATACCGATAATCTTGCCCATTTTTCTACTCCGAAAAATATAGTTAAATCTTGCTTGGAACCTATATGTGGGCTGGCTTTAGGAGATCAAGGGGATTTTTAAAGAAAACTTAAATTTTTTGGGGTTATTATTAAAAAGCCTGAGGTTAACTCAGGCTTTTTTGATTCCCGCGTACGCGGGAATGACGATATATACTTTGGTTTGACGAGAACTAATTATAGCTCAGCATTATGATATACATTTTGCACATCATCTTGGTCTTCTAGCATTTCCATAAATTTTTCGAACATTTCCATATCGTCAGCTGGAACTTCGGCCATGACTTTGGGGATAAACTGAATTTCGTCTACTTCAAACTCAATTCCTTCAAAGCTTTCGGTTAAGGCTTGCTTCGCTTTTGCGTATTCGGTGTTTGGGGCGAATACACTAATCATGCCTTCTTCATGTTCGATATCAGATACATCTACATCGGCCATCATTAACGCTTCCAGTACTGCTTCTTCGTCATCGTGTGGGAAGGCAAAAATAGCGCTGTGATCGAACATATGGCTGACGCTGCCTTCAGTGCCGATTTTGCACTTGGTTTTAGTAAAGCACAGACGCACTTCACCAAAAGTACGGTTTGGGTTATCAGTTAGGCAATCTACGATTACCATGGTATTGCCCGGACCATAACCTTCGTAACGGGCAACGGCGAAATCTTCACCAGCGCCAGAGGTGGCTTTATCTATAGCGTTTTTAATAACGTGCGCAGGGACCTGAGCACGCTTAGCGGCATCAATCAAACTGCGTAGAGCTAAGTTACCTTCAGGATCGGCACCGCCTTGTTTAGCCACAACATAAATCTGACGACTAAATTTACTGTAAATTTTTGAGTTTTGATTCGAAGTTTTCGCCATCGAATCTTTACGGTTTTGATATGCGCGACCCATAATTGCTTGCCCAAGTAGCCTTTGAAAAATGGTGATTTTACAAGCAGTCCAGGATCAATGAAACCTTTTGCCCATAAAAAAGCCGATATTTAATCGGCTTTCTTCCTTATATTATTAACTACTGATTGGCTCCTATTTCCTCTTTACAGGCAGAAACCACCTCATCAAGGTGCTGATCTACGGCTGTCTTATCACCTGTGGCTTTGCTATCAATCACTAAATTGTAATCGGTTTTGTCGGCTACACACTGGCATAAAGCCAAAGCTTTAATTTTATCTTGCTCCGGCAAATTAGCCGCTTCAGCTTTACAGGCTTGCAACGTTTTAGTCCTGAGTGAATCCGCAGTATCAATTTCCTCAGACATTGAATTGAAACTCAATAGGCTTAAACCTACCACTAATGAACTAGCTATAATGGTCTTCTTCATTTTCATTCTCCTGTGATAAATGAGCTTTCGTTCTAACTAAAGAAAATAAAAATAAATGCGTTCCAGTTGGCAAAGGAATATCAAAAGTGGCTGTTTTTATAGTCTTGTGAACCCCTTTTACCGATTTGCTCTATTGGTTAACCTGACAAAAGTTATCCGGTTCTAACAAAAATTGTCTAGTGGTAGAGCTTTATAACTATGCACTTAAGTTCCGCTATTTTTTAACTTTTGCAAGCCACTTCAAATGGCTACAAACTTACATAAAAAAACCGCGACTTGATCGCGGTTTCATTAATAAACTTTGAACTTTTAAAACAGACTGAGCTAGATACTCAGCTCTACCTATAAAATTATTGCGCTACTACAACTCGTGCTGGACGAATCAGCCTACCATTTAAGGTATAACCCTTTTGGAACACATCAATCACTGTATTCGATTCATGTGCAGGACTTGGTACCATAGTCATTGCTTCATGCAACTGAGGATCAAACACTTCTTCGATTGGGTTAAGTTGCTCTATACCAAATTTTTCTAAGGTTGATAAAGTCATCTTAAGCGTCAACTCCATACCTTCTTTCATGGCAATAGATTCTTCATGCTCAGCTTTTTGCGCTAACCCTTGTTCTAAACTGTCAACCACAGCCAACATTTCATTTGCGAATTTCTCGATAGCAAATTTTCGTGCATTGGATACTTCGTTTTCACTACGGCGACGAATATTTTCTGCCTCAGCTTTAGTGCGAAGTGCTAGATCCATATTCTCAGCGGCTTTGGCTTCTGCATCTTCTAGTGCTTTTTCTAATTCATCTATACGGGCAGCATCGCCAGTTAACTCTTCATTTAGCAGCTCTTCACCAAGATCAGCCATTATATCTTCCACCTGCTCAGCAGCGGTTTCTACAGCTGCATCTTTTACAGCCTTAATATCTTCTTGATTTTTAACGTCTTTTTCAGACATGAGATTACCCTAAAATTATCTGGAATGATTTGGAAATTAAGTGGTAGCTATAATAAGGTCTAGGACTCAGAATTCAAGGCGGAAGTCAGGATTTTTGCGGTAATATCAACGATTGGTATCACCTTGTCATAGGCCATACGAGTCGGGCCTACTACAGCCAAGACACCAACCGCCTGACCGTCAATAGAATAAGGAGCGCCAACAACCGAACATTGGTTCAAAACGTCATAGCCCGATTCTTCGCCAATAAACAATTGAACACCATCGGCTGAAAGACATTTATCGAGCAAGCCTAGCATCTGGGTCTTTTCGGCAAAAGCATCAAAAACCGACTGTAAATCAGAAATATCGCCGGTACCCACATAATTTAACATTTGTGATTTACCTGTGATCTGTACTTGCTCATCTTGACCATCATCATTAGCGAAACCTTTTTCGGCTACTGCCATCATGGAGGTCATCATTTCATCCATCTGCGCTTTGTCGGATTTTAGTTCCTCAAATAACTCGCGACGCACTGTATCCAGCTCTTTGCCAGCATAATGATGATTCACATAATTAGCCGCTTGCTGCAATTCCTCGCGACTAATATCAACATCCAGCTGGATCACACGATTTTGCACTTCGCCATTATCCAACACCAATATCACTAACACTTTCTTTTGCGATAAAGACACAAATTCGACTTGTCTAACACAAGTGACATCACGTCTTGGAACTCGAATCAAACCCGCCATATTGGTCATTTGTGAGAGCATATTAGTCACACTATTCAACATTTGCCCTGTTTCGGTGGCTTTATCAAGCTGATGCTTTAGTTGATCTTGATAATTTTGCTCAACATCTTTAACCGTTAATAGTTGATCAACAAATAATCTTACACCCTGTGAAGTTGGAATACGCCCAGCAGAAGTGTGCGGTGATGCCAATAAACCCATTGCTTCTAGGTCGTGCATCACGTTACGGATGGTTGCTGGACTCACACTCAGCTGAGATTGCTCTAATAAGGTTTTCGAACCGACAGGCTGCCCGCTAGAGATATACGTCTCTACCAAAGTCTTCATTAAGGTCTGGGCGCGCTGATCGAATTTACTCATCTTATTTGTTTTCTGATTTCTCGAGCAAAGATTTTGCTTTGCTTGAATATTCTGTTGTTTATTTATCTGCCTATATATTGTTAAATATGGGTCAATAAATCAATTACAAGTTTCTGTTTTTAATAAACATTCAAAACAGCGAAATAGGACCTTCATTGAAAATCGATAAAAAGCTGACATTTTCAACCATTGGGATCATGGGTAAGCCAAAACACAAAGAAGTTGGCGAGACCATAATGACTCTCTTCAACTTCTTACAGCAAGAAGATTACAGCTTGTTAGTTGAAGATCGAGTTGCTTGTGATTTAGCAATCCCAAATGAGCAACAAGTCACCTGGCAAACCCTTGGTGAGCGCTGCGATTTAGTGATTGTCATCGGTGGTGATGGTTCTATGCTTTATGCCGCTCGTTTGATGAGTGATTACGATATTCCATTGTTAGGTGTTAACCGTGGTTATTTAGGTTTTTTAACTGACATTCAGCCGCAGCAAGTATGCGAGAAAGTTGCTGAAGTGTTAGCTGGTGAATATACCGAAGAACGTCGTTTTTTATTAGAAGCTGAAATTGATGGCGATCAAGGCTCGGAAAATCCGCGCTTTAGTGATGCCGTGAATGACATTGTCCTTTACCCTGGTGAAATTTCACGCATGATCGAGTTTGAGGTTTATATTAACGATTCTTTCGTTTATAGCGTCCGCGGTGATGGGCTTATCATTTCCACGCCAACTGGCTCTACGGCTTATTCGCTTTCTGCAGGCGGCCCAATCATGTCTCCTGCGATTAATGCGATCTCTTTAGTGCCGATGTTTCCACATACCCTATCCAGTCGCCCTATCTCCATTAGCGCCGACTCTAAAGTCGATATTGTGTTTAGTAAAGATAATCAAAATGAAGCGCGCTTAAGCTGTGACGGCCAAGTACGCTTCCCAGTGATGCCCGGTGAAAAATTCTGCGTGCGTAAACGACAGCAAGAAATGTGGCTATTACATCCTAAAGATTATGATTATTTCCGCCTATTAAGAACTAAGTTAGGCTGGGGCTCAAAGCTCTAATCTAGACTAGCCATTTATGCTCAACAGTATTCATATTAAAGATTTTGCCATTATTGAGCAGCTCGATTTAGAGCTGAAGTCTGGCATGACCGTTATTACTGGCGAAACCGGTGCCGGTAAATCCATTGTTGTGGATGCGCTCGGCTTTGCTTTAGGTGCGCGCGCTGATTCTGGTGTCGTTCGCCATGGCGCCAAAAGAGCAGAAATCAGTGCCGTTTTTGATATTGAGAAACTGCCACAAGTTTTAGCATGGCTGGATGAACAAATGTTAGATGAGGAGCACGATTGTATTTTGCGCCGAGTCATTAATCATGATGGACGTTCCAAAGCTTTTGTTAATGGGCAGCCAGTTAATCTTACTCAACTGTCCCAGCTTGGGGATTTATTAGTAGATATCCATGGCCAGCATGAACATCAATCCTTATTTAAACCGCAAACTCATTTGCAATTATTAGATCGTTATGCTGGTTTATCCGATAAGGTTACTAACCTCACTAAGCTCTCGAAAGATATTCATAAGGTTCAAACTCAACTGAATGACTTTCAAGCGGCATTGAAAGATAAAAATGATCGTAAAGATCTTATCAAATATCAATTAGAAGAATTATCCAAAGCGCCGGTAGATCAAGTAGAGCAAATTGAAAATGAGCATAAGCGCGCAGCCAATGCTAGTCAGTTACTGGAAAAAGGTCAGTCGAGCTTGTCTGCTATTAGCGAAGATGAGCAGAGTATTTCGAGCCTACTCAACTCAGTGGCAGGACAAATCAGCCAGCTTTATTCCGTTGATGAGAATTTAAAAAATACTAATGACTTATTGCAGTCCGCTTTAGTGGAAATTGATGAAGCCAGTTCTGAGCTCCGCAGCTACTTAGACTCTATAGAAATCGATCCAGAGCACTTTCAGCAATTGGATCGTGATATTTCGCTGCTGCATGATTTATCCCGTAAGCATCAAACCGAAATACAACAGTTACCGGATGTTTTAGCCCAATTAGAGTCTGAGCTAGGTCAATTAGCCGGCGATGAAGCCAGCTTTGAAGCGCTTGAAGTAGAACTTGATAAATTGCAGAAGGATTATGCTAAGCAAGCCGAACTAATTAGTAAAAAGCGTCACTCTGCTGCCAAAAAACTAAACAAAGAAATTATCGAACTGATGTCTCAGTTAGGGCTTGGTTCAGGCGTCTTTGAGATTGCCTTTAATTCGATGGAAGAAGCTGCCTATAAAGCCAATGGACTAGAATCGGCTGAATTTATGGTTTCTACTAACCCGGGGCAAAAACCAATGCCGCTGCGTAAAGTGGCTTCTGGTGGTGAGCTTTCGCGGATCAGTTTGGCCCTGCAGGTCATTAATGCTCAAACTACTCAATTACCAACACTAATCTTTGATGAAGTTGATGTAGGGATTGGCGGCGGTACGGCTGAAATAGTTGGAAAACTTTTGAAATCGCTCGGCGAAAAAGCACAGATCTTAACGGTCACTCACCAAGCACAAGTGGCCGCTCAAGGTCATCAACACTTGTTAGTCGCCAAATCACAAACTAAAGACTCAACTTCTAATCAAATGATTGAGATTTCTGAAACGCAACGTGTTGAGGAAATCGCAAGAATGATTGGCGGTGTACAAATCACTGAAACAATAAGAAGTCACGCCAAAGAACTATTGGGGAACTTGGAATGAGAAATTATATTGCCGGACTTATTTTAGTTAGTGCAGTTGCTTTTCTAAATGTTACTCATGCAGAGAACTACAGTTTAATAGATGGCACTAGAAGTATAGCTACAGATAATAAAAACTACGATGTATTCATAATCTCAGTTGATGGAAAAATGTATAACAAAAGCAAGATGAAACTCTCATCTGGTACATATTACTTCAACATTGCTTCTACAAAAGCCAAAAAATTTAGTAAGCGGAATTCTGTAAGTTATGGTTCTTACTCTATAACCCTAAAGCCCTGTGTGCGCTATCTACTTTCTGCTCAATACCCTTCAAGTAGTTACAAAATCGACGATTGGGAGCTTATAATCAAAGAGGAATCTATTGGAGGTTGTGAAATTAAACATGAAGAACAACCCTTTGACCCTCTAAACGATCCAAGAACAAATAACTTTCAGGCAGAAGTTTATGCTATATCTTTTAGTAACTTTTTGCACAGTAAGAAAAAACAATGCCAAAGTCCCTCTCTTGCAGAAGACATAGATTTATGGCTAGAGCAGAATAAAGCTATATTGGATGGAGCTAATTATCAAATTATGCATCTAATTTCGTTAAAAAATTTAGTTTCAAGTGATGAGACTATTCTAGAGCTTTTCTCCGCAATTTCATCTATGACTCATGAGCAAACAACTAAGCTACAAAGTGAGTTAGACCCTAATAATAGTTGTGTACTATCACTAAAAAACCTTAAAGATAAAGCTTTATACAATAGAGTATATAGCTCTTATGGTGAAAACTTGGTATTGAATGAGAACCTACAAAAAAGCTGGGAAGAGGTGCTAGCGCTTCTCAAGAGACAAAATAAAGGGAAATAATATTCACTGTATTATTCAATTAGGGCAATTAAACAAGATTCCCACTTTCGTGGGAATGACGATATGTTTATTTAGCTTTTGGTCTAACGTATAGAACTAGCGAGTGATCTACGATTTCAACACCATGCTTTTCGGCAATCTTGTGCTGTAACTCTTCAATCTCATCGCTGATAAATTCAATTACGGTACCATCGTCCACATTCACCATATGATCGTGGTGTTCGCCATCGTCCATCTCAAAAACCGAATGACCACCTTCAAAGTTATGGCGAGTGACCAATCCTGCTTGTTCAAACTGCGTTAAAACGCGATACACCGTCGCTAAACCAACATCATCGCCAGCTTCTAGCAGCTTTTTGTAGACATCTTCAGCACTTAAATGGCGCTCCTCGGAACTTTCCAGAATTTGCATAATCTTAACTCTGGGTAAGGTAACCTTTAATCCAGCTTTTTTTAGTTGTTTGTTTTCCAAAATTAAAACTCCGATAGCATTAAGCGACGAAATGATTATACTATGGCGAAATTGAATGAAAAGTCATTAGTCGCGCTAATTCGGACTAATATGAGTAATTAATAAGGTTTTCAATGAGAAATGTAATTATAGCTGTAGCAGCCATCACAATCAGTATTTTGAGCGGCTGTGTGTACAAGCCAAATATCCAGCAAGGCAATGTGCTGAATCAAAAAGAAATTAACCAAATTCGTCCAGGTATGACTAAAGAGCAAGTTCGTTACGTACTGGGCAATCCAGTTTTGAACACTAACTTGGAGAATAATACTTGGTATTACCTGTATTATTTAATTCCATCAAGAGGCGATAGAATTGAAAAGCGCATGGTTCTGACCTTTGAGAATGATAAGCTAGCGACGATTGAAGGAACAGAGAAGCCAGAAATCGAAGAGTAGGTGACTCTCTTTATCACAAATAATTGCTAAATAAAAAAGCCACTGAACTTCAGTGGCTTTTGCTTTACTGAATAATCGATCTAATTCTTCATCGTCTCTTCAAACTCTTTCGTCAACATGTCTTCCATATCCTTAGGAACTTCTTTCTTTGGAGAAAGACTAATCATCGAAATCACTTGTTTCAATTGAAGAATATAACGGCTACACGACTTACACATAAAAAGGTGAAACTGATATTTAAATCGCTCCCAGCGACTCAAATCACCTTCTAGGTATTCGCTACCATTTTCAATTAGTTTCTTACAGCTTAACATTGCCCAGTCCTCTGGAAGTGCGCAACCATTTGTTGCATTCGATCTCTTGCCCTATGCAACAGTACTCGTGCATTAGATGAGCTGACTTCAAGTATGTTACAGATCTCCTCCATATCCATACCGCCAACATCTCTTAAATTCAAAACCTGCTTTTGATTATCTGGTAAAAGCTCTAAATGCTTATCAAAACACTCTTGTAATTCATTGGCCGATAGCAATTCATCCGGCGAAGCATTATCCCACTCAGAATTGGTTTCATTCCAATGACCACGATTGTCAAAACGCGGATCGGTTGCCCAAGATTCATTCACCGCTTCTAGACTCACTGAGCGAGATTCTTTACGTAATCGAGTCTTAGCTTCATTCGCCACAATCCGGATCAACCAGCTTTTTAACTTAGAGCGCCCTTCAAATTTTGGCAAAGCGCGAATACCAGAAACCCAAGCTTCCTGCACCACTTCATCGGCAATAGCAGGACCGGCAATTGCGTAGGCAACCGAATACATAGAAGGATAATAGGCTTTAACAACTTTGCTAAATAGAGCCTGATTGTTAGCCAATAACCCTGCAATAAGCTCGCTCTCTTCTGGTAAGTCTTTCTCACTCATTGATTAGTTTTTCCACTATGATAATCATCATTATTGATACAAGTGATGAATTTCTTTGATCATTCAAGCATTTATGACAAAGTATAGGCATATTTTTGTAATTCGCAACCATAACTGATTACTGGAAAATCGAACTATGAACTCAGTTGCCGTCATGTCTTTTGTTAAAACTGCCTTAGAATGGGTTGGTGCTTTTTTAGTTTTTGCTTTGCTAATTTTGTTGTTAGTCGTGCTAGTGCTATATGTCATTGATAGAACACAAAAAAAGCAAACCATCCGTCGTAACTATCCAGTCATTGGACGCTTTCGTTATTTTTTCGAGCACCTTGGAGAATTCTTTAGACAATACTTTTTCGCCATGGATCGCGAGGAGATGCCTTTTAATCGTGCTGAGCGAAGTTGGGCCTATCGTGCCGCCAAGAATGTCAGCCGCACCATGGCTTTCGGTTCCACCCGTAATTTAAACCCTACTGGTTCGGTCATGTTTTTAAATGATCCTTTTCCAATCTTAAAAAAGGATGCGCAAGCAGCTAAGCCTATTCTGTTTGGGCCTTATGCTAAACAACCCTACGCTGCGCCAAGTTTCTTTAATATTTCCGCCATGAGCTTCGGCGCCCTGTCGCGCAAAGCGGTTATTGCCTTAGCCAAGGGAGCCGAAAAAGCAGGCTGCTGGATCAATACCGGCGAAGGAGGATTATCGCCTTATCATTTATCCGGAGGCGGCGATGTGGTTTTTCAGTTCGGCACAGCTAAATATGGTGTAAGAAATGAAGCCGGTGAATTAGACGATGAAAAATTAAAAGCCATCAGTAATAACGCTCAAGTCAAAATGATCGAATTAAAAATGAGCCAAGGTGCTAAGCCTGGTAAAGGTGGCTTGTTGCCAGCGGAAAAAGTAACTGCCGAAATTGCTGAAATTCGAGGGATCCCACAAGGTGAAGCTTCAATCAGCCCAAATGGTCATCCTGAAATCACCAATGTTTCCGACCTATTAGACTCCATTAATCACATTCGTGAATTAACAGGAAAACCCGTTGGCTTTAAGGCTGTGATTGGCTCGCACCAATATTTAGTTGATTTGATGCGTGAGATTAATACCAGGGGCATAGAGTCAGCTCCTGATTTTATTTCCATTGATAGCGCCGATGGTGGAACCGGCGCCGCACCTCAACCCTTGTTTGATTATGTGGGCTTGCCATTAAAAGAAAGCTTGCCTCTAACTATCGATTTACTCGAACAACATGGTCTTCGCGAGCGAATTAAAGTGATATGCTCAGGAAAAATGATTACCCCATCCGGCGTGGCTTGGGCAAAGGCGATGGGCGCTGACGTGGTAGTTTCTGCGCGCGGTTTTATGTTTGCATTAGGTTGCATCCAAGCTTTGCAATGCAATAAAAATACTTGTCCAACGGGTATCACAACCCACGATGAGGAGTTGCAAGAAGGCTTAGTCATTTCCGATAAACTCGAACGTGTTTACCATTATCATAAGAATATGATCAGCGCGGTTGAGATGATTGCACATTCTTGTGGTGTTAAATCTGCCCATGAATTAAAGCGAGAACATGTTAGAGTTGTAACAGAAACTGGTTTATCGACTCCATTAGATAAGTTACATCCTTATCAAGAAAACGAAATTAAAACCAAGAATCTCTGATCGATCGATCAGCGAAGGCTTTTAGGAGAATATTATGCAAGCAATGATCGAGCTTTATTACCGTTTCCATGAGTGGTTATTTGGCAAACTTAAACACTTGTCAGGACTGCCGATTTTAATGATACGTCTTTATTTAGGTCCTATCATGATCATTGCTGGTTTAAATAAATTTGCCAACATAGAAGACATTATTAGTTGGTTTGGTAATCCAGATTGGGGACTTGGCTTACCTGCTCCAGCATTTATGGCTTACCTTGCCACTTTTACTGAGATAATTGGTGGCTGGGCTTTGGTATTAGGCTTTGGTACACGCTGGGTCTCAATTCCTTTAATGATCACTATGGTAGTTGCCGCTGTTACTGCGCACCTTGATAATGGTTGGAGCGCTATCGCGGCGAGTAATGCAGAAACCAATGTCGGCAAGTTCTGGTCATGGTTTGGCTTTGGCGATGCAGCCGCTAATCAAGCTGCTGCTGAAGAAGTCGCCAGTCGCGTTAGCAAAGCTCGAGAATTATTAGCAACCCATGGCAATAGCAGCTGGCTAAATGCCAAAGGTAATTTTGTGATTCTACAAAATGGTATCGAATTTGCAGCAACTTATTTCATTATGCTATTCGTATTATTGTTTAGTGGCGGCGGCAAATACTTCTCGGTTGATTATTGGATAAACCGTAAATTCAATCAGCATCAAACTGAATTAAGCTATTAATAGCTAAGTTTGTACTAGATTTTTTGAAAAGGCGTTAACAGCGCCTTTTTTATTTTCTCGACACTTCTCTAAATCTAATAAATAAACTGCAACTCCGACCACAAACTCTATAGAATGAGCGTATGATCTCCAGCCATTAATCGCTAGAAACATTCGCTATGAGTAAATATTTTCAACAATCTTTAGATATCCATCGCTACATGCGCGGCAAATGGGCCATCAAATCCAAAGTGCCATTGCAAAACCGTGATGACCTTTCTACTGCTTATTCGCCAGGCGTTGCTGCCGTATCAAATCATATCGCTAGCGATAAAGCTTCTAGCTATACCTTAACCATGAAAGGGAACTCAGTCGCAATCGTTTCCGACGGATCAGCCGTTTTGGGTTTAGGCGATATAGGTCCAGAAGCGGCCTTACCGGTTATGGAAGGCAAAGCAATTCTATTTAAAGAGTTTGCAGATATAGATGGCGTGCCACTAGTGATTGATGCCGAAAGTGTTGATGAAATCGTTACTACAGTAAAAACCGTTGCGCCAACTTTTGGCGGTATTAATCTAGAAGATATCGCTGCGCCAAAATGTTTTGAAATTGAACAAAAGCTTCAAGACATCGGTATCCCAGTTTTTCACGATGATCAACATGGCACCGCCATTGTTTTATTAGCGGCGTTAATTAATGCCTGCAAAGTGACTGGTAAAGATATTTCCTCTCTAAAAGTGGTCATTAATGGCGCTGGTGCGGCAGGAACCGCTATCGCCCGATTGCTTCGCTGTGTTGGTCATGATGCTAGCGCTTGCATTCCAGTAGAAGATGTTTTGGTGTGTGACTCAAAAGGGATTATTTCTAAAAATCGTGATAATCTTAATAATGAAAAAGTTAAACTATTAGCTTATACCAACCGTTTCCACCGCGATGGAAACTTGTTAGATGCACTAAAAGACGCTGATGTTTTTATTGGCGTATCCAAAGGAAATCTTCTCACTGGCGATGACATCAAACTGATGAACAAAGAGCCTATCATTTTAGCTATGGCTAACCCGATCCCTGAAATTATGCCCGATGAAGCACTCGCCGCAGGTGCTTCCGTGGTGGGTACGGGTCGTAGTGACTTCCCCAATCAAGTAAACAATGTCCTGGCCTTCCCTGGAATATTCCGCGGTGCTCTAGATGCTCGTGCCACAAAAATCAGTGAAGGAATGAAAATTGCCGCTGCCCATGCGCTAGCGGGATGCGTTACCGAACTATCAGCCTCGCATGTATTACCCGATCCTCTTAATCGGAACGTCGCACAAAAAGTATCAGAAGCCGTCAAACAAAGAGCTATAGAAGAAAAGCTACAAAGACCGGATTAATTATTACTACACATTTCAATGCGATGAATAGCTTGTTGGATTTTTTGTGGATGGGTATAGGTCAATAGATGCTCTTGAGTATCTATTGGCCAATAAGCACTGCATGGATGCCTCCTGGCTAAATCAAAAAACTGCTTCTTACCTTGATCACGCCACTTGATGATCGACTGCCTCACCTTGTTATCTTCAATAGTCTTAAGATAACCCGTCTCAAAATCACTATCTAGAATAATTAAAGGAATATCCATCGGAAAACTTGCTTCCATAGCATGCTCTAAATCAGACTTATATGCGGTAACTTCTTTAAACTTATTAATTTGATAATTTGCCTCTCCCCGCTTTTTTTCGTATTTGTCATACAGCTCCCAATCCATATAATCTTCTAATTCAGGTATTACTAATGCTTCTAAATGCTCTCGTTCTTGTAATATTTTCTGAGCTATTCGTGACTGATAATTGCCTGCTTTAATATAGTTTTTTAACTGCTGCCAGTTTTTTTTATAATTTTCACTTTCAGCCGTATAATGTTCTATGGAATGCTCGGTTAATACATCAGGATCTAGAAATACAACACCTAAAACTTTTTCTTGGACTTGTTGACTCTGTAAAGCAAGTTGCACACTCAAGTTTGAAGATGCAAAAGCAACAAGAATAACCGGAGCTTTTTCATTACTTATAAATGTGCTTAAGTTATTTGCAAAATTCACATATGAAGGCTTCTCTATTGATTGTGAGAAGCCCTGCCCCGGGCGCTCTATGGCGACGGTACTGTATTTAGACGCTAAATAGTTTTGCCCTAAAACCCACCAACCTAGATCTGAATGCCAGTTATCGGTAGGCCCAGATAATAAAATAATCTTTGGGTTATTATCACCATCACCTTTTTTGATCACATATAAAGATTTTGTACTCTTAGTTTCAGAGAGCACATGAAGGTTAGCTAGCAAACCCAGAAAAAATATTAAAACTTTAGTCATTCCTTCCTCCTTTTACTCTATCAAATAACGCCGGACAGATAGATTCAAGAAAAAATATGTAACTAAATTTGATGCTAATTTTTTGAATTGCTTATCATAATTGTATGTTTTTTGTAGCTTTTTAAACTATTCAGCCTTTACAGCGTTTATTTACTATACAATATCCTCAAGAATATATTTTAGATTGGAATAACTATGAAACTGAAACTTACCTCAATAAGCTTTGCTGGATTATTGCTAGCAGCAGCCCCAAGCTTATTTGCTCATGGTGGCGGCCATCCTATTCGCTACATCGCAGAAAATGGCGTAGATGCAGGCGAATGTGGCAAGCCGACAGCACCCTGTAAAACTATAGCCTATACGGTTAATAAGTCTAGCAAGGGCGATACTATTCGAATGGCTGCAGGTCAATATCATGCTAAAGATATGGATATTTTTTATCTTTTAAACGATATGGTTTCCATTTCTGGCGGTTACTCGATTCAAGACCGTTTTCGAAAACAGGCGGAGTCAAATGCTACCACTATCGTTGGTTTGCCCGCCCAATATCGCGAACAACTTGCAAAAAAAGGCTTTAAATTATTAGCAGATACGAAGGGTAATGATGAATATCGAATCAAGCCTGAGTATGTGGAGCTTCTCGCTAAGTATCAAAAAATTAATACCAGCTTTGAAAAGAAAATTGATTGTAATGGTGGTGTCGCTGGAGACTACCCTTGTGCCAATATTAATTTACAGTCGCACTTACCGCTGAATCAAATGAGTTCAAGACCTTCTAGTGGCAACGATATTTGGGGATATCGAGATCTAAATAATGGTAACGAATATGCCATTATGGGATTGTTCAATGGCACAGTGGTAATAGATGTTACTGACCCTATGGCGCCCACAGAAGTTGGCACTATTTCAGGCGTTAATAGTAGCTGGCGAGATGTTAAAGTGTATCAATATTTCGATACTGCTGAGAATACTTATAAAGCCTATGCTTATGTCACAACTGAAGGCAATGGCGGTTTCCAAATTATCGATTTAACCAAAGCGCCCAATAGTATCTCACTTGCTAACACGGTGAATGTTTTCCAAAGAGCACATAATGTGTATCTGGGCAATATTGATTATGCCACTGGTTTAGCCGCAGATGGACAAGATGCTTATTTATACATTGCTGGTTCTAGCAATGGTAATGGCTCCTATCGTATTTTTGACTTAACCAACCCGACAGAACCGTCTTTAGTAACGACACCTTCTAGTACTGGTTACGTACATGATGCGACTAATTTGACCATTTCAGACAGTCGAACCAGCCAGTGCTCAGGCGGTCATAACCCTTGCGAGTTGTTTATAGATTTCAATGAAACCAGCATGGACATTTGGGACACCACCAATAAATCCAGCCCAGTCAAACTCAGCGCAACTAGCTACAATGGCGTTCAATATACTCACTCAGGCTGGTTCTCACAGGATAAAAATTATATTTTCATTCAGGATGAATTAGACGAGCAAAGAAATGGCATTAATACCACATTGTATGTAATGGATATTAGTGATCTAACTAATCCTGCAATTGTTGGCTCTTATGTTGGTCCGACTCGAGCTATTGATCATAACGGCTTCACTCTTGGCGATAAGTATTATATGTCTAACTACAAGCGCGGATTAACCGTGTTAGATGTTAGTACTCCAGCAAGCCCAGTTGAGATTGGTTTCTTTGATACTTTCCCAGTACCTGCGGCGAATGACGCACAATTTGATGGTGCCTGGGGTGCCTACCCTTATCTTCCCAGTGGCAACATTCTTGTCAGTGATATTTCTAATGGTTTATACATCTTAAAAGATAACTCAGGTACTAAATCTGCTGATATCGGTAAATTAGAGTTTTTACTAGACTCTGCCACTTTTGATGAGGCCAATTCAAAAGTTACAGTTGCCGTTTCTCGCGCTGCCGGCTCAAGAAATAATGTCAGTGTGCAATACGCCCTGCAAGGTCAAACCGCCACTGCAGGAGAAGACTTCACTGCTGCTAGTGGAACTTTATTTTGGGCCAATGGTGAATCCGGCGTTAAATACATAGAAGTAGATTTACTCGATGATACGGTGGAAGAAGCCAGCGAATCTTTAGTGATTGTCTTATCTAGCGTCCAAGGTGGCGCCAGCTTAGACGTGCCAACTTTTACTATTAATATTAAAGAAAGTGATGGCGCAGCTCCAGTACTACGAGGTCAGTTAGGGTTAGTTTCGACTACAGCTGCAATAGATGAAGCAGCAACTACCGTCAACGTATCCGTTGCCAGAACCGGTGGTTCTGACGGTGAAGTGACGGTTAATTTCACTACTCAAGATGGTTCAGCAACTGCTGGCGAAGATTATACTGCCGCTAGTGGCACCTTAACCTGGGCAGATGGCGATAGTGCAGATAAAACTATCGAAGTTGCTATTCTTGATGATTCTGCCGAAGAAGCTGCCGAACAATTTAATTTAGTGCTATCTGATCCGCAAGGCGGAGCGACACTAGGCAGTACCATTTACAACTTAACCATTAATGCTAGCGATCAAGCTGCACCACCTGCTCCAGTTACACCACCTGAAAGTGGTAGTGGCGGTGGCGGCGGTCCTATCTTGCCGCTGACAATAACCGGCTTACTTGGTTTGTTATGGTTACGCAGGAATAATCAGTAAAATTTAAAAGGCGCTTTAAGCGCCTTTTTTAATGCTAATAGTAACAATCACTCAATTTAAATTTTATATCTCTAAACATCCTAAATAATTTTCCTTATAATCTATAAAAACTTTTTAGGATTAAATCATGAGACCTAGCGGCCGCAGTAGCAACCAATTACGACCAGTTACCATTACTCGTAACTTCACCAAACATGCCGAAGGTTCGGTTTTAATTGAGTTTGGAGAAACTAAAGTCTTATGTAATGCCAGCGTTGAAGAAGGCGTTCCTCGTTTTCTCAAAGGCAAAGGACAAGGTTGGATCACGGCTGAATATGGCATGCTGCCTCGCTCTACTCACTCACGCATGAGACGCGAAGCGAGCAGTGGCAAGCAAGGCGGGCGCACTTTAGAAATCCAGCGATTGATTGGTCGCTCTTTACGTGCGGCGGTTGATATGAGTCAGTTAGGTGAAAATACTATCTACATTGACTGTGATGTGATCCAAGCCGACGGCGGAACTCGAACGGCATCTATTAGCGGTGCTTGTGTCGCATTGCATGACGCACTGACTCATATGCGAAGTAAGGGCATGCTAAAAACTAATCCTATGAAGCATTGGATCGGCGCCATTTCGGTAGGTATCTATAAAGGTACCCCTGTTTTAGATTTAGATTATCCTGAAGATTCTGAAGCCGAAACCGATATGAATATCGTCATGGATGAAAATGGTGGTTTTATCGAACTTCAAGGAACCGCAGAAGCAGAACCCTTTTCTGGCGATGAATTAATGGCGTTATTGGACTTGGGTAAGCAAGGAATACGTGAAATTTTTGATATGCAGAAACAAGCTATTGCAAACTAATTCCCAGTAAATCTGTTACCGCCTTCAAACTTGGGGCTCCGTCACGAGCTCCAAAAAATAATATATCTTCAGATATATTATGACTATCATAATAGAAACCTAAGACAAAGTCTCGCTCGTATTTTATTGCCAAACTGTGCATGAAATCTAACATTTCGGGTAAGACATTAAGGTCATCGACATTCAAGTTTATACCAAAATCCCAATCAGCAAGATCTTCTGGCCACATATCTGGAGTGCGCTCATGTATCACATTTATAAACTTAAATGAAACCCCTTGAGATTCCTTCCACTTAGTAATGTCACCCTCCATAAAGGGTGCAACATCGAATAAATCACTGCCATCAATATATATGTATACACCCGATAATTGCATTGCTTTACCTTCTCCAAAAATAAGGCGTAAACAATACTAACAAAGTAAAGATTTCCAAGCGCCCTAACAGCATCGCGAAACTTAAAACATATTTGGATAAATCAGACAGTCCACTGTAGTTAAGGGCAACTTCTCCTAAACCAGGTCCAAGATTATTCATACAGGCGGCTACTGCTGAGAATGCGGTGATCTGATCAAGTCCGTCAGCAATTAAGATCAGCATTAATATCACAAATAGGGCAACGTAAGTTGCAAAGAAACCCCATACCGATTGCACTACTCTGTCGGTTACTGACTCTCTACCTAGCTTAATCAGAAAAACACCATTGGGATGAATCAATCGCTTGATCTCGCGCACACCTTGCTTAAACAGTAGCAGCACTCGTATGACTTTCATACCGCCGGCGGTTGATCCCGCACAACCGCCTGCAAAACTGGCGAAGATTAATAATATTGGTAAGAAAATTGGCCAAGTATGAAATTCAGTGGTCGCAAAACCGGTAGTGGTAGCAATCGAAATGGTGTGGAAAATACCGTTAACGACTGAGTCGCTGAAGTTAAATAAGCCGTAACCCAACAACACAAAAATACAACACAAAGAGATTAAACTTAGGAATAAAAGATAGCCTTGAAACTCAGGATCTTTTAAATAAGGTTTGATGCTCAATCGCTTAAAGGCAACAAAGTGCAGCGCAAAGTTTATCCCGGCGACTAACATAAAAAAACTACAAATCAATTCAATCGCATTGGAGTCAAAATAACCAATACTCGCATCGTGAGTTGAAAATCCGCCTATGGCGATAGTTGAAAAGCTGTGAGCAATCGCATCAAAAGGCGCCATGCCAGCTAACCAGTAAGCCAGCGCACAGGCAATGGTTAAGCCTAAATAAATATACCAAAGGGCTTTTGCGGTTCCAGCAATTCTTGGAGTTAATTTATTGTCCTTCATTGGACCTGGAGTTTCCGCTCGATAAAGCTGCATCCCCCCAATACCGAGCATCGGTAAAATGGCAACCGCTAAAACGATAATTCCCATACCGCCAAGCCATTGCAATTGTTGTCGATAAAACAAGATGGCATGGGGTAAGTCATCGAGTCCACTAATAACCGTCGCACCCGTTGTTGTCAGGCCTGAAAAAGATTCAAATACCGCATTAGCTAAAGAAAGATTTAACCCATCAGTTAATAATAAAGGTATCGAGCCAAACAAACTTAAGACAGTCCAGAATAAAACTACAATTAAAAAACCATCTCGGATTTTCAATTCCGCTCGTCCTTTACGGTTGGCGAAGTAAAGTGTAAAGCCGGTAATCAGTGAGATAAAGAAAGTGGTGAAAAATGCTGTGCCACCACCATCTTTATAAATATAAGAAACTACAATAGGCGGCATCATGGTCAAACTGAATATCATCAGTAATAAACCAAGGAAGCGGAAAATGGTGGTGAACTGCATCGAGTTTATACTCTAAAAGTAGGTAACATTGACTTGGAATAGACGTTCAACGTCATGGATATAGGCTTTATCCACCATAAACAAAATCACATGATCATACTCGCGAATAATGACATTATCATGGGCGATCAACACTTTGCCGTCTCGCACCAAAGCACCAATAGTGGTTCCAGGTGGCAATGGTACTTCGCTGATGGCTCGACCGATCACCAATGAGCTTTGTTCATTTCCGCGAGCAACAGCCTCAATCGCTTCTGCCGCCCCGCGTCTTAATGAATAGACATTCGAGACTAAGCCGCGGCGAATATGCTTTAACAAACTACCAATAGTTACTTGCTGTGGCGAAATAGCAATATCAATTTCATGCCCTTGAATTAAATCCACGTAAGCCGGGCGATTAATCAACACCATGGTTTTCTTAACGCCCATGCGTTTGGCTAACATGGCGGACATAATATTGGCCTCATCGTCGTTTGTTACTGCGACAAATAAATCAAAATCCTTGATGTTTTCATCATCCAACAAATCTTGATCGGAAATATCACCGTGCAAAACTAAACTATCTTGCAAAGTATCTGCTAAGTGTTGCACTCTTTGTCCATCACGCTCGATAATTTTAACCTGCATATCTTTTTCAAGATTCAGTGCCAAGCCCTTACCAATGTTACCACCGCCAGCAATCATCACCCGCTCATAATCTTTTTCTAAACGCTGCAACTCACTCATCACAGCTCGAATATGTTTTTTATCGGCGAGGAAAAATACCTCGTCATCTGCTTCGATAATAGTGTGCCCTGTCGGCACAATTGGTTGACCGCGTCTAAATATTGCCGCAACTCGAGTATCCACATTAGGCAAGTGCTCGCGTAATTCAGATAAAGCATTGCCCACTAAAGGACCGCCATAATAAGCGCGAACTGCCACTAATCGAAGCGCTCCTTCTGCGAAATCTAAAACCTGAAAAGCACCTGGATTTTCAATTAAGCGTGTGACGTAATTGGTGACCAATTGTTCGGGACTAATAACCACATCTACTGGAATATGGTTGTCTTCAAATAAATTCGGGAACGAGTGATAATTTTGAGAACGGATACGAGCGATTTTTTTAGGTGTTTGAAACAGGGTATGAGCAATCTGACAAGCCATCATATTGACTTCATCACTGTTTGTCACAGCCACCAACATATCCGCATCATCAATACCTGCTTTATAGAGCACGTTAGGATGAGCGCCGTGACCGACAATGGTTCTTAAGTCGAGATGATCTTGAATATCACGCAACCGCTTGGCATCGGTATCAATCAGCGTAATATCATTGTCTTCGCCTTCTAAATTCAGTGCCAGGCTCATTCCAACTTGCCCTGCACCTAAGATAATAATTTTCATATATTTATTTTTGGCTCGCTTTAGATAGTGCTTTCTTGCACGCCCCTATTTGGCCTATCCCTATATGCTAACCCTATAAGCCACTGATCTAAAGGATTTTTTCGTAAAATCGCCTATTTATCAAGCGCTTGTTTGCTCAACAAACAATAGTAAAAACCATCCATTTGGCTCTGATTGGGAAGAATTTGTAGTCCTATGGGAGCGTTTGAAAGGCCATTTAAATCAACATCGGTAAAGTCAGCACTCAAAACCTCAAGCTCTACATCTTGGTGTTTTTGCATAAAAGTTTCGATTTGCTGACTATTTTCTTGCTGCAAAATGGAGCAGGTTGCATAAAGCAATTTGCCATTTGGTTTTAAAGCACTCCAAGCTGCTTCTAACATAGCCTGCTGAATAGTGACTAATTCATCAATATCCGATTCTCGACGCAATAACTTTATATCTGGATGCCGACGGATTACTCCAGTGGCGCTGCATGGAACATCCAATAAAATTTGATCAAATTCTTGTTCGGTTTCTTTTAGATACTCAATCGCATCATAACAAATTACCTGCGCATCTAACTCTAGGCGCTCAAGATTTTCTTCAATCCGCTCACAACGACTATCGTCAATATCTATCGCCGTTAGTTCAAGATCATTATTAGTAAACTCTAAAAGATGAGCGGTTTTGCCGCCAGGTGCTGAGCAAGCATCTAAAATTTTCATGCCCTTTTGCGGCTGTAAAATCCAAGCGGATAATTGTGCCGCCGCATCCTGCACCGAAATCCAGCCTTGTTCAAAATTAGGCAAAGCTGTCACATTGGTCGCTTGTTCCAATACTATCGCGCTTGGCACTAATTGATGCGCTTTAGCATTAAGCTCTTGTTCGGCTAATAATGCTAAATAATCATCGCGACTGGTTTTGCTTAAATTCACTCGCAAGGTTAATGGCGCTTGCTGATTTGTTGCTTGTAAAATTTGTGAGACTTTGCCCTTATGCTCTTTTCCGCGATAACTGAGTTTAATGGTATTAATTAACCAGTCTGGAATACTGTATTGAGTATCCCAATTTTTATCTAAGTTTTGATTAATGCTGTCTTGCTCTCTTAAAAAGTTACGCAACACCGCATTAATTAATTTTTTTGCCCAAGACTTTTTCAATTGCTCAGCAGCAGCGACAGTTTCGGCGATGGCAGCGTGGTCTGGAATTCGCGTGTATTGCAATTGATACAAACCAATCACCAATAAGCATAAAATATCCGAGTCTTTATTACGCAAGGGCTTTTGCATTAACTGATCAGCTGCAGCACTTAAGCGAATAAAATAACGGCAAGCATTTAAAACTAGTGATTTACACAAAGATAAGTCGCTAGGATTTTCAAACTCAATTTGCCCCAGCAAATCATTTGCAGAGCGCCCATCAACAACAATTTGCGCCAATATCTTGGCGGCCTGGGAACGAATTTGCGTATTATTCAGTGGCATTAAGCAATCAAACCAAATTGTTTACCAACGGCTAATAACTCTTGTCGTGCTGGTGCATTAAGTAAATCTTTTACTGCCATCATTTTAGAACCAGCCATTTGCAAGTGAGTTAGTCGAAGTAACTTTTCTGAGGTGGCCACTAAAATTCCCTCTTTATCCGAACGAATAATAGTGCCAGCCTCTTCATCGGTGATCATATCCACAACTTCCGCTTGCCAGACTCTTATGGTTTGTCCTGCAAGTTCCGCAGTGCATACCGGCCAAGCATTAAAGGCTCGAATTTTTCGTTCAATATTCATTGCACTATCTTGCCAATTAATTTGCGCTTCTTGTTTATTCAACTTATGAGCATAGGTCGCTAGTGAGTCGTCTTGAATTTCTGGATGAATGTTTTCAGCAGCGATTTGCTCAATCGCTTTTGTTAGCAAACTAGCTCCTTGCTCAGCCAGTTTGTCATGTAAGCTTAAACCGGTTTCTTGTTCCGTTATCGGCGTCACCGCTTTTAATAACATAGGGCCTGTATCCAAACCCGCTTCCATTTGCATAATGGTAACCCCTGATTCAGCGTCGCCCGCTTCGATTGCTCGTTGGATCGGCGCTGCACCTCGCCAACGGGGTAATAAAGAACCATGCACATTAATGCAGCCCAGCTTGGGAATATCTAATACCGCTTGTGGCAACAATAAGCCATAGGCAACGACCACCATCAGATCTGCATCATAACTAGCAAGAATGTCTTTAGTTTCTTGTGCTTTAAAATTGACCGGCTGTTCAACTGGAATTGTGCTTTCAAGTGCCAAAGTTTTAACGGGGCTCATACTCATTTTTTTGCCGCGTCCAGATTGACGATCCGGCTGAGTATAAACTGCGGCAATTTGATGTTCTGCCGATGCTTCGCAATGCTTTATAAGCGCCTGCAAACTAGTTGCAGCAAAATCAGGAGTGCCAGCAAAAATTATCTTCAACGGTAGTGTCCTTGTTTAAGTATTGAATTTAGATATTGAGCTTGGGTATTGAGTTTCGATATTAAGCTATTATCCGGCTCTGAGCTTTTTCTTTTGTTGTTTTTCTAGCATTGAGCGAATACGACGTTGCTTTAGTGGTGACAAGTAATCTACAAACACAATACCTTCGATATGATCATGTTCATGCTGAATGGCGATGGCTAAAAATTCATCCGTATCAATCTCGAAAGGTTTACCGTGACGATCTAATGCTTGGACTTTAATACCTTTAGCACGTTCCACTTTAGTATAGATGCTCGGAAAAGATAGACAGCCTTCTTCATTGGTCACCAAATCGCGTTTCTCAACAATTTTTGGATTAATAAAGACTAGTGGCTCAGACTTATCTTCCGATAAATCAATAATGAAAAGCCTTTTATGATAATCAACTTGGGTCGCAGCAAGGCCTATACCCGGCGCTGCATACATAGTCTCAAACATATCATCAATTTGCTTTTGCAAGGCATCATTGAACTCTTCAGGTAAAATTTCTTTTGCCTGAGTTTTCAGCCTTGGATCGGGATATTCTAAAATTTCTAAAATTGCCATTGAATTGGTTATAATAAAGCCAAATAGTAATATCACTATGATAATAAAATGTGGGTCTAAAGACCATTGATTTCAATGGCTCCCTCTAAATAATAGGTTTGTATCCTTTGAAAAAAGCACTCTTAGCAATTGGTTTAATTTTAATAATTGGCTTGATGTTCTATCTCACTAAGCCTAACAGCAAGGATTCAATGGTTAACAGCAATACGAATCCTGATAGCACGGCAAGCGTTCCCGCCAAGGCCGCTAAAAGCAATAGCATCACGCCGGTTACCATCGATACAGCCAGTTGCGATACTGATGAGTTATTTGCTGCATTAGATCAACTCAAACAACAACGTAATGATTCTATAAAGGCTTTAATTTCTGCTGATTTAGAAGCAAAACAACTCAGTGATATGGTCAAAACACACCTTCGCGATCATCAATTATCGCAAGAGATTTATACCGAAGAACTGCCAGTTATAGCTAATGCAACTCCTGAACAAGAAAGTTTGAATCTATTTCGAAATCAAAGAGAGCAGATTGAAGATTTAATGATGTCTGCCTGGGCTGGCCAGTCGATCGAGTCGGTTAATCAATTTTTAAAAGGCGAGTTAGCTCCTTTAAATCCAAACTCTAAATTGCATAAACATTTTCTCATTAATTTGATTTCAATGAGTGGTGAAAAGCAAACTCTGGAAGCCATTAATAAACTATTCTCAGAAGAAGGGCCTTTAGATCCGGAAGTTGCTCCAGCTATTATTACTGCAGTCGATGATCCCAAATTGCTCAAACAATTTCTTGCCAGAGTCACGGATATTAATAAACCGGTTAGTAATAATGGTTTTTTCATGCACTCTAACCGCAGCAAACCTTTATTACAGACAGCTATGGATAATAAAAAAGTAGCTGCAGCTGAAGTCTTGCTGGAATTAGGCGTTAAACCGACCGCCAATAACAATCGTATCTCCTTTAACTACTTTTTCCGCAACAACCCGGATGGCATTGGCTTAATTCATAAGCTTTTAGAGCGTGGCTATCAACCTATGAATGCTTCTTCTGCAGAAAATTTTGCTCGTCGATTAGAGGAACAACATCCTGATCTGGCGGCCAGGGTGACTGCAATTCGCGATCAAATGAAACAGCAACAAGCTAATAATTTTGCTAATTTGCCGCAAGATTTCAAAGGCATTATCGATGACTTTAAGGCACAACATGACCCTTTGAATAAACAGTATTTAGAATGCTTATCCAATAACAGCAGTAGGAAACCTGCTATCCCGCCTTACCAACCTATCGATACTGCTCAAATTGAAACTGAAATTGATCAAATGGTGCAGCAAAAAGTCGCATATGAGCAAATCATAGCTTCTCTAGCCGCCATGAATAAAGAAACCGTGGAACATGGCTATCGATATTTAACAAGATTACGCAACTCTCAAAACAACAGCAATGTGGATATGATGTCGATGCCAGAAGAAGTGAGAACTTTAATCGGCATGATGCGTAAAGAGCAATGGACGGAAATGGTCGAATTTCTTCAGTCAAAGCCAATTGATGCTAGCTGGGAAATCACGCCCGCAACCATGGTTGGCGCCATGATTGATAAAAATGCTCCAGAATCCGCCATTTTACAAATGGTTCGAATTAGCGATAAAAGCGACGTTAAACTGCTTAATCAAGCCCTGCAAAAGCCAGAATTGTTAAAAAGGCTTGCCGGTTATGGCTTTAATTTAAACGCCACTGGCGTTTCCAATAAAAACCTTTTTTATCAAGTGGTTAGAAGAAATATGGAGAGTCAGATTGATTTTCTAGTCGCACAAGGTGTCGCCCTAACTTCCGATCCCTATGGTTATGATGCACTGGATATGCTTTTGAGGAAGTCCCACGTTTCTAAAAACCTTTACAAAAAGCTGAATGCCATTGGTTTTCCTTTAACCGAGCATCATTTGGACTATACACTTTACTTAAAAACTTATTATCCTGAGCGCTACGATAAAATAATCGCAGCTTGGCCTGCTCTGGAAGTCGAAGGCGAATGGAAGCCAAAAAGCTAATAGAGTGTGATTAAGTTGTAGTAATTTCGCAAGAAATGTTGATAAGATGATGATCCTTAAAGATTTTAATGGTAACTTTACTGTTAGAAAAATGCCCGAAATGGGATCTAGTGGCATTTCCTCTTGGCTTTTAATTGAGGTATAGTAAGGCGCAAGGGGAATATTAAATTCTAATAGACAGGAACCGAATAAAAGGAAAGTCATGAATAAATTACTAGTGTCTGTTGTTGCATCAGCAACATTATTAATGGGGGCCATCGTCAATTCAGCACACGCTGCTGAGTTAAAGGCAGATCATCCGGATACCTACGTGGTCAAAAAGGGCGATACCTTATGGGATATTTCTGGGCGCTTCTTACAAAAGCCATGGCATTGGCCTGAAATCTGGCACGTTAATCCAGAAATTGGCAACCCGCACCTAATTTTCCCCGGCGACATTCTTAAATTAGTCTATATCGATGGTAAGCCTTATTTAGTTAAAGCCTCCAACGGTACTATCAAATTACGCCCACAAGCACGCGTATTATCTGAAGGCGATGCCATTAACACTATTCCACTGGATATGATTCGTCCTTACTTGATAGACGAAGTGGTGGTTGACGAAAGCACTTTTGACACCGCCCCTTATGTAGTTGCGCATGACGATGAAAGAGTCATTGCTGGTGGATTCGATGATCGTTTATACCTTCGTAATCTCAATTCGGAAGCGGGCGCTTCTTATGGTGTTTACCGTAAGGGCAAAGTTTATCGTAGCCCTGGCTCTGAAGAGATTTTAGGGGTAGAAGCCCGCTACTTAGCCAATGGCCATATTATGCGCACTGGCGATCCAGCGACTATGGACCTAAAAAAATCACGCCTAGAAATTCTTGAAGGTGATGTAGCACTGCCTAGAAATGAAGATCCATTACCGCCTGTGTTCGCCCCACGCGCTCCTAGTTTTGATGTCAAGGCTAGCATCATTTCTGTTTATGGCGGCGTTAGCCAAATAGGCCAATACAATATTGTAGTGCTGGATAAAGGTGCTCGTGAAGGTATGGAAACAGGCCATGTATTATCTATCTACCAAAAAGGTCGCGTAGTAGAAGACAAAATTGCTGCTAAGCGAGGCGCCGATGTCACTAGCGTAACCTTGCCTGAAGAGCGAGCTGGCGAATTAATGGTATTTAGAACTTTCGACAAAGTCAGCTTAGCGTTAGTGATGAGTGCAACACGCCCAGTTCACTTAAACGATGTTGCAAAAAATCCTTACTAATCATTGGTTAGATTAGAAAGTAATTTCTGACAAGCAATACAGAGATTACTTACAACAGAAACATCAACAAAGCGGAGCCAAATGGCTCCGTTTTTGTATAATAGCCAAATACTTATTCACTCTAACTCTTGGTAATTGATACTATCGAACCAAATACATTGACCAGCAAACTCACGAATAAACCCAGCCCAACAGCTGATTTTAAATATTGGCTAGCATTATCACAGTTGAATATTAGTGGTAATAGATTACTCGAGTTTTTTGCCCATCATGACTCTATTGAACGCTTATTTGGATTAAGTGAAACTCAACTGCAAACCTATGGATTCCGCCAAGGTTTGGCGCATAAACTTGAAAAAACTAATTGGGACAAGGTAGAACAAGACAGCGTTTGGTTTGATCAAGAAAATAAGCATCTGATCCCAATAACTTCCTCAGACTACCCCAACCTACTTAAAGAAACTTCAGGTGCGCCTTCCCTGCTGTTTTGTTATGGCAATAAAGGCGTCCTTCAACAACATCAAATCGCCATTGTCGGTAGTCGCAACCCCTCGCCACAGGGTAAAACCAATGCACAGCAGTTTGCGCAAACTCTGGCCCAAGCCGGAGCAGTGATTACTAGTGGGCTAGCTCTAGGCATCGATGGCTTTGCTCATCAAGCTACCGTGGATCTTGGCTTAGCGACTATAGCCGTTACTGGCACCGGACTGGATAGAGTTTATCCGGCTAGAAATAAAACCTTAGCCGAAACCATTATCGAGAAAGGCGCTTTAGTCAGCGACTTCGCACTAGGAACTAGTGTTCGCGCAGGCAACTTCCCCGCCAGAAATCGCATTATTACTGGCATGAGTCTTGGCACCTTGGTGATTGAAGCGGCCATAAAAAGTGGTTCCTTAATTAGCGCACGACTCGCTTCAGAACAAGGAAGAGAGGTTTTTGCAATTCCCGGCTCTATCCATAACCCTTTAGCCAAAGGTTGTCATAAGCTCATTAAGGAAGGCGCTAAGCTAGTCGAAACCGCCGATGAAATTATTGATGAATTGCAGGCTCTTGCCCTTTGGCAGCTGGAATCGCAAGATCAAACCAGCAAACTTGAGGCTAGCAGTGATTTCGAACTGGATAGCGATTATCAAGCCCTGTTGGCGCACATAGATTATGACACCACCAGCATCGAACAAATTCTCCAGCGCTCAGGCCTTGAAATAGAAGTAGTCAGCCACATGTTATTGCTGTTAGAATTAAATAATCATATCGCTAGCGTAGCTGGTGGCTATCTTCGTAAATAGTGACTTATCTGAAAAACTACTTATGCAGATAATACCCATTAGCCACTTTAAGCAAATTGAATTAAGCTTAAAGTCAGCCTGCATATGATAAATCTAGCTTATTGTTATTCATTAACAACCAAAGAGAGCTGAATGAAAGAAGACGTACTTGACGTACTACTTTATATCTTTGAAAACTTTCAAGACGAAGAAAGCAACCATATATTCGCTAACGATAACCTTGTTGAAGCCTTAGAAGACGTTGGATTTTCTGATGGTGAAATTAAAGGCGCGATCGATTGGCTGGATGGTTTAGTGGAAGCCACTTCGGACAAGTTTAAACCACACTCTGCAACACTTGGCGCTCTTAGAGTATTTTCGCCAAAAGAACAATTGCAGCTTTCAACGCGCACTCAAGGCGCCATTATGTTCTTTGAACAGATTGGAGTTTTGGATATCCATGCACGTGAAATGGTGATTGACCGAATGTTAGCTTTAGGCCCACAGGACGATGAAGAAGTTGAATTGGATCGTTTGCGCTGGGTGGTCATGATGGTGTTGTTTAATATGCCCGATCGCGATGCTGAATTTGCCTGGGTTGAACACTTAGATATGGGGTTAGCTGCTCACTAGCAACCCGCTTTTACATTGGCGATTAGCCATTGCTATTTTTTCTCGTAATGACTTGCGAAGACACTACTTTGACCTCTAAGATAAGTACAAAATTTATAACCGCTAACCTTAGCAGCGCCTGATCCGAACTTTTTTATTTTAACAGCCGTTATAATGTTTAAGTACGCGCTACTGAATTTATGAAGGCTCATGATTAAAAACAAAATAATTAGCTGCTTTGCCTTACTGATAACTGTCACTGCTTTTAGTAACTTCGCTGAAACGAAAAAGCAAATAGCCATCACTTTCGATGATGCGCCGCGCGCCTCCACTTTTCTAAAAGCCAGTGAACGCACCAAGTTACTTATAGAAAACCTAAAAAAAGTTAATGCTCCAGTTGCTATGTTTTTTGCCACCGGCAAACATTTAACCGCTGACAACGCAAAGAATTTAGAACTTTATGCCAAAGCTGGCCATTTTATTGCTAACCATAGTAATAAGCATCTGTGGTACCGCAATACTAACACTGAAGATTATCAACGAGATTTCTTAAATGCGCATGATAAGCTAAAAAACTTTCCTAACTTTAAACCTTTCTTTCGGTACCCCTATTTAGATGAAGGCAAAACCGAAGCTAAAGTCAATGCCATGAGTCGTTTCCTAGCTGATCATAATTACACTAATGGTTATGTCACTATCGATAACTACGATTGGTATTTAGATAGTCTATTTCAAAAAGCCAAGCAAGCAGACAAGGCCATTGATGAAGAAGCCTTAAAAAAGTTGTATGTGAACACTTTAGTTGAAGCCTCTGAATTTTTTAATGACATTGCTCTTGAGTATTTAGGGCGCTCTCCCAAACATGTTTTACTACTGCATGATAATGACTTAGCCGCCTATTATATAGACGATTTAATCATAGCTTTACGAGCAAAAGGCTGGGAAATAATTTCTCCTATTGATGCCTACTCAGATCCTATCGCTCATAGGATCCCCAGCACTCTTTTTACTGGCCAAGGTCGAGTTGCGGCTCTTGCTCGCGATAAAGGGGCGCAGCCTAATCAGTTGGTTCATTATGCTGAAGATGAAGCTTACCTTTTACAACAATTTGAAACTCTAGTAGCAGCCAATCACCAATGCCAACTTGGGCAACTAGACTTCCTCAAGGGTCAATGGGAATACCGCTCAAGCAAAAACATCTTTTCTGAGCATTGGACTATCAGCAAAGAAGGTTTGCAGGCTCTAGGAAAAGTTATCAACTTGCAAACCGGCAAAACCTTAAGCAAAGAAACCATCAAATTAACCAGTCGAAACAATCAAGTTGTATATTCAGCGCTACCGCAACAAAATCCCAAGGTAACTCATTTTAACTTGGCATCCTGTCATAATAATCGCTATGCCTTTGTGAATAAAGAGCATGATTTTCCGCAGTTAATCGTTTATCAGTATCAAGCTCCTGAAAACGGCAAGAAGGAACAGCTAAAGGTTGATGTGCATGATTTAAATGGCAAAGGATTTAGTTTAAATTACCGACGCTTGAATGGACGACATTAGCCTTAATGATCGGTTATGTCCTAAGATATAAAAAATGACTATACTATCGCTATACTTTTTCTTTGATAGGATTTATGACTTACTCTGATTTTAAAATTCGTAAAGCTGCTGAATGGATCAATTTCTATGATGGGGTTATCGGCTATCCCACTGAAGCGGTATATGGTTTTGGATGTCATCCTGAATCTGAAGCAGCATTAGCCCATATTTTAGATATCAAACAGCGTCCCTGGCAAAAGGGAATGTTACTCGTGGCATCTAATATTGAGCAAGTCATTCCCTTTGTTGCGACTTCAGGACTCGACCAATTAGAGCGCTTGCTTGAGCCAAAAGATTATCCAGTTACCTGGTTGCTTCCGGTTGATTCGTATGTCAGCCCTCTTTTAACAGGCACTCATAAAAAAATTGCAGTTAGATTATCCTCTCACCCTACCGTTCAAGCACTTTGTGAACATGCTAATTCAGCTATTGTTTCCACTAGTGCTAATCGAGCAGGTCAATTACCTCTAACTCAAGCTCATCAAGTCAGAGCCCAGTTTAGGCTTGACCTAGATCAAGTGGTCTCTGGAAATGTTGGTGGTTTTGCTAAGCCATCAGCTATAATCGACGCCGAAACTCATCAGGTAATACGAGCTTATTAACATGCAACCAAACGATGCATCTTTATCCATAGAAAAAGTCCAACAGTACTTGTTGTCTTTACAAGACAATATCTGTTCTCAACTTGCAGCTGAAGATGGCACTAAAGATTTCATCGTCGATCAATGGGATCGCGAAAAAATTGTTGGCGGTGGTATCACCCGTGTTATGGAAAATGGCGCTGTTATCGAAAAAGGCGGCGTCAATTACTCTTATGTAGAAGGCACTAATTTACCCGCTTCTGCCACAGCTCACAGGCCTGAGCTAGCTGGCCGCGGCTTTAAAGCTATGGGCGTATCCTTGGTCATACACCCTAAAAATCCGATGGCGCCTACATCACATATGAATGTTCGTTTTTTTATAGCTGAAAAAGAAGGCGAAAATCCTATTTGGTGGTTTGGAGGTGGATTTGATCTCACACCCTATTATGCCAATAAAGAAGATTGCATTCATTGGCACACGACAGCCAAAGCTGCCTGCGATCCTTTTGGCGGGGATATCTATCCGAAATATAAAAAATGGTGTGACGATTACTTCTATTTAAAGCATCGTGATGAACACCGCGGTATTGGTGGTTTATTTTTTGATGATCTAAACAACGAATCTAGCGGCTGGGATTTTGAACAGTGCTTTCAATTCATGCAATCGGTTGGCGACCATTATATTAAAGCCTACCGTCCGATTTTGGCTCAGCGTAAGCATGAAACTTTCACTCAGCGACAAAGAGATTTTCAACTGTACCGTCGCGGCCGTTACGTCGAGTTTAACCTCGTTTGGGATCGAGGTACTTTATTCGGCTTACAGACCGGTGGACGCACAGAGTCGATTTTAATGTCGTTGCCAAATGTAGTGAATTGGCGCTACGATTATCAACCAGAAGCTGACAGCCCGGAAGCTCAGTTGACAGACTATTACCTAAAGCCCAAAGATTGGCTTAATCAAACCACACCTTAGGTTGTTATATGAATAGCGGATTTTATCCAAACAGACGTTTACGCCGTACTCGATCACAAGCATTTTCTCGCGATCTAGTTCGTGAAAACTCTTTATCTTCTAAAGACTTTATCTATCCAGTTTTTGTGTTAGAAGGCCAAAACCGCCGTGAGTCTGTTGACTCAATGCCAGGCGTTGAACGCAAGTCTTTAGATCTACTTTTAAAAGAATGCCAGCAAGTCATTGAGCTAGGTATTCCAGCGATTGCCCTTTTCCCCGTTATTTCAGAAGATAAAAAATCTTTAGATGCGGTGGAAGCATATAACCCCGATGGTCTAGTCCCGACCGCAGTCAAAGCTATCAAAAGTGCTTTTCCTGAATTAGGAATTATCACCGACGTCGCACTTGATCCCTACACTTCCCATGGTCAAGACGGCATCATTGACGATAAAGGCTATATTCTGAATGAGATAACCAAGGAAACTTTGGTCAAGCAAGCGCTTTGTCATTCTACAGCTGGAGCAGATATTGTGGCTCCTTCTGACATGATGGATGGACGGATTGGTGCTATTCGTGAAGCTTTGGAAGCAGCTGAGCATCTTAATACCATGATTTTATCTTATGCCGCTAAATACGCCTCTGCTTTTTATGGCCCTTTTCGCGATGCCGTTGGTTCGGCAGGAGCGTTAGGCAATGCCGATAAGAAAACCTATCAAATGGATCCGGCCAACAGTGATGAAGCCTTGCATGAAGTCGCGCTTGATATTGAAGAAGGTGCCGATATGGTAATGGTCAAACCCGGTATGCCTTATCTAGATATAATTCGTAAAGTTAAGGAGCATTTCCAAGTTCCAACATTCGCTTATCAAGTCAGTGGCGAGTATTCCATGCTCAAAGCCGCAGCCCAAAACGGCTGGCTAGCGCATGATGAGGCTATGCTTGAATCCTTGATGGCCTTTAAACGAGCAGGTTGTGACGCTATTTTGACTTATTTTGCTAAAGATGCAGCTAAGTTACTGAATAATAGATAAATAAACTTGAGCAAGCAGTTGTAATTGATTGTAAAAATTGCCTTAGCAATGTGACGAGCATCACGTTTTTTGCTACACTGTATCAAATTGTATCTATCTAATGTCTTATGCGTTATATCTTGAGGGCTCTTGTTATAACTCTTGCTCTAGCACCAGTTTTAACTGACTCAGCCTTTAGTAAAGAAAAATCTTCATCTAATCAATATCCATTGGTTTTAAGCGTTGATGAAAGCGGCACTGTGATAGAGGTAACTATGCAAGAAACGACCCCTAGCACTATCTTACAAAAGGCAGAGGAAGCTTTTATTGGTAAAAAATTAGCCGTAAAACGCCAAGCGGGAAAAGCAGTAAGCTACCAACAGAAGATTGTGATTAGCACCAAACACTTGATTTCAAGACAACAATTAGCACAGCAATAATCAAACCTTCAGACTAGTTCTTAGTTTCCAATCAGGTTAAGCTTAAGCAAATCATTATCACTGAGTTTATTATGCCTAACGCTTTGAAAGTTTTTATCCTTGCCAGCTCTTTTTTATTCACCAGCTGTAAGACTACTGACGTAGTCCGAGTACTGGATACCTTAAACCAATCTCAAGGGCTCTCTCAGCAAACTGTTGCTGCAGGTTTAAAACAAGCATTGCAAGTTGGCACGGAAAAAACTGTGTTCAATACCAACCGTAATGGCGGTTTCAGTAACAACCCTCTGATCAAAATCCTGGTACCCGAAAAGCTAGAAAATGTAGCTTCAACTGTGCGCAAAGTGGGATTAGGCTCATATGTCGACAAGTTTGAATTACAAATGAATCGTGCCGCAGAAAGCGCTGCTGGTGAGGCCAAAACCGTCTTTTTCAACGCTATCAGTAGAATGAGTTTACAAGATGCCTGGGGAATTTTAAAAGGCGGAGATAATGCTGCTACTAATTATTTTAAAGCCAACACCACCGAGGCTTTAACCCGTCGATTTAAACCAATCATCACTAGCAACATGCAAAAAGTAGGTTTTTATCAAGACTACAATAAGCTGATAGACACCTACAATGCTATCCCATTTACTAAGAAACAGGATTTAAGTATAGAAACTTATGTCACCGACCAGGCTCTTGCAGGTTTATTTTCGATGGTAGCTAAGGAAGAAGCCAAAATACGTCAAGACCCTCTAGCAAGAACTACAGAATTGCTGCAAAAAGTATTTGCTGCTCAATAGGTTATATGAGCTATTGCCCTTGTTGACTTTAATCGACATCTGGACAGACCACTGGCATTCTCCAGCCAATTAAGGTACAAATAGTTGACCGATTAAACCTGGAGCTCGTATTTTGCCACCTTATCCACATCAAGAAATTAGCTTCAGGGCAAGCGATGGTTATCAACTCCAAGGGGCTCTCTATACAGCTGCCGACTCTAAACGATTCATAATCGTTGGTTCCGCTTTTGGTGTACCTTACCAATACTATAAACATATAGCGCATTTTTTTAGCCAGAATGGCATCAATGTTTTGCTATTTGATTATCGTGGCATCAGCCACTCCAAAGAAGGCATTATGCCGACTTCGAAGATTTTAATGCAGCATTGGGGACAGTTGGATGTGGAGGCAGCAATTGATTGGGTTAGTAACCAATTTGCTCCTGAAAAACTCTATTATCTTGGTCACAGTGCCGGCGGCCAAATACTAGGACTTGCTCCCTCGAGCCCGAAAGTCACTAAAATGATTATCGCAGCTAGTGGTATTGCTTCTTGGCGTGAATGGCCCGGGATGCAAAAGCTATTACTGGCAGCTGTTTGGTATCTTATTTTTCCGGTTGCTAAACTTTTTCAAAGCGGCGATTATTTTCATTCTAAGTTTTTAGGACCAATACCAGTACCAAAAAATGCGGTCAATCAATGGCTCAGCTGGGCTCGTTCTGAAAAATATCTATTCACTGCAAAACACCAATTAGATCTCAGTGCTTATCCGAAAATTCAGGCAAAAATATTGGGGCTTTCAATATCAGATGATTGGTACGCGCCTTATCAAGCTCGAGATGGCTTGCTAAAACAATATGTTGCTTGTGATAAACAAACTAGGATGATCAAACCAAAAGACTTGGGTTTAAAAACCATTGGTCATTTTGGACTTTTTAAGAAAAAACAAGAAATCCAAGATGGAATATGGCAACCTATGCTTAACTTTTTAAATGGAACCAATGATGAGCGATAAAGCCAATACAAAAATATCAAAAAAAGCAGAAGCGATTGAAACTTGGAACTTTGTATTCCCTAATCAAAGCAATCCATACGGCAATATGTTTGGCGGCGAATTGCTAGCCATTATGGATACAACAGCAGCGCTGGCAGCTATTCGATTTTCAGGTAAAACCGTCTCTACAGCCTCTTCCGAAAGAGTTATTTTTAAACGCCCAATATTTGTTGGCGATCGTATCAAAACCGTTGCAAAAGTAGTACTAGTTGGGCGCACCTCAATGATGGTGCGAACGGACGTATTCGTGGATAAAGGCGAGTCTGGCGATGATGGCTCAAAAGATATCTTAAGTACCACCGCGCATTTTACTTTAGTCGCATTTGACGAAAATCGAGTACCTACTGAAGTTCCCGATTTAATTCTAGAAACTGAAACTGAGAAAAAGCACAGCGAACTAGCTCAGCAAATAAAAGACCACGTGAAAAGACGCGAAGAGCGTATTAAACACGTGGTCGAGAAATGGAGTTAATCTTCTTTTTATTTTAAGAGCGACACTTCTTTTTAGCGAGCCTTGAGCCTGTTTTCGCAGACACTTTAGTGCACTTCTTCTTTTTAATCTCTTCTTTTGGTTGTGCCTCTGTTTTTGCCACAACCATATTTGTCTTATTTGTATTGGATGCGCAAGCAGATAAAACAATAAAAGTTAAAAATAATACAGCTCTCATTTTTATTTCCTAGAATAATTTTAGCGCTGCATAGTATATTAAATAATCAAACTATTCCAAATATTATATGTGTCATTTTTTATCAATGACTACTGTTTCAAACTTTGCCTACTTACTCGGTCTGGGTTTACCACCACGTCTTTGGCTCGGATGACGGCGCTTTTGCTGCAATGGCACTGAAGGCTTTAACTCCGCCATATACTCTGCTTTAATATCCAGCTTTGGTAATTCATGACCAATGTACTTTTCGATAGCCGTTAAATTCATGGCAAAATCTTCGCCGGCAAAGCTTACCGCATCCCCTTCAGCTCCAGCACGTGCAGTTCGACCAATTCGATGAACATAATCTTCTGGGTCGTCTGGTAAGTGGAAATTAAATACATGGGATACGCCGTCAATATGCAGACCTCTTGCCGCGACATCGGTACAAACCAAAACATTAACTTTGTTACTTTCTAATTCGCCCAATAAACGTAAACGTTTTTTCTGATGTACATCACCGGTTAACATTTCTGCTGCTATGTCGTTGCCTTTTAGACAAGCCCAAACATGCTCGGCTGCCCGCTTGGTATTAGTGAAAACAATTGACCGTTCTGGCTGCAATCGTTTCATCAAACCCACTAGCAAAGGCATCGCTTCTTCACGGCCAGGATAAAACAAGGCTTCGCGAATTTTCTTAGCAGTAACTTGAGTTGCTTGTACCTGAACGTGCTGCGGATTATGCATATGCTCATAAGCTAATTCTTGCACTCGATGGGAAAGCGTTGCCGAAAATAATAAATTCAAGCGATCATTAGCTGGTGGCATACGACGGAATAAATAGCGAATATCTTTAATAAAACCTAAATCAAACATCCGATCCGCTTCATCTAATACCACTGAATCTATGGCTTCTAAGCCAAATGCATGTTGCTTGTAATAATCGATCATTCGCCCTGTGGTTCCAATCAAGATGTCCACGTTTTCTAATGAACGGCGTTGTTTTTCATAATCCTCGCCCCCATATACCACTCGAATCTTGAGATCGGTGAATTTACCTAGCTCTTTTGCATCTTTGGCAATTTGCACCGCTAGCTCACGAGTTGGCGCCATAATCAGCGAGCGAGGTTCATTCGGGCGACGGCCTTCGATTTCTGGCAAAGTAAGCATATCGTTCATAATGCCCAGTAAGAAAGCGATGGTTTTACCGGTACCGGTTTGCCCTTGGCCTGCTACATTTTGGCCTTTTAATAAAAGCGGCAAAGTTTTCGCCTGAATCGGCGTACAGCGTTCAAAGCCTAGCTCTTGAACCGCTTTTAGCAGTTTCGGATGCAATCCTAACTCTGCGAATGTAACATTTGATAGGTGGGAAGTGTCCATATAGTAAATTTTTACCATGAGCGCTTGCAAATTAGCGCTTGTTTGTTTCAAATAGTGCCATTGTGAGCATCTAATGGCTTGAGCGCAAGCGATAGCAGGAGAATATTTTAATGAGTGACAAGATTGTATATTTAAGTGACGCGACTTTCGACGCAGAAGTATTAAACGCTGAAGGTCCAGTACTAGTAGATTATTGGGCAGAATGGTGTGGCCCTTGTAAAATGATCGCGCCTATTTTGGACGAAATCGCTGCTGAATACGAAGGCAAAGTTAAAGTTGCTAAACTTAATATCGATGAAAACAACGAAACACCACCTAAGTTTGGTATTCGTGGTATCCCAACGCTAATGCTATTCAAAGGCGGCCAAGTTGAAGCAACTAAAGTTGGCGCTTTATCTAAATCTCAATTAATGGCGTTTATAGATTCGAATCTTTAATCGTTCATAAGTTATTAAAAAAGGGGCTTTATGCCTCTTTTTTCTTTGCTTATTTGAAGACCTACTCTAATTACTTGAAATCTAACGATTAACCTCCATATCTTCTTTAATCTAGTTAAAATCCTAGAGAATAATTCTAATAAAGGAGTGCTGCATGCTAAGACTATTCATAGTCATATCGTTTATCTGTTTAATTCTTATTTTTATTAAACAACTTAAAGCGTACATGGCTCGTGACACAAAGCTGCAAGAGCTTGAAGATACGAAGCTAAAAAGTGAACTTATCGATATCGATAAAAAAATTGCGGAAGAACAGTCACGTCAAAAACAAGTCTCTTCTGAAATAGAAAACATAAAATCAGACATAACAAACCAAACAAAGGAATCGCAAGATGAGTAAAATTCCAACAAAGCTAATAGGAATAGGCATATTGCTTATAGCATCGTTAGCTGTATTTTTTATGGCATTCGGCATTAATAATGCTGGTCATAGGACCGTTGTTCAATACCCTACCGGTACTTTATTTGTAAAGTTCTCACCAGGTATTTATCCCCAATGGTTTGGTACTGCTGAAGTTTATAATGACGTTATCACTTTTGACTATGACAAAACGGCATCTGATGTGGGCTCATCAATTGATCAGGTAGGTATTTCTGTTCGCTATCAAGATGGCGGTACTGGTACCGTTTATGGTAAAGCACGTTTTACCTTACCATCAGATGAAGACACCATGCTTCACTTACATAAAGCTTTTCGGTCTAATAGAGGCGTTTCACAAAAATTAATAAAGTCAGTTACTGAAGAAGGTATGAACCTAACTGCAGGTCTTATGAGTTCCGAAGAAGCTTATGCTGAAAAGCGTAGTATCTTCACTCAATGGGCAAGCCAACAAATCTCTAAGGGTAAATTCCAAACGCGCTTAGAAAAAGTATCATCTATGGATGAAAGTACAGGCAAAAAAGTTACTAAAAATGTTCCCGTCATTAGTTACAACGACAGCGGGCTGCCAGTCCAGTTAGACAGCGATTTATCTGACTATGGCATTGATGTTAATGGATTCCAAATCACCGATTGGGATTTCGAGCCAAAAACCTTGCAACAAATTGCGACTAAACGTGAAGCAACCATGGCTATTATCACGGCTATCGCCAACGCTGAGCGTGCAAAGCAAGATGCTATAACGTCTGAAGAGCAAGGTAAAGCCAACGTAATGACAGCAAAGTATCAAAAAGAAGTAATTAAAGAACAAGCAATTGTAGATGCACAAAGACAAAAAGAAGTTGCCGTGATTTCAGCAGAACGCCAAGTAGAAGTTGCACGCCAGCTAAAGCTTGAAGCTGAGCAAAAGAAACTTGCCGCTGTTGAATATAAACAAGAGCAAGTATTACGAGGCGAAGGTGATGGTGCTTATAAGCGCCTTGTTATGGAGGCTGATGGCGCTCTGGCACAAAAGCTTGCTACTTATGAGCGCGTAATGAATCGTTTTGCAGAGGCCGTCGAAAAACAAAAGTGGGTTCCAGAAATACAAATGGGTGGAACAGACAATGGAAATGGTGGCTCAAACGCTATGACTCTCATCGAGATGATGGGTGTTAAAGCGGCTAAAGATCTTTCTCTGGATATGAAAATCAAAAAATAGTAACCCTAGCTCGACGGTTATGAGAAGGTCAGATCACTCTGCCCTTTTCATAACTCTCTTCATTTACTCCATATACAATTTCAACTAATAGCTATCTAGTTTGAACCTCTCGACTATCAAGGCCTTGAAAACACTAGACAAACTCTAACCTCAATGCTAAATTGGCACTTGCTGAAACAAGCAACACCTTAGCCGTTAGTTAACAATCAACTAATAAAGTTAATAATAACTGGAACGGCAATTCCAAATTTCAAATTTAAATTAACATTTAAAAACAGGACTGATCTTTCGATCACAATCATTTCTCAACTTTTCTAAGTACATCTCTATGAATCTATCTGAATTAAAGAAAAAAAATGCCCAAGAACTCGCCGAATTAACTAAAGCTGCCGGTCTTGAGCATATGGCGCGGATGCGCAAGCAAGACATTATCTTTGGCTTACTAAAAAACCATGCTAAATCAGGGGAAGACATTTTTGGCGGCGGCGTTTTAGAAATCTTACCCGACGGTTTTGGTTTCTTACGGTCAGCAGAAGGCTCTTACTTAGCTGGCCCTGATGATATCTACGTTTCGCCAAGCCAAATCCGCCGCTTTAATTTGCGTACTGGTGATACTATTTCTGGCAAAATTCGTCCACCAAAAGATGGCGAGCGCTACTTTGCCTTATTGAAAGTTGCTGAAATTAATTACGACAGTCCTGAAAATTCGCGTCGCAAAATCTTATTTGAAAACCTGACTCCGCTGCATCCTGATGAGCGCATGCGTATGGAGCGTGGTAATGGCTCGACTGAAGATATCACCGCTCGTGTTATCGACTTGGCCTCGCCAATTGGTAAAGGTCAACGTGCTTTAATCGTATCACCGCCAAAAGCCGGTAAAACGATGATGCTGCAGAATATTGCCCAATCGATTACTACTCAACATCCAGACTGCATGGTTATCGTATTGTTAATTGATGAGCGTCCTGAGGAAGTGACGGAAATGCAACGCATGGTACAAGGCGAAGTGGTTGCTTCGACCTTTGATGAGCCAGCAGCGCGTCACGTACAAGTTGCAGAAATGGTTATCGAAAAAGCCAAGCGCTTAGTTGAGCACAAGAAAGACGTTGTGATCTTATTAGACTCAATTACTCGTTTAGCCCGTGCCTATAACACTGTCGTTCCTTCATCCGGAAAAGTTCTAACCGGTGGTGTTGATGCAAATGCATTACAACGCCCTAAACGTTTCTTTGGTGCAGCCCGTAATATTGAAGAAGGCGGCAGCTTAACCATTATCGCTACAGCGCTAGTGGATACTGGTTCGAAAATGGACGAGGTGATTTACGAAGAGTTTAAAGGTACCGGTAATATGGAATTACACCTTTCTCGCAAAATCGCCGAGAAACGCGTTTTCCCTGCTATCGACTTTAACCGTTCCGGTTCGCGTAAAGAAGATTTGCTTACTACGCCAGACGAGCTGCAAAAAATGTGGATACTGCGCAAAATTCTTCACCCAATGGATGAGCTGGACGCGATTGAATTCTTAATTGATAAGATGGCTTTGACAAAGTCGAACAATGAGTTCTTCGATGCGATGAAGAGATAAATTACAAGGGCGCTTTTGACGCCCTTTTTAGTATTACCGTTTTAATCCCTGCGATGCAAATCTGAAACATACAATATGGAAATTCATTGCTAACTTTTTTCACCTCAAAAAGTTAGCAATGTTTGATGAGTTGAAAAAATCAAAAACCTAAAATCAAACATCACTATCTGCTAGAATAACCCCAACATAAAAAATCAAAACCCCTATGCAATACAAAGACCTGCGCGACTTTATACAAAAACTCGAGTCTATCGGTGAGTTACAACGTGTTTCAGCGGAAGTTGATCCTAATCTGGAGATGACCGAGATCTGCGATCGGACTTTACGTGCTGGCGGTCCGGCTATTTTATTTGAAAATGTTAAGGGCAATTCAATGCCTGTATTGGGTAATTTGTTTGGCACTACTCGTCGTGTTGCATTGGCAATGGGTAAGGAAGATTTAACCGGCTTACGCGAGCTTGGTGAGTTATTGGCTTTTTTAAAAGAGCCTAAACCGCCTGAAGGTTTTAAAGATGCTTGGCAGCAATTACCCGTGTTTAAGCAAGTCCTAAATATGGCGCCGAAAGTAGTAAAAAAAGCACCCTGCCAAGAGGTCATTATTGAAGGTGATAAGGTCGATCTTAATTCGATTCCGGTGCAAACTTGTTGGCCAGGTGATGCCGCGCCCTTAATGACTTGGGGACTGACCATTACTCGAGGCCCAAATAAGAAACGTCAAAATTTAGGCATCTATCGACAGCAAGTCTTGTCTAAAAACAAATTAATCATGCGCTGGTTGGCTCATCGTGGTGGTGCTTTGGACTTTAGGGAATGGTGCCAACAAAATCCTGGCGAAAAGTACCCTGTATCTGTAGCTTTTGGTGCAGACCCAGCTACAACCCTAGGCGCAGTCACCCCGGTACCTGATACCTTAAGCGAATATGCTTTCGCTGGCTTATTACGTGGTGAAAAGACTCAAGTGGTTAAATCCATTGGTAATGACCTGCAAGTACCCGCTACCGCTGAAATGGTGCTAGAAGGTTATATTGACCCTGATGAAATGGCTGATGAAGGTCCATACGGTGATCATACCGGTTACTATAATGAAGTAGATAGCTTTCCTGTATTCACAGTCGAGCGTATTACTATGCGTAAAGACCCTATTTATCATTCGACTTATACTGGCCGTCCGCCTGATGAGCCGGCTATCTTAGGTGAAGCTTTAAACGAAGTTTTTGTGCCGATCTTACAAAAGCAGTTCCCCGAAATTAGCGACTTTTACTTACCTCCTGAGGGATGTTCATATCGTTTAGCCGTCGTTTCGATGAAGAAGCAATATCCAGGTCATGCAAAGCGTATCATGCTTGGGGTTTGGTCTTTCTTGCGTCAGTTTATGTATACCAAGTTTGTTATCGTAGTCGATGATGACGTTAATACCCGTGACTGGAAAGACGTTATATGGGCACTAACCACTCGGGTTGATCCTACCCGCGATACTACCCTAATCGATAATACGCCAATTGATTATTTAGATTTCGCATCGCCTGTTTCAGGCTTGGGTTCAAAAATGGGTATCGATGCCACCAACAAATGGCCTGGCGAAACGGATCGTGAATGGGGTGAGCCTATCGTTATGGATCAAGCAGTTAAAGATAAAGTGGATTCCATCTGGGATTCGCTTGGAATAAAGTTAGATGCTAATAATTCCGACCCAAAGGATGTCAATTAATGTCTGAAGTTGCTACTGACTTTTACGAATTTGAAGTTCGCTTAGTACGCCGACTTGGGAATGATGTTTATTGGGTTCAATTAGACCCCGTTAACAAGTTACCTCCCTACTCTGCTGGTCAATATTTAATGTTAGAGCTGGAAGATGGCTCACTCTGCCCTTTTTCTATTGCCAGCTCGCCGTTGCAAGATGTATTAGAACTTCACATCAGACGCTTACCTGGCCACGATGAGGCTGATAAAATCATCAGTCATTTAAAGCATCGCAGCATAGTTCGTCTGCAAATGCCATTCGGTCGTTGCTTGTTAACCGACTCCATTCGCCCTGCTGTTTTTATTGCTGGCGGCACTGGGTTCGCACCTTTCCATTCGATAATTAAAACCGCTTTGATGAATGGCGATACGCGCCCTCTTCTACTCTATTGGGGAGCTCAAACTTCGCAAGATTTATATTTGCTAGAAGAACCAAATGAATGGGCTGAGGCCGCTGAGAATTTAACCTATGTTCCTGTGCTCTCCGGAATTGATCCCGACTGGCAAGGTCGCAAGGGCTTTGTTCATCATGCGTTTATGCTTGACCATGATGATATAAGCGCAATGGATATTTATGTGGCTGGTTCTGAACCGATGGTCATGTCGGTCTATCAAGATCTACTGGATCGCGGTGTCGATAAAGACAATATTCACTCTGATATTCTGCATATCAAACAACAATTTGGCCAACTAGATTAAAAAAGGAGCTGAGAGCTCCTTTTTTAATCTATTGTTTTATTATGATTTATTGATAGTTAGCAATAAATTTTTCCACCTGATTATTCGCTACCATGCTCTCTAGAGTGTTCATGATCATATCGATTTTATCGGCTTTAGCGCTTTTTTTGCTAAACATATAAGCTACGCTATCTGCTGGCACAGTAACCGCTGACTCTTTCATTTTTGATGTCATCCCTTTACGCTTCATAATATAACGGCCTTCAACCGGATCAACCAGCACTCCTCCAGCTCGGCCATATTCTACATTATAAAAACTTGCTTCATTGGTCGCACTGCCAACAAACAGTCGATTATATTGCGCATGACTCATTAACTGATCGACAGCTTCGCCATAATAATAGCCAGACGAAACGCCAATTTTATTACCAAAGCTCAAAAATTGATCGAGAGTATCTCCGCTAAAACGGCTGTTAGTTGGAATAAATAATACAAAAGATTCATCTCGGTACGGTTTTGAAAAGTTTGCGTAAACTTTCCTCTCTTGTGTCGGTGTAGCCCCGGCTAAAACATCAACCTTACCGGCTTCCACATCTTCCAGTAACTCACTCCATGGTTTTTCCACAAAATCCAATTGGCAGTTAGCGCTATTAGCAGCTTTAGCCAAAATTTCCACATCGATGCCTTGCATCTTTTTATTTTCATAAAATTGATACGGTTTACGAGACTCCCACCCATAGGTGATAGTGCAATCAAAGGCTTTCTTTTCTGCTTTTGTTTCTTGTGAAGAGCTTGCTTTTTCATCACCGCAAGCAACAAGCAGTAATGATGCTGATAACATCAGATACTTTAATAGTCGCATGTGTTCTCCCCTAAACAATAGTAATGCAAATATGCCTTAAGTATTGATTAAGTTGTGAACTAGATCAACTATATTTGTATAAAATTCCGACAGTCAATAGATATACTATATTAAAATCAACGATTTAGCTCAGTTTTATCTTGAATCGGCGCAAAGATTAAGTAAAAAACCCAAGCGAACCAAGAAATAAACCAAATAGCTAAAATCCAGCCTAATTTCTCACTTGCGACAGTCTTTTTTGATATTAAAATCAATATGATAGGAAGGATATATAAGAAACCAACGGTCGCTATAAATAGCAATATGCTGGTGAGGGTTAATGCCATTTTTTGTCAGTCTACACGCTTATTAATTACAAAAAACGCCATTAAGAAATGGCGTTTTTGATTTTGTTCATGGCATTTTTTTCGAGCTGGCGTATTCGCTCTGCTGAAACACCGTATTTATCCGCTAGTTCATGTAGCGTTGATTTCTGATCAGTTAACCAGCGCTGCTGCAAAATATCTTGGCTGCGCTCATCAAGTGTTTTCATCGCAGACATCAAACGTGCTTCACGCTGATCCTGCCAATCATTTTGCTCGATCTCTACTGCCGGATCTAAGCTTTTTGACTCCAAATAATGTACCGGAGCATAAGCTTGTGCATCATCATCGATGGCAGGCGCATCAAAAGCTGCATCATGTGCATTCAAGCGCCCTTCCATTCGCATCACTTCTTCAGGTGATACATTCAAATCTTCGGCAATGGCTTTTACTTCCGCTTGATTTAACCAGTTAAGCTTCTTTTTCTTAGAACGCAGATTAAAAAACAATTTACGCTGTGCTTTAGTCGTCGCGACCTTAACAATGCGCCAATTCTTTAGTACATACTCATGAATTTCCGCTTTAATCCAATGTACAGCAAATGATACTAAACGCACGCCCATAGTCGGGTCAAAACGCTTAACCGCCTTCATTAGACCAATGTTACCTTCTTGAATAAGGTCGGCTTGCGGCAAGCCATATCCATTATAACCCCTTGCTATATGGGCCACAAAACGCAAGTGAGCCATCACTAACTCGCGTGCTGCATCTAAATTTTCTTCATCTCTGAAGCTATGAGCTAATGCCTGTTCTTCTTCTACAGATAGGACAGGAATTGCATTGACAGACGAGATATAGCCCTCGATGCTGCCTGTTGGTACGGCTAATGCCATAGACAATGAAATTTTGCTCATGCTTTCCTCCTATTAATACTTACAATCTATATTAGCACTCTTTTATTTAGAGTGCTAATTTTTTAGCACTCACACTCTTAGAGTGCCAATTTCTAGTAAATAAGAGGTAAATATAAGCAATAAGTTTCATTTTCATCTTAATTATTTATATAGTGGTTCTCTCAATTGCAGATAAATCATTGATTTTGGAGGTTTTATGATTGGTTATGTCACTATTGGTACTAACGACTTGGAGCGCTCGTCAGTGTTCTGGGAGACTTTAATTACTGAAATTGGTGGTAAACGGATGATGGAAACGGATTCTTTTATTGCTTGGATTGGCCCCAATGGCAGTACAGGAATGGGTTTAAATAAGCCTTTCGACGGTAAACCAGCTACAGTGGGCAATGGTGTTATGCTGGCATTCGAACTCCAGTCGCCAGAACATGTAGACACTATGTATGCCAGGGCGATTGAGCTTGGCGCCAGTTGCGAAGGCCCATCTGGTCCGCGTAGCGATGGTTTTTATGCGGGTTATTTTAGAGATTTAGACGGCAATAAATGCAACTTCTATTACATGAATATGGGTTAACAGCATGCTAAAAAAAATTGCCAACTTCGTAACCGCTTTAGTTGCAATTGAGCACATCGGGATTTTAGTTTTAGAGATGTTTTATTGGGACCATCCGATTGGCCGCAAAATATTTAATATGACTCCTGAAGTCTCAAATTTGTCGGCGACTTTGGCTGCTAACCAAGGCTTGTATAATGGATTCCTAGCCGCTGGATTAATCTGGGGACTTATCACAGCTCGTCGTGACGTTAAAATTTTCTTTTTAAGCTGCGTGGTTATTGCCGGGATATTTGGCGCCATCACCGCTAAGCCAAGCATTCTTTTTACTCAAGCATTGCCAGCTTTTGTTGGTTTAGTTTTATGGTTGGTTCGAAAAGAAAAATCTAATTAAGTAGGCTGGATTTCTTTTAAATGTTTTCTAACGGAAATCCAAGAACCAAATAAGCCGAGTAGGGCGCCAATACCAATCAATGCAAAAGTCTGAGATAAACTCAGCCCTAATAGTTGGTACTGGCTTTGATATAACTCAGCCAAGCGGCCAGTAGAAGAAGCGACTAAGTTACTTAAAATACTGATCATTAAAGCTGCAATAACGCCAGCCATAAGTCCGTACCACAAGCCGGTATACAAGAAAGGGCGGCGAATGAAAGCGTCGGTGGCGCCAACTAATTTAATCACTTGAATTTCTTCGCGGCGATTTAATATCGCTAATCGAATGGTGTTACCAACGATCAATAAAACCCCTATCGCCAGTAACAAACTGATAAAAGATCCTATTTTTTCAGATATTTTAAGGATTTCTTGATAGCGATTGATCCATTCCGCATCCAAACTAGATGAATCTACGATGGGATTTTTTTCTAAGGATTCTACTAAAGACTGCAATTCAGAAAGTGCAACCTTAGCTTCATCGGGAACCACATTGATAACCATCGGCAATGGGTTTTCTGTCAGCATCTCTAACGAGTCGCCAATACCCGAATATTTTTTAAACTCTTCTAATGCTTGCTCTTTACTGGTTAAGGAAACCGACTGAAATTTATCTTGTGCTAATAATTGTCCGACTAAATCTTGTGCTTGCTGCTGACTGGTCGTCTCTTGTAAATACAAAGAAATTGCCATAGTCGTTTCCCAGTTGCTAGAAAGCGCTTTGGCATTATTGGTCATAATATAAAAAATACCGGGCAAGGCTAGGGCGATTGCTAACACCATAATGGTCAGCCAACTGTTGGTTGGCTGCTTAAGAATCGACAACAAACTATCAGTCGAATTTTTCTTATGCAGATACAAGGCCATTTTAAAACGATCTAGGAAACTGACTTTATGCGCGGTTGCACCTGCCATTACGCGTGCACCTCTTCGATCAGATCATTGCGAATGGTTCGGCCATCTTTTAAAGTAATCACTGGATGCTTCAAACGAGCAATTAAGCCTAAATCGTGGGAAGCGATCAAAACGCTTACGCCGACTTGATTAAATTGCTCGAACAAACTCATGATTTCCGCAGATAGCTCAGGATCTAAATTACCAGTCGGCTCATCAGCCAAGAGAAGAGGGGGCTTATTCACCACCGCGCGCGCGATACCCACTCTTTGTTGCTCACCGCCCGATAATTGTATGGGTAGTTGCTTTTCTTTGGTTAACAAACCGACTTTGTCTAATGCCGCTCGAACCCGCTTTGGGATGTCTCTATCGGCGACACCTGCAATGACTAAAGGTAAGGCTACATTATCGTAGACACTACGATCATAAAGCAGTCGATGATCTTGAAAGATCATGCCGATTTTGCGGCGATGAAAGGGGATTTGTCGGTCTTTGGCTTGCGAGATATTTTGACCATCAAGAATAACTTGGCCACGAGTAGGGCGCTCCATTAGAGCAATCAGCTTTAGTAGAGTACTTTTGCCTGCACCAGAATGCCCTGTTAAAAACGCCATTTCACCGTGTTTTAAAGCGAAGCTGACGCCTTTAAGAGCTTCATGACCACCTTCGTAACGCTTAAAAACCTGATGAAATTCAATCATTTATATTATTTTACTCTAGTTATTATTGTATAATGGCTATTCTTTTGAAAATAGCGCTTCAATAAAGTCTTGGCTGTCGAAAGGACGCAAATCATCAATCCCCTCACCAACGCCAATAAAACGGATCGGTATCGATAACTTATCGGCTAACGCAAAAACTACTCCACCCTTTGCAGTCCCGTCAAGCTTAGTAATCGAAATTCCCGATAAACCGACAGCTTTGTGAAAATGTTCCGCCTGACTCAGTGCATTTTGTCCAGTTCCTGCGTCTACCACCAACATAGTTTCATGCGGCGCTTCGGGATCGAGTTTTTGCATTACGCGAACCACTTTTTCTAGCTCGTCCATCAGATTTGATTTGGTGTGTAAGCGACCAGCGGTATCGGCAATTAACACATCAATATTGCGTGCTTGGGCCGCCTGCAAAGCATCAAACACCACCGATGCTGAATCAGCGCCGGTATGTTGAGCGGTTACATGGACATTATTACGTTCGCCCCATACTTGTAACTGTTCGACCGCTGCCGCACGGAAAGTATCACCAGCTGCTAACATTACTGACTTACCTTCGTTCTGGAACTTTTTAGCTAGCTTTCCGATGGTGGTTGTCTTACCAACACCGTTAACACCCACCATTAAAATCACAAACGGTTTTTTATTGATCTGCAAAGCACTAGAGCAGGGCGCTACTATCTCAGACAATAGCTCACGAAGGCGCTCCATCAATGCTGCAGGATCTTTGAGTTCTTTACGCCCGGCTTTATCCGTTAAGTCATCAATAATCTTGCGAGTCGCCGCAACACCCACATCCGCCATGAGCAACTGGGTTTCTATTTCTTCAAATAAATCATCATCGATTTGTTTGGAACCTAAAACTAAATCAGCGATACCGCTGGTAAGCTGAGTGCGGGTTTTACTAAGGCCTGACTTTAACCTTGAGAAAAAGCCTTCTTTTTTCGGCTTTTCTTGTGCTGATTCTTGGGCAGTTTCTTCTATTTCAGTAACCGCAGATTTAATAGCATCTGACTCAATAGTGTTTGCTTCAGTAAAATCAGAAATATCTTGAGCAACTTCAGTCGTCTCTTCAATCGCCTCTTCAATCGCTAAGTCAGTGATTGTTTCTTCTGCTTCAATAGACGTTAAATCAGACTCTGTTGTTGCTTCATCTTGGCTTTGCTCTTCAACAGTTTCTATCGCTGGAATTTCTTCTTTTTTAGGTGACTCTTTTTTTTTGAAAAGCCCAAATAGGCCGCCTTTTTTCTTCTCGCTCATGGATTCTCTTTTACGCTTAACGCCTAATTAGTAGCAATTGGCCACTTGTTAAAATCAATAAAGGCGCTATCCTATCATTTTCCACCAATTTTCGTCAGCTTTATAAGCCGTTACTGATGCAAAAGTAGCGCCACCAATAGAGTAATCATTAGTTAATATGGCCAATCGACAAAAACTCAACAAGAGCTTGAACGCTAGCTCGAGTAGAAGTTCGAATAAAAACACAGATCGCTCCAAAAAAGGAGTATTCAGAGTCATTGGCGGTCAGTGGAAAGGACGCAAACTTAACTTTATCGAAGTCGATGGGCTTAGACCCAGTCTCGATAGAGTGCGAGAAACCTTATTTAACTGGTTGCAGGCTGATATTCACCACGCCAAAGTTTTAGACTTATTCGCCGGTTCAGGTGCGCTTGGTATAGAAGCCTTATCTCGTGGCGCCGATTGGGTGCAATTCGTAGAACTCAACAACCATGCCGCAAGGCAGCTAGCCAATAATCTCGATTTATTAAGGCCCCATGATTCCAGTTTAGTCACAGGCGACGCCTTAAAATTTATCAAAACCAATCAAAATCAATTTGATCTAATATTCTTAGATCCACCATTTCGGAAAGGTATTGCACAAGAGGTGATAAATCTTTTATCCTCTGTAGATTGGATAAAGCCAGACACCTTAATTTATTTAGAAACGGAGCAAGGCTTAGAGCTGACCATACCGGATCATTGGTATCTTTTAAAAGATAAGAAAGCCGGTCAATTACTTTATAAACTTTATCGGGTAGACAAGATTGAACCATAAAAGGGAATTTTTATTTAGCTACGGAACTTTGCAACACAAGCAGGTCCAGCGGGAAACATTTGGGCGAGAAATCTCAGGTAAATCCGATATTCTATTAGGTTATCGATTAGAGCAAGTTGAAATAACGGATCCTAAGGTGCTTAGTGTCAGCAAACAGCAGTTTCATCCTATTATCGTAGCCACTGATAATCACCATGACCAAGTCAAAGGCGTTATTCTGGAATTAACTTCTGAAGAATTGGCGCAAGCAGACTCTTACGAAGTAGATGAATACCAACGAATTCTTGGCGAATTTAAATCCGGCAGACAAGCTTGGATTTACGCTGCTAAAAACTAACTTTTATAAAGCACTTTTATTAAATGATAGCCGAAACGTGTTTTAACTGGACCAATGTATTTTTGATCCTCCGAGCCTTTTTTAAACACCGCATTATCGAACGACTTAACCATAGCCCCGCGCTTAAACTCTCCTAAATCACCACCACTTTTTTTAGAAGGACAGATAGAATTTTTCTTAGCCAACTGAGAAAAGTCTGCCCCAGCATCTAGCTTCTTTTTTAAAGCTAAAGCTTCTGGCTCAGTTTTTACCAAAATATGTAATGCTGATGCTTTATACATTCGTATTTATCCAATTTTTTATTCATAAAAACACTATGCGGATCTAATTTATAATTTGCAAAAGGTTGGCAATTAGCAAAACCGAACTTTCTATATAATAATCTTGCGGGTTTAAAATAATCCATCGCCCCTGTTTCTAGACTCAATAAAGAATACCGCCTTGCTTTTGCTTCTTCAATCAAAAAGGTTAATAGCTCTGTGGCTACCCCTTTCTTTCTGAAATACGTAGCTGTACGCATTGATTTAATTTCTCCATGCTTAGAATCCAGCTCTTTTAACGCTACGCATCCTGCTAATTGATTTTCAAACCATAGGCTCCAAAATGACATGTCATCTTTAAGTAATTCAGCAATATCAAGTGCATGGATACTTTCTGGAGGCGATACTCTCTTCATGTCATCCATATGCGCTGATAGAAATTGCTGAATTTCTTTGCTTTGCAAATCATCTTCTATAATTTTCATCTTTTGTACATTTGATACTTTTTACAAATTGTACAACCAAAAACCCTTTTTACTAGTTGCTTGCATTACTTTGGTGCATCTAATTTAGTGTCAGTTATTCACATAAACATCAAACCTATTGCCTTTACTTTCTATACTCATACTAGGTTTTTGTTCATTTAAATAAGGTGCATAACTGGGTCTTTTTACGACCACCCTTTTTTTGGCATGAGCTAATGCAACTGGCAATAAATTATCTGCATCGGGATCTTCTCCGACTAACAACTTTACCAAGCGCATTTCTTTTTTCACGGCCGCGCTTTTTTGCTTTGGCGGGAACATGGGATCCAAATAGATAATATCTGCTTGTTCAGACTGGGATAGTTCTTTTATCAGCTTATCTGATTGGCCATGATACAAGTCAAAGCCTTGGCTAAAGAGTTTATTATCTCTATCTAGTGATGCGCGCGTTATTCCATCTTGCAACAAGCTCGCAATAAAAGGCGAACGCTCGATGATTCTCAAATCACAACCCAGGTTCCTCAATTCAGCAGCATCACGCCCTAAACCGCCGGTTGCATCTAATATTTTTGGATTCCAGTTGGCTTTCAGTCCACACGCCTTAGCGATATGCTGCTTACGGCCACCACCATGCTGTCTTCGATAAGCAACCTGTCCCGTCATTAAATCCACATACATAGACACCATATTCCCATCTAACTCAGCGCTAAATGTTAAAGCCAACTCCTCATTCACTTGCTGATATGAGAAATAACCTTGATAATCAGCCAATTGATCTTGATGCCTCACCACGGGTAAAGCTTCTAACCAGTCAAGCGACGGCTTAGTGGATTCATCCGTTTGGAAAAATGCGAATTGATTTGCCACGACAATTTTAATTATGGTTTCTGATACTAAGAATAACATTATTGAGCTGCATATTGATATTCTCGAAGACTATATTGAGAATAATTTATCGGTATTAGAAATACTGACCAATCACTGCTCCCTATCTAAGCAAAAGCTTAAAGATGCCATGGCTAAAGGCGCGGTTTGGCTAACTGCCACAAAGGACTCTTCTAAAGCCAGACCCATTCGTCGTAAAAATGCCAAACTACAAGCAGGCAATCAGCTGTACCTTTATTTCAACCCGAAAGTTCTTGAGCAAATAAGCGCTCAACCAATCTTGATCGCAGACGAAGGCGACTACTCTATTTGGAATAAACCTTATGGTGTCTGGTCACAAGGTTCCAAGTGGGGCGATCATTGCTCTATGGGGCGATTGGTGGAGCAGCATTTTAACTTTAACCGCCAAGCATTTGTGGTACATCGATTGGATAGAGCTGCAAACGGTTTAATGCTGATTGCTCATAACAAAAAAACCGCTCACAAATTTTCTAAGTTGTTTGCTGAGCGGCGTATCCAGAAGTCTTATCAAGCTTTAGTGAATGGTCATTTCGAAAACAATCAAACAATCACTTTACCCATTGATGATAAAACTGCGGTTAGTCATATTTCATTAATTAATTACGATAAAGATAAACATTTATCTTTACTGGAAATCGACATCGAAACAGGGCGTAAACATCAAATCCGCAAGCACTTAGCCTCCATTGGTATGCCGATTATTGGCGATAGGCTATATGGCGATGCGAGGGAGGAGGATATTGATTTACAACTTAGCTCTTATAAGCTTTGTTTTGATTGTCCTATCACAGGATCTAGAAAGGAATATAGGCTGAAAGATCGATAAAACGATTCCCGCTTTCGCGGGAATGACCAATAGTAACTTTATTATTTAATTTTAAACCACTTCTATTGTTTCAAGCTTTCTTAAAAAATACACTGCTAATATCAGCATATAGATAGGGAAGCTAATAATGACTAAGAAAAATAAAATAATGCTAACTTCAAATACGCCCTGAATAATGGAAATGACGCCTAGAGCTTTTAAGATAGTTGGTAGCTTTTGATGATTGGTCAAAATGATTATACCGATAATAATATCGACAACCCCAAAGGCAACCAATGTTGATAAGGTAATCCCTCCAAACGCAATACCCAATCCATCACTATTTTTGAAATCCGTTACCGATATTATTGCTTCAAATCCTAAAAACACAATATGGAATAAAACACTTAGCCCAATTAATACCCATAACAGCACGTCTAGACTTTTAAAGTTAAGTTGTTCATTAAGAATCTTTTTAAAGTTATAAAATACAAAGACTAACAATAATCCCATAACCAAGAAGACAGCATCTTCAAAACCCCAATCGCCCCCACCAACTAACAAGCTTTTCCAGTTGCCATCACCAAAATCCAAGATCTCATAAATCATTAATGCTGGAAAAATCACCGCGATTATAATCGCTGCAATTCCTGGTAATAAATAATCATTCTTCATTGGTTGCTCCATTTGTATCTTTATCATCGGTCACATATTCAAGAATATCGCCAGGCTGGCAGTTCAATTCTTTGCATATTGCTTCCAAGGTTGAAAATCGAATCGCTTTAACTTTACCGTTTTTCAGTAAAGACAAATTGGTCATTGATATGCCAATATTTTGCGATAACTCTTTGAGTGACATTTTGTTTTTTGCCATCTCAATATCTAAGTGGATTAGTATCTTCATGTTTTTAGAATACAACGGAAATTTATGAAAAGCAACATTTATTTTATGCTAAACATAAAATAGATTATCTTTATCATTCTACCAATCTTCTCCCGCTTCTAAGTGATTTACTCTGTTTTTAGTATTTTCATTTTTATTTGATTCATCTTTTGTTAGTTTCAATGGTTATAAAAACAATTCTAGGAATGACCGCAATGAAGATCTTAATGGTACTAACTTCTCACGATAAACTGGGTAATACCGGCCATAAAACCGGATTTTGGTTGGAAGAGTTCGCTGCTCCATACTATGTTTTCAAAGATGCAGGCGCAGCTTTAACTCTTACCTCTCCTCTAGGAGGACAACCGCCACTTGATCCAAAAAGTAATGAAGCCGACTCGCAAACCGACGCCACGATTCGATTTGGTTCTGATGATAATGCTCAACATCAGCTGACAAATACCCATAAACTTTCTGAAATAAATATTAATGATTTCGATGCAGTCTTCTATCCCGGCGGCCATGGACCACTTTGGGATTTAGCTCAAGATCAAGATTCGATTGCACTCATAGAAGCGGCTTATCAGGCTGGAAAAATCGTTTCTGCGGTATGCCATGCTCCTGCAGTATTTAAGCACACCAAGAGCTCGTCAGGAGAGCCATTGATAAAAGGCAAAGCCGTCACTGGGTTTTCTAACACTGAAGAAGATGCTGTACAACTGACCAATATTGTTCCTTTTTTAGTTGAAGATATGATTACACAAAATGGTGGCCACTATTCTAAAGCCGAGGATTGGCACCCACATTGTGTGGTTGATGGTTTATTGATCACAGGACAAAATCCCGCATCTTCGGAAGCTGTTGCACAAGCAGTTCTAAAACAATTAAGTTAAATTAATATTCTATGACTAACCTTATCGAAAAAGTAAGGAGCTGCGCGCTTTGCCAAGACTTACCGCTTGGGCCTAAGCCCATTTTGCAATATAGCGCTAATGCTAAAATCTTGATTGCAGGTCAAGCTCCTGGTCGAATTACGCATTATAAAGGTATTCCATTTGACGATCCGAGCGGTCAACGCTTAAGAGATTGGATGGGCATAGATCGAGAGGTTTTTTACAATGCGGAAAAAATCGCAATAATTCCTATGGGCTTTTGTTTTCCGGGCACTGGTAAGAACGGCGACTTGCCTCCAAGAGCCATTTGCGCTGAAACTTGGCATCAACAACTGCTAGCTTCTCTGCCGAAACTCGAGCTCTCATTAATTATTGGTCGCTATGCCATGGACTGGCATTTAAAACCCAGCAAACAACAGACCTTAACTAATATAGTTAATGACTGGCCTAGCTATTTACCGTCGCATATTCCTTTACCGCATCCAAGCCCGCGAAATAATCGGTGGCTGAAAAACAACCCATGGTTTGAAGAAACGCTATTGCCTATTCTCAAACAAAGAGTTCAGTCGTTGCTGGATTGATGGAAGCTGTTTTCCAAAATTTTTTCAAAAACATCACGCCCTAGCTCCTGCGCCAATTTAATATTTCGTTCAGGAATTGCTTCAGGATCATCAATGTTAGCAAGTGCTCGCTCTAAACTTTCCTCTCGCAATATATGCAATATTGGAAAGGGAGAACGATTGGTATAATTACTGGGGTCATCCTCATCCACCCCATCAAATATGTAAATTGGGTGAAAACTGGCGATTTGATAGATTCCTTCATAATCCTCTTTTTCTAATAAACCATTAGCTAATTCAAGCAAATCCAAGTATTCATCGAAGCGCCGAAATCCTTGTTCGAATATCAATAAACTGGTTTCTGCTTCTGGATTTTCATCCATAAAGGTAAACACATCCAGCAATTCATAGAGGGCATCTTCTTGTGAGCTAGTTTGGGTCACTCGATAATCTATGGTCTTTTTCACCAGTTCTTTTTTTGCGAAAGGACAAAAATTAAAGCCAATAACCGTTTCTTGTAACCAATGTTGCGTTGCTTTAAGCGCCTGAGACATAAGGAATCTCGAAGTTCTGAAGTTTTTAGAATGGCGATCAGGATAAAGCAATTTTTATAGAAACCAAGCAATTTCAATATTCCCAAGCGCTATTCACAAAAGATCAACTTGCGAATGTTAGTATTATTACGCATTTACAGACCAACTGGTTTGACAGACCAACTAGTTTGTTATTTAATACCTAACTCAGAAAAATTTTTTGTTTCAGCACAGACTGATTAGTCTGTAAGAAGGATTTTCAATGAACAGTGTTCAGCAAAATAATGATACTAAAACCGTAAAATTCGGCCAATTTGTCGTTAATAACAAATGGCTGGTGCTATTTCTTTCCATTGCTATAAGCTTCTTAGCGGCTTTTGGTGCTTCATTCTTAGAAATTAAGACTGATTACCGTGTTTTCTTCTCTAAAGATAATCCGCAGATGTTGGCGTTTGAAGATATCCAAGATACCTATGACAAAGCCGATAATGTGATGTTTGTCTTAACGCCAAAAGATGGAAAAGTTTTTACTAAACAAACACTTAAAACCATTCATTGGATCACAGAAGAAGGCTGGAAAGCACCTTACGCAACTCGCGTTGATTCAGTAACCAACTATCAGCATACCTGGGTAAGCCCAGATGATGAAGACTATATGTTGGTCGGCGCACTCTTGTGTATTCCGGACAAATCTGCAGATATGGACAGTGAGTGTGAGCATGATGCCGTCACCGAATCGATGATTGACGGCCTAACCGAGCAGCAAATCTCGCAGCTTTCTGAGATTATCCTTAATGAGCCGCAACTTAAGCGCCGTTTAATCAATCCCGAGAAAACTGTTACTGCGGTCAATATTACCGTTCAACCGCCATCGGATCCCGACGTAGAAGGGCTAGAAGGCCAGGCTAAACTGGATAAACAAGCCGAAGTTATGGCTGCAGTGCCCAAAATCACTCAGTACGTTCGTGATTTAAAGCAACAAATCGAAGCACGCGATCCCAATATCGAAGTTCGTATGACCGGCGTTATTATGATGAATAACGCTTTCGCAGAAACCGGCTTAAATGACATGATGACGCTAACGCCATTAATGTTATTGCTGGTGATTCCATTAGCGCTGTTCTTTATGCTGAGAAGCGTTGGCGGTACCATTGCTAGTGTATTCGTAATTATTTTATCCATTGTTGCATCCATGGGCGGAGCTGGCTGGTTAGGTATATACATGACCGGCCCAGTTTTCTCAGTGCCAACGATTGTCGCCACTATGGCGGTTGCCGATTCGGTTCATCTGTTGGTGACTTTTTTGCAAAACATGCGCCGCGGCATGAGTAAAAATGATGCGATGGTTGAATCCATTCGTATCAATATGATGCCAATCTTCTTAACCAGTATCACCACTATCATTGGCTTCTTAACCATGAACTTTAGTGAAGTTCCGCCACTAAGAGATTTGGGTAATGTGGTTTCAATTGGCGTTGCTTGGGCATTTTTCTTATCGGTAACTTTCTTGCCAGCATTGATGTTAATACTTCCTGTCAAAGCAAAAGCTAGTAGTGCTACCGAGTCTAAAATGATGGATACACTGGCAGACTTTGTCATCACTAAACGCAAACTTTTATTACCAGCAATGGCGGTATTAAGTATCGTTATCATCGCCTTCTTACCGAAGAATGATCTGAATGATGAGTTTGTAAAATATTTTGATGAAACCATCGATTTCAGGGCTGATTCAGATTACACCGCGGATAATTTGACCGGTTTATACGTTATGTTCTATAGCGTGAAATCGGGCCAGCAAGACGGCATTCATGAATCAAAATTCTTAGATACGATTGAAGACTTTGCTAATTTTGCCAAAGAACAAGATGCGGTATTGCACGTGCAATCCTATGGCGATGTCATGAAGCGTTTGAATAAAAGCATGAATGGCGATAAGCAAAATTGCTATCAGTTACCAAAGCAATCGCTTAAAGCCGAATGTAATGCTGTCTTACTCGAACCGGATGAAGAGGGTATTGAACTGGATACGCGTTTACGCGAATTAACCGCTCAGTACACCTTGATGTATGAAACTTCTTTGCCTCGCGGTATGGATTTAAATAATCAATTGAACGGTGAAAAATCTTCTACCCGAATTCAATTGGCGTTAAAAAATATTTCTAGTAAAGAGGTGATTGCTTTAGAAGAAAAGTTTGCCAATTGGTTTGTGACCAATGCGCCAAGTTATTCTATCTCTGCTTCAAGTCCTGCGATTATGTTCTCGCACGTAGGGCAAAGAAATATTTACTCCATGATCAAAGGTACTGCGATAGCCTTGATACTCATATCCATCATTTTGGGTATTGCCTTGAAGTCCGTCCGACTTGGTTTTTTAAGTCTCATCCCCAATATTATACCTATGGCCGTTGCCTTTGGTATCTGGGGCATCTTTAAAGGTCAAGTAGGTATGGGGCTATCAGTGGTCATGGGCATGACGCTTGGTATTGTCGTTGATGATACGGTGCATTTTTTAAGCAAGTATCTGCGCGCTTATCGTGAAAAAGGGATGCAACCGCCAGAAGCGGTACGCTATGCCTTCCAAACAGTCGGTATGGCATTAACCGTTACGACCATTGTTTTAGTTTTAGGATTCTTGGTTCTAGGCATGTCGCATTATGTGATGAATGCTGAAATGGGCATCATGACTGCAATTACCTTAGCCGCGGCTTTGATAATTGATTTCTTATTATTACCACCTTTATTGATGCTTTCGAAAAAACGTAAGCAGACTAACGAAGTCTAATCGGAGAATATAATGATTAAACCTTCAACATTACTATTAACAGCTTCTTTTTCTTTAGCGGTTATTTTTGCAACTGCAGTTTCTGCTGAAACTCCTGAAGAAAAAGGTTTAGCCATTGCAAAAGAAACCAAAGCACGCAATGCCGGCTGGGGCGATAGCGAAGCCAGCATGACCATGACATTACGCAATAAAGCTGGCCGCGAAACTATTCGCAAAGTTCGCTCCAAAAGTTTAGAGGTTCTAGATGATGGCGATATGGGCTTAAGTATTTTTGATGAGCCACGCGATGTTAAAGGCACTGCTTTTTTATCACATACCCATATACAAGGTAATGATGACCAATGGTTATTTTTGCCTGCGCTTAAACGTGTAAAGCGCATTTCTTCGTCGAACAAATCAGGGCCTTGGATGGGCAGTGAGTTTGCTAACGAAGATTTAACCTCATTTGAAGTCGAGAAGTTTAACTATAAATTTCTGCGTGAAGATGAAATTGATGGTGATAAAGTTTTCGTGATTGAGCTTTATCCACAATACAACAATTCTGGCTACAGTAAATCGATTTCGCATATCGATCAAGAACACTACAGAGTTCGTAAAATTGAGTATTTTGATAAACAAGAAGAACTGTTAAAAGTCATGACTTTTTCAGATTACAAACAATACTTGGATAAATTCTGGCGTGCCCATCGCCAAGTAATGAACAATGTTCAAACTGGCAAAAGCACTATCATCGAGTGGGACGAGTACAAGTTCAACGTTGGCTTAAGCGATAAGGACTTCAATAAAAGTAGTCTAAAAAGAGCCCGCTAATGTCTGCCACTGCATTACGTAATCCTGATTTAACTCGCCAACGTATTCTTGATGTGGCCTTTGAAGAAATTCTTTTAAAAGGATATCAAGGGCTTCGCGTTGATCAGGTGTTAAAAATGACTGCCTTAACTAAAGGGGCTTTTTATCATCACTTTAGTAGCAAACAAGCATTAGGCCATGCTGTTATTGATGAAGTTTTAAAACCTTGGATTCTTGATAAGTGGGTAGAACCACTAAAGCAGTTTAATGACCCCGTTAAAGATTTGATTGAAATGCTGACTGTCGCGCGTGAAGAAATCAACATGACGGAATTGCATACAGGTTGCCCTCTTAATAATTTGACTCAAGAAATGTCGCCTTTGGACGAATCATTTAGGGTTCGAATTACTGCTATTTGGCAGCTATGGCATGACGCTTTGACTGCTGCATTTGAACGTGGTCAAGCCAACGGTTTAATTCGACAAGATGTTAACCCCAATAACGTTGCTCGGTTCTTAATTGCAGCAATGGAAGGCATTATTGGTCAATGTAAATGTTATATGAATGATACTGCTTTTGATGAGGCTGGAGCCTGTTTAAAAGATTATATTGAAAGTTTAAGCGCCTGATCACTCCCTGTCGTGTTCGTTAGGTAATTGAATTACCATGCTTGTCACCCCCATACAAGTTATAGAACACCTTGGCGCTGAAGCCGCACATTTGTGCGGCTTTTTTTATTCTTTATTTATTCAATTAAATAACTCGTGAAATTTCTGATAAATAGGCTTTAACTGTTGATACAGCTTTTTGTAACCTGATTGATAAAGCTGCTCGTAGATCTTTACATTCTCGGCAATCGGGGTAAATTCCTCTCCCTGTCGACACATGGCTGTTACCGCTTCTTGATAGTCAGCATAAGCTCCAATCCCTATGGCAGCATTAATTGCAGCTCCCAACGCAGACGTTTCATAAGTATGAGGACGAATGGCTGGCATATTAAAAATATCCGCCGTTATTTGCATAGCAACATCGCTTTGCGAACCACCACCTGACACTATCAATTTCTCCATTGGCTTTTTTGTTTTTCTCTCTATAGCTTCTTTACCTTCTCTTAAGCCATAAGCAATGCCTTCTAAAATCGCTCTATAGACATGTGCTCTGGTGTGAACATCACTAAAACCTATAATTGCCCCACGAGCTTCAGGCCCTGGAATTTTCACTCCTGGCGACCAGTAAGGTTGCAGCATCAGACCATCCGAACCCGGCGCAATATCAGTGATAGATTTATCCAAAAGTTGCTCCGCTGAGATACCCAATTCTGACGATAAATCTCTTTCAACTTTTCCGAATTGTTCAGTAAACCAAGAGACCATCCAGTAACCGCGATAAATTTGATATTCGATAGTAAATGCATCAGCGACATTAGATGGATAAGGTGGCACAAAAGCTATCGGCTCCAAGTATTTTTCGCTGGTTACATTGATCGTTGCGGTAGTACCATAGCTTATACAAGCCTGATTATTTTCAATACACCCTGAGCCTAAAACCTCAGAAGATTTATCTGCTCCCGCCGCAATCACTGAAACTCCTTCCGGGATCCCAGTCAGCAACGATGCCTCTTGATTCACCGTTCCAATTTTATCGCCAGGTTTTACTAGCTCAGTTAGCATCGTTTTTTTTAACGGTGCCACCTGCCACTTCCAATCATTATTTTTTGCCCATTGATGTCTTTTGTAATCAAAAGGGATATAGCCGACTTGAGATGCTAACGAGTCTTTATACTCGCCGGTTAATTTATAATTCAAATAACCTGAGAGTAATAAAAATTTATCGGTGCTGTCCCAAATCTCTGGCTGATTCTCTGCAATCCATGCCGCTTGGCAACTCTGTTGAAAATTCTTGATGGTGTCTTCAACACCAGCGAATTTAAAGGCATACTTCCAAAATCCTTTTATAGACTCAATCGATTTTGTCTTACGCTTATCTGTCCAAATAATAGCAGGCCTTAGAGGGTTACCCTGCTTATTCAGATTCACCGCCGTATTACGCATAGTCGTTATGGCAACCGCCTGTATTGAATCCTTAACCACCTCAGGTTTTTTCCACAACTCATTACAAGCACGACACAATGAGTCCCAAAAGAAAGTTGGATGTTGCTCACACCAATCTGGCTGCTCAGAGAAATAGGCATTAAGCAATGGTACTTGTGACTTAGCAATAATATTCCCTTGCAAATCGAACAGTATTGCACGAATTGATTGGGTGCCATTGTCGATGGCAAGGATAGTTTTTTGCTGGCTCATAATTGTTGCCTGCGCGCTTTACCTGGAGTTATGGAAAATTGTTTCTTAAAGACTTTACTAAAAGCTGCCTCTGACTGATAGCCATGATCCAAAGCTATCGAAAGAATTGAATCTTTAGTCGCTCGCAAGGCATTATAGGCACTTTGCATTCGCCACTGCTTTACATAGTGCATTGGCGTTAACTGCACCAACTCTGAAAAATAATTGGAGAAAGCCGAGCGCGACATATTGGCTTTCTCCGCTAAGGATTCTACCGTCCAAGCCTTACCTATATCGGAGTGAAAGGCCGCTAAAGCTAAGCTTAATTGTTTATCCGACAGAGCTGCAAGTAAACCTTTTTCATTGGGCTTGTGTTGCACAAAATAGCGTAAAACATAAATAAATAATATTTCTGCCAGCTTATCTAGAATCAAGCTTTTGCCATCAGTTCCTGACTCAGCTTCATTAACTATCTGTCGAAATAGGGATTCAAACCATGGCAGCTTGCTAATTTCGTTAGCCGAGACATGAATAAGATCAGGCAAATAACCTAACAACGGGTTCTGCTTTTCACCAAAATCATAACTGCCGCAGATTAAAGTCGTAAACTGATCATCTGCATGGGTTTGGTTTTGAATACGGTGTGGCGTATTTCTTGGGAAAAATACTAAATCGCCAGCATTCAAGACTAATTCTGGCTTGCCCTCTATTTTAATCAAACAGTTTCCATAGGCGATTACATGGAATGAACCTAATCCAGGATTATCGGATTTCATGCCCCAGGGTGAGCAAAACTGCGAATGTAGGTAAATATTGGCATCAAAGTGCATCGAGGTCATTATTTTTCCAATAGTGTCCATATTTCTATAATTTAATACGAATGAACAATTAATATAGACTAAATGCGCTAATTAGTACATTTTTATCCTTATAATTAATCTCGTAAATACAACCTATCGGAGAAAATTATGAAAACCCTCAAAACTTTTTTAACCCTTGTTACTTTTATCACAGGATTGGCAGTAACTACACCTGCTTTAGCAGACTTACCCACTAGGGACGAAAATGGTGTGACACGAATCCACCTCGATCAGTATGGTGGTTATTTTGATGCTAAGGAAACCTTAGCTAGCTTAAAAGCCGGTACATACGAGTTTGTTGTGACCAATAAAACCAACAAAGTGGTAGGCTTCCAAATTCAAAACTATAAGACTCGCGAGCAATTGGACAAATTCCCATTAGATCCAAACCAAACCCGTATCTCAAGAGTAGAAATTACCGACGACGGCTTCCGCTATCGCTGCCCAATCAACCCAACTCCTTGGTATGATGTTGAAGGTGTAACCAAAGCTAAATAACTCACTTTGGTTATTTAAAAAAGGCGCATAAGCGCCTTTTTTATTGAATTCCCGAATGTTTTAACAAAGGCTCAATCGACGGCTCCCGCCCTCTAAAATCTCTAAACAAGTCTGCCGGCTCTTCCGAGCCACCTTTTTGTAAAATAGCCTCTAAGAAATCTTTGCCCACCTTAGGCTCAAAAATACCTTCTTCTTCAAACCGCGCAAAAGCATCCGCTGACAAAACCTCAGCCCACTTATAAGAATAGTAACCGGCTGCATAACCGCCTGCAAAAATATGGCTAAAGCCATTTTGAAAACGATTAAAAGCCGGGGTTTGTACTACTGCAACTTCACTTCTAACTTCATCCAGCACTTGCTGAATATCAGCAGCAGTTTTGCCCTTAAATCCATCGTGAATCCTAAAATCAAATAAAGCGAACTCTATTTGTCTAAGCATTTGCATAGCCGACTGGAAATTTTTTGCTGCCAGAAGCTTTGCCAACATTTCTTTAGGTAGCTTTTCATCCGTTTGATAATGACGAGCAATTTTGTTTAGGCCTTCTTCAACCCAACAAAAATTTTCTAAAAACTGACTCGGTAATTCCACTGCATCCCAGGCTACGCCATTAATTCCAGCAACCGAAGCGTAATCAATAGTGGTCAACATATGATGTAAACCATGACCGAATTCATGGAAGAGGGTAGTGACCTCCTCATGGGTGAAGAGTGCAGGTTGATCACCTACTGGGCCATTAAAGTTACAGGTCAAGAAGGCTACTGGTATTTGGACACTGCCTTGGTTAATTCTACGGCCAATGCAATCGGCCATCCAAGCACCGCCCCGCTTATTTTTTCTAGCATATAAATCTAAATAAAAACTAGCAATATGCTGATTATTTTGATCAAGGACATCATAGAAGCGAACATCTTGATGCCAAGTGTTTATATCTTCACGCTCTTTAAAACTTATAGCGAATAATTGTGATGTGATCTCAAACATTCCTTCAATAACTTTATCTTCAGGAAACCAAGGGCGCAGCTCTTCTTGAGAGATGTTATATTTTTCCTTTTTAAGTTTTTCACTGTAATAAGCAAGATCCCATGCCTTTAGCTCATCAACCCCATATTCTTTTTGTGCAAAGGCTTGCAGTTCCTGCATTTCTGATTCAGCTTGAGTTTTAGATTTTCGCGCTAGATCTACAAGAAAACTAAACACTTCCTCAGACGTATTGGCCATTTTAGTAGCCAAAGATAAATCCGCATAAGAATTAAAATCTAATAGCTGTGCTAGCTGCTGTCTTAACTCTAAAATCTCAGGCATTAATTCTGAATTATTATATTGCGCATCATGCGGGCCCTGATCAGATGCGCGGGTACAAAAGGCGGTATAAACCTCTTCTCTTAATTCACGGTTATCAGCATGCATCATTACAGGTAAATAAGAAGGATAATCAAGCGTAAGACGATAGCCATCGACCTTATTATTTTCGGCTGTTTGTTTTGCCGCTGCTATTGCAGACTCTGGTAAGCCGGCAAGCTCATCAGCGCTGGCTAAATCTTTATGCCAACTCATAGTAGAATCCAATAGGTTCTGATCAAATTTAGAAGTTAACTCAGACATCCTAAGTTGCAATTTGCCATACTGCTCTTTCTTCTCGTCCGATAAGGAAACACCCGATAGTTTAAAGTCGCGCAAGTCGTCTTGTAATATTTTCTGCTGTACTTTATCTAACCCTAATTCTTTTGCCTGATCGTTCAACGTTTGAATCACACTGAATAAGCCTTGATGCTGACCCATTTCAGTGCCGTATTCTGACAGCAGTGGCAAACAAGCATTGTAGGCCTCACGAATTTCATCGCTATTGACCACCGCATTCATATGGCTAATCGGTGACCAAGCTCGATCTAAACGATCACTGATAGCTTCCATCGGAACTATAAAAGATTCCCAGCTAATAGTTTCTTTACTTTGCTTTTTAACTAATTCATTAATCGCAACACGGCTTTCATCAATAATCGTCTTGATAGCTTGCTGCATATGAGATGGTTTAATATCCGAAAATGGTGGTAATGTTTTAAGATTCAATAATTGATTCATACTTAACTACTTTTTACAGTTACGTGTTTTACGACTTCGATAATTTCTGTGGTTGATACCGATGGTGTTCTGGGTAAATAGATTACTTTGCAAATATCATCAAATTCATCAAATTTGCCTTGCCAATCATCACCCATGACTAACGCATCGGCTTTATACTGCAAAAGATATTCTCTTTTCAACTCCAGTGACTGTTCTAAAAACACAAAATCGACACTTTTTAGAGCGCTTACAATATGCATTCGATCTTCTTCGGAATAGATTGGATAGCGGTCTTTTTTTGAAAAGTTAAGCTCGTCTGAAGAAACCCCAACATATAACTCAGTACCCAGTGAACGGGCTCTTTCTAATATGCTTACATGGCCTACATGAAACACATCAAAAGTGCCAAAAGTAACTACGCGCATTCTGTTTCTCCATAAAGATAATCGACGATGCGCTGAGAAGCTTTACCATCAACAACGCCTGCGATTTCATTAATAAGTTGCTTTCTATTTTCGTTATCATTTTGATCTTTATTAAACGATGATTGTGTCATTTCCAATAAACTCAAAAAATTAGGAACTTTCGTCCCAATGCTTTTATATCGCTCGAACTCTGAATCTACTCTGGCTTTTATTCTGTAACTGAAAATACCTCGATACGACCATCTTAGTTTTACAAATTCGCAAATTAATACTGGTTTGTTAATCGCAGCAAATTCAAAGAGTGCAGATGAATATTCGCTCATCATTAAGTCTGCGCTTAACATATAAGGTAATAAGTCTTGATCTTCAGCAGGTGCCACATAAACATTTTCATATTGTTGCCACTTTTGAAACTTATCTCGATGTGACTGGTATTTTTTTTTACTATAAGAAAAGCCATGAGGTTTAACTAAAATATTGTAATCTGCAAATTGCTCAGGCCAATCATCGGGCATATTATCGACAGTGCTAGGATAGAAAGTAGGTGCATAAAGTATGGTTTGTTTATTAGCAGCAAAACTTGATACTAGCTTTGCTGATATTTCGCCATTAACTAATGGATCTAATTTGCTATAACCACTTAGAATAAATACTTTACTCGGAAACATCTCTTTTAATTTATTTAGCCGATGTTCACTTTCAACGAACCGATATTTAATTGGTGAATCTGAAACTGTGTAGTAAACAGATTTAGGGCCAATTCCATGCTGAATTAATGCAGTTTTAGTATTTTTATCCAGTCCTTCTAAAGTCGAAGTGGCATTGCCAAAAAAAAGCCATTGAAGATTAAACTGATTAAAGTATTGATACCATTGACCCATGCTATAGTCTTTAGATACCTTATACTGCAATCCCTGATAGCTCTCTAGCTTTGCAATAAACTGATCGCTAGGCTGTTGAGAGAAGCCAACAATAACAGCACAATTTCTACTGACTAACTCATTAATTACTGGTTCAAAATGCGGCCAGTAATAATTATGCATAACATAAAATGCGACTTTCAAGGTTAAGCCTTTATTTTATTAATAATATTAGTGGTCGAATAACCATCTTTGAATTGAAGAATCTGCACTTTCCCGCCATTACCGGTAACTTCTTGATAACCAGCGATCTCATGAGCTTGATAGTCTCCACCTTTAACTAAAACGTCAGGCAAGCATTCGGCAATTATTCTTTGCGGTGTGTCTTCTGTAAATTCAACCACCCAATCTACCCCATTTAAAGAGGCCAACATTTCCATTCTATGGCTTGCGGGATTAATCGGTCTTGCATCGCCTTTTAATCGCTTAACAGAATCATCACTATTAACTGCTACTATTAATCTATCCCCTAAACTCGCCGCCTCTCTTAAATAAGCTACGTGGCCAGGATGTAAAATATCAAAGCAACCATTGGTCATAACAATGGTTTCGTTTAAAGACTTAGCATTTTCGATCAAGGCTAATAATTGTTGCTCATCTACGACACCTTGCTCAGGTGCATATTCCAGCGCAAAGGAACGCTCTAACTCTTGAGTATTGGTAGTTGCCGTTCCCAGCTTACTGACAACAATACCTGCAGCTTGATTTGCTAACTTACTAGCTAATACGAAATCTTTACTGCAAGCATACGTTGCAGCTAATGTTGCTATGACTGTATCTCCGGCACCCGTAACATCGGAGATTTCTCTTGCTTGTGTTGGTTGAAAGTAGGCTGGCTTATCTGTTTCAACCAAGGCCATTCCTTTTTCACTTCTGGTTACTAACAACGCAGCCAGATCCAAGTCGCGCTTTAAATTTTCAGCTTTTAGCACTAAATCCTGATCATTAACAACTTTACCGACAATAGCTTCAAACTCTGATTGATTCGGAGTCAGTAAAGTAGCACCTTTATATTTACTAAAGTCGCTCCCTTTAGGATCAACAATTATTGGTAATTTTTCTGAATTAGCCTTGGCAATAATTTTTTCAACCTGAGCTAAAGTGCCTTTATTGTAGTCCGATAACACCAGTGCATCATAGTCAGAAAAACTTAGGGTTGTTTGCTCTAGATTTAGCGGGCTAGTTAAGGAAAAGTCTTTTTCAAAGTCTAAGCGGATTAATTGTTGATTACGACTGATCACTCGAAGCTTTGTAATGGTGGTTTGATGATTACGGCGCTCAAAAACACAAGTTACATTATTAGTTTTCAAAATACTTGCTAAGCCGTCGGCTTCTGGATCATCGCCGGTAATACCACATAAAGTTACTTGCGCGCCTAAACTTGCAATATTAATGGCAACATTTGCAGCCCCGCCAGCTCTGTCTTCAGCGTCAGCTACGTTAACCACAGGAACTGGTGATTCCGGAGAAATTCGCGAGGTATCACCATACCAATACCGATCGAGCATGATATCGCCAATCACTAATATATTAGCTTTCGAAAAATCTGGTATTTTTATGCTCATAAATGCTCTATGAAAAAAATATGCTCAATCATAACGATTTTCAGTCCATTTTGTAACATTTTAACGCTAAAAGCAGTTAAATACGTATAATAAACCTCATTGATTTAACACGAGAAAATGTTATGACCAAACATTATGATTTTATCGCCATTGGCGGTGGCAGTGGTGGCATCGCTAGCGCCAACCGTGCTGCCATGCATGGAGCAAAATGCGCCATCATTGAAGCAAAGGATCTGGGCGGGACTTGTGTCAATGTTGGCTGTGTCCCAAAAAAAGCTATGTGGTACGGCGCACAGATAGCTGAAGCCTTCAAATATTCTGCAGATTATGGATTCAGCTATAAAGATATGCAGTTTGATTGGCAAACATTAGTCGATTCTCGCCAAGCCTATATTTCACGAATTCACCAAAGTTATGATCGTGTGTTATCCAACAATAAAGTTGACGTGATCAAAGGCTTCGCGCGTTTTGTTGACAATAAAACCCTTGAAGTAGATGGCAAGCAATATACTGCTGACCATATGGTTATTGCCACCGGCGGCTATCCCTTTATCCCGCAAATCCCTGGTGCAGAATACGGAATTGACTCCGATGGCTTTTTTGAACTGACTAAACAACCCGAGAGTGTGGCCGTCATTGGTGCCGGTTATATTGCGGTTGAGATTGCCGGGGTATTCCACGCGCTTGGCACAAAAACTGACTTAATTGTTCGTAAGCATAAACCTTTGCGTGAATTCGATGAGTTAATCTCTGATACTTTAGTTGAGATTATGGCCGAATCCGGTCCGACACTGCATACCCAAAGCATTCCAAAATCGATCAACAAAGATGCTGATGGTAAACTTATCATTCATCTGGAAAATGGCAAAAGCATTGGCCCAGTCGAACAAGTCGTTTGGGCAGTAGGACGCAAGGCAGCTAATTCTAATATTGGCCTAGAAAATACTGATGTGGCACTTGAGCAGAATAATTTTGTTATCACTGATAAATATCAAAACACCAATGTTTCCGGCATCTACGCCATCGGTGATAACACAGGTCGCTTAGCCCTTACTCCTGTAGCTGTGGCGGCTGGCCGACGTCTTTCTGAGCGTTTATTTAATGGTAAAGCTGACGAACACCTGGATTATAGTAACGTCGCTACCGTAGTTTTCAGCCACCCTCCAATTGGAACCGTTGGTTTAACGGAGCAACAAGCCATTGATGAATACGGTGATGCTAAAGTCAAAGTCTATACCTCATCTTTCACAGCCATGTACTCAGCTTTAACCCAGCACCGCGAGGCGACTAAAATGAAATTAGTTTGTATTGGTGATGAGGAGAAAGTTGTCGGTATTCATGGCATAGGATTTGCTATGGATGAAATATTGCAAGGATTCGCAGTAGCTTTAAAAATGGGAGCGACCAAAGCTGACTTTGATAACACCGTAGCAATACATCCTACTTCGGCAGAAGAGTTTGTTACGATGCGTTAGTGTATCGAAAATAGGTACAAAAAAAAGCCCTGATAATTAGGGCTTTTTTATAGGTTGATATTTTATAATCTTTCGATAGTAAAACCTTTTTCTTCTAAATATTCTTGTACGCTATTTTTTCCAGCGTAGTGGGCTGCGCCCACCACTGCAAATACAGACTTCCCTTGCTCCATTTGAGCAGCGATGCCATCAGCCATCACCTTGTTACGCTTATATAAGAAGAGATCATTAAACTCATTCATTACATCTTCTGGAATACCCATTGCCTTTGAGTCAGCTTCAGCCTGCGCCATCACTTGTTCCATTTGACCTGTTTTCCAAGATTTCATTAAGTCCTTAAAATCATTAGCATCTTTGGTCACAGCGCCAAGCACCATATAATCTTGTAGTTCTTTTGGCATACCATCTAATAATTTCAATTGACCTTCCAAAGACTCTAATTCAACAATTTCTTTTTCTTTCGAACCGTTAATAAAAAACTTATCGATCCCTAAATCTTCGGAATAACCCAATTGAATAACGCTCATCGCTTCAATGGTCATAGCCGCCATCCAAGGTTCAAATATTTTTACCATGTTGCAGGTTGAGCTTTGCTTTTTACAAAAAATTTCATACTGCTCACGCGTTCTTTCAGATAGCACTGTTGGTAACGGGTTTTCCAGATCCATTGCCATCTCTTGAACCATTCGAGCCATTTCCATTTGATTTACATTGGCAATGTTCGCTTCAACTGCCAACACTTCTGTTTCAGAAAACGCCTGCATTACATTTTCTGGTAGAGGGTACATATTTTTTTCACCCACATGAATTGAACCGAACAAATAAGAAGTTTTGCCTTTATGTTCAATTTTCCAGATTGCCGGAGTGTAGGCTAACTGGCTTTCAGCATCACTAGCCTGGCTGGCCATTTTTTTATCAGTGCTTTCTTCGACTTTAGTGCTTTTTTGTTCAGTAACTTCTTCTGTTACCGTCTTAGTTTTATTAAACACATCCGATAAAAAATAAAAACCGCCCACTAGAATGGCAACTAACAATAATACATAAATAATTTTTTTCATGACGTCTCCTAATTCGACAATCTTTGTAATAATTTTTCTGTTAATACCTTACAACTTTGTTGACCACCATGCCTAAAAAACAAGGAAGGTTCAATTAATTCCATCTCATTCAGATAAACTTCACCATCTTCCCCGTGTAGAAAATCTAATCGAGCATACAGTAAGGCACCAAACTTTTCATTTACCCAAGTTAAAGCTTGCTTCGCTAGCTTTAACTCTTGATCGTTTAACTGATAGGGATAATCTTTTGCCCCATAGTCATCTTGCACTCTAAAATCTCCCTTTACCGGTACTTTTCGCGTGCCATGGCTGAACTCACCTGCGAAAAATATACCTGAAGTTTCGCCAAACTCTTCTACACTTTTTAAGTAAGGCTGCAAGACCAAATCTTCATTTGGAGTCAACCTATCGATATGCGCTTGCGCTTGGGATATACCCTCGGCAGTTACTGCAAAACGACAGCATTCTCTAGCATTAGCGCCAATTAGAGGCTTAATAAAGCCTTCCGTCCAGCCACGCTGCTGCATTATGCTTTGAACACCATATTCTCCACCGCCCATTAACCAATGAGAAGGGGCGATGGTTATTCCTGCGGTTTCTAAATCTTTTAGATAACTCTTGTGGCTATTCCATAACATTACTGCTTTGGAATTCAGAAGTGTCGTTTGTTGTGAAACAGTGTCTAACCATTGTATAAACTCTTCAAATCGCTCTTGATAGTCCCAAGTGGTTCTGATTAAACAGGCTTCGTATTGAGACCAATCCACTGCTGAGTCCCATGGTAAAATTTCATACTCAACGCCATATTCAGTTAGGGTCTGGAAAAAAGGTTGATCATCAAGCTCCCAGTCGGGAAGATCCTTACAAGAAGCGATAGCAACTCTTGCCATAATAATGCCAATAGAATGGTGGTTTTGTTAGATTCTATTAAACTTGGCTGGGAAAAGAAATACGACCTTGCTTTAATATATCAGTAATGGCGTTCGATGACATAGGGCGACAGTAGAGCATGCCTTGTCCCATATCACAGCCTAAGGATTTCAAAATGGACATTTGCTGAACCGTTTCAATACCTTCACCTACCGTATGCAGATCTAAGCTTTGAGCTAATGAGATAATGCTTCGAATGATATTCACATTAATCAAACGGTCACGTTTTTGGCTGCCCAATTGAGATACGAAATACATGTCAATCTTTAAATTATCAACCGGCAGTTGACTTAAATAAGCGAGCGAGGAATAACCTTTACCAAAATCATCGATTGATAGCTTAATGTCTAATTCCTTAAACTGATTCAAGATCTTTACCGTATTTAAAACATCAGTCATAGCCGCACTTTCGGTAATCTCAACCTCAAGCGAACTGCCTTCAATGTTATACATCGACATAGTATCGTTAAATTGACGGACAATATTAAAGTTCTTTAAATCCTTAATGGATAAGTTTAAAGCCACGCTAGTATCAATACCCATATTGCGCCACTCATTTACCTGACGACACGCCATATCAGTAACCAATCGGCTTAAGTCATTAATCAAGTTGGACTCTTCAGCAATTGGAATAAACAAGCCCGGCGAGACATCACCAGAATCAGGATCATACCAGCGGCATAAAGCTTCAACACTTTTAATAACACCCGTTTGAATATCCACACGCGGCTGATAATAAAGGCGCAAATCACCATTGGCTATTGCTAACTTTAATTTCTTCTCAGTTGAGCGGCGACGGTTTTCACGCTCGGTATGCTTGATTTCATAAAACTCGTAAGAGTTTCTATCTTTTTTTGCTGAATACATGGCGATGTCGGCAAAACGGAATAAATCTTCTGATTTTTCGGTATGCTTGGGATAAATACTAATTCCAATCGAGGCGCCACTTTGGACTCTATGCTTATCTGCTTTAAACGGCGTCCTAAATTGCTCAAGAATCCTCGAGGCTATCGCACCGGTTTCTTTTTCGCCTGAATCAGGCAATACAATCGCAAATTCATCTCCACCAACTCTTGCTAAGGTATCTGTTTCGCGCAAACAACCTTGTATCGTTTGCGCCACACTTTTTAATAAAGCGTCACCAACCGTATGCCCTAATGAATCATTAATATCTTTAAATCCGTCCAGATCAATATACATTAATGACAACTTATTAGATTTTTTGCTTGCGTCAGCCAAACCTTTTAACAAGCGTTTTTTTAATAAGTAACGGTTTGGAAGTTCGGTTAAAGGATCATAATTCGCTAAATTATGAATCTTCTTTTCATACTTTTTACGCTCAGTAATATCATGAAAATTAATCGTTACGCCTTGAATGGCAGGATCATCTAAATGATTCGCGAGCCTTGATTCAATCCAAATGATATGACCTTTTTTATGCACAATTCTTCTTTCAATAACCGAAAGCATGCCAGAGTTTCCGGCAACTTCTTTAATGTGCTTGGCGGATTCCTCACGGTCTTCATCATATATAAACGGTGTAAAGGTCTTCCCTATTAAATCCTCTTCCGTATAACCAGAAAGTTTAGTCACAGAAGGCGACATGTAAGTAACTTTAAAATCTTTATCGAACACTAAAATACAGTCGTAACTATTTTCAACTAATTTTTTATAATATCTTTCTTGTTGCTGTAACGACTCATACTCGTTTACCGATTGATAGAGAGGTAACAAAGCCCCGATTCCACTGATAGGCTTTCCTTTAGCATCTCTCTCGTAAATCGCACTATTTGCCTGCATCAACCGCCAGGAGTTATCTTTGCATTGCACCCTAAATTTAACACTCGCCAAAGTTCCGTCTTCCGCATTTATCAGAGTATTTCTCTGTTCGAGAACAGCATCAATATCCGCCGGATGAATCGGCGTAAAAATACCATCAGGCATTTTTTTAACTTCAGCTTCTGTATACCCTAGTAGTTTTGCGTAATCAGCTAAACCTTTAGTAAAGAGTTTTGTTTTGTAATTTAAATGAAAAAGGCAGACGGGTAGCTGCTCAAAGACATCTTTTTGAAATATGTTAGATTTTTCTATTTTAGCAGCATCATTTAATAAATTTGAGGGAACCGGTTGTAAAGTAATCGCTAGTTCAAATAAGGTTTTTCCTTTGGGCAAGTTAATCATCGAAGCGACGTATTGTTCGTTACTTCCAAGATCAGGCAAGCTGACAATTGAACGTTTCGTTTTTCCCTCTATCAACTCTTGAGGTAACCAGTTTTTATACTCAACCCCCATCAACTTAGAAGCCGCCAAAGAATAGCTATGGCTAAAAACCTTGATTACAACCTCACGATTACAAACCAGAATAGCTGTGTAATCTTGCTGACAAATAGTCTGCAATAACGACTCTGGAATAGGTGGGGTGTTCGGCATCAACGCTTGATTTTCCTTTAATTAACTTTTATTCGCTCCAAAACTTCCTGAATAAGCATAAACTAGCTGTTTTGCAATGTCCAAAAATTAGTAGCATTTAACGGTTTCCGCAGCCGGATTTTGTCGTTAAAATAGGCAGAATTACAATTTTTTAGCTAACCCTATGACCATACGTCGTTATAAGTCCTTTACTCCCGAACTTGGCAACAAGGTTTTTGTGGATCCAACTGCTTTAGTTTTAGGTAATGTCGTCATCGGTGAAGACAGCTCAATTTGGCCTATGGCGGTTCTACGCGGTGACGTTCACGCCATTAGAATTGGCAAGCGTACCAGTATTCAAGATGGAACTGTATGTCATGTGACCCATGACGGCCCTTTTGATCCGGGCGGCTTTAGTTTAAATGTTGGTGATAATGTCACCATTGGCCATAAAGCCATACTGCATGGCTGTACCATTGAAAGTAATTGCCTAATTGGAATGGGTGCAGTGGTTATGGATGGCGCTATTATCAAAGAACACGTGATTATTGGCGCTAATAGTTTAGTACCGCCAGGCAGAGAGTTACAAGGTGGTTATCTTTGGGTTGGCTCTCCGGCTAGAAAAATTCGGAAATTGACGGAAGAAGAACTAGGCTTTTTTGAATATTCAGCGAACAATTACGTCAATATCAAAAATGAACACCTAGAAGATAGTGATTTATAAAATCACTAAAAAACTAACATAAAAAAAGCCATCAGATGATGGCTTTTTAGTTTGAATCATAAAGCTTTAAAAGCTATAGCTTACTCCGATTGAAGTTGTGCTATCAGTTTTATCAATCCCCACTGGCACTACAGAGTTATGGTTAACCAGGTAAGCCACTTTTAGGGCTAAACTATCGGATAACTTTGCAGTAAGCGCAGATTCAGATGTATAGGTATCAACTTCTTCTCCAAAAATTGCAGTCAACTTTTGCGTAAATTGAGCAGTATCAGAAATTTTATAAGCATAGTCTAAGTCACCGCGAATAACGCCTTCTTTTTCATCTTCACCGACAAAAGCCGCATTAATACGATAACCTGCTGCAATGCCTAGCGATAAATGACCAGAATCATCAGCAAAGATTTGACGTCCATAACCTGCATAAATACCAGCTTGATAATCATAAGCACCAAAATAATCATTTACATAATCGACAGTGCCATATAAAAAATCTTTGTCTGACAAGTCATAGCGATTATTCCAAGCAAAAGTATAACGCTCTGCTGAGCGCACATCATCAGTAGCATTGTTTAAACCAGTCACTACAAAACCCATGGCATAAGGTGCGCTGATTCGAGTCACATAATTGAATGCTCCATTTAGGCTAGTTGTATCTGTATTACCTGAAGTTGCTACATAACCAAAATCTAAATTACCCTTAGAGCCATCCTCTGGAGCGTCGCCTAATAAGCCTGATGCATTAGCTGAAACCATTGATAAGCCAGCAATAACCGCCAATGTGATTTTTGTAATCTTTTTTGTTACTTTCATAATAATTCCTCTCTGAATTGATGCCGCAATTTTATCAATCAATAGCTGAAAATAGTATGAATAATTGTAAAATTCTATGTTGTTATTGGCACTTTAGCCAATCAGTAAAAGAAGAGTGTTTTAATGATAACTGATGTAAGTATTGACTTTTAAATTGTCGATAATTGGTCATGTCAATTTCTAAGCTATGTAACTGACTTCGCTGCAAAGGCTCTCCGTCACTTGCTATCGATAAAGGCCACTGCTTATTAGCCGCAGCTTCTAGCCATTGACATAAATCATCTTCATGGATCATATTTAACCATTTGGGGTCTTCTGCTTTTTCTTTATCCAACATGCTGTCGACAAATCTTTTACGTTCTTTAGAATAAAGCCCGCTTGCTCTTACTATTGAAAATCTTCTGCACAACCTTTTTAAATTTTGCTCAGCTTCTAATAAAATTTCGCCGCGAAAGTTATTCGGATTTGCTGCTGTACTTTCATCTATAACTCCTTTTTGTTCAGAGCCATAAACGCTGGTCGAAGACAAAAAAGTGCAATGGTAATGAGTATTCACTTTATTTAAAGCTGTTAAGACATTTTCGACCGCATCTATATATGTCTTTGAGTAAGCCTCTTTATCTCTTTGATTTGGCGCTAGAATAATGAATACTCGGTCAATATTAAATGCAGATGCTTCCGATATAGTCTCAGATAGCAAGTCTAGCTGTATGTGATTATGAGACCATGGCTTAGGACTGCGTGATAAGGTTATTACATTTTCACTTTTCGAAATAAGATAATGGTAAAAACGCTTACCTAATTTTCCTGCACCAATAATGAGATTATTTGTCAATCGCTTCAACCAACTTTGCTAGGCTCTTTTCTACCAAAATATTTTTTCCTGCTAACTTCTCTAGTGTTTTTAGGCCTTTACCTGTAAGCAACAAAGCAAAATTACAATCGAAACTTTGCGCACACTCGTAATCTGATTTTGAGTCACCCACAAAAAGTATTTCTCTGGGATCAACATCAAAGTATGCAGCGATATTTTCCAGCATTAAGGTTTTAGGTTTCCGGCACTCGCAACCATCATCAGGATGATGCGGACAAAACTCTATAAGATCAATTTTGCCGCCTTTATCACTAAGCATCGCAGACATTTTTTGGTGCATCTTCTGCAATACCTCTTCATCATAATAACCACGACCAATTCCTGACTGATTAGTAGCAATGGCGACTTTAAAGTTTTTATTTAAATCGGCTATCGCTTGTAAGCTGCCGGAGATAGGGATCCACTCTTCAGCAGATTTAATGTAGGCATCTGAATCGTGATTAATAACACCGTCACGATCCAAAATGACTACTTTAATTTTTGACCAATCGATCATTGTCATCTAATTTTGTAATAATGAAATATCAGCAACAGAACCAAACAAAGCTTTAAGTTTTGCTAACATAGCCAAGCGGTTCGCTTTTACTTTTTCATCATCCGCATTAACCATCACCTTATCAAAAAATGCGTCAACAGCATCTCTTAGACTGGCAAGATGCTCAAGCTTTTGCTGGTAAGTTTTCAAAGTCGCTTGCTTATTTTCGGCATCAGAAATAGTTTTAGCTAAAATAGTCTCTTCGGATTCTTGTAATAAAGAACTATCTATTTGATTTGGCACTACAATATCTGCTTTAGCTAAGATATTTTTCACTCGCTTATTAGCTGCGGATAAACTCTCAGCTTCAGGTAAACTTTGGAAGAATTTTACCGCTTTAATCCTAGCATCAAAATCTAATGGACTTGATGGTTTTAAGGTTAATACTGAATTAATAGTATTAGCATCAACTCCAGACTCTAGATACCAGGCTTTAAATCGCTCTAAAATAAATTCAAAAACATCGTTTTCTACATCCGAATTGCTGAGCTTTCCTGATAAGTTGCTAGCCGCTTTGTTAATTAATTCTTTTAGATCTAATTCTAAATTATTTTCAACAAGAGTTCTGATCAAACCAATTGCAGAGCGACGTAAAGCAAATGGATCTTTTGAGCCTTTTGGTATTTGTCCAATACCAAATATTCCTACTAAAGTATCAATTCGATCTGCAATAGCTATAGCTTGACCGACTGGATTTTGCGCTAAAGTATCTCCCGAAAACTTGGGTAAATACTGCTCTGTCATTGCAATGGCTACATTATCATTCTCACCATCATGCCGTGCATAATAAGTCCCCATAATCCCTTGCAACTTATCAAATTCACCTACCATATTAGTGGACAAATCACATTTAGAAATTATACCCGCTCTTTCTGCTTGTCCTTCATCAGCACCAATTTGTTTCGCAATAGCTTTCGCAATCTTGGCAACTCGCTTTGCTTTGTCCTGAACAGAACCCAAATCTTTTTGAAAAACCACTTTTTCAAGATGGGCCTGATGACTTTCTAAGGTTACTTTTTTATCAGTATCAAAAAAGAATTTAGCATCAGCTAAGCGTGGACGAATTACTTTTTCATTACCACTGATAATCACTTCAGGATTAGAACTTTCAACATTCGCTACGGTAATAAAGTTTGGTAGTAAATTCCCTTCGGCATCTAAAACGTGAAAGTATTTTTGATGCTCTGCCATGGATGATATTAAACATTCACTTGGCACTTGCAAAAATTCATTATCAAATTTACCAGTAAGAGCCACTGGCCACTCTACTAAACCAGTTACTTCATCTAGCAAATCATCTTCAATCTGTGCAATACCGCCAATTTTTTTAGCTTCTGCCTCTACTTGCAATTTAATTGCTTGTTTTCGGTTTTCATAGTTAGCCTCAACTTTAACGCTTTTTAGTGCCGATAAATAATCACTAGCTGATTTTAGCTCAATCGCAGCAGGAGCCATAAAACGATGGCCATAAGAGACATTGCTTGTTTCAACACCAACAACTTTTGCTTTTAAAACTGTCTCGCCATGTATTAATACTGCCCAATGAACTGGACGAATAAACTGCTCACTGCGATCACCCCAACGCATGGCTTTTTGAATAGGTAATTTTTTCAAAGCTGAGTTAATAATATCTTCAATTAACTCACTTACCGCTTTACCTTTTTGCGCAATAGTAAAGCCTAATCTTTGGCCTTTATCAGTATCAATCTTTTGTAAGTCTGATACTTCAACTCCGCATGATTTCGCAAAACCCACCGCAGCAGGTTTTGGATTGCCGGCATCATCATATGCGGCATCCACCGCAGGTCCTAATCGTTCAACATTTTTATCAGGCTGCGCCGCAATTAAATTTTCCACAATAACGGCTAAGCGTCTTGGTGCCGCATAGCCAAGCACAGCGTCAAATGCCAAATCATTTGTCTCTAAATTTGTTTTAATATTTTCAACCAATGCATCACTTAATTTTTTTAACGCTTTTGGTGGTAGCTCTTCTGTACCAAGTTCAAATAATAAATCTTGCTTACTCATTATTTGCTCTCCTGTTGGCTGCTCAGCGGGCCATTATTTAGCATTGGGAATCCTAAGGCTTCACGAGCTGCATAGTAGCTTTCTGCTACCGAGCGCGCCAAAGTTCTTACCCGTAATATAAAACGCTGACGTTCAGTTACCGAAATTGCGTGACGCGCATCTAGCAGATTAAATGCATGGGATGCCTTTAAAACCATTTCGTACGCTGGCAGCGGTAAGTTATTTTCCATTAAGCTGGCACACTCACTTTCGCAATAATCAAAAAACTCAAAAAGCTTTTCCACATTGGCATGTTCAAAATTATAGGTCGATTGCTCCACTTCATTTTGATGGAAGACATCGCGATAGTAGACTTTACCCAAAGGTCCATCGGTCCAAACCAAATCAAAAATTGAATCTACACCTTGTAAATACATGGCAATTCGTTCTAAGCCATAGGTGATTTCACCCATCACTGGTTTACATTCCAATCCACCAACTTGCTGGAAGTAGGTGAATTGAGTTACTTCCATCCCATTGAGCCAAACTTCCCAGCCTAAACCCCAAGCACCTAAGGTCGGCGATTCCCAATTATCTTCTACAAAGCGAATATCATGCTCGAGCGGATCTAAACCTAAAGCTTTCATTGAACCTAGATACATCTCTTGAATTTCCAATGGAGATGGTTTGATCACCACTTGATATTGGTAATAATGTTGTAAGCGATTCGGATTTTCACCATAACGGCCATCCGTCGGGCGTCGACAGGGTTGGACATAAGCTGCACTCCATGGCTCTGGACCAATAGCTCGCAAGAAAGTAGCGGGGTGGAATGTTCCCGCGCCCACTTCTAGATCGAGTGGCTGCTGGATAACACAACCTAGTTCAGCCCAATAGTTTTGTAGAGTTAATATCAACCCTTGGAATGTTTTTGTATTTTCGTTACCGATACTCACAATAGTCGCCTTAAGCTGAAAACAAGTTCCAGCTGTTAATCTATTCGCTCAAAGAGCGAAATTATACGGTATATCCTTATATTTTCTAACCTTTCTCAACAATTTGTGGTAAAAAATAGCAAATAATTTAGGAGTACTGGCTATGACCAAGCGTTGTTTTTGGGTTTCTGATGACCCTTTATACATTGATTATCATGATACTGAGTGGGGAGTCCCCGTTTATGACGATCAAAAGTTGTTTGAAATGCTCTGCTTGGAAGGCGCTCAGGCTGGTCTTAGCTGGATTACTGTTCTAAAAAAGCGCGCTCACTATTGTAAAGTATTTGATAATTTTGATGCCGCTAAAATCGCTAAATATACGGATAAAAAGCGTGAAAAGTTATTAAATGACCCTGGGATTATTCGTAATAAGCTTAAAGTGAATGCTTTTATCGTCAATGCTCAAAACTATCTGCGTATAAAAGAACAACAAACTTTTAGTGACTATATTTGGCAATTTGTTGATGGCAAACCAATCGTAAATCAATGGTCAGAACGCTCGCAAGTGCCATCCAATACCCCTGAATCAGACGCCATGTCGAAGCAGTTAAAGAAAGACGGCTTTAAGTTTGTCGGCAGCACTATTTGTTATGCCTTTATGCAGGCTTGTGGGATGGTTAATGATCACACCACCGACTGCGACTTTTATAAAACTACTTCTTAGATAAGTAACGGCTTAATTGTTTTGCAATACTATAGATCGAACCAGAAACACCTATAATGGCAGCAATCACCAGAATGGTAATTTTACTCTCGCGACTAAACCATTGCCAATCTAGAAATTGCTCAGCCATCACCAAAGAAATTAAGCCGATTGATATTAAATAACAGTAAAAGGTTACTTTAGGAACTTTCTCAATCCGAATCATCTTATTAAATTTTACCTAAACTAAAGAATCGATTCGCAGAATAAAAACCCAAATGCTTGGCGCCGTTTACGACCTTTTCTTCTGACAATTCAACTAATTCATAGAAAATGTTTCTGTGGACTAAAGCTGAAAGGTTTTTCCTAACATTAACGTAAGGAGAGGGCTCTTCAGTTTCTTTATCGATCTCCACCCAAAACTGTGCAGGATCAGTTAACCATATTTTATTATCGCAGTTATCTTCAAATTCTAGAACAACACCCTCATCTGTATGCTGTTGGGTCATTCTGATAACTATAAAAGGCTTGTCTTCTACTTGAATCCCTAGTTTCTCGACAGGGGTTACTAAGTAATAATCATCACCTTCTTTTTTAATTACGGTAGAGAAGAGTTTTACCAGTCGCTTTCGGCCGATAGGAGTCCCTTGATAATACCAGTTTCCATCACGCTTAATGACTAGCTCCATGTCACCACAAAAATCTGGATCCCATTGTTCAACTGGTGGTAATCCTTTGCAAGAGTCTGAATCGGACTGATTCAATTGTGATAATAAGGCGCCTAAATCATTTTTATTATTCATTGCAATTAAGCGGCCAAACCCTTTTTGATCAAATATCGATAAGGCACCGACTCAGTATCGCTGGCCAGCAACTGGTGATCCATAAAAGTACAGAACTTAGGAATATCACGGGTCGTTGAGGGGTCATCGGCATGTACTAACAAAACTTCGCCGTCTTGCATCTTGCGTACATTTAACCGAACCATCATTACTGGTTCAGGACAGCGCAAACCAATAGCATCGTATTCGCGATCAAAATTTTCAAAGGGGTTACTACTCATAGAGCTATTCTAGCCAAGCCAGTTTTGGTGGGCAAATTTTAGTCTTTTATTCTAAAGAATCAATCATGATCTGCAAATCGATTCTATTAAACTATCGATTTATTAGATATATTCGATTTTATCTATCAACATATAGCCCTATAATGGAGTCACATGTAGAAAAGAAGGAAATACACTATGAATAAGTCCATAAATATTGGTATAGATGAATCTGAGCGGATTGCGGTGGGCGAAGGCTTATCTAGATTGTTAGCAGATACCTACACCTTATACCTGCAAACCCATAATTTTCATTGGAATGTTACTGGTCCTTTCTTCCAATCGCTACACACCTTGTTTGAGCAACATTACACCGAGTTAGCTGTAGCAGTTGATGACATTGCTGAAAGAATTCGTGCTCTGGGACTTTTGGCTCCAGGTACTTATGGCGAATTTGCCAAACTAACCAGTATTAAGGAAGTGCAGGGTAATATTGATGCCAACACTATGCTGCAAAATTTAGTTGATAGTCATGAAACCCTGGTTAGAACTGCCCGCTCAATCTTACCTTTAGCGGATAAGGCTGATGACGAGTCTTCAGCTAGTTTGGTTTCGGATCGCTTAGTCGTGCATGAAAAAACTGCTTGGATGTTACGAGCTCATTTAGAGTAATAGTTCCTTTAATTGATAGATCATCAAAAAAGGGTAGCTTAGCTACCCTTTTTATTACTCATTCAATAGGTCTTTATAATCTCTGCTTCCTAATTAAAGCTCCGCCTAATAATAAAGATAAGATCCACCAACCAAAAGTACCGCCACCACCGCCAGAAGTTGGTTCTGCTGTCGGTGGGTTGGCGCTAGTTGCGGTTGCAGTTTTGGTGAGCTCTGCTGTATCACCTTCATCATCTGTTACCACTAACTTAACATTATAGGTTGCTGCTTGGGCAAAGGTGCGATTTGCTGTTTCACCAGTGGCTTGAGAGCCGTCGCCAAAGTCCCATTGATAGCTCGCAATGTCGCCCACTAAATCACTACTGGCCGAAGCATCAAATGAACAGCTAAGATTATTGCAGCTCACACTGAAATCAACACTAGGAGCTTGATTGGTATCTACCAGTTGCGAACTGCTATTGGAAAGACTGCCATTATCAGTAACTGTTAGATTAACGTTATAAGCTTTTTCTTCCGTAAAGCTATAGCTAGTCATTAGACCGCTAGCTGCAGTGCCATCAATATCCCAACTGTATTGTTGAATGCTACCATCATCCGTAGAAGTTGAGGCATCAAAGGTACACGATAAACCTTGGCAATCAACGCTAAAGGCAGCATTCGGCGCTTGATTAGTACCAATGGTTAAAAATGCTGCATAAGGCGCGCCCTTATTGCCATCAGTATCTTCTGCTTGGAAATACACTAGATGCTTACCTGCGGATAAAGCGCTAGTATCAATTGATCCATTAAACGCTTCTAAATCATTATCAAAAGTACCGTCCGCTGCATTTAAGATAGTGGCACTAGCGCTATTGTCCCAAGGCAACTCATCGATAAAGTAACTTACCACCTTAATATTTTGCCTTGGAATGGTTACACCATTGGCGTCTTTAAAACGGCCATCATTAGCATTACCCGCAATGGCGACTGTTTCGCCCGCGGCAACTTGCGCATTAACGGCACCGTTTAAAGTAACCCCTTCAATATCTGGTCCAAATGGTAGGCGATAAGGGGCCTCAACTACTTTTGCAGCATAAACTAATGCTGGAAGATTGTTAGGTTTAATGGTGTTTGCATACGTTGCACAATCTTGAAAAAATTCTGTTCCTAATTCGAAAGTATAGTGTGGGATTCCTAGCTCACCATAGCTAATATCATCGCTAGTTCCGTCAGTTGGATACAAGCCAACTGATTGGATAGGGTTGTAATTATTCCAATAGGCCAGCTTATGGCCTAAAGTTTTTAATTCATTCGCATTGGGCGCTTCAACCGCAGTATGTCCCCAAGGCCAAAGTACTAATTCACTAAAACTGTGTACGTCTATATGCATACCTTTGGTGAAGGCAGGCGCCGCATCATTGATGCCAGGTCCGCGTTGATCAGGAAAGATACTTTTAATATAGGCTTCCACTGCTTGAGTTTCTGGCTCAGAGGCTTTGCTTGGGCCTCGATAAGTTGCATCACAAGCATTGCCGCTGGAACCATTAGCAGTGGTATTCCAGAACCAGGAGAAGTTACGATTCAAATCAGCACCACGATTATTGCTGGTCGCGCTACAATGATTCTGGTTAGTATTTTTGCGCCATAAAATTCCTTGTTCGGCTTTTTTACGTCCATCTGGATTCATCATGAAAAGTAGATGTATTTCATGGTGGTCAATAATCCACTGATAATCTGCATTGGTTTCATAGCCTTCGACTAACTGAATGGCGTAATCTAAGGTCAATGCGGCGGTAGTATATTCACGGGCATGCATAGCACTATGAATAAACAACTTAGGTTTTTGCTTACCTATTGAGCGGTTAGTGATTTTTAACACCATTAAATCGTGGCCGCCCATCCCCGCTGTTTTTTCCCATGAATCGCCAATATCGATCCATTGTGCTATTCCCGAATAAGTTTGGCTTAACTGCTGTGCCTTACTGAAAGTCTCTTCGACGGTTGAATAACATTCATAGCCAGAAATGCCAGGCATTTTTATTTGGTTTTTTAATTGTGGTTGCTGCTTTGATTGCCACTGGTGTTTCCAGCTTTTCTTCCAATTCGGTAATGCTTCTACTGAGAAACCAAAACCTTCTAGTTGCTTAACCTGTTCTGGATTTAAGCTAAAGGTAATGGTTAGGTTATCACGCTCTGCTTCTAACAATTCCGCATGAAAGCTAACTAAAGCTTTATTCAATAATGTCTCATTAGGAGCCTTCACTTTGTAAACCGGATTCAGGTCATTCAGGAAGTCTTCTACTTGCTGTTCTATGCTATTAACAGCAATTGCATATTGGTTTGTAGCTATTAGTATTAATGCAAAAATTATCTTTTTCATAATATTCTCAGTACACCTTTAAGGTGAGTTGTGCATTGGAAATTTATAGTGATTTACCATATCGAATAAACTATTGAATTTTCTAGAGGCTTTTTGTAGCAAATTGCACCAGTTCTCATCATTTCCAGCAATGAGCTGTTCTGGGAACCAAGCTTTTGAATTGAGTTTCTCAGGTGTTTAGATAGTCGAGGTGGCCATCACACGATTTCGACCAGTATTTTTAGCTTCATACATTAGTCTGTCTGCACGATTAATCAAAACATCAACATTCTGATCGTTTGTATGAACTTCAGCGACGCCAAAGCTAGCTGTCACTTTTAAACCTTCCGCTAAATTATCAAAGTCATAATTTTCAAATTGCTCGCGAATTTTATCCGCAACACTATAAGCTTCAGTTTCATTGGTTTTAGGTAGTAATATCAAAAACTCTTCTCCACCTATTCTTCCTACCGAATCCGACGCAGATAAAATGCTTTCGCAAATATCTTTAGTTGCTTTAATAACTTTATCGCCAATATGATGACCAAAACGATCATTAATCGCTTTGAAATGATCGATATCGAAAATTATCACACTATAACTAAAAGAAGAGTGCTGACTTTTTTTATGATATTCCTCAATTTGTAGAAATATATGACGTCGATTGGGCAGTCTGGTTAAATTATCGGTATAAGCTAAATGACGATTTCTAATTGCTAATTGGCGATAGCGGTACATATAAACAATTAATATGATTGCGGAAAGCAATAAAAGCCCAATTAATACCCACAGCAATAAATTAAAGCGTTCACTCTCTTTCATGTTTTTAGCAGTTAATTCATTTTCTTTAGCTAACAATTTATTATCAAAATTCAACTGCGCTTGGTCTAGCTGTTCACGTGATAAATTCGACACTCGAACTAAATCATCATTAAATTGAGTTCGATAGTTTTCGTAAGACTCTTCAAGCTTATCGTATGCTTCCTTATATAAACCTTTTTCGTACAAAATACTGGAACGAATGCCTTCCATATAAAACTTATCAGAATCATTTTGCTTACTGTCATTGGCTGCGGCAATCTCTAAATGCTCTTCTGCCTTATCTAACTGATCCAGCATTAAATAGAGGTAGGCTAGTTCCGAATGGATTTCATAATTAAATAGTTTTTCACCTATTTTATCGGCGATTTCTTGCGCCTGTTTTAAGTAATTCAAAGCATTGGCGTAATCTTTTTGATCCACTAATAAACGACTGCGCATCTGGTAAGAAAAAGCCAAACCTGCAACATCTTCATCTTCTTTGGCTAATTGTTCCGACTTGTCTAAAAAAAATGATGCATCATCAAAGTTTTTTAACACTCGATATGAGTCAGCTAAATTAGTATATAAATAAGTGTTGCGCGATAAGCCAGGATGCAGCTCTACTATGTCGACGGCTTTTTTATAGTATTCATTGGCGGAAGATTCATCGTTTAGTTCTGAATAGATGATGCCAAATAAATTATAGGTTTCTGCCACTTGAAAAGGGTCATTGCTTTCATAAGAATAATCTAACGCCAGCTTTAATAAATCCAATGATTCATCGTATTTGTATTTAAACGATTTAAGGTAAGCTTGCTCAAGTACCAAATGACTGAGTTTGTGCTTGGGCCAACTTTCCATCACTTTTTTATAAAGCGTTTCGCCAATTTCTATAGCTGCATCAATCTCACTACTGGATCGCAATACAAACATATTGGCAAAGAGGTATTCATTGGTTAGCTTGTCAGATTGGATGAGATCGACCAAGGGTTTTGCCTTAATCAAAAACTCTCTTGCTTTATTAAAATCTTCTTGAGTTAAATAGTATTGAGCTTTTAATATATTTGATAATGCCATCACCCGCTGATCGCTAGGATCTTGTAGCGCAACTCGATTAATTTCAGCCAAATGCTCTTCAGTTGAACTCTCAGTAATGGATAAATTAGATAAATCGTATAATTGCGATAATGTCTCTTCATTTGCTACTGCAAAAGAAGCAAAAAAGATACAAACCAAGAAAGTTAGTAGCTTTAGTTGAGACACTGAATAGATTCCTTCCAATATAAAGGTAATACGCTATCAAGCCACTTTACACTATAGTCCCAAAAAGTTGAACAAAAGTAATGCGTATTTGCATTACTTTTGCTTATTTATCAATCAATTAGTCTTCAAAATACAGCTTTGGGCGTTCTTGCTTTTTCGGAGCCAATTGGTTCATAGTTGCCGCTTCATACAAGTTGCCATTAATCATAACCATATGCACTTGATCACTATTACGCAGCTTTGCCAATGGATCAGCATCTAACACCACAATATCGGCTAATTTGCCAACTTCTAGTGAACCCAAATCTTTTTCCATTCCAAGGACTTTAGCACCGTCAATAGTCGCTGTTCGCAAAGCTTCCATAGCAGTCATGCCGCCTTGCTCAAACATCCACATTTCCCAGTGAGCAGCTAAGCCTTCTCGCTGACCATGCGCGCCCATCAAGACTTTCACTCCTTCATCTTGCAACTGAGCAGCACCACGAGCCACATTGACATGATTGTAGTCTTCTTCTGGCGCTTTATAACGGCGCACTGAACGTGCTTCTAAAATTTGTCTTGGTACAAAGCGACTTAAAATTGGGTGCTTCCATACGTCTGTTTTTTCATACCAATATCGCTCACCAGAAATACCGCCGTATGACACGCCCATGGTTGGGACATAAGCCGTATTAGCTTGCCCCATGAGCTGTTTAACATCTTTATAAATATTGGCCACAGGCAAAGAGTGCTCAATGGTGGTATGGCCATCCACCACCATCGTCATATTGTGCTGGAATAAAGAGCCGCCTTCTGGCACTACTAGCAAACCCGTTTGTCTAGCAGCTTCTAATACTTGTTGACGTTGGTCACGACGCGGCTGGTTATAACTTTTTACCGAAAAAGCACCAACTGATTTCATACGCTCTAAATGACCGGTAGCATCTTTTAAGTTATTTACATCAGCGGTAAAGTAATGATTGGCGCCATACAAAATAGTACCGGTTGAGAATAATCTCGGTGCTACTATTTGTCCTGTTTTCTGCATTTCCGAAGCGGAAAATACAGCTTCCGTACTCGCTGATGGATTATGCGTAGTAGTTACCCCAAATGCTAAGGAAGCTAAAGCATTCCAGTTCGTTTGCGGTTGCATTTGGTTATTGGCATAAGGTCCATGCCAATGAAAATCGACCAAGCCTGGAATAATAGTTTTACCTTTTACATCAAAGGTTTGAGCACTTGATGGCACTGAAACTTCCGAAGATTTACCAATGGCTTTGATGCGATTGTTTTCAATCAAGACAGTCCCATCTGTAATCACTTCATCGCCTTTCATAGTGATGATTTTGGCACCTTTTAATGCAATTAAACCAGATGGCACCTCGGCTTTCGCTGCCAATTCTATTTCGGTTACCGTAGCTTTTGATGCTTCTGGGACTTCGCCGTTAGCATTTAAGAAAGCAAATTTATCATCCAATTTTTGTTGGTATAAATTCGGGCCCATTGACCAATTAAGGCTCTTGCTATCACCTGACCAAGAAAGATTGGCACCGGAAAACTCAGAGAATCTTTTTACTGGCAAATTGGACGCATTTGGCCCTGTGTTGATTGCTTTGCCACCAGCCACAAATGGCGTGACATAAACTTGATACCGTTGATTAAACGCTAACCATTGTTGATCCGGCGAAATAGCATAATCACTGATCCATTGGCCGACATAATGTTCGCGCTTATCATTACCCGATAAATCCATACTCATCAGTTTTTGCGAATGAACTTCGCCATCAACCTTTGATTGTGAGTAAAAAATACGATCGGAATCTTTATTAAAGAACGGCTTAGCTCCTGATTTACTGATGCGATCTTGTTGACGTGCTCTTAAATCAACTTTAATGATCCCAGTTTCTTTAGAATACAAAGGACTGGTTAAATAGCCGCCCGAAATCGCTTGGAAAACAGCGGTTTTACCGTCGGCACTTAACGATGGATTAACATAATGACCAGGCTTTTGACTGATAACTCTTTGACGACCATCAAACAAAGAATGAATTTTTACGCTACCTAAATCTTTATCATTCCAGGTGGTGTAAATAATGCTGCCGCCATTTGACGAGAATCTTGGATAATATTCAAAATGATCAGACTGGTTGGTAATTCTTTGAGGCTTACCATTAGGTAAATTAACTTTATAAATATAGCCTAGCGCTTGGAAGATCGCAGTCTTACCATTTGGTGAGACTTGCATCCAACGCAGCATTTTAGCATTAAAGTCTGCTGGCGCTGCCTCTTGATTGATAGTGATAGCTTCACGCATTTCACGCTTATCAGTTACACTGAAAGGAATTTCTGCAACATCTTTCGAGTTGACGTCGATTTTATGAATTTTTCCTTTCGCCCAGAATACAATGTTTTTACTATCTGGAGTCCAAGCGAAATTCGGATAAACACCATGAATCGCCCAAGTCTCCTGCATGTCTCTTTCTAGACCTTTATAGATCGGAAATTCAGCGCCTGACTCACGATCTTGCAAATACAAGGTGCTTTTTTCTCGGATACGACGCACAAAAGCAATGAATTTACCATCAGGTGAAACCGTTGGTCTTACCGCGCCGCCTTGTCCGGAAATCCAAGTCTCTATATCACCAGTGTTTCTATCAATTGCAAAAACTTCATAGATTTGCTCGTTGGAGTTTTTACTGTATTCAAAATATCGTCCCGGAGTCGAGTCGCGAGAAAACAACACATATTGACCATCTGGGGTAAAGGCTGGCTCACCGAGGTCTTTCTGCTCATTTGGGCGTTTATTCAACTTAATGCCGTTACCACCTGATTTGTGATAAAGCCAAATTTCACCAGCGCCCAGCGAGCGTGTTCCCGTGAAATGTTTACGTGCCGCTAAATAATTACCATCCGGGCTCCAAACAGCATTATTTAACAAACGGAATTTCTCTTTAGTCACTTGGTACGAATCACTGCCGTCAGCATCCATGATCCAAATGTTGTCACCACCACCTTGATCGGAAGTGTATGACAATTGACTGCCATCAGGTGAAAAGCGTGGTTGCATATCCCAAGCCATAGAATTGGTGATATTTTTCGCTTCACCTCCGGCTATAGGCATAGTGTAAATGTCACCTAATAAATCAAAAGCCAAAGTTTGGCCATCAGGACTCACATCCAAATTCATCCAAGTGCCTTCGGTCACTTTTATATCTGCAAAGTACGCTTTGCCAGGAGCTTTATTCACATCCCAAGCAGCATCTTTTTTAGAGTCTTTATCGGATTTATCGCTGTTTTCGGCAGCATAAGCCACACTAGCCAGCGATAAACTAACTAATGCAGAAATAAAAACGGTCTTTTTCATAATTGGCCCAATAGTTTGATTTATCTATATTTAATAGCGATTTAACTTAACTCATAAATATAGAGCTTATAGCTACAATTGGCAAAAAGATTGAAGTGATTTTAGTGGGAAAATGTAAGAAAAGGTTACTTAGTTGAAAAATGACGCAAGAAGTTATCCCTCTTGCGTCGTCTATGAGCTAATCAAAAGCATTGATAGCCATCTATGGTGACTTTTTTTACTTTGCCCTTGCCGCAGTCTTTAAGAGCCAATTCAGCGTTTTTTTGAATTTTCTCGGCATTAGATTGCTCATCTTTTTCATTAGATGTATTGCTATCACAGCCAGTAAAAATAAAAACGCTAGTAGGTATTAATAGGCACTTTAGGAAACTATTCATTATTTTATCCTCAATTATTATTGTGATTTAAGGGTAAATAAAAATGCCCTTGCCCTCTATGGGCATTGCTTAAAGATAGGTAAAGATATCTTTTGATGAGGTTTCTGCTTAAGGGTTTTAATTTGAGGGGAGCTGATTAAGTTTAGACTCTGCAAGCATAAATTCTAAAACCATTTCCAGTTCTTGATCGCTACAATCAAAGCAAGCTCCTTTCGCTGGCATAGTGTTATATCCTTGCTTTAAGTTTTGCAGTAGTTGAGTTTTGCCTTTCGATATTCTTAGGCTCCAAGCCTTATCATCGCCGAGCACCGGCGCGCCACCATGACCCCGATCATGACAGCTAACACAAGATTGATAGTAAATGGCCTGTCCATCGCGTGTGATTTGCGAATTATCGCATCCTATTAACCATAGCAGACTTATAAAACTAACTAAACGTATCTTCATAACACTCTATCTACAAAATATCGGATATAAAAAAGCCGATGAGTTCGTCTGAAATCATCGGCTTTAATCGATAAGACGCTTACTTACTATTGGCTAGAATATAGTCAACAGTTTTTTTAATATCGTCTTCAGAGCAATCAGAGCAGGTACCCATAGCAGGCATAGCGCCAACGCCATTGATCGCTGCGCTGTAAACACCTTCGATGCCTTTAGATAAACGACCAGACCAGGCTGCAACATCGCCAGTCTTTGGAGCGCCAGCAATACCAGCATTATGACAAGCCGAACAATAGGTGTTGTAAATGTCTTCACCAGAACGAGGGCCGGCTGGCTTTGGAGGCTTTGGTAATTCGTTTGCTACCTGAGGGATCTTGTCGCCTTTAACATATACCTTATGCGCAGGTTTAATACGCTCATCGGTGCTTTTCTTGCTTAAATGGGTCGCCAAAGCTTCGCCAGCAAAGGCCGCCATAACAACACTAATTGAAAATACTGCAACAGTTTTGATTAACTTCATTTCTGATCTCTCTATAGCTTGATAGCTAAGTCGATGAATACTTAACTTCATATCTTTAACTCGGCGGGGATTATACCTTTATTTAACAAGGTATTAAATAGTCAAACCCGCCAGATCTTAGATTTAGCCATACCTTTTTTAACCGTTTTAAGGCAAACTGAAGCTCAAGCTGCCAACTGACTCCAACTATGGGCTTTCTAAAACAAGCTGCTCTGTCCGCTATTAGCGAATTAATGATCAATAAGATCCCATTCAATCGCCATATTGGCCTTAAATTCCATAGCATTAGCGATGAAGAGAGCATTATCCAATTCGATATGAAGCCCGAACTGGTGGGAAATTATTTCCATGGAATATTACATGGTGGCGTGATCTCGGCATCACTCGATATGGTGGGCGGTATCATGGCCGCTGTTGGCGTTTTAAATGATAATCCAGCCACTCACCTGAATAAATTAAAAGAAAAGCTCACAAAACTCAGTACCATCGATATGCGAGTCGATTATTTACGACCTGGTAAAGGTCAAACCTTTTACGCCAAAGCGCGCTTACTCAGAACCGGTGCAAAAATTGCAGTAATCCGAATGGAATTAGTCAATGAACACGATCTGCAAATCGCAGTAGCCACCGGAACCTATATGGTTGGCTAACACCCAATTAAAAAAGAAAAAATACAGGAATAACTAGTGTCTCAACAAAATTCTGATTTAAAAGCAGGCTACCTTTACGCCATCTTAGCCTTTTTAATTTGGGGGCTAGCACCTATCTATTTCAAAGCCTTAGGTGATACTTCGGCGCTTGAAATTTTAGCCCACCGGATAGCTTGGTCTGTGCCAGTAATTATCATCATCATGCTTGCTATCAAAAGGCCATTTCCGAAAAATATCTGGCAAGACAAAAAAACGCTAATCACCTTATTCATAACAGCAACATTAATCTCAAGTAATTGGCTAATTTTCACTTGGGCCGTGGTCAATGATCGAGTTCTAGAGACCAGCCTCGGTTATTTTATTAATCCGCTGCTTACAGTAGCACTGGGTATGCTGGTCCTTCGAGAAAAATTGGATAGCTGGAAAATTGCGGCATTAATTCTTGCCTGTCTTGGTGTTGCCTATCGGATAATAATCCTTGGGGGAGTGCCATGGGTCAGTTTAAGTTTAGCGACTACTTTTGCCATTTATGGTTTACTGCGTAAACAAGTCAATATTGGCCCCTTGCAAGGTCTACTGGTTGAAACCCTAATCGTACTGCCAGTAACTGCGGGCTATATTTTTTATCTAGTCTGGAATGGTTTTGGGGCTTTTATGCAAGGCAACGTAACCCTTGACTGGCTACTCATAGCAGGTGGTGTTGTTACCACAGTTCCGCTCGCACTTTTTGCAGCAGGCGCCCGTATATTACCCTTAAATACTATTGGCTTTATTCAATATTTAGCACCGACTTTGACTTTCTTTTTAGCGGTATTTGCTTTTAAGGAACCTTTTAACCAAGATTTATTAATTAGCTTTAGTTTTATTTGGCTAGGCCTAGTGGTGTATAGCATTGGTAATTTTAAGAAATCACAAAGTCTAACTAGATAGCTAAGTTTATAATTCTATTTCACCAACTTTTATAACACCGTTTTTGTCGTGCTCGCGATCGAAGACGCAAAAGTAATCACTAATTAATGGTAATCCCAAAATGGATTTGTTTGGAATGTTGGCGACTTCTTGCATGATCATAAACCAAGCTCGATCTTTTTCTAAAGCATTTAGCTGCCAATAATTATCAGGTTTTGCTGTTAACTTAGTGACATCTTCAGGTTTCTCACCTTGAAAATAAAAGTGGATGTCAGGCCATTTATTAAGATCTAAATATTCCGGTTTATAGCTAGTTCCTGTTTTATACGCATTATTCGAGGCTTCGATATGGCTGATAAAATTAATGTCCAAGGCCAATAATTGGTCCATTACCTCTTGGTATAAATTTTCCTGCAATACTAAAAAACTGGAGCCGCAGTCTATAATTGAGTTAGAGTACTTGGCTTTCTTTTTACTCGTATCTACTTCGGGCACAATCATTTCATTATCGCCAACACTAACCCCTAATAAATTAGTGTTGTAGTAGGCATCATGCACTACATCGATAATTTGCATTTCGCCATTATAAAGCTCTTTGTGTTCTTCACCTGAGCCTAAAATTAACCAACCTTGATTCATAGGATCAGCCTCTAATGCCTCCGTGTCCATATTTTCATCTTTGACATGCACAATAGCGCGCTTCACATACAACGAAAATTTATCTCTGCAAATCTTATGCTCTTCTAATTCTGTAAAAAAGGCTTTCGGTCTTATCGAATCATACTGTCTTAAAAAGCTTTTAAATTTCCGAATCGCCGTTTTATTTTCTTCTACGGCAAAATTCCACGGAAATGTTTTGTTAGAACAAAGGTTTTTTTCTTGATAATACTCAGTTAAATCATAAGCTCTATTTAGCTGACGATAAGCTAAGCCTAGAATTCCATCGGCACCATGAAAATTATCCTGTTGCTCCGACTCAATTATGGCGATATGACCATCTTTCAAAGTCATTTTTTTATTGTGACTTTCAAACTGCAAGTGGGTTTCAACTAAAGGTCCGGCCCAGCCACCCAAGCCATAAGTTATGGCTTGCGCATAAGAAGTAGGGTGCAGATAAAAATCTTCTTCGGGTTTGTATTTGTTAGTTTCTACGGCAATAGTGCTACTGCCGGTATCCAACAACAGCTTCACTTTAGTTTGGTGGCAACCAATTTCCATTTCCACACAATAGCCACCTTTGGCAGCAACAATGCTTATTGGCAGTTCGAGAGTTTTCTTTGGCATTCTTTTAGATATAAAAAAACTGGTGAGCTAAGAATAGCGCACCAGTTCATAATCTAAAAGCAAATTATAGATAAGCTTAATTAGAAGGTCATTCTAAAACCTGCGGTGATCGAACGACCGGCTCTCGGCGCTCTATCTTTTAAGAAAGAAGCATGGTCACGAATTTTTTCATCCAATAAGTTTTGCGCTCTTAAGAAGATAAGTCCTTCAGCTTTTTCAAATGATAATGAATAGCCTAAGTTTAGATTTAGTAAATCGTAACCATCGGTCGCTAACTCGCCTTGACTAACTTTATCTTGACCGGCGACATTGATGGCTTTTAATTCTGCCGAGAAATCTTCGAACTCAAAACCAAGTGAAGCGCCAAAACGTTTCGCTGGTTGCCTTGGAATGTAGGCGCCGCTAGCATTATCAAATTCAGCGTGAGTATAGTCACCAAATACACCTAAGTTCCAATAGCCTGAGCTGGTTTCTGCGAAGGCCCACTCAACTTCAGCTTCAACCCCTTCAAAGATGGCGTCTTGCTGTGAGTATTGCAGTAGCGGTAATTCATCAAATTCGCCAATATTTTCAAAATAGATAAAATCGTTCACTCTATTATGGAAAACGGCAATTGATGAATGGATAGTATCAGTATGATAACGCAAGCCAATATCGAGATTATTCGCCGTTTCTTTACCCAAATTAACGTCACCTAACTCCACCGTTAAAGTCGCTAAGTGCGGCACATACTCTAATGAATTATTACCCGCATTGGATAGCAATTCTTCAACTTGTGGGATTCTTTGTGCACGAGCATAGTTAAAAGGTATCGACCAGTTTTGGTCGATATGCCAAACAGCACCAGTGGCAAAACTAACGGCATTATCTTCACGAGTACCAAATTGGCCAGCATCCAACTCTTGATGATCAAATCGCACGCCTAATTCGAAATGCCAATCACCAATGTCTTTTTCCTCTAACCAAAACAAGCCAAGTTTTTCAGTATTCGATTGCGGAATATAGGCTTCTTCACCAATAGCCGCAAAGTCGCTGTCGCTGTATTGCACCCCAAAAGCACCTTGCCATCCTTTCCAAGCCTGATGTACTAATTCCAAGCGTAGTTCATCGGCATCATTGGTAAATAAAGTACCGGCTTCGGCGCCTTCTAATTCTTGATGCTGATAATCGGTATTGCTGTAGCTAAATTTTAAGGTTTGGAATCCTTCAAAAGGATCGTTCCATTGACCTTTTACATCCAACCGCTTTTGGCGTAAATCCAAACGAATAACTTCTTCTTCCTCTTCTGGCTCTCCAGCCATACCTTCTTCTTCATGACCGTGCTCAGCATGACCCGGCAAGCCATAATTACGATCGAAGTCGGTATAAGAAATACCCCAATAGCCATTATCCGTTATCCATGAGAAGCCCAAACTGCCACCAAAAGTATCGGTATCACTGTTTTCTAGCTCACCAAAACCTTCTTCCTCTTCTTCTTCAGAGTGTCCTCCGCCTTCCGCTTCTTCTAACTCACGCAAACGTAATGACTCAGCAAAACCTGGGATCTCAATAGGATCAGTCTGTGAATCCAGTAAATCTAAATGGAAAGCTAAAGTACCGCCATCCAACTCTGTGCCCGCTGTTAAAGTCCCCACAAACGTTTGTTCACCAGTGGCAGAATCACCCAAGCGTAACTCAAAACCACCATCAATACCCTCTGGCGCTTCGGTTGGTATACGGTCATCAACCACATTAACTGCGCCGCCAACTGCGCCACCGCCGTATAATAAAGTTGCCGGGCCTTTTAAGACCTCAATTCTTTTTGCTAATAGAGGCTCTGCTGCAATCCAATGATCTGGGCTAGCATTAGATGCATCTTGAGTTGAAGTATTATTGCTTAAAACAGTGACTCGATTGCCTTGTTGTCCGCGAATCACAGGACGGCCGGCGCCGATACCAAAACTGGATAAATTAATTCCGGGTAACTCTGCTAACGCCTCGCCGATATTCGTCGCACGACTTTTTACCAATTCATCACCAGCGATTACTACCGAAGGGGAGGCCATCTCTAAACTTGAATGCTCTAAAGGGTTGCCCGTAACCACGATAGTTTCTGAATCATCCTCAACTCTAAGCGTAATACTTGAACCATCATGACGAACGGATTGATTGATATGGCCATATCTTGCTGCTTCCACATCTAGTTTATAACGACCTTCTTCGATAGCCATAAAGCTGAAGCGACCTTCATTATCTGTCGTCACTTGCTTATTCAAAGCGCGAATGTGCACTTCAGCATTAGCAATAGGCTGACCATTTTCATCCACAACCTTACCTGACAAAGTTTTTTCATCAGCCATAGCTGCCTGACTTAAAAGACCAGTTACTAATAAAGCCGTTAAAGACTTTCTAAAATTATTTACTTTCATTACAAAATTCCCGAAAACTTGGATAACACAAAATGCCCCCAATAAGAGCATGATTAAAATAGTTAAAATGGTTACAACTAAAAGTTATCGGGGTGGCGCACGGCCTTGGAAGGGGCAAACCCTGAACTCTTCTATCGTCAGGGTTGGCGGGGTAATTTTCTGTTCTGAAATTGCAAAACAGCTGGCAATGACCAGATTAGTTTCTGAGGTTTTAAAATCTTTGTTCGGCTGGTAGCTACAAGCGACACATTCCGAAGATTCATGCGAGGGTAAGTTAGCATGAGCAATAGACGACAGTACCAAACTCAAAAGAGCCAGTATAATCAGACTATGTTTAAAAGCTTTACTCATTGCTATTTAGTTAACCTCTAAGCTAACCTCAAAATTATAGATGAATAAGAGTAATCCAAGCTGCTTATTTTATCAAATATTCTTCAACCAAGTTAAGTAAAAAAAGTGTTACAAAAATTGAGCAAAAGCGTTAGCATTAAGCCAAGCCATCCTTAGGTAATAGCTGAGTTAAGCATTATGAGCAATCAAGTTCCTCGTTCTATTTCTGAAAGGCGACTGGATAAGGTTCCTAATCTTCCAGTGCGTCATAAGCCAGTTGGCTTTATGTTGCGCTTAGTTAAAGCACTGCATACCTACGGTGTTCCTGCTTATGAGCTTGAAAGTCTGATGACTAAAGTTGCTGATCAATTAGAGTATGGAGTTCAAGTCAGCGCGGTTCCAACGAGCATCACCATGACCTTTATGCAGGAAGAGGAAAATCCACAAACTTACGTTATTCGCTCTAACTCAGGCGAAGTCAATGTGGATAAACTGCGCCGTTCTATGGATGTTGCTTATGCGGTTATTAATGACGATTTAACCGCTGAACAAGGCGCGCAAGAATTATTGGAAATCAGCAAATCAAAGCCAGTCCATAACAAATACTGGATGGTTTTTTGCTTTAGTTCCGTTTCAGCCTCAATTGCCCGAATCTTTAATGGTGGCTGGCAAGAAGTTGTCGCCGCAACTTTTATCGGTTTTATCGTTGGTCTGGTGGTAAACAATAGTCCGCGCATCCAGTCTGTCTCTAGCCTGATGCCAGCGCTGTGCGCATTTATAGCATCTTTTATCTCTTTCGCCTTTAGTCAATGGCTGGGTTTACACTCCACCTATATTCCGATTGTTGCTGGCATCATTGTTTTAGTCCCAGGCCTGATGCTAACTATAGCCATGGCTGAACTGGCCACACAGAATTTAGTCTCAGGAACTTCCCGCTTACTCGGCGCAGGAATGATTTTTATCCAAATGGCTTTTGGCGTAGCAATTGGTAGTCAGCTGGCTGCACATTTATTCCAAGAACAGCTGTTGCCAACAGCAAATACTTTACCAGATTGGACTTTATATATTGCCTTATTAGTGACCTCTTGGTCTTTTATGGTCTTATTCCAAACTCGCTGGAAAGAGCTACCTTGGATTATTACCGCCACTTTTGTTGCCTTTTTCGTTTCTAAATTTGGCGTCATGCACTTTGGTGCAGCAACAGGGGCCTTCCTTGGTGCTTTATCCGTTGGTCTTTTCGCCAATATTGCTTACCGCATCAAGCGGGTTCCAACTGCAGCTATTATGATGCCTGGCTTTATTATTTTAGTTCCCGGCTCGGTCGGCTTTAAAAGTATGACCGCTATATTGGATCATGACATCATTGGCGGTATCGAGATTGCTTTCAGTATGGTTATCACTGGCATTTCATTAGTAACGGGGTTATTAATTTCGTCGATTGCCACTTTACCTAAACCGAAAGCAAAAATAGTTAAAGAATAAAATACTAAAAGTATCCCTTAGCCATGAAATTGAATTCGCTGATTATTTTCTCCCTTATCCTGACCGCTTGTGAACCAAGCGTAAGCAACGAATACCGTTTGAAATATGTTCAAGACGGGGATAGCGCAGTTTTGTGCTGCGATGAAAAAGGAAATCAGTTTACTGTTCGACTTAAAGATATTGATGCTCCGGAAAAGCATCAGCCCTTTGCCAAAGAATCTAAGAACCATTTAAAACAACTAATAGATAATGAGCCTTTATTTTTGATCGGCAAGAAAAAAGATCGCTATGGCCGTCGATTAGTGGACATCATTGTTAATGAAACATCCGTTAATACTGAAATGATCAAAACAGGTCATGCTTGGCTCTGGCGTTACTCTGACAATCTAAAATTGCAATGGCTACAAAAACAAGCAAAGAAAAATAAACAAGGCTTATGGGCTTTGCCAGAATCGAAACGCATAGAGCCTTGGAATTGGCGCAAACGAAACCCTCGTAAATAACGAACCGCTTACTCTGTTTTAAAATTATGGGTTTTAGGGCAGACGCTAGGATCAAAATAATAAGGTTCAAAATTTACGTGCAAATGCGGGCCCGTGCCGTGATTTCGATTAATGACTATTGGCTGATACTTTTTTCCATCAACATAATATTCGGTATCACCAATTAACTTTGCTAACAAAACAACCCTATCTTGCGGCATATTTCTAGTGCCAATATCTACCGCCCGGTTTGACAAATGTTTTGATATAAAACATTTTCGAGTCAGCTGATCTTTTATTTTAGCTTCAAGTTTTTTTGGCGTCGGCTCTGAGATGCTTAAGTATTCTTGTACCGCTTGCTGGTTTTCATAAATTCTACATTTATCCCGCTTTAAACACTGGTAAATATACCTTGCCTGATCGCCAATACTTCTAATAGTTCCTGTGATTCTAACTTTATAATTTGTTTCAAATTTTTCTTTTTGAACTTCGCAAAAAGCATCTGCAGCGACCATTAAAGTTTCCAGGATATCTTTTGGCAGCAACTCAACTTTACCAGTCACTGCATTACTACAGTTAGCATCCTTTGGCAAAGCACTAACACTCATGATCAGTGTTAATATTACTAACAACAATTTAGAAATCGAGAGGAGTTTCATGTTAGAAAACACCCGGGATTAGCCACCAAGTGTTTTTCTTATAAGCAGCCCATTCTTCATAGCGCGACATACTGGCTTCTTTTAACACCATATTAACCGCAAACACACCAAGCCATACATAGGCTAAAATAATAACTGGCAACCAGTGCCAAACCATTAAGGCAAAACTACCGTAAATCATCATTTCGCCTAGGTAATTTGGATGGCGAATATGTTTGTGCATACCATCGGTAATTAGCCCTTTTTGCACTCGCAGGGTATAAAACTTCTGTCCATCCGCCGCTATCATTATGACTGAACCTAACATGCACAAAGAAATACAAAGGGCATACCAAGCATAATCAGGTAAGGGATAATTAGGCTCAACCGTTCCTGAAATTAATAACCAACCAAAAACCCAATACCAAAACAAAACTCCAAAAAAGGCGACTAAACCGCCTCCTATGGTAATTTTTCGCTGCCAATTTGGATCAGGAAAAGCCACATCTTTCATAATCCATACCAGCCCGTAACTTCCATGCAGTGCTAAATATACCCAAGCATTCAGGCTGGTATTTTGGTAATACCACATCAAAAAACCCAGAAAGAAAAAAGTGCCGGCTTTTTGAAAGTTGATCACCCATGAAAATTTCCAAGGTCTTGGCCCACCTAGAAAATCCAAAGTAAGATAATCTGTAACTTTGCGCATAAACAACGCAATCTTGGGAGCCTTTGAAATGCTCTTTTGGGTAGGACTCATAACTAGCCTTAGATTTGTTTATAAAATTGCTAGTTACCTTAATGATTTTTGCAGCTGAGTCAATGACTCAGCTTTTAATGCTTGCTTGTAACTGTTCTATGCTAAGCTCTAAACGCTTTATTTCCCGCATCAGCGAACTTCTACGCATTTCACTAAACAGCCATTCCTTTAGCGAGACTTGAGCCTTTAATGCCGCAAGCATGATAACGCCATAAAATATTCGATCATCGGTGCTGGTTGCTACAAAGAACTCATAGCCAGCCCAAATCATAATTACCGTAAAAAGCATCACGAAGACGTTCACCAAAATTACCCATATTTTCAAGCTACCCTTAAAAATTGTTGCCACTCGACCAAATAAACCAGGCTCTTCTGCCAGAATCTTGTCTAACTGAGCTGATTCAGACTCCAATTCTTTTTTAATCCTTTCATCAATATTCATACTATCTGCCTCACTTTTAATCTGTTAATAATCCTCTTAAGTTTTTTCTTGCTCGATTTAGACGCGACTTTACAGTACCTTGAGGTACTTCCAGCACTATCGAAATTTCAGCTAAAGAAAACTCTTCTAAGTAAAATAAATAAATCGCTTGCCGCTCAACTACCGGTAATTGATTAATCGATCGCAATAGACCCGAATCATCAACTTTTATGCAATCACTAGATACAGTGACTTCTGACTCCTTCCCATTTTCCATCTGTTCCGTTTTATTTGCTTTGCGAGCTATATCAATACAGCGCCAACGGACTGCTCGATACATCCAACTACGAAAAGCTTTAGGATCCTCAAGTTTACGTAGTTTTTTCGCTGTATCTAACCATACATCCTGTACCGCATCTTGTGCCCAATCGTGGTGGCCACAAAGTTTATAAGCAAACTTTACTAACGGTTGATAGAACTTTCGATAAAGCTCAGCCAACGCAGCTTCATTACCTGCTTGTGCTGAAATCACCAGTAATTCTTCACGACTTGTTTTCATGCCATTTATCTTATGCCTTTACTACTAAGACGTATAGAAATGAAATTCGGTTCATTTGATTCTTTGTCGCACTCGCGGCTGTGACTATTGCAAAATTAAGGCAATAAAAAACCCAGCCTAGGCTGGGTTTTTTATTCAAACTGGATTAATCGTCATCGTCATCTTTCTTAACTTTTTTCAACTTAAAGTTTGGAATATAGAAAGACTGAGTTGAATTACCAATTCTGGTGCACTCATTCTCTTCATTCCAGCTAAAAGTCACGAAAGAATAATCGCTAATGGAATCAATCGCATTTACTAATTCGGGATTTTGCGTATTACAGATAATATTGACGTCCTCTGCTATGCGAGCTTGGCAAAATGCAAATGACAAAATAGTATCTTCGCCAGTGCTAAATTTGCGAACACCGCAACCTATCAACTCTTGATCATTATCGGAAAATCGGGCAGTGACCATATCGCCTTGGGCAATTCGATTTTCTTCGTCGATGGTGACTGGTGCAGGTTGAGTTAAACCCGCCCAAAGAGTGATTGGCATAAGCGCCATTATTAAACTAAAAACTATAGCTTTTATCTTCATAGTATCTTCCTTCTATTATGGTGGTTGGAATTAATTTGAAATCACTGCGCCAGACTTACTCATTGCTTCAGATAAGTGATTAAGTATTTCTTGTCGGTCTTTTTTATTTAACTTTGCTAGTTTTGTCTCTAAAAGTGCTAACTCTTTTTCTGAAACGCTGCCATCACTAATGGAGTAGTCTATTTGATTTTTAATGTCTTGCTCAATTGTGTCTGACATCTCAGCAACAATATTTTCTTGGCTCTTATTTTGCTGGCTATCGCCTTGTTGAATGCTTTGAGTACTATTGGCAAATAAGCCCAGCTCTTCCCTAATGATGGTTCTAATATCAGATTCTGATAACGTTTTATTGACTGGAAATATTTGATTGTTACTTTTCGATTGCCAATTCTCTTGCGCCACTTGAGCTTGCGCAGGTGAGCTTACCGATGGACTTGAATTATTCGATAGTTGAAATACTTGGATCGATAAAAATATTAATAGAACAAACTGAACTAGGCTTATGCCAATTAAAGTTTTCATTAAGCACCCCTTTTTAGTCACTGATATTACAATTATTAGGGGGGCTGTAAAGAAACTATTGTTTTGGATTTAACAAAGTCTGAACTAGCAGACCTTTTAATGCAGAGATGACTTGTTAGTGTTTGATTTATTTACACTTTTATAGAAAAAGCCCAGCAATTTCTGGGCTTTTTAATCTAATCTAAAACAGTAACTAACTAAATCAAATCCGCTACGGTTGCTTTTTCTTCTTTAAGCTCTTGCTCAGACTCATCCATTTTGCCTTTGATGAAATCTGAAACTTCTAAGCCTTGTACGATTTCATAATCGCCGTCTTTACAGATTACTGGATAAGAGTAAATTAAACCTTTCTCAACACCATATGAACCATCTGATGGAACAGCCATTGATACCCAATCGCCAGCTTCAGAACCTAAGCACCAGTCGCGCATATGATCTAAAACTGCATTAGCTGCTGAAGCTGCTGAAGAAGAACCACGAGCTGCAATCACTGCTGCACCACGCTTAGCAACGGTTGGCATAAAATCATCTTTTGCCCAAGCTGCGTCAACTTTATCTGTCGCATTATCGCCTGCTACTTTAGCAAATGCGATATCAGGTACCTGAGTTACTGAGTGGTTACCCCAGATGATCATTTTCTTGATGTCAGAAATATCAGAACCTGACTTTTCGGCTAGCTGATATAAAGCACGGTTGTGATCAAGACGCGTTAAAGCAGTGATGTTGCGTTGGTTAATGCTAGGAGCATTCGCTGCTAGGATAAATGCATTAGTGTTTGCTGGGTTACCCACTACACAAATTTTGATGTTCTTATCGGCAACTTGATCAATCACTTTACCTAATGAACTGAAGATTCGACCATTGTCTGCGATTAAGTCTTTACGCTCCATGCCTGGTCCACGCGGTTTCGCGCCAACCATTAAGCCGATTTGCGAATCTTTAAAAGCTACGGCTGGATCGTCAGTTACAACGATATCTTTTACTAATGGGAATGCACAATCATTTAATTCCATGGCAACCGCTTCGCACACTTTAAGTGCTGGCGTGATTTCCAAAAGGTTTAAAATCACTGGCTGGTCGCTGCCTAGCATTTCACCGCTAGCAATACGAAATAATAATGAATAACAAATTTGGCCGGCAGCACCGGTAACTGTAACGCGAACAGGCTGTTTCATTCCTGAATCCTCAATTTTCAATTAACAATCTTTTATAACAAAAGGGGGAAATTTTAGGGCTGCAACTTTACCATAATTAGCATAGAAATCCTATGCTATCGGGCTAAAAGCCTTTAAACATCGGCTAACTCATGTCGATAGCCTAACCAGCGTTTACACAAGGCTTGAGCGACTTTCGGCGACTTCTTAATCATAGCTTTTGCTGCTTGCTGAATTTCTGGAATTAATGCTGCATTTTTAACAATATCAGCAAATTGCAACGTCATTTCACCGGTTTGGCGAGTCCCTAAGAATTCACCCGGCCCTCTGAGCCTTAAGTCCTCTTCCGCTATCACAAAGCCATCATTAGTTTCGCGCATAATGTGAATTCTTGACTTAGCATTGTCCGAAAGCGGATGTCCGTAGAGCATTAAGCAATGACTATCGACTGTCCCTCGGCCAACTCGTCCTCGCAATTGGTGTAATTGCGCTAACCCTAATCTTTCTGGATTTTCAATGATCATTAAGCTGGCGTTGGGTACATCTACGCCTACCTCAATAACCGTGGTAGCGACCAGAATATCTAACTCACCAGCTTTAAATTTTTGCATAACCAATTGTTTTTGCTCAGATTTAAGCCGACCATGGATCAAACCAATACGACATTTTGGGAGCTCTTGTGCCAGCAAGTTTGCGGTCGTTTCTGCTGCTTGGCTTTGAATTTCTTCAGACTCTTCAATTAAAGTACAGACCCAATAGACTTGGCGGTTTTCATCAAGACAAGCTTTCTCAATTCGTTCAATGACCTGATCGCGCTTCTGCTCAGAAATGGCAATGGTTTGGATCGGGGTTCTTCCTGGCGGCAATTCATCAATGATCGATAAATCCATATCCGCATAGGCAGTCATAGCAAGCGTTCTTGGAATTGGCGTTGCCGTCATCATTAACTGATGCAGCTGCTTACCCTGGGGCGCTTTATTTTTTAATGCCAAACGCTGTTTAACTCCAAATCGATGTTGCTCATCAATAATTGCTAAACCTAAATTGTGGAAAACCACTTCTTGTTGAAAGAGTGCATGGGTTCCTACAGCTAATTGTGCTTCACCAGTTGCAATCAGCGCTAATGATTCACGGCGTTCAGCAGCTTTTAACTTACCCACTAAAAAAGCGACTTTTACTTCTAGTTGCTGACACCAATGTTTAAAGCTATTAAGATGTTGCTCGGCTAAAATTTCTGTAGGCGCCATAATAGCCACTTGAAAGCCCGATTCAATAGCATGAAATGCTGCTAGGGCTGAGACAAGGGTTTTTCCAGCGCCGACGTCACCTTGTAATAATCGCAACATCGGCTTGCTCGATTGCAGATCGTGAATAATTTCGGCAGAGACTCTTTCTTGTGCCTTAGTTGGTGTAAAAGGCAGCCCTGCTAACAACTTTCGATTCCATTTACCTTTATTCACCATCACAAAAGCGCTGTCTTTTTGTAATCGCCTTCGCTGCAACTGCATACTCAATTGTTGTGCCAATAGCTCTTCATAGATTAAACGCTTTATAGCTGGCGATTGCTCACTGCTTAAATCTTCCACTCGAGTATTCTTTGGCGGCTCATGCAACCATAATAGCGCTGGTGTAATTTCCATTAATTGCCATTGTTCAATCAATGCTCGCGGCATCAAATCCTGGATCGGATTTTTCCTTAAATATTGCAATGCTTGTTTTTGCAATTTACGCCATGATGCTTGATGCAAACCCTCCGTGGTCGGATAGACTGGCGTTAATGAATCTAGCAAGGGCGCTTCTTGGCCATCACTTAGATAAGTAATTTCCGGATGCACCATTTGTAGACTACGGCCAAAGCGTCGAACCTCGCCAAATGCATACAATTCTACGCCTGCTTGTAATTTTTTTTGCTGGGCAGCCATAAAGTGAAAAAAGCGAAAATCAATAGAAGCGGTTTGATCGTGTGCTCGGCAAATTAATGATCGTCTTTTGCCGAATTGAATTTGGCTGTGTTGAACGGTCACTCGTATCAGGGCGCGCTCGCCATCTTGAGTTTCTATCAAAGGCTTTACTTGGGTTCGGTCTTCATATCTCAACGGCAAGTGAAAGAGTAGATCTTGTAAATTCTCGATTTCTAGCTTGGCTAATTTTTCTTTTAATTTAGGGCCGACACCTTTTAATTCATCAACCTTTATTTCTGTTAAAGAGCCGATGGACATTATATAACTTGAGTCCCATGCATTAAGCTAGGATTAACTGCCTTTTGTAATAACTGCAAAGCATCTTTTCTAGGAAAGCTTCGGCGAAAAGCTATGGCAATTTTTCTACTAGGAACCGGTTCGGAAAATGGTTTCACTACTAAGGACAGCTTCTCGTTATGATAGTCGGCAGCGGAAGCTGGAATAACACTAACGCCTAAACCACTGGCTACCATGTGGCGAATCGTTTCTAAAGAAGAGCCGGTAATCCAATCTTTTTGAGGGTTTAAACTATTATCTCGACATTGGGGGCAAGCTTCTAGCACCTGATCGCGAAAACAATGTCCCGCACCGAGCATAATCATCACCTCATCAGCAATGTCCGCTAAATGCAGTTTGTCTTTCTTAATCCACGGATGTTTTGGCGGCAACAATGCTAAGAACTCTTCTTCGTATAAAGGAATGGTATCGACTTCAGCTTCATCGAATGGTAAAGCAATAAAAATAGCGTCCAACTCGCCATTGCGTAATTTTGTTTTTAAATTATGCGTATAGTCTTCATCAATATGCAGTGGCATTTTTGGCGCTATGCGACGCAATTCAGGAACCAGATTTGGAAACAAATAAGGGCCAATAGTAAAGATAGCACCAATTTTTAATGCGCCTTCTAATTGATCTGAATTCTCGCTCGCCTCTAGTTTTAATTGATCCACTTTTTCTAGTATCGCTTGCGCTTGCTCAACAATTCTTTGGCCTTGCGGAGTGACTTTTACATCAGACTTACTCCGCTCAAAGATGATAACCCCTAATTGCTCTTCCAATTTTTTTACGCCAACACTCAGTGTTGGCTGACTGACAAAGCATGCTTCAGCAGCTCGACCAAAATGTTGTTCTCGGGCAACGGCAACTATGTAACGGAATTCTGTAAGAGTCATAAGCGTCTCTAATAAAACGATAGCCTAGCGCTATCTATTTCAAATTATTCATTAATAAGATAAATAATAACGCTTTACTAATTTTTTTACAAAGTCTTATCTTTTACGCGCTAGAAACATCGATAAAGGACGTCCATCAGCTAAGCGGTGCTCCTCATTAACTAGTAATTGCCAGCCGGCGAAGGTTTCTTCTAACTCACCATCGCGTAATAAATAAGCTGGATTTTTTGGCTTACCAAATTCAGCTGCTTTTTCCGTAAAGGTATGGACCGCCAGCATAGCGCCTGGCGCTAAACTCCTTTTGTAAATATCCAATAAAGGACGATGCAAATAGCGAGCCTGTACTATTAACTGTGGCTTTTGCTCAAAGATTAATTGTTCAAGCTCCAAAGCCTGGTTATGTAGATCTAAATTTTTTGACGTTACTGGCAAATTCCATCGTTCACTAAAGTGCCCTAATCGTTCTAAAGCAAAACGATTATTATCAATCGCTACTGCATGCAAACCATGCAACCGTAAAAAAAGTGAATCACGCCCAGAACCTGCACCTATATCAAAAACTTTTGCACCTTCCTTTGAAAGGTGAGCTTTAATTTGCTGTATATAATTTTCTAACAAGGGATTCGCACGCCATAGCCTTTGACTGAGATTGCTTACCTCTAATTTCGAATTGGATAAATCTACTTCAGACAGGATCTCAACAATCGGATAGTCTTGTAGTGCAAACAGCTCTTTCAGATAAGGTAAATCTTTTTGATTCGCAACAACTGTGAGTGGCGTTTTCTTGGGTGGCAATTCATGCCACGAGTCTTCAAGATCCGCTAAAGGCAAACTGGCGGAATAGGGCAAGTGCCCTGCAATAAATTCAGATGCAGGGCGAAGATCAATTATTGAATTCTTATCCTTAGCTAACGGATTAAGAGTGAGCGCGAGAGAAGGGCTGTGCTTTGCCATAAGTTAATGAACGCCATAACCATTCTAAAGGGCCGAAATAGAATTTTTTTAGCCAAAGTTCCGACCAAACCAGTTGCGCTACAAATATCGAAGCTACCACATAATAAAGCTCATAGCGTTCTAATTCTGCAAACCAACCTAAACCAAATCCATAAAATAACGTCGTACAAATTAGCGACTGCATAATGTAATTTGAAAAAGCCATTTGGCCTACAGCTTCAAATTTACGTCTAAACCAAGCAAGCGCATCGGACTTTACCCACAAGCAGAGCAGTCCAATATAGGCCAAAGCGATAAATACTGCAGCAGCACTGTTAATAGATCCAAATGACAACCACAAGGCTTCAAAACTAAAGTTTCCTTGCACTAATACGTAATAGTCAAACCATTGTAGACCAATACCAAACAACGCCATGATTAAAGTAAACTTCAGGTAAAAGCCGGTATCTTTTTGCGCGGTTAAAACTCCGTTTTGATATAAAGCCATACCAATCAACATGGCCCCACCAATTCGCATTGGACCCACCAAGGTTAGCATATTGGCTAAAGCCAAACCGTAAAACTTAGCTCTATGGGCTAAGTTATCAAACCAACCACCTTTATAGGCTGCAACCTCGTCGTCAATCATTGCTTGCGAAGGATAAAAACCCTCAATCATTTCTTTGGAATCGGCTTCTGGAACCAGTTGGAATAAAAAAGAGAAGCCGTACATTACTAAGAAAAATAAAGCTACCAAGCCGGCACCAACATAGAGTTTAGTTTTTGCTTGGCTGCTCAGTGCAAATAGATAAACCCACATTCCCATTAAGGCATAGGTTGTTAAAATATCTCCATACCAAACTAAAAAACCGTGCAATAAGCCAAACACGAGTAAGATCCCCATTCGACGATAATGGAGCGGGCCTGGGGCTGTCCCTTTACTGCTGGCGCGCTGAGCCATTAACATAATTCCTGCACCAAATAACATAGAAAAAATCGTATAGAATTTTTGGTCGGCAAAGAAGTGCGTAAGCAACCAAGTGGTTAAATTAGCATCGCTTGGTTCGCCATAAACATAGGGGTTCATATAAAAGGAATTCACATCAGCAAATGTTGAGATGTTCATCACTAAAATACCCAAGATCGCGACGCCCCGAATTAAGTCCATCGAGTAGAAACGTTCTGATTGGGTTACTGGGCTTGTTGTCATTGTATTAGTCCTTTACTACTATCCCTAACACTATAACCTAATCGACCTTCAGCTAGAAAAACAAATTAGTAACGATTTGTTATCTGCGCTTAAGCCTAATTAGACAATTTTCTCAGCTGATCCCAATCGGGATCATCGATTTCGCCAACTTCATTTAGTTTAGGGTAGCGCAGCTGATTTTCATCGCAATACTGTTTAACGGTAGGGTGGAGCGATTTAAAAATTAAAAAATCCACTTCCTCTTGAGCCATTTTGCATTGACCATACATCCCAGCTTCTGCTCTTTGTCGCTGTGCTTCGTATAGAATTAAAGCGGTTGCTACTGAGACATTCAGCGACTGCACCATTCCTAACATCGGAATAATAACATGTTGATCGGCAATCGCAGCGGCCGATTCTGACACGCCAACTAATTCAGAGCCAACTAGCAAGCAAGTAGGTTTAGTATAATCTATAGTCCGAAAATCAACTGCTTGTTCTGAAAAGTGCGCACATAAAATCTGCATACCTTTTTCGCGAGCAACTTCTATTCCTTGTGACAAATTCTCATGGCGGTGAGTTTTTACCCAACGCTTTGAACCACTTGCCGTGTGATGTCCGGTATATTTTACATCTTCTGGAAAAGTTGCATGAACCTCACCAATGCCCACAGCATCCGCCGTTCGTACGATAGCTGCTAAATTATGTGGCTTATGGACCTCTTCCATAAACACCGTCAAATCGGGTTGTCTATTGGCTACTAACTTTAGAATTTTTTGCAGCCGTTCAGGTTTTTGATCCAACACTATTATTTCCCTAAATAAACCACGCCATCCATTTCAATAGCTGCACCTTTTGGTAATTCCTTAACGCCTATTGCAGCTCTTGCCGGATAAGGTTGCTCGAAATATTGCGCCATAATTTCATTAACCGTAGCAAAGTTTGCTAAATCCAACATGAAAATATTTAACTTCACTATATCTTGCAACGAAGCGCCGGCGGCCTCACAAACTGCAGTCAAATTTTTAAAAACTTGATGAACTTGTTGTTCAAAATTTTCCACTAGCTGCATGGTTTCAGGTATTAAAGGAATTTGTCCAGATAGGTATAGCGTATCGCCAGCTTGAACTGCTTGTGAATAAGTACCAATAGCCGCTGGCGCTTTATCTGTATGAATAATTTTTTTGCTCATAGTGTTCTCTTTCGATAATTTTTTATACTTTTTAATGAATCAGTTTTATAACTTACGCTGCACTTTATTGACAAAAGGCACGACTCTTAACTTTTTAATAATTGAGGCCAAATGCGCTCTATTATCAACTTTTACTTCAAAGTTAAGAATATTAATATTGCCATCTAGCTCATCAATTTTCACATTCACAATATTGATATCTTGATTTGAAATAATGCTAGTAATTTGTGCCAACACTCCGCGACCATTAAATACTTCTATTTCCAATTCACAGGAAAACTCACCCGTAACTTCGGTTGACCATTCAACTGGAATATAGCGATCATTTTGTTTATGGGCGCGTTTTACATTTGGACAAGCTTGACGGTGAATCGTGAATCCTTTGCCGGCACTAATGTATGCAACGATAGGATCATAAGGAATAGGGCGGCAACATTTTGCATAATTCACCACCAAACCTTCGGTACCTTTAATGGCTAATGGTTCAGTATTTTCTGAAACTTCTTTTTCAGTTACTTCTTCTTTTGAATCACTCATCGACACTCGATGTGCCACCAGAACCGAAGCAATGCGTCCCAAGCCAATTGAGGACAATAAATCTTCGAAGGTATCGTATTTCATTGCCTTTGCAGTAGCTTCTAAATGCTCAACCTCATAATTCTCTAACGATAACGAGAGCGATTGTTCTAACAATCTATAACCTAAATTCACCGCTTCGTCATGACGCATATTTTTCACGAAATTACGAATGTTCGCTCGCGCTTTTCCGCTCACAGTAAAGCTTAACCAGGCTGGGTTAGGTTTTGAACCTGGTGCCGTTACTATTTCTACGGTCATGCCGTTGGTTAATTTGGTGCTTAATGAAGTAAATTGTTTATCTACTTTGCACGCAATACAAGAATTACCCACATCTGTATGTATCGCATAAGCAAAATCAACAGGCGTAGCCCCTTTTGGCAACTGAATAATTTTTCCTTTCGGAGTGAAAACATAAACTTCATCCGGGAATAAATCGATTTTTACATTCTCAATAAACTCTAACGAATCATCCGCGCTTTTTTGTAACTCTAGCAAACTTTGCAACCATTCGTTGGCTCTATTTTCTGCTAAAGAAGCATCACCAGATTTGTATAACCAGTGAGCGGCAACGCCATGCTCAGCCATCTGATCCATCAATTCGGTACGGATTTGTACTTCGATACGAACTTGTTCTTTGGATTGTAAAATAGAGTGGAGTGATTGATAGCCGTTAGCTTTTGGAATAGCAATATAATCTTTGAAACGTCCAGGAATTGGCTTAAATAAATTATGCACCTGACCTAACACTCGATAACAAGAATCTTCGCTATCGGTAATCACCCTAAAGGCATAAATATCCATCACTTCATTAAAGGTGCCGACTTTATCACGCATTTTTTTATAAATGCTGTAAAGACTTTTTTCTCGGCCTAGAACAGTGCCTTTAATATGTGAATCTTTTAGCCTTAGTCTTAATTGCTCGGAAATTCCTTCAATGATGGCTTTGCGTCGACCGCGGACTTTATCAACCGCTGATTTTAAAATCTGATAGCGCCTTGGATGCATGTTAGCAAAACCTAGCAGCTCCAACTGTTCTTTTAATTTATAAATACCCAATCGGTTAGCAATTGGTGCATAAATTTCTAGAGTCTCTCGGGCAATCCTGCGGCGTTTATCGGGTCGCAATGAACCAAGCGTCTGCATATTGTGCATTCGATCGGCAAGCTTGATCAGGATCACACGAATATCCTGAACCATCGCCATCATCATCTTGCGAAAATTTTCAGCCTGAGCTTCTTCTTTAGAACGGAAATTTATTTGCGTTAGTTTACTCACGCCTTCGACTAGCTCAGCTACCGGCTCGCCAAACTGATCTGACAAATCTTTTTTGGTAACTTCGGTGTCTTCAATCACATCATGCATTAACGCTGCCATGATGGTTTGATGATCCAGTCTTAACTCCGCCAGAATTAAAGCGGCGGCAACAGGGTGGGTAATATATTCATCACCGCTCGAGCGCATTTGTCCTTGATGTGCCGATTTAGCAACATAATAGGCGCGCTCAATGTCGGCGACTTGCGCAGGTTCAAGATAAGTCTCGGCAACTTCCTTTAAACCTGCGAAATAGATCATAATAGTTCCTTATAAAACTCTAGTAACTTAATTGTTTACTAGAATAATACTGGACCATTTTCTTGAGCAGCTTTAGCCATTCTTTCATCAGCCGCCACCGTTAATTTATCAGTCAAACCTTCTTCGATTTCACGTAAAGCAACAACCGTTGGTTTATCATTATCCCAATCAACTTTAGGATCGTGACCACCAGTTGCGATTTGACGAGCGCGCTTGGCTGCCAACATAATTAAATCGAAACGGTTACCTACTTGTTCAACTGCGTCTTGTACTGTTACACGTGCCATTTTTTTACCTCACTTATTGGAGCCTAGCTCCTAGTTAAATCTTAGCCTTGATCGCTTTAATCGATCAACTGCTTAATAAATCTTCTATCAATTCCTGATGTTTTACTTGCTGAACTTCTAATCGTTGTGCTTGCGCCATAAATATTGATTTAAGCTCTTCTTTTGCAACTGCAAAATCATCATTAATAATCACATAATCGTATTCTGCATAATGTTGAATTTCATTATTAGCTGCCTGCATTCGGCCCGCTATAACTTCTTCACTATCTTGACCACGATTGGTCAGACGCGAATACAATTCTTCTTTCGATGGTGGCAAAATAAAAATACTGCGACAATCCGGCATGATTTTTCGCACCTGTTGCGCACCTTGCCAATCAATTTCTAATACCACATCTTGGCCATCAGCCAATTGCTCTTCTAGCCACCATTGGCTAGTGCCATAAAAATTACCGAACACTTCAGCATGCTCTAAAAAAGCGTCTTGCTTAAGCATGCTTTTAAACTCTTCAACCGAGACAAAGTTATAATGAATACCGTTTTCTTCGCCCGGTCTTTGCTGGCGAGTCGTGGTCGATACGGAGAGTTTTAATGTCGGTAGCTCATTCAAGACCGCTTTAAGTAAGCTGGTCTTGCCCGCACCTGAAGGCGCAGAAACCACATACAAAATCCCAGTAACCTTGCTGTCCATTATTTCTATTCCATGTTTTGAACTTGTTCGCGCATCTGCTCAATCAATACTTTCATCTCCACCGCGCTAGCCGTAGTTTCTGAGTTAATTGATTTAGAGCCCAGCGTATTAGCTTCACGATTAAACTCTTGCATCAAGAAATCTAAACGACGACCCACGGCACCACCTTTAGCAATTAAACGGCGCGCTTCTTTAATATGAGTAGTCAATCGATCAAGCTCTTCGGCAACGTCTAGCTTTTGCGCCAGCATTACCATTTCCTGTTCAACTCGCTCTGAATCTAATTCAATCTTCGCTTCTTCAAAGCGTGTCTTAATTTTATCTTTTTGCCATTGGATAATCTGTGGCATTAACTGAGTTACGGTAGCAACTTGCTGCTCGATTCCGTCAAGGCGATCATTAATGTTTTGCGCTAAATCTTCACCTTCACGCTGACGAACTTCAATCAATTGCTCTATCGCATTATGGAAAAGCGCTTTAACGTCTTTTTCCATGCTATCGGCATCCGCTTCTTCGGATTGCAAAATATTGGGCCAACGCATTAACTGGATTAAATTTGGTGACTGACTTTCTTGCGATAAGGTTTGAAGTTCTTGATGAATAGTCAAAAGCTCCGAAGCTAAATCATGATCAAGTTTCAGTTTGCCGGCTTCCGCTTGGTTATACTCAATACGCAAATTAGCTTCAATTTTACCGCGGCTTAGGCTTTTTCTAAGGCCGTTTCTAAGATCAAACTCCATATGACGGAAGCTCTCCGGCATACGAAAACTCGGCTCTAAAAACCTCTGATTAACCGATTTTAATTCCCAAGTCAGGGTGCCCCAATCCGCCGCTAACTGCTGACGGGCAAAAGCTGTCATGCTTCTAACCATGCGCGCTCTCAATAATTGTTTGAAATATTCATATATTTCAATAAGTTAACGCCGAAAACTTTATGCTATCTTTTTTAAGCCATTTTTTTCGGCATGAACCTTGAATTATACCGATCTCAAAGGCTTATGGCGAGATCTAACTAATAGCGGTACCACAAAATCTCCTAGCTAATTTGCAATTAACTTTTAGTTCCTAAATATCGATATTTAGCAATCCGTATGCATTATTGCCCTTTTCAATACGCATAACATCGGAAATATACTAGATATACCGACTTCTCCGTCCGCTAACCCCAGAAATATCTATGAAAGTGGTACTCGTAAAATTTGTTCATATAAATTAGGGTGTTACAATCGAATTCATATAATAAAATGTTAAATACCCCAGGGATTAGAAATGCCAACGCATTTGGTTTCAGAAGTGCAATACCCTGAACGGAATCCACATGAAATTCACTATTTGTTTCTAGAGGAGCGTGAGTCTGGATTCTACTTCCGTGCCGGAGAAGTAATTGGTAAAGGTGTTGCAAGCGGTGGTGGCGAAGGAAAATTTGATATTACGTCACTCTTAAATATGAATTGTTACGCCGACTTCATTCGAGATATCGAATGTGAGTGGATTGATGCTGTTCTGGTTAATCCAAATTTGACAGAAAATGAAAAATACTTAGAAATTCTAGATCGGTGCACAATAAAAAATGTAAATATTTAACAAAGCTATCAAGTAGACCGCCAACCCATCGCTTCAATTTGTGCATTCGCTGCACTCATTGTTGCACAAATCGAATCGCTGCGTTGTCAGCAACTTATAGCAGCGTTAAGAACCACTATGAAAATTAGCCACGAAGAATACGTCGAGAAGAAGAGGAAAGAAGCATCGGATATTGCTGAAGGTATGCTCGATGGTTCAATTCATTACCTTGAAGGCGCTATAGAATTATCATCATTGAGGTTTGAGTTAGAAATACCTGAAGATGATAAAGATTTTTTGGCATTTGCTGGCGTATCATCAGAAACTGATCACCTTCCTCTAGGTACGGCTAGGGAGTATTGGTCAAAAGAAGCACTTGATCGTCATGAGCCTGAGATACAGCAAACGATAAAGTGGGCAAAAGAAGTATCTTTACCTGAGTGTAAATCAATAGTAGAGCGGTTTGGTGTTTAACAAAATAATCTACCAGACTCCGCAAAGCGTGGTTCGTTTCACTCACAATACCACGCCTTGCTCCGCTCGGTTATTACGGCGTTAGAGGCCACGTATATGCAGACTAGAAATAATAGAATGATTTGGCTCTCTTTGCTTTTTATTGGTTTAGCGCTCTGTGCTAATCTTTATGCAGAGACATACAAGTTGTCTGAACGCACAAACCAACAGCTTAAGCTACTAAATACACATATATCTGATGCTAACCAGCGGCTAATACTTGCTAATGCGTTAATTGCGATATCACCATTTCAGGTACTATTAGGTAAACCCGAACCGGGTTCAATTCTTCAGATTACATTAACCAACTGGACTGAGTTAGGGCAAGCATCGCTTGGATTAAACAGTCACTTTCGTAGTGAGCTCAAAAAATTCTGCCAGCTTGAAGCCTTAAAACAGCACAACAGCCCTGACGATAGAAAGTTTTGGATTGAAATGTCAAAATCTTTTTCTTATAAGAAATCAAAACCGAGATATAGTGCTGTTGGCGACTGGCGAGGTACTTGTCGATACAAGAACAATACAACATGGCCTTATACCTTTACACTAATCTCGGTCGGAGAATATAAGTATAAAGGTAATATTAAGCACAAATATGGTGATGAAAATCAATATGGCTTTATTAATTTTCCAATTACCCAGGGTCACAGTGATAAGAGCAACAACCTAAGTTTTTCCGACGAAACCGGTAGCTTTATATTTGAAGGGAAAATAGTATCGAACGGGAAACGGATCGAAGGATTTCAATACGAAGAAAGAGTGCCATGTTCAGTTGAGCGTAATTAGTTATGCTGAATTTTAACTTAGCCTCTAACAAGACGGTTAACCTGATTCTGAAAAAGCATCGCGCCTGCCACCTTAATGTTAAGGATCAATGCTATGAATATTAAACCAATACAATTTACTGCAGAAGTGAAATCACTCTTGGTCAGTGAAAACTTGCCGGTTTCCGATCTTTCGACATCTTCCAATACCAAGTTATTTGGCATTCAAGTAGATAATCAAATCGTTGGGATAGTTGGTTTAGAACAAGAAGGAACTATAGGCTTACTTCGCTCTCTTGTTGTAAGCTCTAATATCCGCAACCATGGTTATGGTAAACACTTAATAGATTATGCTGAAGCATGGGCTTCTAAAAATGGTATTAGCCAGCTCTATCTACTGACCACAACAGCGACTCAATATTTTGCTAAAATTGGCTTTAAAACTATATCTAGAAATCAAGCACCGTCATTTATCGCTAATACACCTCAGCTCTCAAATTTGTGTCCGTCTTCAGCAGATTTTATGTTCAAAAATTTGTCGCTAACAAAGCCGTAGCAAGCGTAGAAAAGTTTAGAGTTTACCCGTAACCAATCAAATATATTCAGGTGTTAAAATCGAATTCATATAATAAAATGTTATACAGCTCATCTATGAATCGACTATGTGGCGCTTGATAAAAAGTACTGTGTGTAATATTAGGTGTTCCTAGCATAATTGCTAAATGTTGGGATGAGCTGTACTCAGATTACTGGAGGTCAGACTATGGGTGATGAACAAGAGATTCAAGAATTGTTTAACGACTGGATCAAATCAACTACCGAAGGAAATTTGGAGTTGGCTCGCCAATGCATTGCCGATGACGCTGTGTTTTTTGTGCCCGGCGCAGGCGAGATGGACAAGGAAACGTTTGCACAGGGTGCAGCGGGAGAATCAGCTGAAGAATCGCCGATTGATTTTGATCTCGATAGCAAGCTTCGGGAATTAAAGGTGTTTGGTGACAAAGCCTATCTTTGGATTGAATCGACCCTTATATGTTCTCCTAAAAATGGCGATCCGTCCACGAAAATAGCGGGGCATTCCCTTTCGATTTTGGAAAAGCGTGATGGTCGCTGGCAGATAATTCGGGATGCAAATACTATGACAGCGGTCCAAGAATAAATGCTTCCTAATGTGAGACATAACAATGGTCGCTAGTTCTAAACTATATGCAAAGCTTGATGCCTTAGAAATGGAGCTAACGGAGCGGCTAGTCCCTCACTTAAAAAAAGCTGCGAAGGGTAACAATGATTTAGTGTTTTGTGTAAAAGGCTACCATTCATTTACACAACTCAAACACAAGACAGATCGGGTTACTGCTGAATTGGTTGAGATAGGTGCTGAAATATTATCCTTGAAGAAAAAGTTAGGGGAACCATCTGATGGTTCGATAGCCGAACGTATCTGCTGGTATTGTCGAGAATGGGGCAACACAAAAAATCATCATCGCGCTGGCGCGCAGGGGTTGGCAAAGCAATTCTTAAATGAAATTAAAACAACACCTTAATGCCATCAGCGCCCACTAAATGGCTGGCTCTGATTTTAGTTTTGGCAACGTCAAGACCACTTCCTAAGAGCTTTTACGGAATAGTATTGTTTATCTTCTAATCTTAAAGCGGTTAATTTATTCCCCCAGACACAACCAGTATCGAGTGCGTATAGGTTTTTCTTGGTTACTTTTCCATTCAGCGCTGCCCAATGACCAAAGATTAAACTTGTTTCTTTTAAAAGTTTTTTTTGAAACTTATACCAAGGCTTAAAGTGTTTATATCTTTTGCTAGGCGCTCCTTTTCTGACTAGGTCTAAATTACCCTCTAAATCACAAAAGCGCATTCGGGTTAAGGCGTTAGTGGTAAACCTTAAGCGATCCTGTTTTTTTAAATGCTCGGTCCATGCAATGGGTTCATTTCCGTACATCCTTGTAAAATATTTTTTCCTTTTTTCTGGCTTCCTTAATACTGCTTCAAGCTCATAGGCGCTGGCTAAAGTTTGCTCTAGATTCCAGCCTGGCGGTACCCCGGCATGGGTCATTAAGAATTTAAGATCCTTATCGTAATAGGCCATTGGTTGTGTGCCTAACCAACTCAAGAGTTGATGGCACTCTGCTGATTTAAGTAACTTTTTCAGTTTATCTTTTGGGTTTGTTTTCTTACCTAAGTGATAACAAGCCAGTAAATGTAGATCATGGTTGCCTAACACGGCAGTACAAACATCTTGATGATCATAAAGAAACTGTAGAACTTCTAGCGAGTTTGGGCCGCGACTCACCAAGTCGCCAGCTAACCATAACTGATCAGAATTTGGATTAAATTGAATTTTATTTAAGAGTAAACGTAATTCATGGTAACAACCTTGAATATCGCCTATTGCATAGGTGGCCATTTATTTCCTTTGGTCATTCCCGTTTTCGCAGGAATGACGATTTTAGTGTAATACGCCAGGAATACTCAAACTAAACACAGGGATAGGCGCATCAAACTGATCGCCATTTTCACCTTCCATTTTATAGCTACCGTGCATACAACCGATTGGAGTAGTTAAGACTGCACCGCTTGAATACTCATAGCTTTTTCCGGGCTCAATATAAGGCTGCTCACCAACGACACCTTGCCCTTTGACTTCGGTCACCTCACCATTGGCGTCAGTAATTTTCCAATGACGGGCATTTAAGCGGGCACCATTATCGCCAGAATTGGTAATTCTTATAGTATAAGCAAAAGCATAGCGCTCGTTATCAGGCTCGGATTGATCTTCTAGGTATTGTGTCGCCACTTTGATTTGGAAATGGTATTCACTCATGCTCTGGCTCCGTTTGTTATATGGTTCAACGTTTAAGAACTGAACAGTTCATCAATGCACCAGCTCAGTATCTAATGGAACTGGCTTTGGCGCAAGCCTGTGCTATCATTTAGCTAATTTTAATTGCCTGTTTAGTCATGACTTCAACCAATAATATAAAAACTATTTTTATCACTGGCGCCAGCTCTGGTTTTGGCTTAGCCACGGCAAAAGCTTTTGCCACAAAAGGGCACAAGGTTATCGCCGCCGCACGTCGTCAAGAACGACTTGAAGCTCTCCAGCAAGAGTTTGGCGCTAATATCTATGTGATGCCGTTAGACGTTACCTCTGAAGCTAAAATAGATGCCGCACTGGATTCGCTACCGCAAGAGTTTTCATCTATAGATCTACTAGTCAATAATGCTGGCTTAGCCTTAGGACTTTCTCCTGCCCATCAAGCAGATATAAGTGACTGGGATCAAATGGTGGATACTAATATCAAGGGCTTATATTTAATGACCCGTAAGCTATTACCCAATATGGTTAAAAACCAATCGGGGCATATTATTAATATCGGATCTATTGCCGGCAACTATGCTTATCCAGGTGGTAATGCTTATGGTGCAACTAAAGCCTTTGTTAAGCAGTTCAGTCGTAATTTGCGTGCAGATTTATTGGGTACACATGTACGAGTCACTAACATTGAGCCTGGTTTAGCAGAAACGGAGTTTTCACTTGTTCGTTTTCATGGCGATCAAGATAAAGCCAATAAAGTCTATGAAGATACCCAAGCTTTGACTGCCGAAGATATCGCTAATGCTGTTGTATGGGCATTTGAGCAACCCGCACATGTTAATATCAACTCTATTGAGCTCATGCCTACCAGCCAAGCCTGGTCAGCATTAGCCATCGATAAAGTTCAAGGTTAGTTATTTCACCAGTTTGTTTAAGGAGCCATTATGGATTCACTGTCAATTTTATACCCTGTAATAGGCATGGTGTTTTTAACCATGCTTGTAGCCACTCGAATGTATACCCATCGAGTAAGCTTTATGAAAAAGAACCGCATCCATCCGCAAAAAGTTCAAACCCGCGCTCAAGCTTTAGATCAACTCACCGATACTCGCGCTTCAGATAACTTTCTCAATTTATTTGAAATGCCGGTCTTGTTTTACCTAGCCTGTATCACCCTATACGTTACTAACAGTGTTAGTTTCTTATTGGTTGTTTTAGCTTGGGTGTATGTAGCACTGCGAATAGTTCACTCTATTATTCATTGCAGTTATAATACTGTTATGCACCGATTTATGGCTTTCATGTCCAGCACCATAGTGCTTTTTGCTATTTGGATACTGATAGCTTTGCAACTGGTTTTTGGAATACACATCTAATGAAAATAGAAAAAGACTGTGTCGTTGAACTCGACTACAAATTAATGGATCTTGAAGAACAAACTTGGGAGTCTTCTGATGAAGGCGGCCCTTGGGTTTATTTGCATGGACATGGCGAGTTAATGCCAGCTCTTGAGAAAGAACTAGTTGGTAAGGGCATTGGGCAGAAACTGAAAATGCAACTGGCCCCAGAAGAAGCCTACGGCAATTATGAAAATGATCTTTGTACCCAGGTTCCAAAAGAAGCATTTGCCGAAGTAAAAAATTTGACCGAAGGAATGCGTCTAGCTGCCGAAGGTCAAGATGGTGTTCATGCTGTCACTGTAAAATCCATTACTGATGAAACTGTTACCATTGACGCCAACCATCCTCTAGCTGGCCAAACTGTAAAAGTGGAAGTAAAAGTTTTATCGGTACGCGCTGCATCTGCAGAAGAAGTTTCCCATGGCCATGTTCATCAGCATGGCTCTTGTGGCCATAATCACTAAAAATTAAACCGTAACTTATGAAACCGTCAATATTATTTCTCTGTACCGGAAACTCATGTCGTAGCCAAATGGCCGAAGGGTGGGGAAGAAGATTGCAAGCAGGAAATTTCGATTTTTATTCTGCTGGTATTGAAAAGCACGGCAAGAATCCAAACGCGATAAATGTCATGTCTGAAGTAGGGGTTGATATCTCTTCGCAGGAATCGCAAACCGTTGATGAGCTACCGGTCGATAGCTTCGATTATGTCATTACTGTTTGTGGGCATGCCGATGATAACTGCCCTTACTTTCCAGCAAAAACGAAAATCATACATCATGGCTTTGAAGATCCACCAAAACTTGCCTTGGCCTTTACCAATAAAGAAGAACAACTCGATTGCTATAGAAAAGTAAGAGATGAAATAAAACTCTTTGTGGAAAATATTGCTGATTATTTGTAGTAAAAGTTTTGGGAGCCATCAGGAGTAGTTTTAAATCTTTTATAACTCCATTGATATTGCTCAGGATATTGCCTAATAATATTTTCAAAAGCTAAATTTAGATTATTTTCAAATTGATTATCTTTTGAGTTTTGACATAACGAATTGAGCTCTTCCAGTTTGATTTTAAACCCTTTATCTATACGTATAATTGAAAATAGAATAGTCGTTGAGTTGGTTTTTTTTAATAGCCTATTAACTATAGTCATAGTGTAAGCAGGCAAACCAAAAAAATTGGCATAGACACCCGAGCCTTGCTGAGGCTCCTGATCTGCAAGAATTACTAAAGAGCCATCTGCCTTTAAATGCTTAAGCAAAGTTTTTACGCCAGCTGCTTCTCCTGCAATCAAGCTTGCGCCTGTTTTCCCTCTAGCATCTTGTAGAAATTGATCAAAACTTAATAACTTAGGCTTTCGATACATCGCCGCTAGATTTAAGTGCTGCGCAGCCCAGAAGGTAATCAATTCCCAATTTCCTATATGCGGTCCAGTTAGAATAACTCCTTGGCTATTATGCTTTTCTAAAAGTTCTAGACCATCTACTTCAAGTATAAGTTTATTTAAGTAATTATTATTTCTTCTCCATACAAATGCGCTTTCTGTAATTGTCATGCCTAAATTTTTGCAAACTTTATCTAGTAAAACAGATCTTTCTTCTAGGTCTAACTCTGGAAAACATTTCTCTAAGTTAATTTTTGCAGTGGCATACATCCTGCTGTGTGTAATTTTCAAAAAATAGCCAAGGGTTCTTCCAACAAATCTATTTATAGTTAATGGCAATATTGACAATATATCCAAGATCACTTTTAACAAAAATAATAATACTTTATTTTTCATTTTATTTATAAAGTGAACTTCTTCCTTCTGGTTGCAGTTTAAATCGTCGGTAAGACCATTGATATTGCTCCGGATATTTACGAATCATAGATTCTAGCTCTTGGTTTAGTTTTGTTGCATATTCAACTTCTGCTAACTCGCTATCGATATTAATGGACTCTAAATAGATATCGTATTTCCCTGTATGACTTTTAATTGCGGCAATTTGATAAACGCTAGAGTTGGTTTTACTTTCAACTTTTTGGATTAAATCCATAGTTTTAGCTGGATGACCAAAAAAAGGTGCAAAGACCCCTGTATCTTTCCCAGGCTCTTGATCAGAAAGTAATGCCGCTACTTTGCATTTTTTTAGTGCCGTTAGGAACGCTTTAAACCCCTTAGCATCACCCGGAACCATGACCGTCGTATTTTTACAGCGCCCTTTACAGATAATATCATCCATTTCTTGATATCTTGGCTTACGATACATGCAGGTAAAATCAAAAGTTTTTCCCAAATAGAATAATGCCACTTCCCAGTTACCAATATGACTGCCGGTAATTAAAATTCCTTTTCCATTCGCTAAATCTTTTTTTATCGCTTCTTCACCATGCACCTCACCTAACCAGTCTGCAATGCAAGGTTTTAACCAGGCTTTTGCTATTTCAGGCGCAATTTGGAATGTGTGGATTAAACTCTTTTTAACTAAGTCTTTCTTTTCTTTAGTTGTTTTTTCTGGAAAACAGATATCAATATTAATGGCACTGAATCGATACGAGCGACTTTTAACTAATATTGCCACTCTGGCTGAAAATGACATAACTGGTTGCGAAATAAATAAAGGTATTCTGGCAATTAACCATAAAAAACCATAAATAAGTCGAACCTTAATAGGGCGTGATTCAGTTTTTTTACTCATAAGCTTCTTCTAGAAACAAAAAATGCCAGCATTGCTGGCATTTTGAATCGAAATGCTAATTACTTAGCTTTCTCTAATGGCAACTCTGTTAATAATTTATCAAGTTGCTGATAATTTTTCACATAGTATTTTTGATTAACCACTAATTTTGGGAAGCTAGTTACTTTAAACTCACGAACCATTTTCTTAGCATTCTGAACTTTACTAGCAACCGCAAACGAATTATAGGCCTTTTCAAATGCTTCGGCAGTAATGCCTGCTTTTTCAAAAATAGGTAATAAATCTTTTTTAGTACGTATTACTTTTTTATCGCGGTGCCATTGATGAAAAATTTCCATATGCACTGGATCTAGAACACCCAATACTTCTGCGGTGTAATACCCTTGTGTCAAATGCGGAACCTGCGGTAAAAATACTGGCACTCTAACAAATTCAATACTTTCAGGTTTTTTTGGTTCCCACTTATGTAAAAAACCTTCCATATTGTAGCAATGCGGGCAGGTATAAGAGAAAAACTCGATAACCTGTGGCTTATCGATACCTTTGGTGCCTTCAATAATGGTGTAATCCGTACCTTCTTTATACTTGCTTGCTGCTGCTGGAGTTGCACTTTCAGCACAGGCAACTTGCACCAATGCTAACAATGAAAAAGCTGCAACAAATAAAGATTTAATTTTCATTTAGACCTCTTAACTCTTGTGTAACCACATTTAAAACTATTCAACTGTCACTGATTTAGCCAAGTTTCTTGGCTGATCAACATCAGTTCCTTTGATAACTGCCACATAATAGGACAATAATTGTAATGGAATTGTATAGACTATTGGAGCAGTAATCTCATATTTACTTTTTACTGACAATACTTTTATACCATCCGTTTCCTGAATTTTAGCTGACTCATCAGCGAAAACGAATAACTGACCACCACGAGAGCGCACTTCTTCTATATTGGATTTCAATTTTTCTAACAAACTATCATTGGGAGCCACAACAACAATTGGCATTTCCTTATCGATAAGCGCTAATGGACCATGCTTTAGCTCACCAGCAGCATAAGCTTCTGCATGAATATAAGAAATTTCTTTAAGCTTTAAAGCACCTTCCATTGCAATGGGATACTGCTGACCACGACCTAAAAATAGAGTGTGATTTTTTTCTGAAAACTTTTTCGATAATTCATCAATTGCTTTAGCTTGATCTAAAGCCGCCTGAATCTCATGCGGTAAATGCTCTAGCGCTATCGCAATTTTTTGTTCTTTTTCTTCAGACAGGCCTTTAGCTTTAGCGACAGAAACCATAAGCAACAACAAGGATACCAGTTGAGCCGTAAAAGCTTTGGTCGAGGCAACGCCAATCTCAGTGCCGGCTCGTGTAATTAAGGTAAAATCAGATTCACGTACCATCGAAGAAGCCGGAGAATTACAAACCGTTAAGCTACCTAAATAACCTTCTGTTTTGGCTTTTTTTAAAGCTGCCAAAGTATCAGCCGTTTCACCGGATTGAGAGATAGTGATAAACAAGCTATTAGGTAATACTGCCGTCTTGCGATAACGATATTCACTAGCAATTTCCACTAAACAGGGGATACCAATAACATCCTCTACCCAATACTTTGCAACCATGGCTGCGTGATAAGACGTTCCGCATGCAATTATTTGTAACGCCTCTGTCTGTCCAAAAATCTTATTGGCATTCTCGCCTAATGTTTCTACAAAAATTTTATGGTTAACCAAACGGCCCTCTAAAGAGTCAGCTACTACTTGTGGCTGCTCGTAGATTTCTTTCAACATAAAGTGCCGATATTGCCCTTTATCTACCGCATCATGTTTCACATCTGAAACTTCAAAATCACGTGATAACTCTTGGCCCGCTCTATCTAAAATTGTTACCGTTTCGCGAGTAACCTCCGCCACTTCGCCTTCTTCCAAATATATAAACTCACGTGTCACAGGCAATAAAGCCAATTGATCAGAAGCAATGAAATTTTCGCCAATCCCTTTGCCTATCACTAATGGCGATCCCGAACGGGCAACTACCATTTTATCTGGCTGATTAGAATCGATCGCAACCGTTCCATAGGCACCTTCTAATTTTTTGGTGGCTGAAAGTAATGCTTGTAACAGCGAGTCATGGCTTTTCATTTCATGATGCAACAAATGAGCCATTACCTCAGTGTCCGTTTCTGAATCAAAGCGGTAACCCAGTGCTTTTAATTCATCGCGTAACTCATCATGATTTTCAATAATCCCATTATGGACTAAAGCAATATTGTTTTCTGACATGTGCGGGTGCGCATTACGTTCACTAGGCTCACCGTGAGTCGCCCAGCGGGTGTGAGCAATTCCTAAACCGCCCGCAATGGGGTTATTTTTTAATGCTGTGTCGAGCTCAGAAACTTTACCCAAACGTCTAAGACGCTGAATGCCTTTATTTTCTGAGTCATATAAAGCAACCCCAGCGGAGTCATAACCGCGATACTCTAATCTTTTTAAACCTTCGACTAATATTTGGCTCACATCTCTTTGCGCTATAGCGCCAACAATGCCACACATTATTTTTTATCCTCGTTCTTATCTTGCTTCACTGGTCTTTGCCAGTCTTCTAAATGTTTTTGTTTGACCCTGCTGATGACCAAAGATTCCGCTGGTACATCTTTAGTTACAGTGGTACCCGCACCAACCGTTGCCATCTTGCCAATCGTAACAGGGGCTACCAGTTGGCTATCTGAGCCTATGAAAGCGCCATCTTCGATAATAGTTTGGAATTTGTTAACGCCATCGTAATTACAGGTAATAACGCCTGCGCCAATATTAACTTTTTCGCCTACTTGCGCATCGCCAATATAAGCAAGGTGACTCGCTTTACTGCCTGCGCCAAGCTTGGTTTTTTTGGTCTCTACAAAGTTACCGATAAAGGCTTCGTCTGCTAACTCTGTTCCTGGCCTAACTCTGGCAAAAGGACCTAGCTGACAGTTGTTGCCTATTTTAGCACCCTCGATCATTGTATTCGCTTTAATATGACTGCCACTGCCAATAACGCAATCTTTTAAAATAACATTAGCATCAATTTGCACGCCTGTCTCAATTGTTACATCACCTTCAACTATCAGGTTAATGTCTATAAGAACATCTTGCGCACACTGTAAATACCCGCGAATATCTAAACGGCTTGGGTCAATTAATGTCACGCCTTGATCCATTAATCGCTTGGCCTGTTCTTGTTGGTAAGCTCTTTCTAAAGCCGCCAATTGAACTCGGCTATTAACACCTTCCACTTCTATTTCTGAACTAGGGTGACTGGCAATGACTCCACCTTGTGCTGCTGCCATAGCAATAGTGTCAGTTAAATAGTATTCGCCTTGCGCATTGTTATTATCAATAACGCTTAACCAGCTTGCTAAATCTGCAGCACTTGCTGCCAAGATACCGGTATTGACCTCATCAATTAACAGCTGCTCGGTCGATGCATCTTTTTGTTCCACAATCGCCACGACCTTGCTATCGCTATCTCTCACTATGCGACCATAACCCATCGGATTAGATAGCTTCACTGTTAAAAGGCTGATCCCATTGTTTGGAATTTGCTCACACAAGGTGGTTAAGGTTTCTTGCTTGATTAAAGGAACATCACCATACAAAACTAAAACTTGGTTTTCTTTATTAACTAAAGGCATTGCCTGATCGACAGCATGGCCAGTTCCTAATTGCAGGCTTTGTTCTGCAATTTCTACTTTTTGATTTTTTAGCTGTTCTCTAACCTGATCAATGCCATGACCGGCAACCACTATGATTTGTTCTGCATTTAATTTATTGGCGGCATCAATAACATGTTGCAGCATTGGCTTGCCTGCAATTGGATGCAAGACTTTAGGCATACTCGACTTCATTCGAGTACCTTTTCCAGCTGCTAAAATAACAACGCTTAAAGCCATACGATTTACTGTTCCTTTATTTTTTCTTCACCATAATCAAAAAGGGCGGCCAGAGCCACCCTTTAAAACAACGATTTACAAATTTTGACTCAAAATCTATTACTTACCAGCTTTTTTCTTAATAGAACGAAGCGTTCTAAGCTGGGCTACTGCTGCAGCTAATTCCGCAGCCGCTTTAGAGTATTCAATTTCTGAGTTTTGATCTGCTAATGCTTCACGAGCTTGTTTTTCAGCTTCAATTGCTTTTGCTTCATCAACGTCTTCTGCTCGCGCCGCTGTATCCGCTAACACTGTTACTTGGTGTGGTTGGATTTCCAACATACCGCCTGATACGTAGAAGAACTCTTCTTCGCCACCAGCCATAGTAACCTTGATAGGACCCGGATTTAGCGAAGTTAGTAACGGAGCATGACCAGGTTCAACACCTAACTCACCCAACTCACCGGTGGCGATTAAACGCTCAACGCGACCTGAGAAAATCTCATTCTCTGCACTAACAATGTCTAAATGTACTGTCATAGCCATAATTTCTTAACCCACTCTGTATAAACTAAAGGGGGTCAATCTAAGCAGTTGCTTAGATTGACTTAGCTTTCTCAACAGCTTCTTCGATAGAACCAACCATATAGAAAGCCTGCTCTGGAAGGTGATCATATTCACCGTTCAAGATACCTTTAAAGCCAGAAATGGTGTCTTTCAAAGAAACATACTTACCAGGCGCGCCTGTGAAAACTTCTGCTACGAAGAAAGGCTGTGATAAGAAACGTTGAATTTTACGAGCACGAGATACAGTTTGCTTATCTTCTTCAGAAAGCTCATCCATACCAAGAATCGCAATAATGTCTTTTAACTCTTTATAACGCTGCAATACACCTTGAACGCCACGAGCCACATCATAGTGCTCATTACCAATCACTAATGGATCTAGCTGACGAGAAGATGAATCAAGCGGGTCAATCGCAGGGTAAATACCTAGCTCAGCGATTTGACGAGATAATACAACGGTAGCATCCAAGTGAGCGAAAGTAGTCGCTGGCGATGGATCCGTTAAGTCATCCGCAGGTACGTATACCGCTTGGATCGAAGTAATCGAACCAGTTTTAGTAGAAGTAATACGCTCCTGAAGTACACCCATCTCTTCAGCAAGAGTAGGTTGATAACCTACCGCAGAAGGCATACGGCCTAGAAGTGCTGATACCTCAGTACCTGCTAGCGTATAACGATAGATGTTATCGATGAATAATAATACGTCACGACCTTCGTCACGGAATTTTTCCGCCATAGTCAAACCAGTCAAAGCAACACGTAAGCGGTTACCTGGTGGTTCATTCATCTGACCGTAAACTAACGATACTTTATCGATTACGTTTGAATCAGTCATTTCGTGATAGAAATCGTTACCCTCACGAGTACGCTCACCAACACCTGCGAATACTGAGAAACCTGAGTGCTCAATCGCGATGTTACGAATCAATTCCATCATGTTTACGGTTTTACCAACACCAGCACCACCGAATAAACCAACTTTACCACCCTTAGCGAATGGACAAACCAAGTCGATTACTTTAATACCTGTTTCTAACAATTCGTTAGCAGGTGCTAATTCTTCTAAAGCAGGTGCTTTACGGTGAATAGCCATACGCTCTTGTTCACCAATAGGACCTTTCATATCGATTGGGTTACCAAGCACGTCCATGATACGACCTAGGGTTTCTTGACCCACTGGTACTTGGATTGGCGCGCCAGTATTCTTAGCTTCCAAACCACGACGTAAACCTTCTGATGAACCCATCGCAATACAACGAACAACACCGTCACCTAACTGCTGTTGAACTTCTAGCGTTAGTTCTTTGCCATCAATTGTTAATGCGTCATATACCTTAGGTACACTATCACGCGGGAATTCTACATCGATAACCGCGCCGATAATTTCTACAATGTTACCTGTGCTCATATTGATTTCCTCAATCTTAAGCTTATAAAAACTTTTCTTTAAACCTGTGTTAACAAATTCAGTTAGATGGACGACTATACAGCCGCAGCACCAGCACTAATTTCTGCTAACTCTTGAGTAATTGCTGCTTGACGAGCTTTGTTGTAAACCAACTCTAGATCATCAATTAAATCGCCTGCGTTATCTGAAGCGGCTTTCATCGCTACCATACGCGCGGCTTGCTCACATGCAATATTCTCAACCACTGCTTGATACACCTGTGACTCGATAAAACGAACCATCAACTTATCCAAAAGCGGCTTCGCTTCTGGCTCGTAGATGTAATCCCAATGATGCTTTAATTCTTCCTCTTCACCCACTGGTAATGGCAAAATTTGCTCTACCGTTGGATCTTGAGTCATAGAATTAACAAACTCATTCGATACTACGAACAAACGATCAATTCGACCTTCGTCATAAGCATCAAGCATTACTTTTACTGAACCGATTAAATCTTCTACTTCAGGTGTATCACCTAAGTTAGAAGTTTTAGCCACTACTGTTCCACCAAATTTGCGGAAGAAAGAAGTCGCTTTACTGCCGATTAAGCACAAGTCAATTTCGATGTCTTGCTCAGACCAGGTTTGCATATCTACTAATGCTCGTTTGAACAAATTAATGTTCAAACCGCCACACAAACCACGATCTGTTGAAACAACGATAAAACCTACGCGCTTAATCTCTCTTTCCGAGATATAAGCGTGACGGTATTCTGGAGTACCTTGTGCAATGTGCTTGATCACATTTCTAATTTTCTCAGCGTAAGGGCGAGAAGAAGTCATGCGATCTTGCGCTTTACGCATTTTACTAGCTGCAACCATTTCCATTGCAGAAGTAATTTTTTGCGTATTTTTAATCGACCCAATTTTGGTACGAATTTCTTTAGCGCCTGACATACTCTTTTCCAGTTAGTCTTGTTAATTTCAACATCTCGGTATTCTTTTTAAACACCAAGAGCGCTTTTATAAAACGCTCTTGATCCTAAAAGAATTACCAAGTTTGTGTTGCCTTAAATTTAGAGACTGCATCTTCAAGTTTAGCTGCAACGTCATCGTTGAAGTTACACTCGTCGTTAATCTCTTTCATTAGATCACCGTGTTGGTTACGGAAGTAATCCAACAACGCAGATTCGAAATCACCAACTTTTGAGATTTCAACATCTTGTAAGTGACCTTTCTCAGCAGCGAACAATGAAACCGCCATTTCAGCAACTGATAATGGAGCATATTGGTTCTGCTTCATTAATTCTGTAACACGCTGACCGTGTTCCAATTGCGCACGAGTTGCATCATCTAAGTCAGAAGCGAACTGAGCGAAAGCCGCTAATTCACGATACTGAGCCAATGCCAAGCGTACACCACCACCAAGTTTCTTAATAATCTTAGTTTGCGCTGCACCACCAACACGAGATACCGAAAGACCGGCGTTTACCGCAGGACGGATACCAGCGTTAAATAAGTCAGTTTCTAAGAAAATCTGACCATCAGTAATCGAGATTACGTTGGTTGGTACGAATGCAGATACGTCACCTGCTTGAGTTTCAATGATAGGCAATGCTGTCAATGAACCTGTTTTACCTTTAACTTCACCGTTAGTGAAAGCTTCTACGTAGTCAGCGTTTACACGAGCAGCACGCTCAAGTAGACGAGAGTGTAAGTAGAATACGTCACCTGGATATGCTTCACGACCTGGAGGACGACGAAGCAATAGTGAGATTTGACGGTAAGCCCAAGCTTGTTTCGTTAAATCATCATAAACGATTAAGCTGTCTTCACCGCGGTCTCGGAAGTATTCACCCATCGTACAACCTGAGAAAGGCGCGATGAATTGTAATGCTGCCGCGTCAGAAGCAGATGCTGCAACCACAATGGTGTGGTCCATAGCGCCGTGCTCTTCTAATTTACGAACGATGCCAGCAATCGTTGAAGCTTTTTGACCAACCGCTACATAAACACAAGTTACGCCTGTGCCTTTTTGGTTGATGATAGCGTCAACAGCAATAGCTGTTTTACCAGTTTGACGGTCACCGATAATCAACTCACGTTGACCACGACCTACTGGAATCATTGCATCAATAGATTTGATACCGGTTTGAACTGGTTGATCAACCGATTGACGCTCAATTACACCTGGAGCAATCTTTTCGATTGCTGAAGTGCCGTCACTTTCGATTGGGCCTTTGCCGTCGATTGGATTACCCAATGCGTCAACAATACGACCTAATAAACCACGACCTACTGGTACTTCCAAGATACGACCGGTACATTTTGCCGTCATACCTTCTACGATATCGGTGTAATCACCTAATACTACCGCACCAACAGAGTCACGCTCTAGGTTCAATGCCATACCGTACTTGCCGCCCGGTAATTCAATCATCTCACCAGCCATTACGTCGGCTAAACCGTGAATACGTAAAATACCGTCAGAAACACTAACGATAGTACCTTCGTTGCGAGCTTCAGAAACCACTTCGAATGAATCGATGCGATCTTTGATTAACTCACTAATTTCAGATGGATTCAGTTGCACACTCATGCCTGTTCCTCGAATTAAGCTCTTAAACTTTCGGAAAGCTTGTCGAGCTTACCGCGTACCGATCCGTCAATAACCATATCGTTAGCTCGGATAACCAAACCACCAATTAATGACTCATCGATTCTAGTTTCAATATTTACTTTACGACCAAGTTTAGTCGTCAACTTTTCATTTAGACGTGCTAATTGCTCATCACTTAAAGGACTCGCTGAGATAACTTCAACTTCTGCTGCTTTCTCATACTCCGCCTTTAACACTTCGAAGCGCTGCTTAATTGCTGGCAATGCTTCAAGACGGTGATTGCGAGCCAGTAACTTGATAAAGTTTTCTACTTTATCCGATACTTTACCTTCACCGATTTTTAATAACACATTGCCTTTTTCTTCTGAAGAAAGGGCAGGGTTACTAATAATAGCTGCAACGTCTTTATTGCTGGCGACTTGCGAAGCAAAATCCAATGCATTAGCCCAATCAGTAACATTGCTGTTAGCTAATGCATATTCAAATGCTGCTTTTGCGTATGGTCGTGCGATTGTCGTCAACTCAGCCATAATAATTCCTTATAGCTCTTTAACTAACTTGTCGAACAAGTCGTTATTTGCTGATTCGTCAATGTTACGCTCGATAACTTTCTCTGCACCGGCAACCGCCAAGGTAGCCACTTTAGAGCGAAGCTGTTCGCGTGCACGATTAACTTCTTGGTCGATTTCAGCCATAGCGCCATTTTTAATCTTGTCTGCTTCAGAACGAGCATCGTCCTTAGCAGAGTCAACGATTTCAGTGTGACGTTTTTTCGCTGAATCAACGATTTCCGCTGATTGGCTCTTTGCATCACGCAACATATCTGCTGCTTTTGCTTGTGCCAATTCTAAGTCTTTAGCACTTCTTTCAGAAGCAGCTAAACCTTCAGCGATTTTATCTTGACGTTCTTTAATGGTCGCCATGATTGGTGGCCATACAAACTTCATGCAGAACCACACAAAGCCGATAAAGAAAATCATTGTAAACAATAGGGTTAAGTCAATACTCACTTTACGCCCCTCCCAATAAGTTAGTTGATAAGCTTACGGATTAGCCAGCTAATGCTGATTGTAAAGCTGCAACATATGGGCTTGCGAACGTGAACCACATGCCGATACCGATACCGATCATGGTTACCGCGTCTAATAGACCTGCTACTAGGAACATTTTAGTTTGTAACATAGGCGCTAATTCTGGTTGACGAGCTGAAGCTTCTAGGAATTTACCACCTAAAAGACCAAAGCCAATCGCAGTACCTAAAGCACCAAGACCTAAAACTAACAAAACACCTAATGCAGTGAACGCGAATAAAGTTTCCATTGTTTTCCTCCAATCGAGAAATTAATAGTTAAATGTAAAAAACAAAAAAGTAAAACTAAACCAAGTACTAATTACTTAAAAACCGTAATTAGTGATCTTCATGCGCCATGCTTAAATAAACAATGGTTAGCATCATGAAGATAAATGCCTGTAATGGAATTACTAGTAAGTGGAAAATTGCCCAAATCATATAAGCGATACCACCACCAATAAAGCCACCTATTCCTGCTGACGTTAATACAGCAATTAAGATGAATAACAACTCACCCGCATAAAGGTTGCCGAATAAACGAAGACCCAACGAGATTGGTTTTGCTAATAGACCAACTAGCTCCATTAGCAAGTTCACAGGAATTAAGATAATTTGCACAAGCTTGTTACTGCTTGAGAAAGGGTGAAGCGTAAGCTCACCAACAAAACCGCCAACACCTTTTACTTTGATGCTGTAGAACAGCAACAAGAAGAAGACGCCTAAAGATAAACCAAAGGTCACGTTAACATCCGTGGTTGGTACAACTTTCAGGTAGGTATGGCCTGGCTCTGCACCAAAGGCTAAGACATTAATCTTATCTGCTGCCCATGGTAATAAATCGACTGGTATTAAATCCATAAAGTTCATCAGCACAATCCACACGAAGATGGTTAATGCTAATGGTGCTATAAGAGGATTTTTGCCGTGGAAGGTGTCTTTAACTGACTTGTCGACAAATTCGAAAGTCATTTCTACAAAAGACTGCCAACGGCCCGGGTTTTCTACTTTTGCACTTTTAGCAACACGCCAGAAAGCAAAACAAAATAGAGCGCCCAAAAGGAAAGAGAAAATTACACTATCAACGTTAATTGACCAAAAACCAGCGTCTTGACACTGGTTCCATACCCAGCCTTCATCCGTCTTACAAACTTTCCAGTTTTGTAAATGGTGCTTGATATATTCAACACTGGTTGGATTTTCTGATGCCATTACTTCTTTAACCTGTTAATCAATTGCTCATCTTTAATTAAAGATCGAGCTTAACCACCCAAGGCGCAAACCACTGCGAAAGCACTATTAGGACATAACCTATTAATAATGCTGCCGGTTGCACCGGTAATAATGTAAATACTGCTATCAAAAGCACAATGGTTAACAACAATTTAAGGCTTTCGCCCATTGCAAAGTACTTTTTGACTTCGCTTGCTGCCTGAGCTCCTGATTTTCGAAAAACCATACTGGTAAAAACAAAATTGGCCACTACTACAATGAGGGCGCCAACTAATAAAGAAAGGGCTATCATTTTCGAAATTAGCAAACCAATCAAACCTAAAATAACACTAATGGTCAATTGAACCACTATCATCTTATAGGCTGCTTGCCGCTGTTTCTTAGCTATGGATTCACTCATAGCGAGCCTTTTCTTAATGCTCTAGTTTTAGTAATCGAAATAAAAGTTATCGATACCATGAATAAATAGAGCCTTTCACCAATCATTCGGGCGGCAAGTATAAAGATTTAAGACGCTTTTATCAACCAAAGGAATGCCACAATACTGTTTTTTTTCGTAATGTTTTCAAGTAGGTTGATTAGTATATCTAATACTACAAAACCTTGTGTTTTATTCTTTCTCGATACCTAAATGTTGTAGTATTCCATCCAGCTCATCCAAGCTATGGTAATTGATAACCATCTTACCTTTACCCTTTGCGCCATGTTGGATATCGACATTAGCGCCGATTTTTTCTCCTAACTGCTGCTCAAGTGCCGATATATGGTGATCTTTAGTCTTTTTCTCTGCTTTTGGCTTAGGATCGTTAATGTTTCGAACCATTTTTTCCGTTTCACGAACGGTTAATCCCTTAGCGACCACAAGTTTTGCTGCTTCTGTCTGTTTGGCGGGCTCTAAAGAAAGCAGCGCACGAGCATGCCCCATATCAATATCGCCACGCTCGAGTAGGGTCTTACAGTGTTCAGATAGCTGCAATAATCTCAGCAGGTTGGTCACTGTAGTTCGACTTTTACCCACCGCATCGGCGGTTTGCTGCTGGGTCAGTTTGAATTCTTTCATCAATCGATCAAGCGCAAAGGCCTCTTCCATCGCATTCAGATCTTCGCGCTGAATGTTTTCGATAAGCGCCATAGCAATGGCAGCTTCATCAGGAATTTCTTTCAATAAAACTGGAACTTGATGTAAACCAGCTCTTTGTGCAGCTCGCCAGCGACGTTCACCAGCAATAATTTCAAATTTATCTTTGCCAACTTTACGAACAACGATCGGTTGAATCATGCCTTGAGCTTTGATTGATTCTGCCAGCTCGTCTAAACCTTCTTCGGTCATCACACGGCGCGGCTGATAAACACCTGGCTGTAAGAACTCTATCGGCATTTCCCGCAATTCGTTTTGCTCAACGACGGCTGCTTCTTTTGGTGCGCCGTCTTTTTTATTTTTCTTTTGGCTAAGTGCTCCGCCTAATAAAGCGTCTAAGCCTTTGCCTAATCCTGGTTTACTCATGATTTTTAACTCTGTTGCTTTCTTATTATTTCGCCCGCTAATGCCATATAGGCTTTAGAGCCGGTCGACTGCCTGTCATGTAACAATACAGGAACTCCATGACTCGGCGCTTCGGCCAAGCGCACATTTCTTGGGATCACAGTACGATAAACCTTATCTGGGAAATGATTGAACAACTGGCGCGATACTTCTAATGACAAACGATTGCGTGGGTCATACATGGTTCGCAAGATACCTTCGATTTCCAAATCTTCATTAACGTGCGCTTGCACCTGATTAATAGTATTCAATAAAGCTGACAAACCTTCCAAGGCATAATACTCACACTGCATTGGAATGATCACCGAGTCAGATGCGACTAATGCATTTAAGGTCAGCATGTTTAAAGAAGGTGGGCAATCAATTAGCACATAGTCGTAGTAACCACTTACTTCCTCTATAGCATCTGATAATCTTTGCTCTTTATCTTCAAGTTCCAACAAATGAACTTCTGCAGCGGTCAAATCAGCATTTGAAGGAAGCAGATCAAAGCCCGCTTTTTCCGAAATGGTAATGTGGCTTTTCGCTTCCGACGGATCCATCAAAGAATCATAAACAGAAACTTCCAGCTCCATTTTATCGATACCCGAACCCATGGTGGCGTTACCTTGCGGATCCAAATCAACCAATAAGACTCGCTTACCTTCTTGGGCAAGCGAAGCTGCCAAATTGACGCTAGTGGTTGTTTTACCGACTCCGCCTTTTTGATTGGTTACAGAAATGACTTTAACTTGTGACACACCGACCTCGAGCTAGTTATTCTTTTGTATATAAATTAAATGGCGTTCTTCAGTCCGATTGGGCAACTTTATCGTCTCAGTACGGCAAACTTCCATACCTTTAGGCAAAGCCGCTATCTCTTCCGTTGGATAAACACCTTTCATTGCCAGCCATTGGCCATTCACCGCTAATAGGTGCTGAGTCCAAGTGACCATATCCTCTATCGAGGCAAAAGCCCGCGAAAGAATGCAAGCATACCCCGAATGATAATCAAAGTCTTGCACTCTTGAATGGATCACATCGACATTTTTTAAACCCAACTCATAAACCACTTGTTTCAAAAAACGTGTTTTCTTGGAGTTAGTATCCAATAAACTAAAGGCTTTATCAGGATTTAATATTGCCAAAGGAATACCTGGTAAACCGCCGCCAGTTCCCACATCAATCAGAGTTTCAAAAGGTTCAATGTAAGGAGAAATAGAAACCGAATCCAATAAATGCAGATCTAACGCTTCTTGTTCGTTGGTAATTGCAGTTAGATTAAAAGCTTTGTTCCACTTTAGTAGAGAAGTTAAATAAGAAAGCAACTTTTCTGACTTATCAAGATCTACTTTTATACCAAGCTTATTACACTTATTAATGAATTCTTGCTGTAAAACCGTGTTTTTGGGATCCATTTTATTTATCGTTATCGTCGTCTTTTTTCTTTTTAGATCCAGCAATGGCTACAAACGCACCAATAAAAACCACCATTAACGCAATCATTACACCTGTATTCATAATTTGCCTCTAATTTTAAGCGCTTTTTAAGTGCTTTCTTTTCTTTAGATACACCAGTAATAACGATATTGCTGCAGGTGTTATTCCAGCAACCCGGCTTGCTTGACCAATAGTTTCAGGCTTAATATTGGCAAGCTTTTGCGCCACTTCATTAGACAAACCTTTTACTTGAGTGTAGTCCATATCTAAAGGCAAACTGGTGTTTTCGTTTCTTAGATTACGTTCCACTTCATCTTTTTGGCGATCAATATAACCTGCATATTTAACTTGAATTTCAACTTGCTCTGCAACTTTAGGATCGCTTACCGCTTCACCCATTTCAGGTAATTGCATTAAGGTTTGATAGCTTAAATCTGGACGACGTAATAATTCTTGCACCTTGTAAGCGCGACTGATGGGATCTTTTATCTGTTGATTTAAGGCTTTGGCTGCAGCACTGTCTGGGCGTATCACTAAGGACGCCAAACGATTAGATTCTTTTTCAATAGACTCCATTTTTTCGCTAAAGGCTGACCAGCGAGTATCATCCACCAGTCCTAATTCACGACCTTTTTCGGTTAAACGTGAATCGGCGTTATCTTCGCGCAATATCAACCGGTATTCCGCACGCGAAGTAAACATACGATAAGGCTCTTGAGTACCTCGAGTAATCAAGTCATCTATCAAGACGCCTATATAGGCTTCGTCACGACGCGGTGACCATGAGTCTTTGCCTTGCGACTGCAATGCAGCGTTCATTCCTGCAATTAAACCTTGGGCGCCGGCTTCTTCATAACCTGTAGTACCGTTGATTTGCCCAGCAAAATATAAACCGTGGATAAACTTAGTTTCAAGAGAAGCTTTTAAATCTCTTGGATCGAAATAGTCATATTCAATGGCGTAACCTGGGCGGGTAATGTGAGCGTTTTCAAATCCTTTAATAGAGCGCACCAGATCCATTTGTACATCAAATGGTAAACTGGTCGAAATGCCATTTGGGTATAGTTCATCAGAATTTAAACCTTCTGGCTCAACAAAAATTTGGTGACTGTTTTTATCCGCAAAGCGAACAATTTTATCTTCAATGGAAGGACAATAACGCGGACCCACACCTTCAATTACGCCAGAATACATAGGCGAACGATCTAATCCTCCTCGGATCACATCGTGAGTTTGTTCATTAGTGTGAGTAATCCAGCAGCTAATTTGTTCTGGATGATCAGAAGCTTTACCCATAAAAGAAAAGGTGGGTACTGGTGTATCGCCAGGTTGTTCTTGCATCACCGAAAAATCAACGGACTTCGCATCAATTCTTGGCGGGGTGCCGGTTTTTAAACGGTCTACTCTAAAAGGTAATGCACGCAAACGTTCAGCCAATGCGTTTGAAGGTGGATCACCTGCGCGACCGCCAGAATGATTTTCTAAACCTATGTGAATTTTTCCACCAAGGAAAGTACCGACTGTAAGCACTACTGACTCGGCATAAAACTCCAAACCCATTTGCGTTTTAACGCCGGTTACTTTTTGCTGGTCACCTTTACCATCGACAATAAGATCCACCACGGCATTTTGAAAAATTTGCAGATTTTCTTGGCTTTCCAACATGTTGCGAATAGCCGCTTTGTATAAAGCTCTATCGGCTTGGCCACGAGTTGCGCGAACCGCTGGACCTTTTGAGGCGTTTAATGTTCTAAATTGAATACCGCCAAGATCAATCGCTTTCGCCATGGCACCGCCAAGCGCGTCGATTTCCTTAACCAGATGACCTTTACCAATACCGCCAATCGCGGGGTTGCAAGACATTTGACCAAGTGTATCCACGTTATGAGTTAACAATAAAGTTTTCACACCCATCCGTGCCGATGCCAACGCTGCTTCTGTGCCAGCATGGCCGCCGCCTACAATAATGACAGAATATTTTTCTGGGTATTTCATGACTTTAATAACCGTATTAACTCAAACAATCTAAGACGCTATATTTTCTTGCCAAAGCTAGCTGTAAAGCGAATTTTTCAAGGGTGAGCGATCATACCGACATTTGACTATCTTTTGAACAGTTTTTTACCTAAATTTTTAGTCGCTGCTATCTATCATATTGCAACTTTTGTCTATAAAATCAATTCTTTATATCCATAACCCTATTCAATGGACAATTCTAAGCCCTCAGCCATTCCAAACCTTGGCCAAGCATTAAGCTTGTTACTCATCGTTTTTTTGCTCATGTTACTTTTTTCAGCTTTAATACTGATGGCTTTAGGCGTCAACCAAACTACTTTAAGCAATGCCAATGGCGATCACTTAGCTATCACTATTGTTGGCTCCATGCTATTCAGTTACGCCCTATTGTTTTACATTAGCAAAAGTTATTTGCGTCAAAACTTCCTTTCACAGCTTAACATAAGCCTTTCTTCAATTTCGTTAGCTATATTCCTTGGCTTATTGGCGGCGCTTTTTGTTCTTCAACTTCAATCATGGTTTCCAGCTTCTGATTCTTTGCAAACCAGCATCAGCCAAGCTCTCAATAGTGAGCCTTGGGCAGTTGTTTTAGTTTTTATCAGCGTCATCATTATTGCACCCATTGGCGAAGAGTATCTTTTTCGAGGGATTTTATTTGATAGCCTTAATAAACAATGGAGCTTGCTAACGGCTACACTTTTATCCTCGATAATTTTTACTTTATTTCATTTATTTGAATACCATCAATATTGGGTCGCTTGGTTTGCGGTATTTTGTTTGGCTGTAATGCTTGCAATCCTGCGCCATACAAGCCAATCTATGCTCAACCCGATTGCGATGCACGCAACATACAATGCAACTTTATTAATAATAGGGTCGAACTAAAGGAGTTTAGTGTGAGATTTTTTATTCGTTTTTTTATTTTTATTTTGGTTATAGCAGCGGCGGCCTATGGTTATGCTTGGTACAAAAATAAACAAGCTATCGACAGCATTATAGTTGCTAATGGCGGTAGTTATAGTTCAACTTATATTGATATCAATGGCGACAGCGTTACCAAAGGAATCAGCATACCAATCCCGGGCTTATCTAAACCTTTAACTTTTGGTGAAGTCCGCACCGGTACCGGCAATATTCTTACCAATGTTAAAGTAACAAAAGCACTGGGTAGCCAAGACTTAGAATCACTGCCTAAACATTTTGATATTTATTTTAATTTTGACAGAGCTAAACTGCCATTTGATCCCATTATGGATGATGTGGCTAACCAAGAAAGTAATCTTTATAGTGATCTAACTTTCGCAGGCTGTGGTACTCGTAATGATTTATCTTACAGTGATCTGCAAGCTGCTGGAATAAGTGCTTTAGAAAGCGACGCTCGTATTAAACTGACTGTTGATAATAGCGCCCGTAAAGCCTTTGCCGATATCTATGTACTTATTGATAAATTTAATACCACTAAATTTAATTTAACCTTTAATAATTTTAATTTCAATAACCCACTAGGCATTACTGTTGGCGGCGGTTCTTTAGAGCTTGCTGACAATGGTATTCAAAGAGAAATTAATGCATTGTGCGCTAACGAAACGGCACTAACTGAAAAACAGTATACCGAACGCCATATTTCTCATGTAAAGCATATGCTGTTCAAAGAAAATATTTTCTTAAGCCCAGAGTTTTATACTTTATATGAAAAATACCACGGCAACCCTCGTTCCATTAAGTTATATTTCCAACCCACTGATAGCTTACAACCATTAAGTTTAATGAGTGCTACACCTAGACGCTTGGTCAGCTTATTAAATGCCAATGTCTCGCTTAATGATCAGGCGGTAACGCCTCTTTTTGGTAACCGCCCGGATCCATCTGAGCTGCCACAACTTGACGTTGTCACTCCTGAAGAAGTTACGGTAAAGACTATTTTAGGTTTAAAGGTTCAAGATACCCCGGTATCAGATATTGGAAAGTATGTAGGTTACGATACTTATTTCAATTATCGCGGTAAAGAATACAAGGGCGAAATTCGTTCGGTTCGCGGCTCTACTGCCAACATCCGCTATGAAATTTCAACGGGTAATTATGTCGAAAAACCCTTCCGTATCCGAGATATTTCTGATTTGCGCGTTCGCAGAGAACAAGTGCAACCCACTGAATAGATTTTCACACTTTTAAAAAGCTCGCACTATGCGAGCTTTTTTATTTATTGGTCTTTTACTCCTTTTTTATTTTTATGGTAAAGTTTTGTTATCTAGTTAATAGGATATGAGGTAATTATGCGCTGGAAAGGAAGAGAAGGTAGCCGCAACATCACTGATCGACGCGGTAAAGCCGTGAAACGCGGTGCAGGCATTGGTGTCGGTGGTATTGTCATGGCGCTGGTTGCCATTTTTGTTTTTAATGAAGATCCTATGCGTGCTTTGAGTGGTGTTCTTGGTAATCAAGGACAAACACAGACTCAAACCAATACTGAATATAAACCTAGCGCTCAAGAACAAGAAGTTGCTCAATTCGTTTCTGTGGTGCTAAGAGATACTGAAGTGACTTGGAACAACTTATTCCGACAAGCTAATAGCCAATACAAAGAACCTGGCTTAACTTTATACTCTAACTCAACCCCAACCGCATGCGGTACTGGGCGCTCAGCATCGGGTCCTTTTTATTGTCCAGCTGATCAGGAAATCTATTTGGATTTAAGTTTTTTAAATGAACTTAAAAACATGGGAGCTTCTGGTGATTTTGCTCTAGCGTATGTTATTGCGCATGAAGTGGGGCATCACATTCAAACGATCACTGGAACTTCTAAAAATGTTCGCCAGATGCAAGCTCGCGCCAACAGTAAAGCACAAGCTAATGATTTGCAGGTTAGAATGGAATTGCAAGCAGATTGCCTGGCTGGAGTTTGGGCGCATCACAACGAAAAGCGTACTGGAACGCTAGAGCGTGGAGATATTCAAGAAGCAATGCAAGCGGCCGCATCGGTGGGCGACGATACCATCATGAAAAGAGCAGGGATCCCGCCGCGTAAAGAAAATTTTACTCACGGTTCTTCAGAACAAAGAATGCAATGGTTCAATCAAGGTTTAAGAAGTGGTGATTATAATCAATGCAATACAGGTATTTAATAGTACTTTATATTCTTATTAATAAAAAAGGAGCTTGTAGCTCCTTTTTTATTAATTTAAGTTTTGTGCTGGTGTAGATTTTGGCCAGTAATCGTCTGCTTTTTTGATAAAGCCTGGAATATCTTTGCTCCACTTCTCTTGAACGCCTTTATTGTAATTTAGGAATAAACGATCATCTACAATTTTCCAAGCTTCAGGATCGGTATTTGCCACATGCTCATGTGCTAAAGCGTAAGCACAATAGCCACCATATTGTGGCGCATATTTTTCAGGGTTTTGTTTAAATAAGACTAAATTTTCTTTACTTGAAAAATACCAATCGGCATTATTCCAATTAGTTGTAAATTCTTTAGAACCTTTAACAGCTTTACTCTCCGTAAAATAGGCAACCGTATCATAACCTCGAATAGCACCTTCATCGGTTGAGAAGTAAGCCGACGAAGAAAAGAATCCGACATAGTAGAGTACTGCAGCGAAAACAACGGCCCCACCTAAAACCAAAAACAAAAGCCATTTGAACACTTTACTCTTTGACATAACTACCTCTAATAATTAACTTGGTTATTTACCAATACAAAAACTTGAAAATATTCTTCCTAACAAATCATCAGCAGAAAATTCGCCTGTGATTTCTGATAAAGAATTTTGAGCTTGTCTTAATTCATCTGCTAACAGCTCACCTGCATTGAAAGAGACTAGTTGCTGCTTACCTTTGTTACAAAAGTTTAAAGATTTTTCTATCGCATCGAGGTGGCGCCTTCTAGCTAAAAAGGTTCCTTCTGAAGATTGGTTATAACCCACAATCTCTTTTAATTGTGTTTTAAGCTGTTCAATGCCGGTTCCGTGTTTTGCACTGATTGGTACCACTTTATAATTTTCATCTATAACCAATGACCGCTGTTTAGTAAGATCAATTTTATTCGCAACGATCAATAACTTGTCTTTAAACTGCTCAAACTTTGAAAAACTAGGATCAATTCCACTAGGATTAAAACTTGTTACTTCATTTGAATCTGCCACCAAAATTAATTGATCGGCTTTTTCTATTTCCGCCCAAGCTCGCTCTATACCAATCTGCTCAACTTTATCATCGCTTTCCCGCAGTCCTGCCGTATCAATAATATGCAATGGCATCCCATCAATATGAATATGTTCGCGTAGAACATCGCGCGTGGTTCCTGCTATTTCTGTGACAATTGCAGCTTCTTTTCCTGCTAAGGCGTTCAGCAAACTCGATTTACCTGCATTCGGTTTTCCGGCAATAACCACCGTCATGCCTTCTCTTAATATGGAGCCCTGCTGTGCTTCTTTTTGTAGTTTTTCAATCGAAGTTAATATGCTATTTAGATCGGTTAAAACTTTGCCGTCTGATAAAAAGTCTATTTCTTCCTCTGGAAAATCTATCGCGGCTTCTACATAAATTCTTAAGGCTATTAACTCTTCTACCAAGGCGTTAACTTTTGCTGAAAAATCTCCTTGTAGCGATCTTACTGCCGAACGCGCTGCTTGCTCAGAAGTGGATTCAATTAAATCGGCAATTGCTTCAGCTTGAGCCAAATCCAGTTTGTCATTTAAAAAGGCTCGCTCTGAAAACTCCCCGGGGTTTGCTAGACGTACGCCAAGTTTTAATAGTTCTTTTAGTAAAATATCCAGAACCACAGGGCCACCATGACCTTGCAACTCTAAAACATCTTCTCCGGTAAATGAGTGTGGCGCTTTAAAGAAAATCGCGATCCCTTGATCGATCACTTGTTCCTGATCGTCATAAAAGGGTAAATAGCTGGCATCGCGAATTTTTAATTCGGTTTTTAAAAGTGTTTTGGCAATGCTGGAAGAGAGCTTCCCTGAAATACGAATAATGCCAACGCCACCTCGACCAGGTGGCGTTGCAATTGCGGCTATAGTGTCTTTGAATGACACAAATAATTCCTAATTATTTCTTCTTCTTTTTATTCTTACCTAAGGCTTCGTCTTTTTCAATTTTCTTATTCACATATTGCTGCTGCGCAATAGAGATTAAGTTATTGCATAACCAGTAAAGAACCAGACCAGCAGGGAAGAACAACATAAATACGGTGAAAAATACCGGTAGATATTGGAACATTTTTTGTTGCATTGGATCCATTGTTGGTGATGTCGGCTGCATTTTTTGCATTAAATACATACTGGCCCCCATTAATAATGGCAATACAAAGTAGGGATCCTGTACCGATAAATCTTGGATCCAACCAAAGAATGGCGCATGGCGCAGTTCGACCGCTTCAAACAATACATAGTACAAGGCGATGAAGATCGGGAACTGCAATAACATCGGTAAACAACCACCGAAAGGATTACTGCCTTCTTCCTTATACATTTTCATCATTTCTTGTTGCATACGCTGCTTGTCATCGCCATAACGCTCTTTAAGGCGTTGCATTTTTGGCTGCATTTTGCGCATTGCATGAGCTGATTTGTACTGCTTTTTGGATAACGGATATAAAATGGTCTTTACCGTAATGGTTACCATGATAATCGCCAAACCCCAATTGGCTAAAAAGCCGTAAAAGAAGTTCAACAATTTATATAAAGGTATACCTATCCACCAAACCCATGACAAATCCATGGTTTTGTTTAGACCTGGCGCGGCCACTTCTAATTGCTCTAGTAGTTTAGGACCAACGTATAGAGAAGCTTTAATTGTTTGAGTTGTTTTAGATGGAACACTTACTGTTGGCTCAACGAATTGAATTTTTGCATTTTTATTATCTAGTATTTTGGCGTTAATACTTACGTTTGAGCTTTGTTGTGGGATCCAAGCAGCCACAAAGTAATGCTGAATAAAGCCCACCCAGCCACCTTGGCGTGAAACGCTAATTTCTTCTTCTGCTAAATCTTCGAAGCTAACTTTCTCGTATACTTCATCTTCTGGAGAATAAGCCATACCTAAAAACGGACTCATTCCTAAAGCGCCTTTATCTTCAAGACCTGTTTCTTGTTGATCGCGCACAATCTCAGCAATAAAGTTATAGGTACGATCGTTATCCGATTGATTGTTGATCAGATACTCAAGCCCAACTAAATAACTGCCACGCTCAAATGTGAAAGTCTTTAAAAAACTGGTACCAGCTTGATTTTGCCAACGCAAAGGAACCATCAACTTGTCTTGACCATCGCCAAGTTGATATGACATTTGATCAGCGCTGTAGCTAGCTCTCGGTAATTGATTATCAGGTGCACCATTACCTAGCAGAGCACTTTTGGCTTGGTATACGCGATCTCTATAATCAAACAAAACTACTTTTTGTTCTGATTCATTTTGTCTCAAGTTGTAGTTCAAGGTCTCGGCATAAACTAAATCACCGCCAACGGGATCAATTTGATACTTCATTAGATCCGTAGTAACTGTAATCAATTGATCTTTGGTTACTGATTGGTTAGAGGTTAAAGCAGCACTCTCTACTGGCGCTGTCTTCACTGGTTTTGGCGCATAATCCTTTTGCCAAGCTTGATAAAGTAAAAAGCTAAGAATGGCGAAAGCCAAGAACAAAAAACCGCGTTTTGATTCCAACATGGTAAATCTCTTTTAAGTCATTAATTATCTGTTATTTGCTGTTCGATGCCTGTTTTAAATCTCGAGGTTCTGGAACTGGATCGCAACCGCCTTCACAGCCAGGGTGGCACCTTGCCAATCGTCTCACCGTTAACCAAGATCCTTTCATAGCGCCATGCTTTTCCAAAGCCTCAATTGAGTAATTGGAGCAAGTAGGGGCAAATCGGCATTGATTGCCAATTAAAGGACTTAAAGTCAGTTGATACAATCGAACTAATTTGATCAGTAACCAGCGCATCGCTTTGAGATTTTTTTCCACAAGCCAGCAAGCTGCTCGAATAATACCTGATTCGTCTGTTCGCTACTAGCGCGACGAGCCAAGATCACACAATCTATTGCCGGAAGTGTCTGGTTCGAAGTCCTAAAGCTTTCTCGAGTTAATCGTTTAATACGATTACGCTCAACTGCCAATCGCACATTCTTCTTAGCGACAATAATACCTAATCTTGGAAAATCTAATGAATTAGTGCAAGCCAGAAGAGTAAAGTGTTTACTGGAGGCTTTTACAGGATCGGAGAAAACTTGCTTGTATTGTTTTGCAGTGAGTAATCGATAGTCAGCAGGAAACCTCTCGTCGGGTTCAAGCTTAAGATCACTCACTGTAAAACAATGAAATACTGTAGATAGTAAATCGAATTAAGCGCTTAAACGCTTACGACCCTTAGCACGTCGACGATTTAAAATTGCACGACCATTTTTTGTAGCCATACGAGCACGGAAACCATGAGTGCGTTTACGTTTGATATTACTTGGTTGAAATGTTCTTTTCATCGGGATAACCCATTCTGTTAATAACTTAAAACCTAAATAACTTAGGTCATTTCACAAGGACGCGGAATTTTATAGTAAATACACCTGCTGATCAAGCGTTAAAACCAATAAATATAGGCTTTTTTCTTATCTATTTTAAGCAATATTTGAGCCTATAATTGATGCTCTATGAACATCTAGTATCTATCTAATAAATTACTACTAGATGTAGTATTCAAACCTTATAAGCTCTTGTCTGTGGATAAACCCATGTTAGACATAATTCTAAATTAATCAAGCTTTTCTTTCTATTTTTAGCTTTCAGACTCATTTTATTTGATTTTACCAAAAATAGCTTTGTTTTTATACATAATTAACGTTAATTTAAAAAGATAGCTCTATAATATATATAAGTTCTTTTAAAGATCTTATGTTTATTATTAGCAAGTATGTTTTCTGTGTGTAAGTCTTTTAAATGATTTTAAATCAACAGCTTAAAGTAATGAAAAGCAAGTTGAAAACCCTAGTTTAATCTTGTGGTGAAAACTTTGATAAGTCGTCTTTTTGTTCTTTTCACTCGATTATTAACAGTTTAACTATGAATTTATAATTAACTTACCCACAACGTTATCATTTTAGAGTTTTAGCCTTTTTTTGATTTGTTTTTAAACATATTGGTTATTTATTTGTTTTGGGCGATATTTCATAGAAAGTAAAAATAAATGCGATTGCTTGTGGATTATTTTAGTAAACCGATCTAGACTAGCTTTCGGTTTGATCAGTTAGTGATCAAATAATATTCGGTTATTGGCTTTATAACTAAAAAACCAAAAATAACATTACCATCAGCCCCTTAAGTGACAACTATGAGTGCAGCTAACACACACTGGAGTGATTGCCTTCAAAAGCTTCAGTCGGAATTATCCGCCACTGAATTTAATACTTGGATAAAACCCTTGCGGGTCGAAGAATCCGATAGTGAAATTAGTTTATTTGCGCCCAATCCTTTTTTTGTGGATTGGATTCGTCAGCAGTACTTCGGCCAAATCAACGAATACTTAGCCGATACCGGTAACAGCAACAAGCAGGTTTCTTTAAAAGTAGGCTCTAGCCCTACTGCTGTTCAAACGGCAACCCCAACCAGCGTGGCAAAAGTTTCTCGTTCTAGCTCAAATTCCAATAAATTCCAGGATTCAGGCCTTTTTCAGCACAACAACTTGAACCCCAAATTTATATTCTCCAAATTTGTAGAAGGTAAATCTAACCAACTTGCTCGTGCTGCGGCTCAGCAAGTGGTTGAGAATCCTGGTGTGGTTTATAATCCTTTATTTATTTATGGCGGTGTTGGTTTGGGTAAGACCCACTTGATGCACTCAATTGGTAACTCCATACTCGAGCAAAAGCCTGATGCTAAGATTATTTATCTCCACTCTGAGCGTTTTATGGCGAATATGGTCAAAGCGTTACAAACGAACAGTATGGAAAAGTTTAAGAATTTTTACCGCTCGCTGGATGCTTTATTAATCGATGATATTCAATTTTTTGCCAATAAAGGCAGAACTCAGGAAGAGTTTTTTCATACCTTCAATACGCTGATTGAAAATAACAAGCAAGTGATCATGACTTGTGATCGCTACCCTAAAGAAGTGGAAGGATTAGAGGATCGTTTGAAGTCTCGTTTTGGTTGGGGTTTAACCGTGGCCGTTGAACCACCAGAGCTTGAAACTCGTGTCGCTATCCTTATGAGCAAAGCGGCGGTTTCGAATATTGAGTTACCACATGAGGTGGCCTTTTTTATTGCCAAGCGCATACGCTCCAACGTCCGAGAACTTGAAGGTGCCTTAAAGCGTGTTATTGCTAATGCACAATTTACCGGCCGCGCTATCACCATTGATTTTGTAAAAGATGCATTGAAAGATCTTATCGCTGCGCAAGACAAGATGATTTCGATTGAAAATATTCAAAAAACTGTCGCTAGCTATTACAAGATCAAAGTTTCTGAGCTATTATCACAAAGACGAAGTCGCTCTATCGCCCGCCCTAGGCAAATGGCGATGGCTTTAGCTAAACACCTTACCAGTCATAGTTTACCTGAAATTGGGGAAGCTTTCGGTGGTAGAGATCATACGACGGTTCTACATGCTTGTCGTAAGATTAATGAGCTTAAAGGAGAGAGCATTGACATCGAAGAAGATTTTTCAAATCTACTAAGAACATTATCCAGTTAACAATAAAGGCCATCAGTACTATTGATATAAGCTATGGCTAAATAAGGTATTTATATGCGCTTTAGTATTCAACGTGAGCAACTGTTAAACCCGCTTCAATTGATCAGTGGTGCGGTTGAAAAACGTCAAACGCTTCCTATTTTATCCAATGTTTTAATGGTTGTCGAAGATAGTAAGCTCTCACTAACTGCAACTGATTTAGAGTTGGAATTAAAAACTGAAGTGATACTTGAGGGTGAGTTTGAATCTGGCGAAATTACTGTACCAGCGCGCAAATTATTGGATATTGTTAAGAGTTTTGCCAATGAAGAGTTGATTGGCATTCAAATGGGTGAATCAAGAATTACATTAAAAACACCTTCTAGTCGTTTCAGTTTATCCACCATGCCGGCAGCAGAATTTCCAAACGTTGACGAAACTGCCAGCTTGGTTAACTTGGATTTGCAGCAAACCTTATTAAAAGGCTTGATAGAAAAAACCCAATTTGCCATGGCACAACAAGACGTTCGTTATTACCTAAACGGAATGTTGTTTGAGTTTAATAATAATCAATTAACCACAGTTGCTACCGATGGTCACCGATTAGCGCTATCTCGAGAAACGGTAGAAGTGGATCTGGATGATAAAGTCAGCGCTATTATCCCACGTAAAGGTGTCATGGAGTTGGCTCGATTGTTAGACCATTCTGATGAAACTGTTTCGATTGCTTTAGGTTCAAATCATATTAAAGTGACTTGCCCAAGCTATAGCTTTACATCTAAGTTAGTCGATGGACGCTTCCCTGAATACAACAAGGTATTACCTCGAAACGGCGACAAAGTTGTACTGGTCGATAGGGAGTTAATTAAAGACTGTCTGTCTCGAGCATCTATTCTATGCAATGAAAAATTCCGCGGTGTTCGTTTTATGCTATCCAACGAGCAAGTAAAGTTGCATGCAAATAACCCTGAGCAAGAAGAAGCTGAAGTTGAGTTTAGCGTTGACTATACCGGTCAAGATTTAGAGATTGGTTTTAATGTGAGTTATATGATCGACGTTATGAACACCATTAAAACACCACAAGTCAAAATGACCTTTATTGATGCGAATTCATCAAGCTTAATTGAAGAGGCCGATGGTGGCGAAAGCTTGTATGTTGTTATGCCAATGCGTCTTTAATTTCCTTCAAGCATACAGTTCCTAAGTTCGGATCATGCAGATCCAATCATTAAACATTAAGCAGCTTCGTAATATCCGAAGCTGCCAGCTTCATTTCTCAGATTCTCTCAATATTTTCTACGGACAAAATGGCGCCGGTAAAAGTAGTTTGCTTGAGGCTATTTACACTTTAGGTAATGGTCGTTCCTTTCGAACTGCCAGACATGCCAAAGTCATAACTGATAACTATGATGCTTTTACCTTGTTTGCTAACTTCACTGAGAATGCCAATGACCGAAAAATTGGCTTAATGCGCGAGCGCAGCGGCGATATCCAGATTAAGATTGATGGTGAAAAAGTCACTAAGCTCAGCGAGTTGAGCAAGTCATTACCCATGCAAATATTGGCTCCTGAACAATACGAACTGCTAACTCGTGGGCCGAGCGGGCGAAGAAAGCTATTAGATTGGGGGGTGTTCCACGTGGAACATAGTTTCTTGCATGATTGGCACAGAGCCTTGAAAGTACTCAAACAAAGGAACCAAGCTCTAAAGCAAAGTCACGGTAAGTCTTATGAGTTTATTAAATCCTGGGACTCGCAGCTAGTTCCATTATCCTATGCGATTCAAGAAAAGCGTAAAGATTATCTATCTGCCTTAGAGCCTATTTATCAAAAGATACTTAAGCAGTTCTTACCTCAGCTAGAGTCTTCCTTTTACTTGTATCCTGGTTGGAAGTCAGACGAATCTTTGGAAGCTATATTAGAACGCCAGTTTGCTGTCGATGTTAAAACGGGATTTACCCATTCCAGTATCCAAAAGGCGGATTTAAGAATTTTGATTAATGGCAAGGCTGCAGCTGAGCAATTATCTAGAGGCCAGCAGAAGTTAGTTACTATCGCTTTGAAGCTTTCTCAGTTACAACTGATGCAGCAATTGAAACAAATCAATCCTGTTTTTTTGTTAGATGATATTGGTGCCGAGCTCGATATTAATCATCAAAAAATACTGTTAGACTTTCTTGCTAACCAGCCAAAAAAGCAGCAAATATTTATCACTTCGGTGCATTTAGATCCACTCATAAGGCTGATAAAAGGGTATAATAAGGCAAAGGTGTTCCACGTGGAACATGGTGCTATTACGGAAGTGGATAGTGCAGAAATTAGCAATGCTGAAATTAACGGCAGTGAAAATTAATAACAAGCATAATAAAGTTAGCCACTTCTAAGCTGGCTAATCTAATAGATTAAAACAACAGATTATATTAATAGGAATAGACAATGTCAGAAGAGACCAATTACGACTCCTCGAGTATTAAAGTTCTTAAAGGTTTAGATGCAGTACGAAAGCGCCCTGGTATGTATATCGGTGATACCGATGACGGTACTGGCTTACACCACATGGTGTTTGAGGTAGTTGATAACTCTATTGATGAGGCGTTAGCAGGCTATTGCTCTGACATTATTGTGACTATTCACCCTGATGAGTCGGTTTCAGTTAAAGATAATGGTCGTGGTATTCCTACTGAAATTCATGAAGAAGAAGGGCGTTCAGCTGCCGAAGTTATCCTTACAGTATTACACGCCGGCGGCAAATTTGATGATAATTCTTATAAAGTATCGGGTGGTTTGCACGGTGTAGGTGTATCGGTAGTTAATGCTTTATCAGTAGAATTAAAGCTTATCATTCGTCGCGAAGGCAAGCGCCATGAACAATTGTATGTCCATGGTGAACCTCAAGAGCCATTAAAAGTCGTTGGCGATGCTAAAACAACGGGTACGGAAGTTCGCTTTAAACCTAGCGAAGAGACATTTACTAATATTAAATTCCACTATGATATTTTAGCTAAGCGCTTAAGAGAGTTGTCTTTCTTGAATTCAGGGGTAAGTATTCAGTTAATTGATGAGCGCTCTGGTCAGCAAGAGCATTTCAAATACGATGGTGGTATCAGTGCTTTCGTGGCCTATATCAATGAAAAGAAAACACCGATCCATGAGAAAGTATTCCACTTTACTCAAGAGCGTGAAGATGGCATTACGGTTGAAGTGTCTATGCAATGGAACGATTCATTCCAAGAGAATATTTACTGCTTTACTAATAATATCCCACAACGTGACGGCGGTACGCACCTAGCTGGTTTTAAAGGCGCTTTGACCAGAAGTTTGAATAACTTTATGGAAACAGAGGGCTATAACAAGAAAGGTAAAGTACAAACTACCGGCGATGATGCGCGTGAAGGTTTAGCTGCGGTCGTTTCGGTTAAAGTACCTGATCCAAAGTTTAGTTCCCAAACTAAAGATAAGTTGGTATCGAGTGAAGTAAAAACAGCTGTTGAGCAGGCTATGGGTGAGCACTTAAAGGATTTCTTATTAGAAAATCCACAGGATGCTAAGACAGTTATTAACAAGATGATTGACGCTTCCAGAGCGCGAGAAGCAGCGCGAAAAGCTCGTGAGATGACCCGTCGTAAGGGTGCGCTGGATATCGCGGGCTTACCGGGCAAACTGGCTGACTGTCAGGAAAAAGATCCTGCATTATCAGAACTTTATATTGTGGAGGGTGACTCTGCAGGTGGTTCTGCTAAGCAAGGGCGTGATCGTAAAAACCAAGCAATCTTACCGCTTAAAGGTAAGATCTTAAATGTTGAAAAGGCGCGCTTTGATAAGATGTTATCTTCGCAAGAGGTGGGCACCTTAATTACTGCCTTAGGTTGTGGTATTGGCCGTGAAGAGTTTGATCCAGATAAAACCCGTTATCATCGCATCATTATTATGACCGATGCGGACGTTGATGGTGCTCATATCAGAACGCTTTTACTGACTTTCTTCTACCGTCAGGTTCCAGAGTTAATTGAGCGTGGTTATATTTATATTGCTCAGCCGCCTTTGTATAAGATTAAAAAGGGTAAGCAAGAGCAATACCTTAAAGATGACGAAGCGTTAGAGCAATATTTAACGCAGTTGGCGCTTACTAATACGGAGCTTTATATTAATAAGGAGTCTCCAGCCATTTCTGGTCCTGGTCTTGAAAAATTGGTTACTGATTACCGTTTAGTAAAAGGCACTATTCGACGCCTATCTCGACTGTATCCAGGTCAGATTTTAGATCAGCTGATATACCATAAAAAGCTAGTTGCAGATGATTTAACCAATGAATCTAAAGTGATCGCTTGGACGGAAAAGCTAGGAGAATTGTTAAATACCGATAACCGTTCTGGCGCAGTACGTTATGAATTGAACGTGCGCAAGGATAATGAGTTAGATCATTATTTGCCGCATATCAAAATGATTAACCATGGGGTAGAAAGTGATTACTTACTTTCAACGGACTTCTTTAACTCTCATGATTATAGAAAAATCACCAGTTTAGGCGAAGAACTTTCGGATCTGTTGCAAGAAGGCGCTTATGTGCAACGCGGAGAAAAAATCCAGGAAATCTCGAGCTTCAATCAAGCACTGGATTGGCTTATGAATGAAGCACGTCGTGGTCAACATATTCAGCGTTATAAAGGTTTGGGTGAGATGAACCCCGATCAATTGTGGGAAACTACCATGGATCCAGAAACTCGCCGTATGCTGCAAGTAACGATTGAAGATGCAGTGGGTGCAGATCAGTTATTCACCACACTAATGGGCGATCAAGTAGAACCAAGGCGTGAGTTTATTGAGTCAAACGCCTTGTCAGTAGCTAATTTGGACGTATAAACTTATTCCGTAATTATCAGCTGTTGCTTGTAGCTTTGTAATTTAGCAGTATCCTCATCATTGAGCTGAGGATACTGTAAATTCAACTGCAGCAGATTGTCTCGAATGACTTCACACACCATGTGCCTCATTAACGGTTTGTTATCTGCCGGTATGGCATACCAGGGTGCCCATGGCTTTGATGTTGTATTTAAGACATCTTGATATGTTTCTTGATACTTATCCCATAAAGCACTTTCGGCTAAATCAGAGTCGGAAAACTTCCAGTTTTTCTTAGGATTTTCGATGCGCGATAAAAAACGGCGATGTTGCTCTTCACGTGAAACATTGAGGAAAAACTTTAAAACGATAGTGCCATTTCTTGCTAAATGCTTTTCATGATCAGCTATAGATTCGTAACGCTCACTCCAGAATCTGCTCATAGCAGCAGGATCAGCAATATTAGGTTGATAAGGTAGTCTTTGTCCCGCTAGGTATTCGGGGTGAACTTTAACTACTAACACTTCTTCGTAATAGCTGCGATTAAAAACACCGATACGGCCACGCTCAGGAAGCGATTTAGCGGTACGCCACAGAAAGTCGTGATCAAGCTCTTCTTTTGAAGGTTGCTTAAAACTGTACACCTGACAACCCGCGGGGTTAATCCCTTTCAGCACTGCACGAATGGTAGAGTCTTTACCAGCAGCATCCATTGCTTGAAAAACCAATAAAACCGAAAATTTATTATGGGCGTATAACAACCTTTGTAAGTCGTCGAGATCTTTTTGATCTTTGCGTAAATCCGTCTTCAAATCTTTCTCGGATCTGTTAGTGGGGATCGAGGTTGGGGATTGCTTTAAAGAAAATAAGCCATCATTTGGAACTAAAAAAGGATGATCAATGGACTTGAACATAGTGAGTAACATTATTCGAATAATAGGCTATGAAATCATAAAAACTTGAACAAAATCAAACATTTTACAAAATTTAAACTAAGCGGCTTGCAGCCTTAATGAAAAAGAGTAGTATTAAATTAGTTTCATTCATTAAAAAAGAGGATAAAAGAATGTCAGTAGCACGCGTAACGGAAATTATTTCAGATTCTGAAAAGAGCTTTGAAGATGCAGTTGTTAAAGGTGTCAAACGCGCCAACAAAACATTAGATAATGTAAAGTCAGCATGGGTAAAAGATCAGCAAGCTGTCATTGAAGATGGTGAAGTAGTTGGTTTTAGAGTAGTGATGAAGATTACATTTATACTGAAATAGTTTAATTTCTAGTATTATTAAAAAAGGAGCTTAATAGCTCCTTTTTTGTGTTCAGTACTAACGAGTTTTATCGACCACCAAGTAAGCCGCCTAAAATACCGCGAACTAATTTACGGCCAATCCCCGATGAAACCGTTCGAATTAAGGTTTTTACAAAGGCCTCAGAATTGGTTTGGCGTTTTGAGCCGGTACGGTTTTTCTTTGCTGCGGCCTTAGCTTTTTCTTCAGCTTCTCGGCGTTTTGTTGCCTCTTTCATTTCGCGTTCTTGTCGTTCCTGAAGCTTCTGTTCTTTTTCTAACAAAACTTCATACGCTGACTCACGATCAATAGATTTATCGTAAAGCCCTGCTACTGGAGATGATTGACGAATTTTTTTGCGTTCTTTTTCATTTAAAGGTCCGATGCGGGATTCAGGTGGGCAAATAAGCGTTTGCTCTACTACTGAAGGTCGGCCCTTCTCATCTAAAACCGAAACTAATGCTTCACCAACACCTAAAGTGGTGATCAGTTCTTCAGAGTCTAATTTTGGATTAGGTCTGAAGGTTTCGGCAGCGGTTTTGACGGCTTTAAAGTCTTTAGGTGTAAAAGCACGCAATGCGTGCTGAATACGATTACCCAGTTGACCTAAAACGCCGTCAGGAATATCGGTAGGATGTTGGGTAATAAAGAAAACGCCAACACCTTTTGAGCGAATAAGGCGGACTACTTGCTCGATGCGTTCTAATAAAGCTTTGGGGGCTTTATTAAATAGCAGGTGCGCTTCATCAAAGAAAAAAACTAAACGAGGTTTATCAGGATCGCCAACTTCATCCAGCTCTTCAAAAAGTTCAGAAAGCATCCAAAGTAAGAAAGTTGAATAGATACGTGGATTGAGCATTAACTCTTTAGAATGCAAAATATTGATCAAACCTCTGCCAGTATGATCAATACGCATCATATCGCGGATATCTAAAGCGGGCTCGCCAAAAAATTGATCCCCACCAGCATTTTCTAAAACCAATAGCTTACGAACGATGGCAGCAACGGATTGTGGTGAGACATTACCATACTCACGCATGATCTCTTTGCGGTTATCCGCAACCCAATTCAACATGGCGCGAACATCTTTAATGTCGAGTAGCAGTAAACCTTGTTCATCGGCAATATCAAACGCAATATGCAGCACACCTTCTTGGGTGTCATTAAGCTCCAAAAGGTTGGCTAGCAGAATAGGGCCCATTTCTGAAATGGTGGTTCTAACAGGATGACCATGTTTTCCAAAAACATCCCAGAAAATAACAGGGTTGGTATCTGCTTGGTAGTTTTCAATACCAATCTTCTCAATACGGTCATCAATTTTTGGATGAGGGTTCGCTTTAGCGGCAACACCTGAAAGATCGCCTTTAACATCGGCAGTGAAGACAGGTACGCCCATTTTAGAGAAACCTTCTGCTAAAACTTGTAGTGTTACGGTTTTACCAGTACCGGTAGCACCAGCAATTAAGCCGTGTCGATTTGCCATCTTAGGATTGAGCTGAATGTGCTTTTGTTCGGGGTTGCCGCCAATGAGTAGCATGGGTCTTCCATCGATATTTGATTTGTATCAAGATTAACTAAAGATGCCAAAAACGCAAGTGTAGAATATAAGAAAAGCGTAAAAGACTATAAAATGGTTATTCCTTGATTGGAGTAAAACTGCATTAGCCATATAATAAACGAATCCAATAGAAGAGAGTGTTGAGATGAAAAGAAATGTAGCGGTAGTAATCATACTAATGTTTGTAACAGCTTGTGAAACGGTTAAGTTAGGCGCTTTAGAACAACTAGGTTTTGAAAAAAGAGATGTTTTAGTAAGCCGTATAGAAAAAGCAAGAGATGCACAACTTGACGCTAAAGAACAATTTGAGTCGGCGCTACAAGAATTTCAAAGTGTGGTTAAGTTTAATGGTGGCGAGTTAGAAAAAACTTACAATCGATTAAATGATCAATATGAAGTTAGCAAAGAAAGTGCCGAAGATGTGACTAAAAGAATAGACAGCGTTGAATATGTTGCTGAAAAGTTATTTCAAGAATGGGGAGAAGAACTAAACCAGTACTCTAATCCCGAATTGAAAAGAAAAAGTCAGGTGCAGCTGTATGAAACTCGCCGTCAGTATGCAGGTTTGATAAGCGCAATGCGCAAAGCTGAAGATTCTATACAACCGGTATTAACCGTGTTTAATGATCAGGTTTTGTTTTTGAAACATAATCTGAATGCCCGAGCTATTGCCTCTTTAAAGGATGAGCTTTCAGGGATTGAATCGAATGTTGCAAGTTTGATTCAAGAAATGAACCTATCGATTGATGAAGCTAATCGTTTTATTAAAAATATGGAAGGTTAAAATTAAAGTATAGAGGACTTTAATTAGTCCTCTAAAGAAGATACTTTTTTCTCCAAGATTTCCAGCTTTTCGCGAGTACGCTCAAGCACTTTAGTTTGAGCATCAAATTCCTCGCGAGTGACTAAATCCATTTTAGCTAAACCAGACTGCAAAGCTTGCTTAAATTGTTTTCCTAGATCATCACCAGCATTTTTTAAACCTTCAGGGACTAAGTTGGAAAGTTTAGTGGCAAGTTCATCAATTGTTTTTGAATCAATCATCATAAAATCCTATGAAGAATAAATAGCTAAAGTAAGGGTTTTGAAAACGCTAAATGCAAAACCGCCATAACTGAACCTATGGCCAGTAAGAAGAAGAGCGCTTGTTTGTTTCTGGCTTGAGCTTTGAAAGTGAATATCCCAAAGGCAATGTAAGCAACAATAAACACAAGCTTTAAGGTGACCCAATTAAAAATAGCGGGGTATTGTGAGCTCATTACCATTAATGTAATACCGCTAGCCAACAAAAAAGTATCGATAATATGTGGAAGAATTTTAACCGGCTTCTTAGCTAACAACTGGCTGTTGGTGAAAAGCAAAATGCCACGCAACACAAATCCTAAGATGCTGAGTATTGCCAATGTCATATGTAAATGTTTAAGACCTAGGTACATGGTTTACCTCAAGTTGGTTTTTATTTTGATAAGCTTCAAAACTGTTAAGTAATGATTCAAGCTGATCTTGAGGCACTTCAACCTTAAAATCAACTTGTGCAGAAAAATCGAGTTGTTTTATATCCGCTTGATGTTCTTTTAACAGGTATTCGATTTGTGGTTGAAGATCATATGCGCACTGTAAGCTTAAAGCTTCCGTAAAGACTCTTTCCTGAGTAGGTAACGACTCAAGCGCCAGTTTGACGCCACCGCCATAGGCGCGAGCCAAACCACCGGTACCTAATTTGGTGCCACCGTAATAGCGAGTGACTACGGTACAAATATCGCCAATATCACCGTATTTAAGCACGTTCAACATAGGCATGCCGGCAGTACCGCTAGGTTCACCATCGTCAGAGCACGCCATTAGCGTAGTGCTTTTTGGGTTGGCCACAATATATGACCAGCAATGATGAGTAGCGTCGGGCTCGACTTGATTAAGGTGCTTGATAAAAGATTTAGCCGTCGAGACTTCCGGCGCAAATATGACCCTAGTAATAAAGCGACTACCTTTAATGATCTCTTCAACTTGAAAAGGGGATTCGATACCAAAGCTTTGCTTCGGTACCGAATAGTTTGCGGTTTTAGCCATGGATATTATTCAGGCAGGAATTCACGAGTAAGGTTGCGATGACCTGATGCAGTGACCAAAATATCATCTTCAATTCGAATACCGCCAAAAGGCATAAAGCTTTCGATTTTAGACCAGTTCATATTGGCAGCATGCTCGCTATTTTTTAGATCCCCTAATAAAGAGTCAATAAAATACAAGCCAGGTTCAATCGTCAGTATTTGACCTGCTTCCATGGTTCGAGTATTTCTCAAAAAAGGATGCTCAGCAGGCGGTGGCGCTGAATCGCCTTCAACATTGGCTTGGTGACCACCAACATCATGCACTTGTAGGCCAATTTGATGACCTAAGCCGTGCGGGAAGAAAGTGCTAGTTACACCGGTTTCAACCATAGACTCTGGAGACATGCTAGATAGACCATATTTCGATAACAGCTTTGCTACATCAAAGTGGTAACGGGCATGTAGATTAATGTAGGAGTCGCCTGGCTTCACTTTTTCGTTTAAAGCGATCTGTGCAATGTTTACATCCTGGATTAATTCGGCAAATTCGTTATCTTCTTTAGCATAGGTTCGAGTAATGTCTGCGGCATAACCATTATAGCGAGCACCGGCGTCAATCAAGAAAGAGCGATGCTCGGCAGGGCTTTTAGCTTCATAGTTTACATAATGCAAAATCGAAGCATGTTCATTTAAACCAACAATAGAGCTGTAAGGTAACTCGCTTTCGTTTTGACTCGCGGCCAATTGATAAGCTAGATGGATCTCAAGCTCGGAACCATTGTTATAAAACATCTCTTTAGCGGCCAAATGACCCGCAGCTGCCATTTGGTTAGCGCGCGAAGAACACTCAATTTCGTAACTGGTTTTACGAGCTCTATGCCAATTGATTTCATGGATTAAACCCATAGGATTAATGGCGTCAAAATCGTCATCTTGATAAGGAGCAACCATTTCGCCGATAAAGGCGATATTACCATTTGAAGGCATATAGCCGCGGACTTCATCTTTCTGGCGCATCATTTTGATGTCAAAATGTTCAACCCAGTAACCTTCAGGATCGCCGGCAACCAGGTGCCAAAAATCAACCGGCTGATAGAAGCATAAAACCGGCTTCTTGCCAGGAGTTAAGATTAGGCAGCTATCATGCACATTTGGTAAAGGCACAAAACTTAAGAAGTGGAAGTTAGCCTTAAAAGGGTATTTATTGTCATCCAGAAAAACCTCAAGCAAGGAGCCTGCCGGGATCAGCAAGTGATCAAAACCATGTTTTTGCATCGCCTGATAATAGCGATCGATAATAACTTCTATATGGTTACTAAATAATGTTTGCATCCGCAAAACCTAATGGTGGCTAATAATGCCCCATTATTTCAGAAAACCATGGCCGACCCAATAGCCATTAATTGCTTTATTCCTTTTGTTTGTAAGAAAAGTTGGCTATTATTGGTCAGACCAGATTTGACCCTTGTACCAACTATTCACCAGCAGTACACTGATGGGTCAATCTTAGAAGTATTTTAAACGATGAAATCAGTAGAGATTATCTACTGCGGGCAGCCTTTTGGCTGTTTTCTGTTAGCGATTAACGGACAATGCGGAGAATAAGAATGTTATTTGAAGGTCAATCGATAAAGTGTGTTTTGCATGACTCAGGTGTTGCTGAAATGCGCTTCGATAATCAAAACGAATCGGTCAATAAGTTTGATCGCACCACCTTAGAAGAGTGGAAGCAAGTTACCCAAATTTTAAAAGATCATGATGGCGTAAAAGCGGTCATGGCAACCAGCGCTAAGCCAGTATTTATTGTTGGCGCTGATATCACAGAATTTAATGAGTTATTTTCTTCAGGTCGTGAACAGCTAGTGGAATGGCTAGTAAAAGCCAATGATATTTTCACGGGTTTCGAAGACTTACCATACCCTACAGCGGCAGCGATAGATGGCATTGCTTTTGGTGGCGGTCTTGAGATGTGTTTGACGTGTGATTTACGTGTAGGCTCGCCAAAAGCGCAAGTCGGTTTACCAGAATCAAAACTCGGTCTGGTACCAGGTTTTGGTGGTAGCGTTAGATTAGCAAGAGTCATTGGTCCGGATAATGCGTTCGAATGGTTAGCCACAGGTAAAGGCCATAAAGCAGATGTTGCTTTAAAGATGGGCGCTTTAGATGCAGTGGTTCCTTCAGATAAATTATTTGCAGCAACTGAAACGATGTTGCTTGATGCTGCGGCTGGTAAATTGGATTGGCATTCGCGTCGTGCGGAAAAGAAATCGCCTTTACAGTTGAATCGTATGGAAGCTGCGATGTCATTTATGACTTCAAAAGGTTTTATTGCCGGGCAAGCAGGCCCTCATTATCCAGCACCAGTAAAGGGCGTTGAGATTATTGAAAAGTCGGCCTACTTACCGCTAGAAGAAGCAATTAAAGTTGAGCATGAAGCTTTCGCTGATATGGCGTTAACAGAACAAGCTTCGTCTTTAATTCAATTGTTCTTAAATGATCAGGTGTTAAAGAAGAAAGCAAAAATTGCAGCTAAAACAGCCGATAAGAAAATTGGCTCAGCGACCGTATTAGGTGCAGGCATTATGGGTGGCGGAATTGCTTACCAGTCGGCTTCGCGTGGTGTGCCAGCCATTATGAAAGATATCAATCAAGCTGCTTTAGACTTAGGCATGAAAGAAGCGATTGGTTTATTTGGTAAAGGCGTTAAGTACAAGAAAATTACTAACGAACAAATGGCACAAGGCGTTGCCAGCATTAAACCAACTTTAAGTTACGATGAAATAAAACATACGGATATAGTGGTTGAAGCGGTCGTCGAAAATCCAAAAGTGAAAGCGGCGGTATTGTCTGAAGTAGAATCGATGATGCCTGAAGATGCGATCATTTGTTCCAACACTTCAACTATTTCAATTGATAGTTTGGCTGCTTCTCTAAAGCGTCCAGAAAAATTCTGTGGTATGCACTTTTTTAATCCAGTCCATAAGATGCCACTGGTTGAAGTTATTCGCGGCAAAGATACTTCGGAAGAAACCGTTGCCAGTGTTGTAGCTTACGCTTCGGCTATGGGTAAATCGCCAGTTGTTGTAAACGATTGCCCGGGCTTTTTTGTTAACCGTGTTTTATTCCCCTACTTTGGTGGCTTTACTAAGTTATTACGCGACGGTTGTGATTTCCAACAAGCTGACAAAATCATGCACAAGAAATTTGGCTGGCCAATGGGTCCCGCTTATTTGTTAGATGTGGTGGGCATGGATACAGGTAAGCATGCCGCAGCAGTTATGGCAGATGGTTTCCCTGATCGCATGAGTAAAGAAGAAAAAGATGCGATTGATGTGATGTTTGAAGAAGGCCGTTATGGTCAAAAATCTGGCTCGGGTTTTTATGTTTACGGCAAAGATAAACGTGGCCGCCCGACGAAAGAAGCCGATCCTAAAACTTACGAGTTATTAAAATCTGTCTGCGCTGATGCTAAAGAGTTTTCTGATGAAGAAATTATTGCTCGCACCATGTTACCGATGATTATCGAAACCATTCGCTGTTTAGAAGAAGGCATTATTGCGACTCCGGCCGAAGGCGATATGGCGTTAATTTACGGACTAGGCTTCCCACCGTTTAGAGGCGGCGTCTTTAAGTATGTGGATGATCAAGGTATGCAAACGATTGTCGATATGGCTAATAGCTATAGTCACCTTGGTAATGCTTATAAGCCAACAGAGCGTATGTTGGAAATGGCAAAGAACAACGAAACCTTTTACGGATAAGATCTAGGAGAATTTGAAATGAATGAAGTAGTAATAGTAGACGCAATTCGTTCTCCTATGGGACGTTCGAAAGGCGGTATGTTTAGAAATACGCGTGCGGAAGAATTATCAGCACGTTTGATGCAAGGTTTGTTAGATCGTAACGACGCCTTAGACCCAGCAGATGTGGAAGACGTTATTTGGGGTTGTGTTCAGCAAACTTTAGAGCAAGGTTTTAATATTGCAAGAAATGCCATGTTAAAAACTGATTTACCTCATACGGTAGCGGGTCAAACGGTTAACCGTTTGTGTGGTTCTTCGATGCAGGCGCTGCACACAGCGGCTCACTCGATTATGGTTGGCGATGGCGATGTATTTATCATTGGTGGCGTGGAGCATATGGGTCACGTACCAATGAATCATGGTATTGATTTTGATCCAGAGCTTGCCAAGTACACAGCTAAAGCTGCAGGCATGATGGGTTTAACCGCAGAAATGCTGGCGCAAATTCATAAAGTCTCGCGCCAAGAGCAAGACGAGTTTGGTTATCGCTCGCATCAGTTAGCGCACCAAGCAACTTTAAACGGTGGCTTTAAAGCTGAAATTTTACCGATGGAAGCGCATGATGAAAATGGTGCTTTAAAACTGTTCGATTTTGATGAAGTGATTCGTCCAGAATCGACAGTTGAAGATTTAGCAAAATTACGTCCAGTGTTTGATCCAAAAAATGGTTCTGTAACAGCGGCCACTTCGTCAGCGATTTCTGATGGTGCTTCAGCCATGTTAGTGATGTCGCGTGCTAAAGCCGATGCCTTAGGATTAAAGCCAATCGCTAAAATCCTATCCATGGGTGTGGCAGGTTGTGATCCATCCATTATGGGTTTTGGTCCAGTGCCAGCAGTTAAAAAAGCACTAAAACGAGCCAAGATGGAATTAAGCGATATTGATTTATTCGAATTGAATGAAGCTTTTGCTGCTCAATCGATTGCGGTATTAGATGGCTTAGGTATGCGCACTGGTTGGGAAGATAAAGTGAATCTTAATGGTGGTGCAATCGCATTAGGCCACCCACTGGGTTGTTCTGGTTCGAGAATCTCGACTACCTTGCTTCGTTTAATGGAAGCTAAGGATAAAGAGATTGGTGTTGCCACTATGTGTATTGGTTTAGGCCAAGGCATCGCAACAATATTCCAACGGTTGAACTAGATAATTGTTTAATAAAAAAGCCCGCTTAATGCGGGCTTTTTAACCATTGGACTCGATTTTGCTGCAACTTGTTATATCTATTTCCACCAATACCGATGGCGTATTTCGATTGACTTATTCAGCTTATATTTTTCAATTGCTTGGTTAACGCTTTGGCTCTTAATAGATTCAGTTGTTTTTTCTATGGGTCCAGGCTGGTTTTCATAGCCTGTAGAAAATCTTTCTCTAGCTTCTTTTTCAGTAACTTGGAATAGAGCCGCTAGTTCACTATAGTTAACAGTTGGCGACTTTTCTAGGAGATCCATTCTGTCATAGTATACTTCAATGACTTTTCTATAATGTTTAATCCTTTTTGTATCTATTGAATACCTACAAATATCTGGAAATTCACATAAAAAATTATGAATGGCTATAAGAAGTTCATCTGTAGACTTGATAATATATTCAGTAAGTTGGATGTAGCCTAAAAATTCTGATGGATTTATAACCTGATAGATTTGTTCTAATTGTAAGTCTAGGTGAGGACCTTTAGCCGAATATTCTTGTGCCAAAATTGTTAGAATTTTGGCAGCTAACATATTTCTTTCATGTAGCGTGTTTAGCAAGGTATTATAATTGCTTTGCAACCCTGCGATGTATGCAGGATTCATATGGAAGTTATTTTCTCCCGAGTAATCATCTATAGACTGAACAATAAAAGATAATTTATTCGTCTGTAACTCAATAGTTTTTGAGGAGCTAATAATTTCAGGAAATGCACCAGCTCTTTGAATTGGTTTGTGAGTTAAGTTTTCAAAGTAGTTACCCTTAATGGCGATTAGAGAATGGAATGCTTGTTGCAACCCGAGAATCCACTCATTGGCAATATCCAACTTTTCTTTTTGTGCATCTAGATATCTTAAGTATGCTGCAGAAAAGTGGGCTACAAATCCACCTATTAACACAATCGCTAAAGGAAAAATATAATCCTTAACTAGGTTGATTGTAGATAAGTCTTTTATGGCATTAGATATTTCCTGAAGCTCAGCTTCCATCTCTATTTATCCTGTAAATATAAAGTCCAAAGTAACGGCGGGCGTTAACGAGTTCAGCCAAAAGGGCGGTGCTATCTTTGCTTGCTATATTACTTCAATTCATTAACTCGATTTTCGATAGACTTTAGTAAGCCTTCATAGCCATTTACTCTAGAAGCATAGGCCTTTAAGGCTCGCCAGAAAGTAAATAGTAACTCTTTATACTCGCCAGTATATTCTAACTCTAAAGATTCTTTCAGCCCTTTGTGTTTAGGCTCTATAAAATATATTTTAAAATTTACGGATTCTTCAGAAGGAGAAAAAACAAATTTATTATAACAGGGCTCTAAATGTAGCCAGGCTTCTGACACGGATTTATGAAGAAAACACTTTTCAACTGCTTCAATCAACTCGAGTATAGGATCTCTAGGGACATCAGATGCGTCTATTACTGTACGGGTGTCACCAATGGAAACCTCAATTGGAAACCATCCATGGTCTTCGTGTTTGAAAGATATTTTTAATTTATCGTCCATGACCCAAAGTTATATAAGGTAAGAATAATAGACCTGGATTGTAACACTTTGATATTAAATGTAAAAAAAGAGGGGTCTATAAAAGGGTAGGTATGTACGCACATTCCCTTGGAGGGGTGAACCTATACTAATGATTATGGGAATGTTTGGGTGGATTCCCGCTTTTTCCTAAAGTGATTACCTTTGGTCACAGGGAATGAAGAAAATCTTATAATAGAGTGCTTGGTTATGAAAAAAGTGATTTCAACATTGCCAAATTATCACCTGCTAATTCTTCTTGTTCTTCTTCGGTTAGTGGTTTTCTTTTGAGATCCCAGTCGAGATCGTCTTCGGGGATTTCATCGAGGAAGCGGCTGGGTTCACAGTTAATTAATTCGCCAAAGCGATTACGTTTTTTGCACAGAGTAAAAGTTAGGGTTTTTTGTGCGCGGGTAATCCCGACATAAGTGAGGCGGCGCTCTTCTTCGATATCATCCATCTCGATACTGCTTTTATGTGGCAGTAATTCTTCTTCCATGCCAACCAAATAAACATGATTAAACTCTAGACCTTTTGAGGCATGTAAAGTCATCAGTTGGACTTGGTTATTATCCGATTCTTCCTCGTCTTCGCGATCGAGCATATCCCTTAACATTAAATTAGTCACTGCGGCAGAAAAAGGATTCTCGTCATGTTCGTTTTCATCAACATATTTTTCAACCCAACCCAGTAATTCTTGAATATTATTCCAACGGAATTCAGCAGCTTTGGGTGTGCTCGATGATTCATGCAAATAAGAGTGGTAGCCAATTTTAGAAATAAGCTCATGGATAACGCCAATGGCATCACCGCGTTGGGCATTATCAGCAGCCATGCCGACAGTTTTAACAAAGCGTTTAACGGCATCTAAGCCAGCGCCTTGTAAATATTGCTCTAATCCAATCTCGGTAGCCGCTTGAAACAGGCTCACTTGACGTTTCGAGGCGTAAGTACCAAGCTTTTCTAGAGTTGTAGGGCCGATGCTTCTTTTGGGAGTGTTAGCAATTCTTAAAAAAGCGTTATCGTCATCATGATTAACCATTAAACGCAAATAAGCCATCATGTCTTTAATTTCAGTGCGGGCAAAAAACGAGGTGCTGCCCGAAATTTTATAAGGCACTTTATTGGCAATTAATGTTTTTTCAAAAATACGTGCTTGATGATTGCCTCGGTAAAGGATCGCAAAGTCAGAATATTGTAGGTCACGATATTTAACTTTACGGCTTAAGATTTCAGTTACTACTCTTTGCGCTTCCTCTTCCTCGTCGGCGCAGGTCACCACTTTTAAAATATCGCCGTATGGTTTTTCTGACCAAAGTTTTTTTTCAAAAACGTGTGGATTATTATCAATTAAAACATTAGCAGCTTTTAGGATACGACCGTAAGAGCGATAGTTTTGCTCAAGTTTGACGACCTTTAAATTTGGAAAATCTTTTGCTAGCAACTCTAAGTTTTCAGGTCGAGCACCGCGCCAAGAATAGATAGACTGATCATCATCGCCGACTACCGTGAAGTTGCCAAAAGAACCGCACAATAATTTAACCAATTCATACTGAGAAGTATTGGTATCTTGATACTCATCGACTAACAAGTACTTAATTTTGTTTTGCCACTTTTCGCGAATGTCGGAATTTTCACGCAGTAACAATGTTGGGATCATGATCAGATCGTCAAAATCTACCGCATTGTATGCCTTCATACTACGGGCATACTTCTCATAAACCTTGGCAAAAATTAACTGTTCTTGATCTTTGGCAATATTGATAGCCTGTTCAGCGCTAATGAGATCATTTTTCCAACTGGATATTTGATCTTGTAACTTACGTAGTAACTCTTTGTCAGATTCAGCTTCTCGAAAACCTAGATCTTTAAGTAAAGCCAGACAGTCCTGATCATCAAAAATCGTAAAGTTAGGTTTAATGCCTAATGCTTTGTATTCACGGCGTATGAAATTTAAACCAAAGTTATGAAAGGTGGAAACGGTTAAGCCTTGAGTAGCATTGGAGCCAGCCAACTTACTGACACGCTGTTTCATTTCGCGAGCAGCTTTATTGGTAAAAGTCATTGCAACGATATTGCGAGCGGCAATACCTTTTTCTTTAATAAGATAAACCATTTTGCGCGTGATAACGCTGGTTTTGCCACTGCCTGCACCAGCAAGTACCAATAATGGTCCGCTGATATTGATTAAAGCTTCGTGTTGGCGGGGGTTAAGCTTGTGCAATGTTTTATATTTACTTAACAAGATAGGCGGCAAGTTTAGCAAGCCTTAGCAGCTATTGAAAAAGATATTTTAAATAGTTTGTGACCAATCCAAATCACGGATCAAGTATCAACTAGTTAGGCCGTAAAAGGTGATCGATAGACTAAAAAACAATCAAAACTTAAGCTAAGAAACAAAGGATTCAGGTCTATACAGAATTGTATATTAGCGACTTCTAATATATACTCCAGTCATCGTTACTCATAAACTAAAATAATGAAAGAGCAACTTTTCAATTTTGCTATTAATAAACCGAAGTGGGTTTTTGGTTTAGTGCTAACTTTTTCGCTTATTTGCGGCGGCTTAATTTTTAATATACAGATCGATACCGATCCAGAAAATATGCTGCCCAGTGATCAGCCAGAAAGAGTCTTCCATAATCAGGTTAAAGAGCAGTTTCAGTTGCATGACATGATTGTTGTGGGATTAGTCACCAATAATAAGTCATCGGTATACCAGCCAGAGACACTCAAATCGATAGCAACTTTAAGCCAAGAAATAGAGAAAATCAACGGTGTGATTGCGCTTGATCTTATGTCTTTGCAAAGCGTCGATAATATCACGCAAGATAATGGAGCCTTACGTTTTGAATGGTTGATGAGAAGCGCGCCTGACTCAATAGCTGGAAGCGAGCAAATAAAAGCTGCGGTTGATAGATTACCTTTATTTAGAAATACCTTGGTGTCGGCTGATGACAATGCGGCTGCTATCTATGTCCCAATTAAAGATAAAGATGAAAGTTATCGGATATCGAAAGAAATAGAATCTCTGATCAGTCAGTTAGAATCAGAAGAAGATTTTCATATTACGGGTTTACCAGTAGCGGAAGATACTTTTGGTTTTGAAATGTTTGTACAAATGGGGATCTCAGCGCCACTAGCAGCAGCGATGATATTTGTATTGCTGTTCGTATTTTTTAGAAACCTAAAGTTTATTGCAGCGCCGATGATCATTGCGATGGCAACGGTTATCATCATTATGGGCTTAATGATTGGCATGGGTTTTACCGTGCACATTATGAGCTCGATGATCCCGATATTCTTAATGCCAATAGCGGTAGTAGACTCAGTCCATATCATGTCGGAATTTGCCGATAAGTTTAAACATAACAGTAATAAGCAACTAGTCATAAAGCAGGTTGTGAATGCGCTTTATAAGCCTATGCTATTTACCAGTCTGACTTCTGCTGTAGGCTTTGCCTCATTGATGCTAACGCCGATACCGCCAGTACAAGTATTTGGTGCTTTTGTGGCAGTGGGTATTTTGTTGGCGTTTATATTAACCATCATATTTTTGCCGGCTTATTTGATGAGTTTGAAGGATGATGCCTTAAAATCTTTAAGCAAAGTTCAAACGACAGCTTCAAAGTTAGAAACTGTGTTGCCTAAAATTGGCAAGATAAGTTTTGGCTATGCAAAGTGGTTAGTGGCAGGGTTTGTCTTACTTGTTGCTTTATCGGCATGGGGTATTAGTAAAATTGAAATAAATGATAATCCAACCCGTTGGTTTAAATCAGATCATAAAATTAGAGTAGCGGATCAAGTGTTAAATCAGCATTTTGCGGGAACCTATGATGCTTATTTAGTCTTGCAAACGGATCTCGAAGCAGAACGAAGTAATCTTGATGAAATCATTAAAGCCAATGGAGTTGCTATAAACCAAGAGTTACCTCTTGGAACAATGATTAATGAAGCCTTACAGAAATTAGAAGAAGAGCTATTTGAAAAAGGCGATGATCAAAAAATTGAAAACGCGATTGAGTCTTTAGAACAACTGAAAACCAATGTAGCGTTATTTCAAAATCCAGAAAACTTAAAAGCGGTGGAGTTGGTGCAACAAGCTTTAATTGACACAGGACTAGTAGGGAAAACCATGAGTTTAGCCGATGCGGTGAAAACAGTTACTCGTGAGTTGAAGTCTGGAGATGATAAAGATTACAGATTACCCAGATCGCAATCAGGTGTGGCTGAAGCATTATTGCAATATCAGTCTTCGCATAGGCCGCACGATTTATGGCATCTTACCAGTAAGGACTATGCTAGCACCGTAATCTGGTTACAGATGAAAAGTGGTGACAATCAAGATATGACTCGTATTGTTGAGGCAATGCAAGAATATTTTGATAAGAATCCATTGCCTGAAAATATAAGTGCTAAGTGGGCCGGCAAAACCTATCTGAATAAAGTCTGGCAAGATGAAATGGTGCAAGGCATGTTAACCAGTTTGTTAAGTGCCTTTGCCGTTGTTTTCATTATGATGGTGTTATTGTTTAGAAGTGTTTGGCTAGGATTAATCGCAATGCTACCACTGACCATTACCATCACCGCAATATACGGATTAATCGGCTGGATGGGAAAAGATTATGATATGCCTATAGCGGTACTGTCAGCTTTAACTTTAGGTCTATCGGTAGATTTTGCAATTCACTTTGTACAACGAAGTCGCGATTTATATAAATCAACAGGCAGTGTATCTAAAGCTTTTAGCTTAATGTTTAAAGAACCGGCTACAGCCATTAGTCGTAATGCCATTGTCATCGCAATAGGCTTTACCCCTTTATTAGTGGCGCCCTTAATGCCGTACGTTACTGTTGGATTTTTCTTAGCAACCATTATGGCCGTTTCGGCAGTAGTGACTTTGTTCTTATTACCTATTTGTCTTAAGGCAAGGGGAGGAAAGCTTTTATGAAATTAATTATCAAATTAGTAACTATTTTCAGTTTAATGGGGATGGCAACTGGAAAAACTTTGGATGCTAACAACAAAGTAATGCAAATTGTTAAAGATGCTTATCAAGCTTGTTATTACGCGGGAGATGATGCCCAAAGAAAAGCAAGAATGCAGATTATTGATAGCAAGGGTGAAAAGCAACTCCGTCAATTTAATATTTTTAAAAAAGATGTAGTTGATGGTGGTAATCAAGACTTTCTAGTGGTTTTTGAAAAGCCCAGCGATGTTAAAAATATGGTGTTCTTGGTAAATAAAAAAGTCGAAGCAGAAGATGAGCGCTGGCTGTATTTTCCGGGTTTAGATCTAGATAAGCGAGTAGCTGCTAGTGACAAGCGAACCAGTTTTGTCGGTTCGGATTATTACTATGAAGATATATCTGGTCGAAATATTAACTTAGATAAATTTGAGCTGATCAACGAAACGGATAAGGAATATCAAATAAAAGCAACCCCCAAAGATCCATCGCAAGTAGAGTTTTCATATTATAAAATGGTGATTGATAAAAGCACTATGTTACCCATGAGTATGGAGTATTTTAAAGGTGAAGCTTTATACCGAAAGGCAGAAATTTTAGAAGTTAAAAATGTGGACGGTTATCCAACGGTTTTTAAATCTAAAATCAGTAATTTTGAATCCGGTAGCCATACTTTAGTTCAATTTAGGGCGCCTAACTATAATATAGGTCTTGCAGCAGATTTATTTACCGAGCGTTCATTGCGTAACCCTCCAGCAAGCTTATTTAAGAAGTGAGCATTTAAAATTCATGTGCAAAAAAGTACTAATATTAATTTCAGCGCTGTGTTTAATGTTTTGCTTAAACGGAAAATTAAAATCTGCAGAAGACTTATGGGAGGATGATTGGGAAGAAGAAGCATCCAGTTGGATTGGCTTTTTAGAGTATGGGTTTGGTTATCGTTTTGAAAAAGATCTGCTATTTAATGATCAAGCTTCGCTCAATGAGGCTAGACTTTATTTAGAGAATGAATGGCAAACGGAAAACTTCACTTGGAAAGTAAAAACAGATATTAGCCATGACGATGTGCTTAATAAGTGGAGATTTGATGCTAGAGAATTAACGGCTAACTTTAGCGCTTTTGGCAATACGGATTTTAAAATAGGCCGACAGGTTTCAACTTGGGGAACAGGTGATCTGCTATTTTTGAATGATCAGTTTCCAAAAGCTTGGAATACTTTTTTTAATGGCCGCGATGATGTTTATATTAAATCAGCAGCTAACGCTATTAGGATAACCAGTTACTTTGACTTGCTAAATGTTGATCTTGTTTGGACACCGGAATTTGCAGCGGATGATTATATCAACGGCGATAGATTTTCATTCTTTTCGCCGCAGCTTGGGCAAAATATTGGTGGCTTAGATGTGATTGATGAGCAAGAGCCATCCACAGACGAAATAGCCGTTAGATTATTTAAACAGCATAAAGGCATAGAGTATGCAGTTTATGGTTACAAAGGATTTGATAAGCGACCTTTAGGATTAACAACAAATTTTGAACCAACGTTTCATAAGCGAAATGTTATTGGTGCTAGCTTAAGAACTAGTTTAGGTGATGGAGTCGTCAATCTTGAAGTTGTGTATGAAAATGCTTTGCAAGATCCAAAGGGCGATAATCCATTAGTAAATAATTCATTAGCTAAATATCTTGTGGGTTACGAATCTGAATGGCTGCCAAAATTAAACATAGGTTTTCAGCTCTATCGAGAGTCGATTCAAGATTATGCTGAATTGATTGCAAACTCTACAACGCCGAACTTAGAAACGGAAAAGAACAGAGATTGGTTAACTAATAGAATTCGTTATACGGCACTGCAAGACAAGCTAACCTTTAATCTCTTCAGCTTTTATTCGTTAACCGATAAAGATTACTTTTTAAGGTGGAATCTAAACTATCGCCAAAATGATCAATGGAATTATACTTTGGGTATTAATCAAATAGGTGGACCTGAGACTAATACTTTCTTTGCTCAATTTGAAAAAGCGTCCAATGCTTATTTCAGAGTCCGTTATATTTTTTAAAATGGCTTAAGGCTTGATTAACTGTTTACCAGAATCCGTCCAAGCCTTGATGCCACCGGCAACAGAGAAAACCTTATTAAAACCGATTTGCTGCAAACTGTTGGCAGCGCATGCAGAGCGTCCACCAGAAGCGCAGTAGATATAAACCGGTTTATCAAAAGCAGCTTCTTCGCTTAGCTCTTTAAGCATCGGCAGATTGAACAAATTAAACTCAAGCACACCTCTTGGAATGGCCAGAGCTCCGGGTACCACTCCTTGTGAGTGTTCTTGCGGCTCGCGCACATCAAAAACTAAAGCGCCTTCGGCTAGAGCAGTTTGTAAATCGTCAATAGAAACTTCGGTGATCTGACTTTTGACGGTCTGCATATAGTTAACGATACAAGGTTTCATTGGCAAGCCTCCGAACAGAACAATTCATGCATTAAATGGATAATACGGGCAGCATCAGTTGATGCCAGTTTATAATAAATGGTTTGAGAATCGCGACGCGTAGCGACTAGATCTTCTCTGCGCAACAAGGATAAATGTTGCGATAGTGCGGACTGACTCAAGTTTGGGATCATCTCATTGAGTTGACCGACGGACAGTTCATTTTCATGCAGCATGCATAAAATTAATAAGCGCTGCTCATTGGATAATATTTTCAGCAAAGCGGCAGCTTGTGCTGAGTTTTCCATCATTTCTTTAGTGATACCAAAATTTTGAACGGCTTGGGTCACGATAAATTCCTTGTATTAGCTAAAATTTAAAAGTCTGGCCAATTTGCTTGGCTTTTGCGGTAATGCTTGAAAGTCATTAACCGTTTTATAGCGGGTGGTTGCAGCTGTCTTAAACTCACCACAGCAGCTATCAAATTGATAATCTTTAGACCACTCTTCTGCATTTTCAACAACTGCTTTCACTGCATCAACAACTGCTTGCGCATCGGCATCCGTGCTAGTCGGGTGCATAGAAATGCGTACCCAACCAGGTTTATCGGTTAAGTCGCCTTGATCAATGCGTTTGGTAATTTCCAGGCTGGTCACTTGATCAACATCCAGAAGAATGTGCCCGTAAGTACCGGCGCAAGAACAACCGCCGCGAGTTTGCACGCCAAATCGATCATTTAATAAACGCACAATTAAGTTATGATGAAGCCCTAAAACGTAAAATGAAATAACGCATAAACGATCAGTTTTATCAGCTTCAAGTATATTTAAACCGGGAACTGTGGAAAGTTCGGTCATTAAAAAATCACAAAGTTCTTTCTCGCGAGCAACAATGTTTTCAACGCCCATCTGTTCTTTGACTTTAATCGCTAAAGCCGCACGAATGGTTTGCAAAAATGCAGGGGTTCCGCCATCTTCTCGCGCTTCAATATCATCAAAAAATTTGTGTTCGCCCCAAGGATTAGTCCAAGAAACAGTACCGCCACCCGGTTGATCGGGAACTTTACAGTCATAAAGATGCTTATCAAACACTAAAATGCCGCTTGAGCCAGGGCCGCCTAAAAACTTATGCGGTGAGATAAAAATCGCATCCAATTTTTGCGCTGGATTTTCAGGGTGCATATCAATATCGACGTAAGGTGCAGAAGCTGCAAAATCGATAAAGCACAAGCCGCCATGCTGGTGCATAATTTCAGCCATTTTATGGTACGGCGTTTTGATGCCCGTAACGTTACTACAAGCAGTAAAAGAACCGATTTTGATAGGGCGATCTTTATACTGTTCTAATAGCTCTTGCATATGCTCAAGATCAGGGCAGCCCTTTTCACAAGACTTAATTATCTCAACGGTAACCTCACATTCATGCCAAGTGGTTTGGTTAGAGTGATGCTCCATATGAGTAATCAGCACTAATGGTTTTTCATGATCATTAATCGTCACTCGGTCACGCCACTTTTCTGGAATACGCAAACCTAGCATTCTTTGAAATTTATTAATGACTAAAGTCATGCCAGAACCGGCAGCAATCAAAACATCATCAGCGTTTGCATTGACGTGATCTTTAATGACTTTCTGCGCTTCATGATAGGCGTGAGTCATGGTAGTGCCGGTCAAGGTTGTTTCCGTATGAGTATTAGCAACATAAGGACCAAGCTGACCAGTGATATAGTCTTCGACCGGTTGGTATAAGCGACCGCTAGCGATCCAATCAGCATAAATAATCTTTTGGTTATTGTTTTCTGGATATTGGTGATTATGGCCAATGATATTGTCGCGGAAGGGCGCGAAGTATTGCTCTAAACTCATGGGGATTACAATAGTATATTAAGTTTAGCTAATGTATCAAAACGGGGGCTAAACACAAGCAATTTCGATAGAAGAGGCAGAGGGCTAGCAAATTCAGCTAAAGCCAATATACTTAAGATATATTGGAACTTAAAAAGATTGGTGATGAAGTATGTCAGCAAACACTATTTTTGGAGTTGTGTTAATGGCCTTGGCTATTAATTTGCTTTCTGCTTGTAATGCAAATAATGAAAGTCGTTACTATTTATTTCGCCATGCGGAAAAGGTAAAAGACGGGACTAAAGACCCCTCTTTAACGTCGCAAGGAAAAGAGCGTGCTAAGAGAATAGCGGCATTATTAAAAGACCAGCCGATTAAAAAAATATATACCACTGACTACCAAAGAACACGCGATACCATAAAGCCACTTGCAGAATCTACTAAAGTAGAAGTCGTGTTGTATGATCCTGCTCAGTTGCGCAAGTTTGCCCATCAACTGCAACAACAAAAAGGAACCTACGTCATAGTAGGTCACAGCAATACCACGCCGGAAGTTACCGAGTTACTTTCACAACAACGGATCACTCCCATGAGTGATGATGAGTATAGTGATATTTATTTGGTTACTATCACTAAACCGATCTATAAAGTGGAAAAATTATCGTCCGATTGATAGAAAGAGGATTATGATTTTAGCAATAAGGAGATAGCGATATGAAATTAATAATGATAATTTTGGCTTTAATGATATTTTCAGAAGCTAGCCTGGCATGCACCAAAAGCGATGATCCAGCTGAAGTAGTTCAGGCTCAAATAGATGCTTATAACTCACACGACGTTGATCTATTTGTTAGCTGTTACTCAAGCGACGTAAAGATCTATAGATTAAATCAAACCGAACCTATGATTAGCGGTGAAAAAAGTTTAAGAGAAACCTATAAGTTTCTTGAAACTGTACCAAAGGACTATAAAGCCATTATAGATCAGAGGATGGTTAATGGGCCTATAGTAATTGACCATGAGCGAGTTGTAGGGCGTGGTAAAGGTAAAGAAGATCTAAAAGTATTTGCAATTTATGAAGTGCGCAAAGGTAAAATTGTAAATGCATGGTTTCCACCTCGTGAATAAGTTGCTAGAACCATAGTAGAGTAGAACCATAGGGTCAGAGTTACTTTTCATTGTTAACTTGACCACTACAGAATGATCTTTCTTGAAACTAAGGAAGCTGGGCTAAATAACGCTCCAGTTTGCGATAACTTAAGGTTTCACTGATGTGTTGCGGCTCGATAGATTTAGAAAGCGCTAAATCGGCAATGGTTCGAGCAACTTTGATAATGCGATGGTAAGAACGCGCCGATAAATTGAGTTGTTTTAAAGACTGACTCATCAAAGCCTGTGCATCGCTAGAGAGCTGTGCAAACTCATCAAGTTCTTTCGACTCTAGCTCAGCATTGAGTTTCCCTTGTCGTTGGTATTGGATTTTTTGGCATTGTATTACTTGCTGATGTAAATCATTAGAAGAGGCAGTATTTTCAGGATTACCCAGCGTTAGTTGTTTTTCCGTTAACAAAGGCACTTCAACTTGCAAGTCGATCCTATCTAGCATAGGACCTGAGATTTTTCCAAGATAGCGGCGGATCTGATCTGGCGTACACCGACATTGAGCTTTAGGATTCCCAAAGTGTCCACATGGACATGGGTTCATGGCAGCGATCAATAAAAACTGTGCCGGATACTCCATTTGTGATGCCGCTCGGGAAATGGTCACTCTTCCGGACTCCATTGGCTCGCGAAGGTTATCTAACACATGACGATCAAACTCGGTAAATTCATCAAGGAATAAAACGCCTCTGTGGCTTAATGAGATTTCTCCGGGCTTGGGCTGGCTGCCTCCACCAATTAACGCAGGCGCAGAACAGGAGTGGTGAGGCGAGCGGATCTTACGTTGAAAAAATTGTTGCGCATCAAAACCGAAATGACTCACCGAATAAATAGCTGCGGATTCTTTGGCTTCTTGTTCATTCATTTTAGTTAGGATAGTCGGTAAACGATGAGCTAACATGCTTTTACCTGTGCCAGGAGGACCGACAAAAAGTAAATGATGATTGCCGCTGGCACAAATTAGTAAAGCGCGTTTAGCCGACTCCTGCGCAATGACATCTGAAATGTCGAGTCCGGAATTGTCTTTATAGTTATAATCAGGTGCAGGACACTTAGCTAAATTAGTTTGATGACTAAGCAAATCACAAACTTTCAAAAGGTGATCGGCTTGTAATGCTTTCACCGTAGGAATAATGCCTGCTTCTTGGGCGTTTTGCTTAGGTACTATTAATGTGCGCTTAGCTTCTTGGCATGCTAGTCCGATTGGCAAGACGCCTTTAACAGCTCGAAGCTCGCCGGTTAAAGCAAGCTCGCCAACAAACTCAAAATGATCTAATCGCTCATCATCGATTTGACCGGACGCTGCTAAAATACCCAGCGCAATGGGTAAGTCGAAACGTCCGCCTTCTTTTGGTAAATCTGCTGGAGCTAGATTAATGGTGATACGTCGTGCAGGAAAATCAAAATTAGAATTAATTATTGCCGAACGCACCCGATCTTTAGATTCTTTAACTGCAGCTTCAGGCAAACCTACGATACTTAAACTGGGAAGTCCGTTAGATAAATGAACTTCGACGGTAACCAAAGGAGCTTCGATTCCAATTCCAGCGCGCGAATAAACGATTGCTAATGACATTCCTTGTCCTAAATATTGCATTAAGGTTATAAATTATCTAAAGGGCTTTTAACAGCGTTAGCACCTTTGTTCATAACGTGAGTATAAATTTGGGTGGTCTCTACATTCTTGTGCCCTAATAATTCTTGAACAGTTCTAATGTCATAACCGTCTTCCAATAAATGGGTTGCAAAAGAATGGCGAAAAGCATGACTTGAAGCATGTTTTGTGATGCGAGCAAGTTTGATAGCTTTGTTTAATGCCTTGCCAAATGTTCTAGGGTGTCGATGAAATCCTCTGCGAGTTCCATCCAATAAATCGGGGGGATTAGTTGCTGATGGAAATAGGAATTGCCAACCCCATTCGAAGTATGCATTGGGGTATTTTTTTCCAAGTGCTTTTGGTAGATGAACGCCGTTCCAATCGTTTTTCAGTTTATTAGTTTTATAATAAGCTAAAATAATATCTAGTTGCTTACTGATTAGAGCAACGCTATGTTTGGATATGATGGTTGTTCGATCCTTATTCCCTTTGCTTGAACGAACAATTAAGCTGTAAGTCTGAAGATCTATATCCTTAACACGAAGCCTTAGCACTTCACTGATCCGTAGCCCGCTGCCATAAAGTAGTGAAGTAACTAATTTAGCTTCACCCGAAAGCTGTTGGAAAATAGTAATGATTTCTTCACGAGTAAATATCGTCGGTAGCCGAAAAGGCTTTTTACTTTTGGTTATTCCATGCAATTGGCCCAAAGAATTGCCAATAATATTTTTATATAAGTAAGCAATGGCGTTTAAAGCTTGTTTTTGTGTATTTACTGCAACATTCCGGTTATTTGCTAAATAGGAAAGGTAATTAACAACATCATTATCAGAAAGATTTTGTGGATGCTCGTAGCGATGAAACCTGATGTAATCCTTGATCCAATACAAATAAGCTTTTTCAGTTTGATAGCTATATTGATTAAGCCTTAAATGTTGGCGTACCTTTCTTAAAAAAGGAGACTTACTTGTCATTTTATACTCCTTGTAAATATACAAACATAGTATATAAAGACATAAAACAACTAAATATCGATATTCACAAAAGTGTGTGGGAGATCGCCCACTTTAGTGTCTGAAATATCGGAAATATACTAGATACATGGACTTTGCCGTCCGCTAACCCCCTAAATATCAATAAAACAGGCACTCGTATAATTTATTCTTATAAATTAGAATGTTACAATCGAATTCATATAATAAAATGTTAGAGAACCATTATGACCAAACGATGGAGTAAGCTTAAAAAGGAGGTAGAGTCGCTCTTTGCGGATGACCTCAACCTAAAAGCTCATTGCTCGGACATGGATCGCGCTATCGACGCGAGAAAATACAATTCTGGCGAGCATTTGTCTTTTCAGTCTTTAGGGAATTTCCGAGTGGTTCTAGGCAAAAATGAGCTTTGGAATTTCCCAAAGGACTTTGTGAAAGCAAATGAGCCCGAAACATGGCCAGATGGGCGTCCTTATTCCTACACTGCCTCAGATATTAATCGGGTGGTTCGAGAATACATTGATACGCCAAAATCAGAATTGCTATCCAAACAGTTCAATAATGACCTTTTCGGTATAACAAAGTTGCTTCTTGCAGCGGATCGTAGAATTGCCCCAGAAAAACTAGAAGCGCATTTTAGGGTATCTAATAATGAAAGAGTCGCGCCAATAATTGAGGCAAGGCTCTCTAACAAATCAAGCAAGAAGGACGCGCTAAAGCGCGCCTCTTCTTGAGACGTTATGTGTCTAGCAATTCGAGATCAGTATGAGTGAAAGTTTCTGGAAATCACCGGCTAATGGATTATCCTTGAGTGGTGTCGACAAAATAGTTGTCTATCGGGTCATTGGTTGTAAGATTGTTAGTGAAGAAGGCTGGCCGGAAAAATTCTGGTCGAATGTAAAAGAGCTAAAAGAACTAACCGAAAATGAAACAAAAGACTTCTTGGCCGTGTTTAAGAAAATCCCAGAAGGAGAGCCTGCGCGTTGTCATATGCCACCATGGGGGTTTGCAGCATATTGTGGGTCTGAATTATTATTTACAACGACAGTTTGCTTCGAGTGTGACAATGTATATGTCTTCACAAATGAAGGTCGCGAGCTAAGAGCATTCGATACTCTTAACCCCCCCAGCGCACAAAGTTTATTTAATACATTTTCAAGCATGCTGCCATTAGATGAAAACACATAACAAACGCATCTACCAATTGTCGCCTTCGGCGCCAAGGACTCACAAAAGCTACGCTTTTGTTCGCCGGTAATGCGGGCGTTAGGCATCATGAAAACGTTACTCTATTACCTCGGCATTTCAGCTCTTTTTACGCATGAAATGGACGCAGTTTTAAATTTTGAGTGGAGGCTTTTGTTTCATATTTTTGAATTGCCAGAAGCAACTGCTAGCGCTTTATTTATTGCCGCTCACTTTCCACTTTTCTTTATGTTTTTCTACCTAGGTCACCACCGCTCATTAAAAGTTAGGGATACTTTTAGAACAATCGTCTGTTGTTTCTTGGTTATTCATAGTGTCTTGCATTTCGACTTATCAAATCACGAACTATATTTCTTCGACGGAATGTTATCTAACTTGTATATTTTTGGGGCTGCGGCTTTCGGTTTAGCTTTTCTTTTTGTTTCGTGGAGGCAAAGGCGGTAATGATGCCTAACAAACCAATTAACACACTCGCTTCGCTCGCTGGGACGCCTACTTGCTGCGGCTTCGCCATTTTCGCAGCAAGCATTCGCCCGTTATCGGGGCGTTATGCGATGATAGACCCATAAAAGGAGATAGATTGAAATGAGTAACAAAACGTATTTAATAGTTCACGCCATTGTGTTTGCATTCTTTGCAATAGCGCTCTTTTTCTTACCCAATCAACTTTGGCCAATGTATGGGCTAGAGATTAATGACCAATATGCCAAATTCTTATCTCAGCATAATAGTATATTTCTTGGTGGTATAGCGGCCCTTGCTTTTCTGTTTCGTAATACTCAAGAAAAAACAGAGCCTGCTTTAAACTTGATTAAAGGCCTAATTGTCACTAACGCGCTTGGCTTAATTATCACTCTTTATGCATGTTTAAATAATATTTTTGTTGGCTTTGGCTGGTCGGATCCTGCTTTCTTTGGTTTACTAACATGCATCGGTTTCTGGCAGCTTAAAAAGAACACATAAGTAGAATTGCTTGCTCTAACTAATTATTGCCTAGCAAAGTCAGTCAATCGAACTATGCATCTGTCTCGACTTTTACAGAGCAAAGATAATCAAACATACAAAAGAGGAAAGTTATATGAGTACACAAAAAATATGGGATCTTCACATGACTATGCAAGGTGAATTTACTGACAAGCAGCTAGAAAGAACAAAGGAACTTGCTAAAAGCATTGCGGAAGAACCTGGTGTTATTTGGAAAATTTGGACGCATGAGGCAGGGACGACCCATTTCGGCTCAACCTATCTATTCAAAGATATTGATAGTTTAGAAAAATACAAAGCAATGCACATACCGCGATTAACTGATATGGGAATTACAGATATTAATGACCACATTTTCGATATTATGGAAGACTTAAGTCATATCAATAAAGCACCAATCGCCTAACAAGGCGCTGCAGTTGGACAAAATACCCACTACGCGCGCATTTTGCCGCTGAGCGCAGCGTTATTTTGTGAATCGTAGCAAGGTAAAATTCGGTCCACAGTATAAATATTCACGTTAGTATTCATCTGCATAATTAGCAGATGCCTACTATCAAAATAAAATTCTAGAACAGGTGACAGACATACAATGCAACTAATATTTACTTTACCTCTATTTTTTTTGTTTATGTTAATCCTGATACCTTTCTTATTGCTAGCATTAGCAGGGGTTTGGCTGGTACGCCATAAGAACTGGATGCTTGCACCTGCTGATAACAGTACAGCAGCTTTTGCACATGCCTTTGTTGGTGTCCTCTATGCTGTAGCTCTAGGTTTAATGACGGTTGGTGTTCAAGGAGCTTATACGGAAGTAGAAATGGTGGTTATGAAGGAGGCTTACTCCGCTGGAGATCTTTATGTGGATTCTGAGGGGCTGCCTGAACCAAGCAGGTCAGATATTCAGAATCTCACTAAAAAGTATATCGATTCGGTACTACAAAAGGAGTGGCCAGCGCTTGCTTCTGGTAGTTTGGGTGATGAAGAAACCAAAAGTATTGTTGATGAGCTTTCGCACAAAGTTATTACGTACGTCCCTAAAACCAGTCATGACGTCGTTATTTATGCTGAAGTACTCAGTAAAATGAATGACCTTTTAGATCAACGACGAGAACGACTACATCTTGGCAGTGCAGGCATAGAGGTTGTTACTTGGATAGTTGTGTTATTTGGGGCGGTAATCACTGTTGGGATAGCATGGTTTTACAACACACAAAGTGCGCGAGCTCATTATTGTCTAGTAGCAAGCATGTCGATTATGTTTGGGTTAATGATTTTCTTAATCGTCGCTATGGATCATCCGATCCGGGGGAAGTTTGGTGTTAGCAACGTTCCATTTAAACAAGTCCAAAATGATTTAGTAGAGTGGGAAGAAAGATTTGAGAATGACTAAAGCTAATAATATTAGAGATCTATAAATGTAGGAAATTTAATAAAGCATAACAAGCTGTTGTTGCTTGACAAGTTCTCAGCTGCGCTTCCAATTTGGCGCAAAACAGCTCGTTACAAAAAAATTACTAGCGTTCAAATTGCAGAATGTAGCCTTTAAATTCTTTTTCTAAATAATCGGTTTTTAATGGTTTATGTTGAGAAGAAGTAAAACCTGCTTCAATGAGTTTGGTACTAAGTTTATTTTTTCTTCCTCGTCCAGGATCAACTAGTATAATTTCACAACTCGGTTTTGCGTGTTCAATCATAAAATCTGCGAGCAAATCTATATGCTCATCTTCATAGAGAAGATCGCTGCCAATAATCAAATCGAATACGCCTAGCTCATCATTTTTTTCAGCCCAACCCGTTCTTTCAAATGCGATGGGCTTGTCGCCATTTAATAGCGCATTTCGTTGTAAGAATTTATTCGCTTCTGGGTGATAGTCTGTTGCGGTTATGTCCGCTGATTGTTTATTTAAAAGTAAACTTGATAAGGCCATGCCGCAGCCGACTTCTAAGATGCGTTTAGATTCAGTTTTGTAATCATTTACGAAGTGGGCAAGCACAAGGCCCGAAGGCCAAAGAACACCAAAAAGTGGCCAAGATGCTGAGCTGATTCCTAGCTCTTCGGCAATTCCCTTTGGGTCAGCAAATTCTTGATTATTGCGTAAAGTGCAAATATGGATATCAGTTTTACCAAACTCTAGGGTTTGGTAGCATAAACGAAGATTTGTCATTAAGCCGCCTCAAAACTTGAGCGCTGAGCCAACTATCCAACATTGAACAAATGACAAAACGAAGGTGAAATCTCATGGTATAGTAATCGGGCAATTAGGCAATCTATTTTATCTGATAGCTTTAAATGACTTGAATTATCTATGAAAATAGAGACTTGTAGATTTAAGGAGAAAGGTTATGTCTTATATTGATGGTTTTATAGCGTCAGTTCCAAATGAAAATAAAGAAAAATATATAGAACATGCGAAGATTATGGCTGCGGTGTTAAAAGAAAATGGGGCTTTGAAAATCGTGGATACCTGGGGAGAAGATGTCCCTGATGGGGAGCTGACTTCTTTTCCAATGGCCGTTAAGAAAGAAGAAAATGAAACGGTGATTTTTTCTTGGGTAGTTTGGCCATCTAAAGCGGTAAGAGAAGCTGCTTGGGAAAAGGCGATGCAAGATCCAAGAATGGATAACGAGAAAAATCCTATGCCTTTTGACGGAAAGCGGATCGTTTATGGCGGGTTTGATGTGGTTTCAGAAGTTTAGTAAGAAACGTTGATGCTTTTCAAGGCTAATCAAAATCCTTGAAAAGCATTGAGTTATAAATGCCTTAATACTTTCACGACGGAATTTTTTAGGGCGACACAAGTTTTAGCTAAGTTTTCTTGAAATTGCTCAGCGGTTGGATGTTCATGATCAACAAAGTCTGTAATCGCTTTAATGGGCAGAAAAGGTTTTGCGTATAGGTGGCAAACCCAAGCTAGAGCCGCCGCTTCCATTTCTTTGCAATCCGCCTGATTTTCCCGCATTAGCCGCGAACAATCTTGATTAAAATCCAACGAGTTGCTGGTGCTTATATAGCCGCGTTTTAGCTTGAGGGATTTTGCAAGCTCTGTTGTATCGATACAAGGGTAAGAGCCTTTGCCGTAGGCTTCGAATGTTGGAATGGGGATGCGGTGATCGTGATATCGAACAGGACTTTTACCTAAGTACACATCGGCGATTTGAGCCCCTTTGGATTGCCAACCGCCGGCAGTACCAGCATTGATCACTAGATCAGCATCAAAGATTTGTAATGCTGCTTGCAAACCTACAGCGGCAGGCTCGGTGCCAACGTTATCAACTTCATACATAGAACTTTTGCCACCAGTCACCAAAAAGTAGCTGTGCTTGCTTGACGCGCCTGTGTAGGTTTTCATGGGTAAAGCTGGATTTAGAATGCGGGTTTCTTCAAAGTTGAGTTCATCAATGATTGGCTGTGCTTCTGATTGCATGGCAATGTAGATTAGAATTTTTTTCACGATAGCAACGGCTTGAGTTAATATAGCCATATTATAGTCAAAGTTATGAGTTAATAAATCCGTTTATGAGTTTAGAAATAGAAACCATTGAGACATTGGTTAAGTCGAATATTCGAGAGGTAAAAGATTTTCCAAAAGCTGGAATTTCGTTCAAAGATATAACGCCGCTATTACTTGATCCTGTGGTTTCGCAGAAAATCCTAGAGGCATTAGTAGAGTTTGCTAAACCCTTGGAGTTGGATGCTATTGCAGGGATTGATTCGCGCGGGTTTTTATTTGGCCCTTCACTGGCCAGAGCTTTAAAGATCCCGTTTGTTTTAATCCGTAAGAAAGGCAAATTGCCGGCGGATACGGTATCGGTTGAATATGATTTGGAGTACGGTTCAGCTTGTTTAGAAATGCACAAAGACTCTATTCGAGCAGGTTCAAGAGTTTTAATTCACGATGATTTATTGGCAACTGGCGGTACAGCTATTGCCAGCGCTCAGTTGGTACAACAACTGGGTGGAGAAATAGCAGGCTTTGCCTTTATAATTGATTTAAGTTTTCTGCAAGGCAGTAAAAAATTAGCGAAGTTTGGTAAAACATTCAGTTTAGCGGAGTATCAAGATTAATGTTGAAAGTTATTATTGTTTCTATAGTGTTAGGATTATCGGGAAGTTTATATGCCAGCGAGGGGCATCACCACCATCATCATGCTCAGCTTGAAGTAAAAGACTTTGCAAGTAAGCCTCAAATTAGTCTTAAAATGCACAAGGATGAAAAGTCTGGTTGGAACCTAGAACTCATTACTGAAAATTTTAAATTTGCTCCTGAGCAGGTTAATCAAGCACATCAAATGGGCGAAGGGCATGCTCACTTATATATCAATGGCAATAAGATCACTCGTCTATATAGTCACTGGTATCACCTAGAGGAGCTGCCCGAGGGTAAGCACCTTATCAAAGTTAATCTAAACACCAATGATCATCAGGATTACGCTTTAAACGGCAAAGTCATCGGCGCTGAAGTAGAGGTTAATCAGAAAAGAAAGGGTTTGCAATAGAATTAGCCTGTTCTTATATTAACTAGCTACCGTTATCAAAAAAGAGATAAGTTAATTGAGTCAGCAGAATAATACTAACCCAGAAAAGAGCACTTTTAAAAAATGGGCAAGTTGGGCTGTCGTTATTTGTACGGCGATATGGACAACCTTTTTCTTTGTATTTTTGGCAGCCAGTGCGTTGGTTCCTAACTCGATACCCGATAGTTGGTTTTTAGATATCATTAAAGAACACCCTGCTGGAACTATCGGAGTTGCAATTTGTGCGATTTCTGCATTCTCTATAGTGGTGGTTCTAGATATTTTCTCGAGAGATTCAATCTCCTTTAAGTTTTTTAATTTTGAGTTTAAAGGGGCTTCAGGTCCTGTAATTTTATGGGTTATTTGCTTTTTAGCCTTTACTGCAGGTACTAGCCTTTTATGGTAAAGCAAGGAAGGAACTCCTCTTATTATTCTTAGTGGAAGCTCCCCGATCAGTTAGAAAATTAAAGCTCTAACAAAAATAATAAATAAAAACAATGGCTTATCTTGATAAGTCCTTATTCATATCATCAAAAAAAATTTTAAAATTAAAATAGTCAACAAAAACAATGAGTTAAGCTATCATTTGCTGGCTTGGCTTGATTGTTTAAATTTTGCACAAAATCGTTTTCTCGATTTTATATCAATAAAATCAATGGTTTAACATTTCTGCCATCCTAAAAATGGCAGCAGGATTTTATCGTCATTTTTAAGCACGCTTGGTTACACTCTGAAATATTTTTTCTTGCTAATCTGAATTTGTGATTTACGAAAGCGGAGATAAAAGCGCATGTCAGAGAAAGATAAAAAAGAAACTTCAGCTGAAGAAACTACTGAAAAAGTAGAGAAAGTTGAAGAAGTGGTAGAAGAAGCTAGGTCAGAAAGCACTAAGACTGAAAATAGCCAAGCAAGAACAGAAGCCCCTTATGAAAGAGTAATTGAGGGTGAAGCAGAAGTGCTAGGAACTGAATCAGCTACTAGCGATGAAAAAAGTTGGTCGATGTTTACTCACCTAGCAGCCTTTGTAGCAATGGTGCCCTTAATTCCAGTAATCGGAATGGTACTTGGACCTTTAGTGGTTTGGTTGCTGAAGAAAGAGTCAATGCCTTTGGTGGCTGAAAACGGTAAAGAAGCATTGAACTTCAACATTAGCATGTTTATTGCTTACTGTGTGGCTTTGATTTTAAGCATTATCCTAATCGGAATTCCTTTATTGATAGGCTTAATTATCTTCCACTTCATTGTAACGATTATAGCCGCAATTAAGGCAAGTGAAGGTGGTGTATATAAGTATCCATTTTCATTGAAACTAATCCAATAGTAGTTAGTTAGTCATAAAACCTATAACTATAATAATAAAAAAGCACTAGTCTCTTCATACCCCAGGCGACATCTGTCGCCATTTTTTTTATACTAAAGAAAAGTAAAAGCGCGGATTGATTTGAGCCCAAAAAAAATATCCATTATTGCAGCAGTGGTCATACTGATGCTGATCTACTATAAATCACAGCAACCGGTGGTTTTAGGTGACGGTGTGAAAGCTTCGGATGCGCCATTACAAGTTAATATAGAATCTGCCAAGCCTTTCTTTTTTGATAGTTATGAAGTAACACCGCTTGCGGAATTCGATATAAAAGCAAAAGTTATACTCAGAGAAGATTATTCTAGCGATAGAGGGGCTCAAATATCGCCGATAGATTTGGCATTAGGTTGGGGCAGAATGTCGGACGAGTCAGTGCTCGAAAAAATCGAGTTTTCTCAATCAGGACGTTGGTATCGATACCGCTATAAAACGCCTCCAATTCCACAGCAAGAAATTCAATCCCATAGCGCTAATATGCATCTAATTCCTGCCACTGAAGTGGTGGGTAAACAAATTGATCGAGTCAAAGCAGGGCAAGTCATTAAAATCAAAGGAAAATTAGTGTCTGTCATTGAGTCGGAAACAGGCTTTCAATGGAAAAGCTCATTAACGAGAGAAGATACTGGTGGTGGCGCTTGCGAATTAATTTTTGTAGAGCAGTTCGAAATCTTAGAGGGATAACTGGAAGTTAGGAGTTAAAGAAACTACAATAGACCCAACTCTCGGGGTGCCAATTTAACAAATGTATATTTTGGCTGAGATGCACAGCAAACCCGTATAACCTGATCCGATTAGCATCGGCGTAGGGAAGAGTAATAAATCATCATGGGCTTAGTGCCTTTGTCTGCATTACTTTTTTACGCCATGCCAGTAGATCCTTGAAGATAACTGGAGAAATCGCCATGGCGAAAAACGATCCTATCGATCTCAATAAACATAAGATCACTCGTGAACCTTTACCTAAATCCGAAAAGATTTATATTGCAGGTACATTACATCCTGAAATTCGCGTTCCTATGCGCGAGATTAGTTTGACCAATGGTGAGAAAGTTACCGTTTATGATACTTCAGGTCCCTATACCGATCCCAATATTGAAATTGATGTGCGTAAAGGTATCGAAGATGTTAGGCGTGATTGGGTAATTGGTCGTGGCGACGTTGAAGAATACGAAGGCCGCGAAATCAAAGCAATTGATAATGGTTACGATGAAGGTAATGAAAAGGCCTTTGCTACACATAATCCAGAGTTACAACGTAAACCTTTACGTGCCAAAGACGGGCAGAATGTATCTCAGTTGCATTATGCAAGAAAAGGGATTGTTACCCCTGAAATGGAATACATTGCTATTCGTGAAAATCAAAAACGCGAAGCATTGTTTGAGCAATTTTCTAATGAAGAAAGAGAGGCTCGATTAAAAGGACATTCTTTTGGCGCTAATACGCCAGAGAAGATAACGCCGGAATTTGTGCGTGATGAAGTCGCGCAGGGCCGTGCCATTATTCCAGCGAATATTAACCACACAGAATTAGAACCAATGATTATTGGCCGTAATTTCTTAGTAAAAATTAATGCCAATATCGGTAACTCAGCAGTAACTTCAAGTATCGAAGAAGAAGTTGAAAAACTAGTTTGGTCGACTCGCTGGGGTGGTGATACGGTGATGGATTTATCAACCGGTAAAAACATTCACGCAACTCGTGATTATATTTTACGTAATTCGCCAGTACCAATCGGTACAGTACCCATTTATCAGGCCTTGGAAAAAGTTAATGGCGTGGCAGAAGATTTAACATGGGAAGTGTTCCGCGATACTTTGATTGAACAGGCCGAACAAGGCGTTGATTATTTCACCATTCATGCAGGCGTTTTATTACGCTATGTGCCAATGACTGCTAAGCGTGTCACGGGTATTGTTTCACGCGGTGGTTCGATAATGGCTAAATGGTGTATTGCTCATCATAAAGAAAACTTCTTATATACTCACTTTGAAGATATTTGTGAAATCATGAAGAAGTATGACGTCAGTTTTTCACTCGGTGATGGCTTACGTCCGGGCTCACTTGCTGATGCGAATGATGAAGCACAGTTTGGTGAGCTTGAAACCTTAGGCGAGCTTACAAAAATCGCTTGGAAGCATGATGTGCAAGTGATGATCGAAGGCCCTGGTCATGTACCTATGCATATGATCAAAGAAAATATGGAAAAGCAATTAGAGGTGTGCGATGAAGCGCCATTCTATACGCTGGGACCATTAACCACGGATATAGCGCCGGGTTATGATCACATTACTTCCGGTATCGGTGCGGCGATGATTGGTTGGTACGGTTGCGCCATGTTGTGTTACGTAACGCCTAAAGAGCATTTAGGTTTGCCGAATCGCGATGATGTTAAAACAGGGATCATTACTTATAAGTTAGCCGCTCATGCTGCCGATGTTGCTAAGGGTCATCCGGGTGCAAGGTATCGTGACGATCAATTATCGCAAGCTCGCTTTGAATTCCGCTGGGAAGATCAGTTTAATCTAGGATTAGATCCGGATACCGCGCGTGAATTCCACGATGAAACTTTGCCAAAAGATTCAGCTAAAGTGGCACATTTCTGCTCTATGTGTGGCCCTAAATTCTGCTCAATGAAAATCAGCCAAGATGTAAGAGATTATGCAGATGAGCAGGAGAAACTGTCAGTACAAGAAATTGAAAAAGGAATGGCAGAAAAGTCAGCTGAGTTTAAAAAGCAGGGCGGACAGATCTACGTTGAGCTTAAAGACTAGTTAATGAAGGTTGCAGTGGTAGGTGCCGGCATTGCCGGCCGAATGTTAGCTTGGCGCTTATTAAAGTTAAAAGCAGAACTCGGTTTAGAGATTACTATTTTCGATAAAGAAGATCGTAATAGCCAAGCCGCTTGCTCCTATGCTGCAGCTGGAATTTTATCGCCATTAGCTGAACTTGAAATGGCGGAAAAAGATATTTATCAATTAGGCACACGATCTCTAGAATTGTATGCCGATTGGTTACAAGAATTACCGCAAGAGGTTTATTTCAAACAGATAGGTTCATTAGTCGCCGCTCATGGTCAAGATAAAGTGGATTTAGAACGCTTTTACAAACTGGTCAAAAGTAAACTGAACGATGATGCAAATTTAATTCAAAAAGTTGATTTAGGGATCAAAGAGTCGGATTTAGAACAACTCGGTGAAGGTTTGTATTTGCCTACTGAAGGGCAAGTCGATCCAATAGAGCTGCTCGATGCGTTAGATCAAACACTATCGAGCTGTAGTTGGTATGACAATACAGAAGTAGAGTCGATTAGTTTAGGAAAAGTAAAAACCAAGACTCAGACTTTTGAATTTGATTGGGTATTTGATTGTCGCGGGCTTGGCGCTAAAAAAGATTCAGATTTACCATTAAGAGCTGTGCGCGGAGAGCTACTTTGGCTAAAGGCGCCAGAAGTCAATATTCAGCATGTAACGCGTTTAATGCATCCTCGTTATAAGCTTTATATAGTGCCCAGACCTGACAATGTGTACTTAATTGGCGCAACGGAAATTGAGTCAGAAGATTATTCGCCAGTGTCAGTTCGCTCAAGTTTGGAGTTATTATCTGCGGCCTATAGTTTGCACAAAGGTTTTGGTGAAGCGAGGATTATTAAGTCGGTCGTAAATTGTCGCCCGGCTTTGCCAGACAACTTGCCTATGCTAAAAATAGAAGCTGGCTTAGGCCAGATAAATGGTTTGTATCGACACGGAATTTTATTGGCACCAGCGATCATCGAAAAAGCGATTACGCAACTCCATCAACTGGCAAATCGAGTAAGTGAGAATAATTATGCAGTTAATGCTTAATGATAAAACAATAGAAGTTGAATCAAATATTACCATTAGCCAATTGATAGATTGGCTACGAGTCGATAGCGGTTTTAGCGACACTAATTTTGCGATTGCCGTGAATATGGAATTTGTTCCAAGATCAATTTATAGCGAATCAGTTTTGCAAGAGAATGATCAGGTAGAAATCGTCTTACCAATGCAAGGCGGCTAAAGCTCTGTCGTTATAGTTTCTAGTCAAAACCTTTAGTAATAAGCTATGAGAAAACTAAGATGTTGAAAATAGGTGGTAAAGAAATTTCAAGCAGACTATTTGTTGGTACGGCTTTATATCCGTCGCCGCAAATTATGCTGGATTCATTAAAAGCCTCAGAATCACAAGTGATTACCGTCTCTGTGCGTCGTCAAGGAAAAGGCGGTGAAAATTTTTGGAATCAAATCAATCAAATTGATTGCCATTGGCTCCCCAATACCGCCGGCTGTCATTCCACAAAAGAAGCGATTACTACTGCTGAAATGGCGCGTGAAATATTTCAAACCAATTGGATAAAGTTAGAAGTCATTGGCGATGACTATAATTTACAACCCGATCCTTTCCAGTTGGTAGAAGCCGCCAAAGAATTGACTAAGCGTGGCTTTGAGGTTTTCCCTTATTGCACTGATGATTTGGTGTTGTGTCAGAAACTACTGGATGTAGGTTGTAATATTTTAATGCCGTGGGGAGCGCCGATTGGAACTGGTCGAGGCTTGACCGATCCTTATGCCCTGCAAACTTTGCGTGAGCGATTACCCGATGTTCCTATGGTGATTGATGCGGGTTTAGGTTTGCCATCTCATGCGGCACAAGCAATGGAAATGGGTTATGACGCGGTGCTTTTAAATACCGCGATAGCCCAAGCACAAAATCCCGTCTTAATGGCTAGCGCATTTAAAGATGCAGTAGTTGCAGGAAGGCAGGCTTATGAGGCTGGTGCTATTCCAGAAAGAGATTTAGCAAAGCCTAGTACGCCTGTAGTTGGCACGCCGTTTTGGCACAGTGATTCATAAGAATAACTATTAATGATAAATTCTAAAAAAGATAAATCCGAAGCTCGAAAGAGAATTGTTTGGTCGATAGCTGGTTCGGATTGTTCAGGACTTGCAGGACAAGTGGCGGATATTCGCGCGATTGAAGCATTGGGCGCACACCCTTGTATGGTAACAACCGCAGTAACAGCACAAAATTCAAAAAAAGTGGTGGCAATTAATCCGCTGAGTGAAGAGCAAATTACCGCGCAATTTAATGCGCTAAAAGATGATCTGCCCGCCGATGCGATAAAAGTAGGGTTATTACCGAATAAAGATTCAATTGAAGCATTAAAAGAGTTCTTAAAAGAATATGAAGGAAAGATTATTGTTGATCCGGTGATGGTTAGCTCATCGGGAAAACAGCTGATGGATGATGAGGCTCAGAGCTTATTTAAAACTTTGTTTGATCGAATTGACCTTTTGACGCCAAACATTCCAGAGCTTGAATTACTCACTGGACGCAAAGTCAAGAAACTCGAAGATATTGAATTTGCAGTGGATGATATTTTATCTGCGGGCATTAAGGCAGTGTTAGTAAAAGGCGGCCATACGGATGAAGACTTTTGTGCAGATTACTTTTGTGATGATAATGGCTCCTTTTGGTTAAGAAGCGAAAGACAGCATCGGGACAACACTCGTGGAACGGGTTGTGTTTTAGCAGCATCCATTGCCACTGCTTGGGCGCTAAACCATTCGTTAATTGACGCAATCGTTATTGGCAAGATGCAAATCAATCAAGCGATTGAAAATGGTTATCGAGTTGGGTTGGGCAAAGGTCCTCTTAAGCCTTTGTCATGGCCGTCTAAACAGCGTTATATGCCAAAGCTTTCCAATCATTACCAAGACAAAGATTATTCTTTTCCTGATTGTGGCGTTGAGAAATTAGGTTTATATCCTGTAGTTGATTCAGCCGAGTGGATTGAGCGACTGTTAAAGCTAGGCGTGACTACGATTCAATTGCGAGTTAAAGATTTAGCAGCTGGTGCGGTAGAAGAAGAAATTATTCGGTCCATTCAAATTGCGGAAAAATATAAAGCGCGCTTGTTTATAAATGATTACTGGCAATTGGCCATTAAGCATAAAGCTTATGGTGTCCATTTAGGACAAGAAGATTTAGACAGTGCGGACTTAGAGGCTATCTCTAAAGCAGGCTTACGCTTAGGAATCAGTACCCACTGTTACTATGAAGTCGCTAGGGCGCATGCAATCAAACCAAGTTATATGGCTTGCGGACCTGTCTATCATACAGAATCTAAACAGATGCCATGGATACCGCATGGCATCGAAAATTTATCTTATTGGGTTGATACCATGAATGCATATCCATGGGTGGCGATTGGTGGTATTGATTTAGACCGTTTGACAGAAGTGATCACGACAAAAGTTTCGGGTGTGGCGATGATTTCAGCGATCACTCAAGCAGAAGAGCCAGAGCAAGTCACCTTACAAATGATGCAACAATTATCGGATAGAATCTAGCAGTATGTTTGAGCCTAAAGAATCTGAGCAAGTGCAATATATAGAGCCGCTAGAGTTGCAACAGTGGCTTAGTCAGAGTGATAAACCTTTGCTTATCGATGTGCGCGATACAGCGCAACACCAAGAGTTTAATTTAGGCGGTGATAATATTTCTATTTACGAATTTGCCAGTCAAATTAACCAATTAGATCCTGATCAAGCGGTTGTCATTTACTGCCAAGTGGGGCAAAAAAGCTTTAACGCAGCCAGCCTTTTAATACAAAGTGACTTTAGTTCGGTTTATAGTTTAAAAGGTGGTATTGAAGCTTGGCGAAAGTCGATAACTTCTTGATACCACTACAATTTGTAACAAATCAAATTGGAGCTTTCTTAACATCTTTTGTATAGTGGATAGATAAATAATAACTCATTATAAATCTATGGGATTGCTAGAAAAAACTCCAGAATATGCAAATAAATTAAGTCCGAAATCTGTTACCGTCACCAGAATAATCTTTGCCATTGTTAGCGTTATTCCAATAATTATAGGAATAGTGGCAAGAGTAACTAGTGGTAATTGGTATCCATTATTTATTCTGTTGGGCGTGGCCATTGGATTTTTCTTATTAGGGTTTATTTGGTCCAAAAAACGTTACCAATACTCACGTTGGTGGTATCAAGATGAAGGTCTCTATATCCAAAAAGGCGTCATTTGGCGTAGAAGAATTTTAGTTCCCAAGAACCGAGTCCAGCACACCGACGTTTCGCAAGGTCCTTTAGAGCGCAAGTTTGAACTAGGCCGATTAAAAGTAAATACCGCCGGCACCAAAGATGCGTCGGTAGAGCTTTCGGGCATAGAATTAGAAGTTGCCAATGAATTGCGTAATCGACTTATCGATGAAACCAACTCAGATGCGGTCTAGAGGTTAGTCATGGATGAGCTTATCGATAATTCAGCATTAGAGAGAAAACTGCATAATATTTCTCCGTTATTTATCCTTTGGGAAAATATAAAAAAATTAATCCTGCCTGCCTTGATAGCCGTATTTGGTGTTGGCTCTCGCTCCAGCTCTTGGGAGATTTATGCGCTAGGTGGCGCCGCGCTTATTAGTGTGATTTCGATTATTCAATTTAAGTTTTATCGCTATTGGCTGGAAGATGATCAAATTCGAGTTAAAGAAGGGATCATTTTTAGAAATTTACGCCAAGTTAAATATAATAAAATTCAAAATTTAAACCTAATTCAAGGACCACTACATCGAATTTTTGGGGTGGTCAAGGTTCAGTTAGAATCGGCTTCGGGGGGAGCGCCAGAGGCAATTATCAATGTGGTCAGTTTAGATGCCGTTAAAGAATTACAACAAATCTTGCAAAAGCAAGATGGCATTGATGAGACGAACGAAGTTGAACCTGCGGAAACAAAAAAAGAACAAGATTCAATATTAAAATTGAGTTTTGGCGAAATAGTTCGTTATGGATTAATTTCTAATAAAGGCTTAATTGCGGTTGCCGTATTTTTTGGTTTTATTAGTCAGTTTATAGGTGATGACAACCCAAGGAATATTCGGTCTGCAATTAAAACCGGAGTGAATTATGTTAGCGATGGTGTGCAAAGCATGGTTCCTGAAACTAGCGTGCTTGGAACTATAGTCTTTTCCTTTATCATGCTGATGATTGCTTTGTCAGTATTGTGGATACTATCCATCGGTATGGCTTGGTTTAAATTTCACGACTTCAATCTTGTAAAAAAGAATAACAAGCTAGCAGCCGGTATGGGGTTATTGACCAAGTTGCAAGCAACGATTCCAACCCAAAGAATCCAAACCATTACAGTCCATAACTCTTGGTTGCACCAAATTTTTGATAGGATCGGAGTGACCGTTGAAACCGCGGGAGGCGTTAATACTGAGCAGCAAGGCGTGACTATGAAACAAGTGGCGCCAGTATTACCAAAAGGTCAACGACTAGAGTTTTTAGAGCAAATCCAGTCTGATCAAGAATGGAGAAATCAGCAGTGGCAATCAGTAGAAGCCAGAGCTTGGAAGCGAGTGTTTAAAGCTTCAGTATTTAGCTGGGGGCTGCTGCTATTACCATTGATAGTACACTCGCTGTGGACTTACGCCATAGCTTTCCCAGGTATGATTATCTGGTCATTTTTCTATGCTAAAGCCTATATCAAAAATACAGGTTATTTTATTACCGATAGAATGGCCGCTTTTAAAAGCGGTGTGGTTTTTAGAAAAGAAACCTATGTGCGTATTCCAAAAGTTCAGACCCTGCGAATTAAAGAAAGCTTTTTCGATCGACGCCATAAAATGGCCAAGTTGGAATTAGATACCGCTGGAGCAACACCTGGCGCACATCATATTGAAATTCCTTACATTAGTTACGAAACGGCCGAAAAATTATATGCTCAAGTAACAGCCAATATTAAAGATATTGAATTTGAATGGTAGAGCTTTAGCTCAAATTTTGGCAAACTTGCGCCATAGAGATTAATCCTTCATAACTATGCGCAACTATATTGCTGAATACCTAGGCACCTTTATGATGATTTTTGCCGGTACTGGCGCCATGATCATCAATGACGTTTCTGGTGGTGCTATTACTCATGTGGGGGTTGCCCTAACTTGGGGCATGATCGTTGCTGCAGTGATTTATTCCATCGGCGATATTTCTGGGGCCCATCTTAACCCGGCGGTGACTATTGGTTTCGCCGTTGCAAAACGTTTTCCTACTAAAGAAGTAACGCCTTACATTATAAGTCAATTAGCTGGGGCCTTTAGCGCTTCGCTAGTGTTGGCTTGGTTATTTCCTGAGCATCAAACCTTAGGCGCGACTATCCCAACGATTGCTGCTGAAAAAGCTTTAGTAGTCGAATTAATCCTAACTTTTATCCTAATGTTTGTAATTATGCACGTGGCTTTCGGAGCAAAAGAAAAAGGCCTTATGGCAGGAGCCGCTATCGGAACCACCGTAGGTCTTGAGGCCATGTTCGCTGGACCAATTACCAATGCCTCTATGAATCCAGCGCGCTCTATTGCGCCAGCTGTAGTCTCTGGCAATCTTGAACATTTATGGCTCTATATCGTAGCGACCATTGCTGGTGCTATTTTGGCAGTTTTGGTGGCCAAATATCTGATGAAAGAAACCGCTTCTTAAGGCTAAAGGTCATACCGCTTAATCCTCAATAAATGCTAGAATAGGTGCAATTTTTATCAGCAAATAAGATTGCACTATGAACTCTGAATTTTCTAAACACATTCAACAGCAGATTGATGAAGTTAAAGCCGCTGGTTTGTATAAAGCCGAACGCGTTATTAATTCTCAGCAAGCGGCTGACATTTCTGTAACTAGTGGCCAAGATGTCCTTAATTTCTGTGCGAATAATTACCTAGGCTTAGCTAACGCGCCTGAACTGATTGATGCTGGACAAAAAGCCTTAGATGAGTTTGGCTATGGCATGGCATCGGTTCGTTTTATTTGCGGTACGCAAACGGTACATAAAGAACTAGAAAGTCGTATCAGTAAGTTTTTAGGGATGGAAGATACGATCTTATACTCTTCTTGCTTTGATGCTAATGCGGGTTTGTTTGAGACCCTTTTAAGCAAAGAAGATGCGATTATTTCTGATGCCTTAAATCATGCTTCAATTATTGATGGTGTGCGTTTATGTAAAGCCATGCGGTATCGTTACGCCAATAATGATATGGCGGAATTAGAGAAACAATTACAACAGGCAGAAGCGGATGGCGCGCGTCATAAACTAATTGTGACCGATGGCGTTTTCTCGATGGATGGGATCATTGCTAATTTAAAAGCAGTTTGTGATCTAGCGGATAAATACAATGCGTTAGTGATGGTAGATGACTCTCACGCTGTAGGTTTTATTGGTGAAAAAGGTAAAGGCTCACACGAATTTTGTGATGTGATGGGACGCGTGGATATTATTACTGGAACTTTAGGTAAAGCATTAGGCGGTGCTTCTGGGGGCTATACCTCTGCTAGTAAAGAAGTAGTGGAGTGGTTACGCCAGCGTTCGCGTCCATATTTATTCTCGAATACCTTAGCGCCAGTAATTGCATCGGCTAGTTTGCGTGTGTTGGACATGTTAGAAGCCAGTGACGATTTACGTATCAAGTTGCGTGAAAATAGTGAATATTTCAGAAGTAAAATGAGTGCGCTAGGATTTGAGCTAGTTCCAGGCGAGCATCCTATTATTCCTGTGATGCTAGGTGATGCTTCCTTAGCATCTAAGTTTGCAGACATGATGTTGGAAGAAGGCATATATGTGGTGGGCTTCTCTTTCCCTGTAGTACCACAAGGCCAAGCGCGAATTCGCACGCAAATGTCCGCGGCGCATGATATCAAGCATATAGACAAAGCAATTGCGGCCTTTGAAAAAGTTGGCCGTGCGTTAAAGGTTATTTCTTAAATAAGTGTACTCATAGGTAAATTAGCATGAAAACCTTAAGTAAAGCGAAAGCGGAAAAAGGTATCTGGATGGTTGACCAACCAAGACCAGAGCTTGGCCATAATGATGTCTTAATCAAAATAAAAAAGACCGCTATTTGTGGTACTGATATGCACATTTATCACTGGGATGAGTGGGCGCAAAATACAATTCCTGTACCTATGACTGTGGGTCATGAGTATGTGGGTACGATTGAAGCGGTGGGTCAAGAAGTGACCAGTTTTAAAGTGGGCGAGCGCGTTTCTGGCGAAGGACATATCACTTGTGGTTTTTGTCGAAACTGCCGTGCTGGGCGTCGTCATTTATGCCGCAATACCACCGGTGTAGGGGTTGATCGTCCAGGAGCTTTTGGCGAATACTTGGTTATTCCAGCTGAAAATGCTTATAAAATTCCAGATGATATTTCCGATGAATTAGCGTCTATTCTCGATCCTTTTGGTAATGCAGCTCATACCGCCTTATCCTTCGATTTAGTTGGCGAAGATGTGTTAATTACCGGTGCGGGACCTATTGGTATTATGGCAGCGGCGATTGCAAAACACGTTGGCGCACGTCATGTGGTGATTACGGATATTAACGATTACCGGTTAGATTTAGCTAAACAAATGGGTGCTACGCGAACAGTTAATGTCACCATGGAGAAACTCGAAGACGTAATGTCTGAAATTGGCATGACAGAAGGTTTTGACGTTGGGTTAGAAATGTCTGGTGTACCAGTAGCTTTTCAATCAATGCTAAAAACCATGAATCATGGTGGCAAAATCGCGATGTTAGGAATTCCTTCCAGCGATATGGCGATCGATTGGAATCAAATTATTTTTAAAGGATTAGTCTTAAAAGGCATTTATGGACGTGAAATGTACGAGACTTGGTATAAGATGATTGCTATGTTGCAATCAGGTTTGGACATTTCGCCAATTATTACTCATCGCTTTAATGTGAATGAGTTTGAAGAAGGCTTTGAAACCATGGCGAGTGGCCAATCGGGTAAGGTGGTGCTAAGTTGGGATTAGAAAAGCAGCAGCGTTTGTATTGGGATAAGCATTAGGAGACAAGGGATATGTATTGGCGAAGTTGGCAAGATTTAAGTAAGCAAGAACTGTACGACATGTTGCAACTTCGTTTAGCCGTTTTTTCAGTAGAGCAAGATTGCCCATATCAAGATTGCGACGATTTAGATCAGGTTGCGCACCACTTATTGGCTTATGAAGGTAATAAGTTGGTAGGCTATTTGCGAGTTTTTGAGTCGTTGGATAAGTATCAAGGCAATGCTTCTATAGGTCGCGTTTGTAGTTGTGAGAGTAAGCGTGGAAGCGGCTTTGGTAAGCAGCTGATGCAAGCCGCAGTTGTTTATTGCGATGAAAATTTTAGTAAAACCATCACTATTTCTGCACAGGCTTATTTACGTGATTTTTATCATGAGTTTGGTTTTGATGTGGCCTCAGAAATCTATTTAGAAGATGGCATAGAGCATATAAAAATGGTTCGAGAGAAACAGCATGATTAATTGGCAACACTTTTTAAAAAGGGCAGGTAAAGTCACCATAGCCTTAGTGGCTATTAGCGTAATTGTGAGTCTGCTCACTTGGTGGGGAACGAATCAGAACACCTACTGGGTTTATTTCGATTGGCAGTTAATTACCCAAGGACAAATCTGGCGTCTAGTGTCGCCAATATTCCTACACTTTATAATTGCAGGATTACCGATTCATCTATTGTTTAATATGATGTGGTTATGGGACTTGGGTGGCTCGATAGAAAAAGCCAAAGGCGCTAATTATTTATTGGCGGTTGTATTAATCACAGGCGTTGGCTCAAATTTAGCCCAATATTTTAGTGGTGTTTATATAGCTAAACAATCTAATCCTTTTGGTGGTATGTCTGGGGTTGTTTACGGATTACTCGGTTTTATTTTTGTCCGCCGCCGTTTTGATCCCTTTTTCCCTTTGCGCCTAAACGATGCCATTATGAATTTTATGTTGATTTGGTTGGTGCTTGGATTTACAGGATTAGTGGGTAGTGTCGCTAATGCCGCGCATTTATCCGGCTTAATTATTGGTGCTGGCTTAGGCTATTTTACAGCAAAGACAAAGCGGTTCTAATGTTTAAACATATTTCAGTAGCGGATACCGCAGAAAAATTAAAACAACAAGCAGTTACGATTGCAGATATTCGTGATCCCCAATCGTTTAAAGCAGGACATATCGCTGAGTCATTTAATATCAATAATCAAAATGCGGCAGAGTTTATTGAGCAACAAGAAAAGTCAAAACCATTAATAGTCGTTTGTTATCATGGCCACAGCAGCCAACCAGCAGCGCAATATTTTGCCAGCCAAGGGTTTACAGAGGTTTATAGCATGGATGGCGGTTTTGAAGTTTGGAAATTAACTCAATCAGTCGAAGAGTCTTCTTGAGAGAAATTTTCGTTTAGAATTTGTTGAGCTTCCTCTAATAATTCAGCGTTAACCATTAGCGGAACTTCACCAAGGGCAAATGAATAGGTCGAGTGAAAATGCTCGTGCATAACATTGGCACGAATACCATTGTTCTCGAGAAGTCCTTTAGCTATATGAGCGAGCATAGTATTTGGGAAAGTTGCTACTGTTGAAAGTCCCATGGTAAATCCTTTGGAATTTATTGGTGCTAATTAATGCAGTTTAGCCATTAGTAAATGATAAAAGCAAACAAATAACAATACAGGGTAATTATTTGTGAACAAGTGGCAGAAAACATCTGACGAAGTTATCAAAAACTTGCCCTACTCAGTTGCCGAGTGGTTATTAGAGTATGGTTCTTTAACTGAGAAATTAGAGGGTCGTATTGGCCAAAAAGTTAATATCAAGGTTCTCCAAGAGTCGGTTTCGCAAGCTAATAACAAAGAAGCGGAATTGTTAAGTCTTGAAATTGGTAGCGAAATTTGGATAAGAGAAGTGTTGCTTTATGGTCCTGAAAAACCGTGGATTTATGCAAAAACACTAGTACCAATGAATAGCGCTTTTTTAATCGAGTCGTTAGGTGATAAGCCGCTAGGCAGTATTTTATTTTCAGAAAAAGAATTGCAAAGACAAATGTTACGAGTGCGACAGTTAGATCATGAACATCATTTATTTCAGTGTGCTAAAAATAATTGTGATTTTGAAATTCAAAAACTTTGGGCAAGACGCTCTTTATGGCAAAATTCAAAGCACAAAGAGTTAGAGCTGCTAGTTTCGGAAGTATTCTTGCCAGACTCGCCTCTCTATTAAACATAATAAAAACTCAAAATGAAACAGACAAAACTTTATAGCTATTTTCAATTAATGCGCCTGGATAAACCGATAGGGATTTACCTATTGCTTTGGCCAACTCTATGGGCTTTATGGATTGCGGCAGAAGGAATTCCAGAATCGTGGACGCTTTTAGTCTTTTGCTTAGGTGTTTTGATCATGCGTTCAGCTGGGTGCATTATTAACGATTATGCGGATAGGGATTTTGATGCACATGTGACAAGAACAAAACAGCGTCCTTTAGCACAAAATAAAATCAGCACAAAAGGCGCCTTGCTTTTATTTTTAATATTAATAGGAATCGCTTTTGCTTTAGTCTTAACGCTCAATAACTTAACAATTAAATTAAGTTTTATTGCGGGATTGCTCGCTTCTTTTTATCCGTTTATGAAACGCTATACCTACTTTCCGCAAATGATATTAGGAGCGGCTTTTGCATGGTCAATTCCCATGGCGTTTGCCGCAGTGCAGAATCAAGTGCCATTAATAAGCTGGATAATTTATCTTTCGACGCTGTTATGGGTGCTGGCTTACGATACTCTCTATGGGATGGTGGATAGAGATGATGATTTAAAATTGGGCCTGAAATCAACGGCCATTTTATTTGGTGATGCTGATTTAGCAATTGTTACTTGGATCCAAGGGCTGTTTCTTGCTGGCATGTTTTTATTGGCACAACAATTAGAGTTAGGACTCTATTACTATATTGGCTGGGTTCTTGCGGTAGCTTTAGTGGTATGGCAACTGTATCAATGCCGCTCGCGTAAAACAGAAGTTTATTTTAAATCTTTTTTACAGAATAACTATGTAGGGCTGGTATTATTTCTAGGAATAGCAGCCCATTATTACTTCGAATAATTTAATCTTCAGACACAGGTTCAGGAGAAGCATGCTTTAAGCTTCTGGCTGCTAGCTGCAGACCTTGTTGAACAGGAATCGATAAAATTTCCATTAGCTTTTGATGCAGCTGATGAGATTTATCAGTAGCTTTAATACCCATACCTTCTTGATGGATAATATAACCTTCTTCTTTTAAAACTTTAACTTGGTTTTTAAATAAATTTTTGTCAGAAAATTCTGGAGCATTAATGCCATAAAGCGCAGAAATCCGTTGCGCAAGCTTTTGGCTTTCTTGCTCGAGCTGGACTCGACGTAAGATGGTTTTCTCGGCAAACGATTCTAGAATGGTTAAAGTTATTGCATAACGTTGTAGTGCTGGCTGAATAGCTTCTGACAAAAGTATTAAGCGTGTCCATTGCGGTGTATCAGCATGAGGAACGCAATAATTTTTTGTACCCATATTTAATAGGCCTTGATCGAGCATAGTTTCTAGTAAAAGCTCAACTCGCTCAGCTAATTCGTTTTTATTCCAATGAATATAGAGCTCTTTTTGCAGGAAAGGATAAAAGGCTTCAACATAGCTAATAATTTTTTCTTTAGAAATATGGTTATGACGCTGGAATAAAGAGGCAATCAAGGACGGGATAGCAAAAAGGTGCAGAATGTTATTGCTATAGTAAGTCGATAGTATGCGCTCATCACCTTCGATTGAAATCACATTGCCAGCTGGATCATTTGTTTCATAGGCCATGCCTAACTTTATAGCGTTATTCACCAATTCATCAGCGCTTTCAGAGGCTAGGTTGGTATAGGAGCTATAAGGGGCTGCAGTCAGTAATGCTAATAAGGCATTTAGTTGGGCAATTAATTCAGCTTTGTCCATTGCCTGTCTTGGGGTGCCTAATAAAGCCATGCTGACAAGGCAGACACTGTTAACGCTAACAGCGGCATTAATTCGACGATTAATTTCGTCGCCTAAATGCAGCATTTGAGAATTAATCCAATCGGCTTTTTTATCAGAATTTAGGTACTCACGCCAATCATTAACGTTTTGATCTAAATAATCATTCAACTTAAGTGGTTCACCGAAATTCAAATAAACCTTACCGTAAAAACGTTTTAAAGCTTTGCGAACACCTAACAATTGACCAAAAGACTCTTGTTTCTTTTCTTGGCCGCGCAATTCTCCTACATAACTTTTACCCTCAAACATTTTTTCATAGCCAATATATACAGGTACGAAAACAATAGGTTTACGAATGCCTCGCAACATACCTTGCACGGTCATTCCAAGCATCCCAGTTTTTGGTGATAACAAACGACCTGTACGACTGCGGCCACCTTCTTGGAAGTACTCAACGGGTATGCCCTTATTCAGTAAACGGTAAAGATATTCATTGAACACAGTAGAATAAAGTTTATTTCCTTTAAAGGAACGCCTTAAGAAAAAAGCACCACCTTTACGCAAAATAGATCCAATTGGCCAGAAGTTTAAATTAACGCCAGCGGCAATGTGCGGAGGAGCTAAGCCTTCGCGGTAAAGTTGATACGAAAGCAAAAGGTAATCGGTATGGCTTCGATGGCAAGGAACATAGATCAATTCGTGTTCTTGCGCTAGTTCGCGAATATTTTTTATGTTATTAACTTCGATGCCAGTGTAAATCTTGTCCCAAAGACGACTTAAAGCAGACGAAAGAAAGCGGATCATTCGCGGACTATAGCTAGCGGCGATTTCTTTAACATATTTTTCGGCATCGGTTTTTACTTTAGCAATGCTTTTATTAGTTCGAGATGCTTCTTCAATAATGACATTCTGTACGTCATTCGATGCAACGATACCAGCAACCAAACCTCGACGGTTTTCACTTCGAGGTCCCATAGATGCTACCCAATGACGATTAAAATAAACGCGAAGGATGCGAGAAATCTTGTGTGAAGTTTTGGCGGTATCTTGAGCAAGGTTAACAGCTTTTGAATTTAGACGGATAGGCTTGCCATATTGAATAAAGCATTGACGTCCTAAAAAGAGAATAATAAGCAACTTACCTAAACGCCCCGTTTCTTCCATATTAGAAATAAAGTAGCGGAGGAAAGACTTTTCTTTACCAGGGTTACGTCCCCAATAAATGGAAACAGGAACTAATTTATAATTTTTACCCGGGTTTTGCTTTTGTTGTTCTAACAAATTAGCAATATAAGTTTTATGCTCGGTAAGTTTGCGCTTATAGCTAAACCATTTAGGACGGTTATTGATAAACAAACAAGCGCCAGATTCGGGTGATTGTTGATCATTGTAATGTGCGGTAGGTATCTTTAAATCTCTAGTTTTTTGTTTAAGAATTTTTATTGAAGAGATAGATTTGGTCCTAAGTACATACACAATATGATCATCAGCATCTAATGAGAACTCTTGTTTTGGATCCGTGGGAACATGATGCGCTTTTACTAGCCAATTAAAAGGGGCTTTAAATAGCGATAATGTAAAACGACTAATAGTATCTGCTAATGACATAAAGTTCTCTTAAAGTAATAACTCGATAGGATGCGAATGACTTAGGAAGTCACGCGGGCTTGCAGTATAACCGTAGGCACCGGATTGATAAACCGCAATTAAATCACCAATAGTCGCTTGCGGTAAATCCATTTTGCTGGCCAGTATATCTAACGGAGTGCATAAAGGCCCTACCACATCAACAAGTTGTGTATCCGAAAAGCCCATTTTATTAGCGACGACAACGGGATAATTCTTTCTAATGATTTGGCCAAAATTACCTGAAGCAGCAAGATGATGATGCAAGCCTCCATTGGTAATTAAGTAGGTTCTATCACGAGATATTTTTTTATCGGTAACTTCGCAAACATAGAGTCCTGCATTACCAACAATATAACGACCCAATTCTAATATGATTTCACAACCGTTAGTGATGGCTTTGTACTCTTTAAAAAGCTTTTCTAGATTGGCAGAAATTTCTGCTAACTCTAAATGTTTATCCCCTGGAAAGTAAGGGATGCCTAAGCCACCGCCAATGTTCAAATGCTCAAGTGTGAACCCGTATTGGCTTTGTAATCTTTGCACTAAAGCAAAAATATTATCATGAGCTGAAATTATAGATTGCGGATTAAGATTTTGTGAGCCGGTAAAAATGTGCAGACCTATTAACTGTAGATGTGAGTTTTCTAATAAAGTGAAAACAGGATCAAGCTGCTCTACATCTATACCAAATTGCTGTGAACCTCCACCCATCTTCATGCCGGAAGATTTAAGCTCAAAATCTGGATTGATTCGAAGTGCAATATTGGCTATGGCATTAGCCGCTTCAGCAATATTTTTTATTCTTTCAAGCTCTGTTAATGACTCAACATTGATAGTAATGCCGCTGGCAATTGCCATCGCTAATTCTTGCGGATTTTTAGCAGGGCCAGCGAAACTGATTTTTGCAGCCGGCATATCGCTTGCTAAAGCAACATTTAATTCTTTACCAGAAGCCACATCTAAACCATCAACTAAATTAGCGATATAAGAAACTAATTGTGGCATCGGGTTTGCTTTTATCGCGTAATGTAAACTAACTTGCGGGAAATATTTCTTTAAGCGGTCGATATTCGCTTTAATGGCTTCTTTGGAATAAACATAAAAAGGAGTTTGCCCTGCGATAGTGGCAATTGTACTGATGCTATGGCCGGCAATATTAATTGCATTATCTTGTACAGCAAATTGTGGCATGCTGGCATGCTTGATTTGCTTTTTAGGTTTCTTTAAATCACTCATTAAAATTATTGTCCAAGTGTTTAAACTGTTGCTTCAGTTGCTTGCGATCAATTTTACCATTAGGATTACGTGGTAATTTTTCGACCAGCTCAATGTATTTAGGCTGCATAAAGTTTGGTAAATTTTTCATGCAGTATTTTTTGATGCTAGCTTCTTCAATTTGTGCGTCTGCATTAATTACTAACATGACAGCTTGACCTAGTTGGTCATCGGCGATGCCTAAAGCTGCAACTTCTTTAATACCATCCATTAAGAATAGAGTGTCTTCTAGCTCGCTAGGACTTATGCGATAACCTGAGCATTTTATCATATCATCTGCTCTGCCGATAAAGTATAAAAAGCCATCTTTATCACGGCGTACCTGATCGCCTGACCAAACTGCCAGCTCAGTTAAATAATTAGATGATTTATCAATAGGTCTAAAACGCTTGGCAGTTTTTTCTGGTGCATTCCAATAACCTAAACTGACATGAACGCCTCTGTGAACTAATTCACCGGATTCTTCATCATCGCAAACAGAACCATCTTCCCTTAGTACTAAGATTTCAGCATTAGGAATGGCTTTGCCGATCGAATCAGGTCGCTTATCAAGTTCATTCGGATCTAAATAGGTCGAACGAAACGCTTCCGTCAGGCCATACATTAAGTAAGGACTGGTATTAGGTAGCTCTTTTTGTAAAGCTGCTAAAGTTGCTTTGGGCATAGCGCCGCCGCTATTGGTAATGTAACGCAAGCTTTTTTTACAAGACTCTGGCCATTCTAATTGCGCCAATTGAAACCATAAAGGCGGCACTGCTGCTAGACCAGTAACTTGATGCTTTTCTACTTGGCGGATCACGTCTCTAGGTAGTAGGTACTCCATTAAAATGACGGTCGCACCTGTTAACAGGCCGGTAGTGACTTGGCTTAACCCATAATCAAAACTTAAAGGCAGCACTGCAAGTATAACGTCGTCACTCGTGTTTTTAAGATAAGAGCTAACGCTTTGTGCGCCTGCAATTAAATTACGATGAGAAAGACAAACACCTTTAGGATTTCCAGTTGAGCCAGAGGTATAAAGAATCGCCGCTAAATCTTGGTCGATACGGTGACGGTTCGTCAGTTTTTTAGAACCATCGCCGAGTAAGTTATTCCAAAAAGAAACCGTTAAATTTTTAACTAAATCTGGATCGTACTTATCATCGACTAAAACTAAATGTTTAAGTTCTGCCGCATGGCTGTATATCTCAGCTAATTGTTTACTTCGCGGCCCACTGGTAAGCAAAAGTTCTACATTACAATCTTGCAGAATATAACTGACCTGTTGCGGTTTTAATAAAGGATTGATTGGAACAAAAACCAAACCGGCGCGACTGGCGGCCAGTTTACTGACAACGGCTTCAATTTGTTTTGGTAAATAAATGGCAATACGACTACCAGCAGTAAGTCCTAATTGAATAAACCGATCCGCTAAAATTGAGACTTTTTGCTCAAGAGCTTGGTAATCCAGTTGTTGCTTATTGTCGTTTAACGCAACTTTTTGCGGAAATTGCAAAGCAGTTTGCGATAGAATTTGATCCAGCTGACTATACATCCGTTATTATAGCATCTATAAACTTTGCTGATATTGTAGCTTTTTCAATCAGTTGCGTCAGCTTTATAGGCTAAAACTCTAATAATTACTAAAGAAAGGATTTAAGGATATTCGATGAGACTTATTTGGTTGACCGTTATCATTCTCATTGCCTACGGCTCGCTGTATCCTTTTAACTTCGATTTTAATCGCTCATTGCCCACAGATTTTGTAGCCTGGTTACAAAACTGGGAACAAAGAACCATCCGTAGTGATTTGATCGCCAACATTTTGCTTTTTATTCCTTTTGGCTTCTTGGGAGCTTTGAATATTCAGCAAGATGGACGACGTTCACCACTTTTGTCTGCAATATGGTTGCTTTTGATGGGTATAGCCTTCGCATTATCATTGCAGATATTGCAGTTTTATTTGCCGTCTAGAGTGCCCCATGCGGCTGATGCGTTGGTTAATAGCATTGGGATCTTGCTAGGCATTTCGCTGGCTGCCTATACCAATAGCCAACGTATTCGACGCTTGATCCCACAGCAATTCCAATTTCATTTAACCCCGGCATTATTGGTTTTATGCTTATGGCTAGGTTGGGCATTTTTCCCTTATATTCCAGTTTTTGAGACTAAACAAATCGGTTTAGGCATCGAATCGGTTTATAACAGTCAGTGGCATTGGCAGGATTGGTTGAAGTTTCTACTCTTTTGGTTAATGTTTTACCTTAGTTTAAGCCGCGTTATGAGTCGAGATTACACAGTCAGTGTGTTACTAGTGTTGAGCATCTTCATTTTCGCGATAAAGCTGAGCATGTTCAGGAGTCAAATTGGTTGGAGTGAAATTACCGCTGTACCTTTGGCACTTATTTTGCATCGAAGCCTCTCCGGTAAACTAAAATTTACAATGATCTCCTTATTAGCCGCGACCATCTTGCTATTGGACTTTGTATCTCCATTAAGGTGGATACAAGATCTTGGGAGTGTAAATCAGGTCCAATGGATCCCATTTAAGAAATTCTTAGGAGGGAGCACCTGGTATCACTTGAGCAATTTATTCCAATATTCTTTGCTAGTCACTTCATTAGGCTATGCGCTGGCGCGATGGCTGAATAGCTATCGCTCGGCCTTTGTTTTGGTCATGGCGCTTATTCTGGCGTTAAGCGTCTTGCAGTTATTTTTACAGGGCAAATCGCCGGATGTGACCGACTGGATTCTGGCATTAATATTAATGACCGTCTTAGAAAGAGTCGATTCAATTAGGCATTAGTTATAGCGTATTTAATTTATGCTATTCCTGACTACCGAAGCTCGGCTAGATAGGCTGTTATATAAATCCGGCATTGGGTACAATAGAAACAATTATAGATAAAGTGGTATCAACTCCTATGAAAGATCTTCTTATTGCACCATCAATTTTATCAGCTGATTTTGCACGTTTAGGCCAAGAGGTGGAAAATGTTCTGGCTGCGGGCGCAGATTGGGTGCACTTTGATGTAATGGACAATCACTATGTTCCAAATCTAACTATTGGTCCAATGGTATGCCAAGCTTTACGTGATTATGGGATTAAAGCCCCAATTGATGTGCATTTGATGGTAAAGCCAGTAGATAGAATCATTCCTGATTTCGCTAAAGCAGGTGCCACTTATATTAGCTTCCATCCTGAAGCCACTGAGCATCTTGATCGAACCATCGGTTTGATTAAAGAGCAGGGTTGTAAGGCAGGACTTGTGCTTAATCCAGCAACGCCACTTGATTGCTTAGAATATGTGATGGATAAATTAGACTTAATTTTATTGATGTCAGTGAACCCGGGTTTCGGCGGGCAGAAATTCATCCCTTCGACTTTAGAAAAAGCCAAGAAAGTACGCAAGCTTATCGATGAATCAGGTTGCGATATTCGTTTAGAAATCGATGGTGGTGTTAAAGTGGACAACATTGCTGAAATTGCAGCTTGTGGGGTTGATACTTTCGTAGCGGGTTCGGCAATTTTTAATACTGACGACTACCAAGCGACGATTAGCCAGATGAAACAAAATGCTAAGGCTAGACGTTAATTTTAAGCGATGCGTAAACTAGTATGGCTACTAGCCATCTTATTAACCTTCGGGCTCATTGCTCATTATTTTAATGATCAAACCGCTATAAAAAATTGCCTAGAACAAGCGGGCAGTTTTAATTATCAAACTGATTTTTGTTCACTTAAAGAAACTTATCAAGGCTCTGATAGTTTTATTCTCAATCACTTGCCCTTTGTTTTAATGTGGCTGATCGCAACGGTTATTGCTGTCATGAGCTTAGTAATGGGTATTGTTAAAACACCAGTGGAATATGAAGAGTCCTTAAAGCAAAAGTTAAACAAAGATTTACTCGCGGAGACTTTAGGCGAAAAAAAACGTCTGTTAATGATCGATAATTACGATTCCTTTACCTATAACTTGATCCAGTATTTTGGTGAGATTGGCATAGAGTTAGAGCGACAAGTAAAAGATGGCATTAGTGGTTTAGAGCTTATCGTCAAACGTAATGATGAAATAACTCTCGATGAAGTTGCAGCATTAAATCCCGATTATATTGTAATTTCACCTGGCCCTTGTACCCCCAATGAATCTGGTATTAGTTTAGAAATCCTAAAAAAATATGCAGGATTAAAGCCAATACTAGGTGTTTGCTTAGGTCATCAAGCGATGGCTCAAGTCTATGGCGGAAATATTATTCGTGCGGAAAAAGTGATGCACGGAAAAACCTCAGATATTTATCACAATGGCCAAGGCGTCTTTAAAGATTTGCCGAATCCATTCAAAGCAACTCGCTACCATTCTTTGATCATTGAGCCCGCAAGCTTGCCGAATGAATTTGAGATTACTGCTTGGACCCAAGATCCAGCAGGAAGGCTTGAATATATTATGGGTATTCAACATAAAGACTTTTTAATGCAAGGCGTCCAGTTTCATCCAGAGTCGATACTTTCTGAGAATGGACATCAAATCTTACGCAATTTCCTAGGTACAAAAGCCTAGTTTCCAAATAGTCTCAAAAATGAGTGTTAAAAATCTTTGACATTAAGTAGTGGTTTGATGCACAATGATGTTAAATATTATTAACATCGAGATTTATATGACCTTTAATGAAAAATCTGCTTGGGTGATGGTTTTTGCACTTCTGATCGGAACAGGAATATTGGCGTTCTTGATAGGCGGTACCATGGAGTACCATTCACAAATACCTGCTGAAGCCAGCAGGATGATTGTGCTTGGTCCATTCGTGGTGTTTATTATTGCTCTAATTTTTATGTCTATATTTGGGCATATTGTTATAGCATTATTTGCTCCCAAAGATGCAAATAGCAGCGATGATGAGCGAGACAAATTGGTAAAACTACAAGCATCAAAATATTCGGCAATAGTCCTGGGTGTGATGCTTAATCTACTGCTGGTGAGTTACTTTATTTGGGATTTCAATGGTCTGCTTTTTTATGGAATATTGGTTTCTTTAATCGCTAGCCAGTTAACAGAATATATTCTGCAATTAATTTTTTATAAAAGAGCCCTGTAAATATGACAAAGCGCTTTCCAATTATTAATAAAGTGCGTGAGCTTAGAGAACAGCATGGACAGCTCTCTCAATCAGAACTGGGTAAAATTGTGGGAGTAACTCGACAGACCATTGCAGCAATAGAGCAAAGACGTTATTCACCTTCACTGGAAGTCTCATTTAAAATTGCCAATTACTTTAATTGCGACATTGGAGAAGTGTTTCAGTGGGAAGAATAAAAAAGCCTGAGATTAACTCAGGCTTTAAAGGATTTGTATTTTCTACAAAAGAAGGAAAATAAAAAAGCTATCGCGCCCCAAAGATGACCATGGTTTTTCCTTTAACATGGATATGACCTTGTTCTTCCAATGCTTTTAAAACACGGCCAACCATTTCGCGAGAACAACCAACAATACGGCTGAGTTCTTGGCGAGTTATTTTGATCTGCATGCCATCAGGGTGCGTCATAGCATCAGGTTCTTTAGCAAGCTCGAGTAATGCATGCGCTACGCGACCAGTAACATCTAAGAATGCTAAATCGCCAACCTTACGACTGGTTTTTTGTAAGCGGACTGCTAGCTGGGTTGATAGCTTAAACAAGATATCCGGATTGTCTTTAGTGATTTGGCGGAAGCGCTCGTAACTGATTTCAGCGACTTCACACTCAGTCTTGGTACGAACCCAAGCCGTGCGATCGTGCTCATCAGTGAATAAGCCCATTTCACCAAAAAAATCACCTGGATTTAAATAAGCTAAAACTAATTCGCGTCCTTCGTCATCTTCAATTAATACTGAAACTGAGCCTTCTAATAAGAAGTACAAAGTATTGGATGAATCACCGGCATAAATTAAAGTACTCTTAGCAGGGAAGCGTCGTCGCTGACAGCTGTCTAAGAAGCTTAAAATAGTTTCATCTTGCGCCAAATGAAAAGGTAAAGGCATCTAACAATCCCGAATTATGATATTTATGCATTAAATACTAATCTTCTACCTGACCAAAAGCAAATTTACGATTAAACTATAATTCTTGATATATTAACTGGGTCACAAAAAGACCGTTGGGTGAGATAGATGAAAGTAACTGTTGATTGGATAGAAGGTTTAAATTTTGTTGGCGCCAATGAAAAAGGGCAAAGAGTAACTTTCGGTGGTGAAGGTGACTATGTTTCGCCAATGGAAACTCTGCTAATGTCAGTTGGCGCCTGTGCTTCTATTGATGTGGTGATGATTTTAGAGAAAGCTCGTCAGCAAGTTGCTAACTGCCGCTGCAAATTAGAAGGAAGTCGTGCTGAAGAGCCACCGAGAAGCTTTACCGGGCTTAATTTACACTTTGTGGTTGCAGGTACGGATTTATCAGTAAAGCATGTGACTAAAGCCATAGACCTATCAGTGGAAAAATATTGCTCGGTAATGCACTCGCTAGATAAGAAAATGCCAGTGACCACCAGCTTCGAGATAGTACCGGTATAGTTGAGCCATCATTATTAGGGCCGAGAGTAGAGGGCTGAGAGCTGGTGGCAATCTGCTTATGTTCAAAGGTTGCATCGCTAAGGCTCATAATGACGATGAATAATTGTATGGAAAGAAAGTAAAATGAAAAGACCCGCAAATCATCTAGGCATGCGCCACCTGGCGTTATTTGTCGAAGCGTTTGAAGCCACTGAGCATTTTTATGTGGAGCTGCTTGGGATGGAAGTTGAATGGCGACCTGATGAAGATAATGTCTATTTAACCTCAAAAGGTCACGACAACTTAGCGTTGCATCGTAAACAGCCTGAGCTGGATACCTCTGGTGGCCAAAAGCTCGATCATTTGGGTTTTATTATGAATACCGCAGAAGAAGTTTATGAATGGTATGAATTTTTAAAAGCCAATGACGTGGAAATTTTTACCAAGCCAAGATTGCACCGAGATGGCGCGACTAGCTTCTACTGTTCAGATCCCGATGGGAATAGGGTGCAGGTGATTCATCATCCGCCAATTTCTAACTCCTGAACTTCGATAATGCTTTGTTAAAAGTTAATTAGAACTTGCTCACCTACTAATGTAGGCTCCGCTTTCTAATCAACTTTTGCCGCGCCTTATCTTTGCTCAGAAGCTAGAAACATTTTAAACAAACGAACTGTAGGTATTATTGATACAATGAAAAAAGGAATTACTGCTCTCTTAACTGGTTTGGTTGTGTCCCTTTTAATTTATTATTTATCCTTTTATATTGCGTCAATCGCATATGCTGGCACTAAAACAGACTATTGGTTATCAGAAACAACGCGTTGGTTAGATATCTTCAGATGGCTTATTCCTGGGTTGATAGTTGGTATTTTAGTGAAGGAAAATGTATTGTTAAGTGGGATGGTTCTTGGGTTGTTGGCATTTATTCTGACTGTGATTTTTTCTGATTTACTATTGGGAACAATGAAATTTTCGGTCAATGCCCAACTGCCACTAGCTTTGATATTTAGTGGTTTAACTCAAGAGATCTTAAAGTTTGTATTAGCAACCGCATGTGGAGCTTATTTTGGGCAAAGAAGACTTAGCGAAGTGCAACCCGTCAAAGAATAATTTTACTGGTATCTGGATGCTTTCCCGTCCAAAGTCCAAATGATTCCGCGCCTTGCTCGATTAGCATGCCAAGGCCATTAATTTGTTGAGTAGTGAATCCTTTGGCGTGGTTCAAAAAGACTTCCGCTTTTTCGCCATAATTTAGATCATAGGCTTTAGCATCAAGATCAAAGTAAATATCTTTTAAAAAGCGTTCGCCATTTTTGCTCACAGAGTTAACCACTAAATCGATATGGTCTTCTTTTTCATAAACTTTAATATGACCAAGATGTTTTAGTTCTTGTGTGAGTTGCTGGGCTTTAGATTGAGTTCGATTGATCAAATAAACTTCAAAACCATCGAGTAATAAGGAAGAAGCAATGCAGCGGGCGACACCGCCAGCGCCGAGCAAAACAGCGCGCTTATTATTAAAATCGATTTGCTTGTTATAAAGATCTCTTAAAAACCCCATACCGTCAGTGCTATCGCCAAGAATACCATCTTTAGTCATCACTAAGGTGTTTACGCTATTAGCATCTTCAGCACGCTGAGTGATCATATGTGCATAATCAAGCGCCTGAAGTTTAAAAGGCGCAGTCACATTTAACCCTTTACCTCCAGCCTGAAAAAAATCATTTAAGACTCGATTGAAGCCTTTGCTGGTGGCGCAAATTTTTGAATAACGAATATCTAAAGCAAACTGCTGGGCAAACTGTTGATGTAAGTTTGGCGACAAACTGTGGGAAATAGGGTTGCCGACAACCCCATATCGTAATTTGCTCATAGGCCTACCCAATCACACCAGCTATTAGATAAAAGACAATGGTTATAGAGCCAGCGAATAAGGCATAAGGTAATTGAGTTTTAACATGCTCTAATAAGTCACAGCCTGCGGCCAGAGAAGATATAACGGTGGTATCGGAAATGGGGGAGGCATGATCGCCAAACACAGCGCCGCCCAGAACTGCACCTAACAATAAACTCGGGTCGATACCAAGCTGTAAAGCAATAGGCATAACGATACCGATTAATATTCCAAAAGTGCCCCAAGAAGTGCCGGTGGTAAAAGCAATAAATCCAGCGAGCACAAAGGTTAAAGCTGGAATAGACCACACCGGTAAATTATCACTGATGGCTGAGGCGACAAAATCACCAGTACCCAAAGCTTTCATGGCGGAGGATAAAACAAAGGCCAATAACACAAGAGTCACTAAGGGCAACAGTTTACCCATACCGGTAAAGCACTCCTCGGTTAATTGCTCAGTGGTTTTATTACCATTAAAGCGAAGTAATAGTGCTGCTACTAAGATAGAGATAATAATGGCCCATAGCACTGAAGAGGAACCTGAGCCTTGAGTAATATTGCCATTACCGGTGATGTACATAAAAATTAATATGCTCGCGATCATGGTAACTAAAGGAATTAACATAAACCGCTTCTTGGTCGCGCTGATAGTTTCCGTAGGAGTATTGGCTTCAACAGCTTTTAATTCAGCAGTTTTCATCGGGCCATAAACTTTAGTGCTAATGACGGTATAGAAAACAATGACCAAAGTAACTATGGCGTAAAAGTTAAAGGGAATACTTCCAAAGACCACAGCATTGGCATTTGCAACAGGAGTGTCGCTAACATAACCAAGAATTGCAGCTCCCCAACCATTGATTAAAATTAAAACACTAATAGGCGCGCAAGTAGAGTCGATAATATAAGCTAAACGAGCACGACTCATCTTGAAACGATCGAATAGGTTTTGCGAAGAAACACCGGCGGTCAAAACGCTCATATTGGTATCGATAAAAATACTAGAGCCTAAGATCGCAGGAAGCAAACCAGCACGTCTTTGGTTATGTACGTATTTTTTTGAGGTCAACCAGTTTACTAAAGCGCCAACACCACCCGATTGCTGGATCAGATGAATCAAAGCACCGATTAATAAACTAAACAATAAGACCTTAGTGCTATAGCCACTCGAGAAAATACCGACGGTTCTATCAACCATTTGCACAAAAGCACTGAAAGGATTGCCGGCTGTCAGCAATAACTCAGCAGAGAAGATAGCAACAACGAGTGCTAAAATAACGTGGCGTTTCCAGATAGCAATGATAATTGCTAAAATAGGTGGCAAGATAGTGAGCCAGCCGAGTTCTGATAGTGGCATAATATTATCGAATTATTGGAATAAGCAAACCATAAATCAAAGCTAAACTAATTACAATGACGATAGAGCAAAGCACAAAAAAACAATTTATTGCAGGAGCAAAATGCCCGCAATGCAATCAACTAGATGTACTGGTTTTTTATCGTGAAGACGCTAAGCCGGTGCGAGAATGTGTAGAGTGTAGTTTTAGAGAAGTTTTGACTGAGGAAGAAAAACAAAAAAATAACTTACAAATAAATATAAAAACTATTTGACTTTATTTTTTTCAAGAGTATTATTCTTCGCCACGCAAACACAAGTTTGCAACTTAATTTAAATTTTTACGAGAAATAAAATGAAACGCTATTTTAATTTACATCAACTATTGAATAAAAACTGGGAGATATCTCCAGTATAGCGTGCGCCTACAAATTTAGAAAGGCGCTGCTATATAAGCGCCTTTCGGAAATAAAAAAACCCCGAAAGGTAAATCTCTCGGGGTTTTTTATTGGAAAACTTTATGTACTTAATGCGAAAAATATTAATACCAACAGATTTACTTTTATATAAAAGTGAAATGGCGCGCCAGTGTATGCAAATAAAATTTGCTAGAAATGAACATGCTAATAAAAACTACGATGTAATTATTTAGAATTAGTCTCTTTATATTTGAGGGGCTAATGCCTCTCAGGATAGAACCCTGTTAGGCATTCGTTTAATAGGGTTTTTTTATGCCCAATTGGAGGTGACTTATGAAGAATTTTAAAACTAGTAGCTATTCCTTTCGAGGATCTATTCATTGAAAAAATGAGTAAGCGTAGAAAAGGGTTCCCTTCAGAAACCCAAGTTAAGAAAGGGGAAAGAGTAGTTCACGGCAGTAAAGAACTGCTTGAAAAATTAGGTCGAAATGATCCCTGTCCATGTCGCTCGTGGAGGAGTTTTTAAAAATTGCTGCATGAAAACTGGAAAATATGACGGTAGCAGAAGAGATTACTATTGCCGATAAATAAAAATGCACTTGTAGCTCATTGGTAGAGCAGCTGGCTGTTAACCAGTTGGTCGTAGGTTCAAATCCTACCAAGTGCGCCAATTTATAAATAGAGAAAAGCGTTTGTAGCTCAAATGGCTAGAGCATCCGGCTTTTAACCGGAGGGCTGTAGGTTCGATCCCTACCAGACGCACCAAATTTCGATACTTGCATTAAAAAGTATCGATAAACGACTTAGATGATCAATATGATTAGCGGCTCTGTATCTCATGCAGGCTGGCGCAGGAGCATTGCTTTACTGTGTACCAAGATTATTGATTGCTAAGAACTGGACTGTAAATCCAGCGGACTTTGTAGCTCAGTCGGGTAGAGCGATAGGCCAAGATCCTATTTGTCGTCGGTTCAACTCCGATCAAAGTACTACACCCTCATAAGGTGTTCATGGCAAAGGCGAAAGTCTGGGGTTCGAATCCCCATAATGTAAAACTAAGAGGTGTCGGTGTTTTTAAGTTGCTGGTATAGAGCTTAAAGCACCAGCCAAGATAAATGTGTATTCGGTCAATTTAATAATTCCCGAACTGTACAATGTTCAAAATGGAATGGATAAAACATAACAATAGGATTAGGCAGGAAGCCGAACAGCGTATGGATTCTGATTTATTAGAAACTTGATACCAGTTTATTAAGGCAGGCACCTCGCAATTATTGCTAATAATAAAAAGCAAGGAGATAAAAATGTTAGGAATTAACAAAGTAAAAGTTGCCGATAACGAAAGAGTATTGGTGTATAGAAATAAGAACTTGGATAAAGTTTTAATTGCAGGCCAGTATTTGATTACTAGCTTCATTGATGAAGTTATTGTTGAAAGATACGACATCACTAACGTCAAATTTGAGCATGCAAGAAACAAATACTTGATGAATCAGTATGCTGATAAATTAGGTGAGTTAGTCGATGTTGTTGAAACGTCAGATCAAGAAGTTGCATTGATCTATATCGACAATAAGTTAACGGAAGTCTTGAAAACAGGATCTTATGCGACTTATTGGAAGACAAATCAAACTTTAAAGGTTGAAAAGTATGATTTGACTGAAAATGAGCAAGTTAACAAGAAAGTAATTAGCTTGATGCAGGGTAATGCAAATTTAGCTTTATCAAGAAAATTACAAGATGCAATTTATGTTGCACAAGTTGGAACACAGGAAAAAGGCTTGTTGACCATTAATGGTAAGGTAATGAAAGTTTTGAATACTGGAACTTATGGGTATTGGAGATATAACCAAAACGTCGCTGTAAAAGTTATGGATATGAAATTACAGAACATTGAAGTTTCAGGCCAAGAAATTTTAACCAAGGACAGAGTTAGCTTGAGAATTAACTTAAATGCAAATTATCAAGTTGAAGATGTGATGACTATGTTGACTAAAGTAAATGATGTTGTAGACTTAGTTTATAAGACTATGCAATTGGCTTTAAGAAAAGCAGTTGGAACAAAATCATTAGATGAGTTGTTAGCAGATAAAACCGCTTTAAATGATGTGATTGAAAAGGATATTCAAAGCGTGATTTATCAGTATGGAATTTCTGTTGCTAATGTAGGGATTAAGGACATTATTTTACCTGGTGAAATGAAAGAGATCTTAAATCAAGTGGTGCAAGCGCAAAAAGCTGCTGAAGCCAATTTGATTAAGCGGAGAGAAGAAACTGCCGCAACAAGATCTTTATATAACACCGCTAAAATGATGGAAAATAACGCTACATTAATGCGGTTAAAAGAATTAGAAACTTTAGAGAAAGTGACTCAAAAAGTAGACAAGATTAATGTATATGATGGATTAAACGGAGTATTAAACGGCTTAGTTTCTATTTCTGATAAAGCAAATTAAGCGGGGCAGTAGCCCCGCTTTTTATTTTGATGCGAACTCTAAACCTTTCTGATAGGTTTCCTGTGCGTTTATAGGATGGCCAGATTGTTCATAAGACTGAGCTAATGCGTAAAAAGCCTTTGCACTGGGTGAAATTTCGATGCTTTGCTCTAGGTAATTGCTAGCTTTGCCCCACAGTTTTGACTTTAGAGATAAGTATCCAAGGCAATATAAAAGCTCGGCATTTGCAGGATTGGCTTTTAGCCATTGCTCGGCGTGAGCTAAAGCTTTGCTTGGATTGCTACTATTAATAGTAGCATATAGAGAAACCAGATCGTTATTCCATTCCTGCTTTAGACTTTGCTTAATGGTTTGCTCGGCTAAATCGGTTTGTTCATCTTCTAATAAAGCAGTGGCATACACTTTGACTATACTTGGATCTTTTTTCAAAGAGCGATGTAGCTCTTCCCAGAGTCCAAATATCTTATCATTGCCTTTAGTTTCAGAAGCTTTTGCGCGATTAAAGCGCTGTCGCCATGCTTCTAATTCAATCTTCTGAAAATATTCTTCATCAAAAACGCCATGTTTTTTTATCTTAGGCAAGATTTCTATAATGGCTTTCCAATCGTTAAGGTTTACGTAGACTTTGTGTAACAATTTCAAGACAAAGGGGTGATTTGCATTAATGGTTTTAAGATGATTTAAGCCAGCCAATGCGCTTTCGTATTCTTTACTGCCAATTTGCAACTCAACTTGTGTAAGGCCAACCGCCATTTGTGCTTCGGGTTCGGAGTTGGCGGCTAATTTCAAATAATGGTCACGCTGTTTAATGTCACCCTGATATTGGGCAGCTCTGGCGGCGCCAAGGTAATTGATAAGCTTAGTGTTGTTAGCGGAGGCGCTTTTGCTAAGCAAGCCTTCAGCTGTTTTCCAATGGCCTTCAGATAAAGCAATCATGCCATCGATAGTTTGCTGGCGTGCTTTTAAAGATTTTCTACCACCAAACCAGCCAAGGGTTTTATTGCTAGTGGTCAGTAAATAACGAATTAAAATCCAGCCTAGCCATAAAACTAATGCGGCGATAATTAATACCGTAACGGCAAAATAGTTTTGGAACTCGATAGCAGTTTTGTCAAATAAAATATAAGTAGAACCTTTAATGTTTCTAACAAAAGGAACCGATAGTAAACCAATGAAAAGGCCTGCCAATAAATACCAACGCAATTTCATTATTGTTCTCCATCCTTTTTAGAATCATCAGATGTTTTTTCTAAACGCTCTAAAGTGTTTTTTATCTTAGCATCGATATTACCGCTTTCACCTATTTCATCGTCTTCTACAATATCAGTGGTGGTTGATGCAGCAGGAGATTCTAATGGTGAACTTTGTAGCCATTGATTTAATCGTTCTTGATTATTCGATTTAATAAAATCCAACGATTGAAATTTATTCGGCAATTGCACAGAAACTTTGGCTTTTGCAAGTTGTTGCAATTGTTCCTGAACAAAATTCGAAGCGCTATCTTTTTGATAGTATTCGCTAATCCAGCTGGCCACTTCAGCGATTGAACGATCATAACTTTGCTGTTGGTGACGCAATGCTGATAGTTGAGCAGTTTGCAGGCTTAACAAAATATTCTGCTGTAATAAATCCGATTGTTGAGGGCTGATAAATGGTTTAACGGATTGGTCGTAACTATGTACTTTGTAATAATCACTAAAGGTATTTTTGATATTGCTCTTAAATGTTTGCCATGCTGAATCTTCAGTGATTTCGGTTTCATTGGCCTCGCTAGAAGCGGCCTCATCAAATTTCACGCTGGCTAAGGTTAAGTCTTTAAGTTGTGACTGAATCGTATCCAGTTTAACTAAAATACCGTCTATGTCGATGCTAACATTTGATTTGATTTGCCCAATGTCTTGACTAATAGCGCGGCGTAAACCTAACAAATTAGTATCGCCACTGGCTAATATTTGTTGGTCGGCGGCTTCTAATAAAGCAATGATTGAAGCCGTGTCGTCAGAGTAGTGAACTTTTTGGGCAGCTTGTCGAATTAAGTACTCGGCTTCGGCAATTTGCCAATCACGAGCTTGGGTAGCGGCGTCTGCGCTTAAAGATTGGAATTTACGCTGACTGACGACCAATTGCTGTTGTAATGATTCTACCTGTCTTGCTAATTCTTGCTTAAGTTCATCATTGGATGCAGTATGCTGACTATTTGAATTGAGTAAATTCTCAATTTGTAGGCTTTGAGATTTAAGCTGTTTTTCGAGAGTCACAATACGGCTGAGTTCATTATTAGTTTCAGGGTTGCTAGCAGTGCCACTAAAATAATTTTGATTCCATAACCAGTAACCGCCATAACCTATCGCTGCTAACAGCAATAACCAAAAAACGGTTTTCAGCATGCCGCCTTTTTTTGCAGGTTTCTGATGGTTATCTTGCTCCTGATCAAGCTCTAAGGCTTCGATGATTTCATTTTCGTGTTGATCCGATTCACTCATGGTATCACTCTGCTGTGTAAGGTTTTGTTCTGTAAAGTTGGTCTGAATAATATTGTCGTTAGCCTGCAGCTGTAAACGCCAATTGATCGCTGCTTGCAACATGTCTTCATTCGAAGCACTGGCGGCAACTAGAGTATTTTTAATTCCAAGCTCTTTAGCACTCTGCTCTATTCTGCTACTTGCACAAATAAACACAACCGATTGTAGCAAAGAATTTTCAGTTGTTTGCATTTTCGGCGTTTGTTGTAAAGACAGTTGATGGGCACTTAAGCTCAACAGTTGCTCGCTAGTAGCCAATACCGCTGTCTTAGTAGGATTGTTAATTGAAGGAAATGTTTGTGCAATGGCAACTCGTTGATAGACTTCCAGTCGCTTAACGGTATGTTCAATGGCAAGCTCTGCTTCAAGAAGTTTCCTGCCTTGATTACCACAAACTAATAGAATACTCGCTGGTTGCTTTGAATCGAGCAAGCTTGAAAGTAACTCTAAAATACCTTCGCTATCCGCAGTGAGAGGAGTCTTGGATTCTAAATTAAAACCCGAGATAACCTTTTGGGTAGCTTTGCCTACTGCGATAAGGGTTGATCTTTTGATTGTTGAAACTTGCTGCTTGTCGAGTGGTTGCAAGAAAAATTGCGCGGCTTGTTGGCTTATGAAAATAATGTAGTCGTAGCTTTCTTTCTGATTGAGCCAGTTAGATAGATCTGAAGCATCATTTTCGACAAATTCTATTAAGGGGCAATTTTCGACATGGAACTGATTGGCGATAAGTTGATCGCAAAGTTCGTCGGCATAAGGTTGAGGCCGGGTGACTATGATCAATTCATCGTAATCAGACATGATTACTGCTCGGAGATATAAGCTTGCATCAATTGATGTGCGCCTTGAGCTACCAATTTCTCAGCAGCTTGATTACCCAAAGCGATGGCTTCATGCTTATCACCGCTGGCTTCAGCCCAAATCATATGATTATCACTAGCGCCGACTAGAGCTTTTAAATGCAGCTGCTCATTATCTAAAGTAGCAAAAGCAGCGACAGGCACCTGGCAACTGGACTCGAGAGTTTCGGTAATTCGGCGCTCAGCTAATACTCTTAATTGGGTATCGCTATCGTTCAATGGCGCTAGAATTCGATCAAGCTCTGGGTCATTGCTTCGAGCTTCAATACCGACCGCTCCTTGCCCTGGGGCTGGTAGCATTTGTTCAGGACTGATGGTAGAAGCAATTCGTTCGGATAGTTTTAAACGTTTAAGCCCAGCGGAAGCAAGAATAATGGCATCGTATTCACCGTTATCGAGTTTAGATAGGCGGGTACCTACGTTTCCGCGTAAATCTTTAATTAACAGATCGGGTCTTAGTGCCAGAATTTGTATTTTACGGCGCATGCTAGAAGTACCAACAATCGCGCCAACGGGCAATTCATCTAGATTATTATAGCGGTTAGAAACAAAAGCATCGGTTGGATCTTCTCGTGGGCAGATGACTTTTAATTCGAGTCCTGCTGGAAATTTATAGGGGACATCTTTCATTGAGTGAACCGCGATATCGGCTCGACCATCTAACATGGCTTGCTCAAGCTCTTTAACGAATAGTCCTTTACCACCGATTTTAGTAAGGGGTGTGCCAAGAATCTTGTCACCTTGAGTGGTCATAGGTACCAGCTCAACTGTAAGTTCGGGATGGTGTTTTTTGAGTTCTGATTGAACGTATTCTGCTTGCCATAACGCTAACGGGCTTTGGCGGGTTGCGATGCGTAAAGTGTTGGTACTCATGTATTACTTTTGAGTGATATTCTATGGGCAAATCTTACCATAGATTAAGCCTTGAGTGCCTCTTGATCTATTGAATAAATCAAGCAAGAGTTAAACTTTGAGAAAATTTCGCACATCGGATTGGTGGCGTCGACTAACTTCGGGTTTGTTGTCAGTTTCATTAAGTAAAGCCAGCATAGTTTGTCGATGCTGCTCTACCCCTTGTAGAAATTTTGGATTGATAAGGCTTGAGCGATGAATGCGCAAAAAAGTATTAGGGTAGGCTTGTTCAAAATCTTTAAGGCTGTCATTGGTTAGGTAAGTTCTTTCTTTGGTATGTATTTCGGTATATTTTTGATCTGCGTGTAACCAGATAATGTCCTGAATATTTAGCCGATAAGTGGATTGACCATCTTTGATGCTATAAAAAGTAGTCGATGCAGGGATTAGTTTTTGTACCGCTTTTTGTAAGCGTTCGCGTCGGATCGGTTTTAGCAGGTAGTCAGTAGCGTTGACGTCAAAGGCTTCTAGCGCATATTCATCATAGGCGGTGGTAAAGATAATTTTTATCGCTGGATACTGTTCAGAAAGCCAGTTGGCCAATTGAATACCATTCATACTTGGCATAGAAATATCTAAAAACACTAAATCAGGCTGCTGCTCTTGTATTTGTTGGATGGCGAACTCTGCATTCTCAGCCTCGCCGATAGCATGAAGAATATCAATCGAGCTAATCATGCGCTTTAAACGTTGGCGCGCCGGGGCTTCATCATCGACAATTAAAACGGAAAGCTGATTTAAATGGTGCATAAGATCCTTCTTACTCGAAATTGAAACTGGCTTTTTTCGGCACTTTGATAATGCAGTAAAAAGTGTCCGCCGATTGATGATAGTTTAACTCTGCACGACCTTGATAAAGAACCTCTAAGCGTTGACGAATATTTTTTAAGGCCAGCGAGTTGCCTTTATGAATCGTCTCGGTAGAGCTTGGTAGTGGATTGGTAATTTCCAGTTGAATATCTTTCTTGGTACTTAAACCTTTAATTAGAATCTTGCCGCCATCGGTGCGATTTTGGACGCCATGATAAACCGCATTCTCAATAATAGGCTGCAATAGTAAAGGTGGAAAAGGTACTGAGTCACGAATAGTATCCGTTTGCCACTCGTACTCAAGCCTTTCCCCAAGTCGCTGTTTCTCTAACTGTAAATACTGATTACAAAGCTGCTTTTCATCTGCAAATGGGATCAATTTATCGGAGCGTTGCATACTGGCACGAAAAATATCCGCTAAGTCTAAAATAGATTCTTCGGTTTTTTGCGAATCCACCGGCGCTAGATTGGCCAAAGTATTTAAGCTATTGAATAAAAAATGAGGGCGTATGCGTGATTGTAATGCTTGGACACGAGCTTCTGCTTCTGCTTGAATTTTTAACTGATTGTATTGCTGCAAATAATAATAGCGGAAGAAAATACTGCTGACGATAAAGGCAATTGCGGTATTTCTAAACAAAGTCCAAAGATTAATCTCTCCAGTGAGATAAGTCATAAGGACTAGGCTGTATATAATCGCAACCAACACGGTGGTGATAAGAGCGACTAGAGAAAACTGCTGTAGATTAAGAGCAGCAAAGCGTTTTTTTATGAGACACAAAACCCCGACGCTAGTTAAAGCGGTCCATAAATTAAAGAGGGCGTAACTGGATAGGTTGAGCCAAAAGCTCAGGCGCCAATTATCAATGACCAACGCCATGAGGAAGGCCAATAACAAGCAAGCAATAATAGTGAGATACAAAATGCCCACCTGACAAAAATCAGGGAGCTCTGACATAGTAGGTAAAACTGTGCTTGTATCCTTCCTCATTTGGCTAATAGTCGCTGATTTGAAGCAAAAAAGCCAATAAAATCAAGACTCAATCAGTCAGTTGGCGCTGAATGTATTGGCTCACCGCAGTGATTTCAGGTGGACAAACCGCGTGTGGCATTGGATAGTCTTGCCATAAAACTTGAAAACCACTATCCGTTAGCGTTTTAGCGCTAAATTGTGCCCGTTGCATCGGTACTACCGGATCTTGTGAGCCATGGGCCATAAAAATAGGGGTGACAAGGTTGGCATCAGTTTTCTCTTCAGCCAAGTGATCGGCCATGGTTAGATAAGTAGATAAAGCAATCACACCGGCAATTTTAAAGTCCAAGCGAGTAGCCAAATGTAACGTCACAGCGCCGCCTTGCGAAAAGCCAGCTAAGATAATTTTTTCTGCTGGAATGCCGTTATCCAGTTCTGCTTGGATAAATTCCATAATAAAGCTGGCTGATTGTTTGACTCCTTTTTGGTCTTCTCTTTGAGCTAAATCTGCATTTCGAATGTCATACCAAGCCCGCATAGGATAACCATTGTTGATGGTGACTGGGATAATCGGAGCGTGTGGAAAGATAAATTTGATTCCTAAAGCTTCAGGCAATTGTAGTTGTGGCACAATCGGCTCGAAATCATGACCATCGGCACCAAGACCGTGCAGCCAAATGACAGTGGCTTTGTGTTCTGATTTAGGTTCAATGATAACGCTGTCTAATAATTTAGATTCTGACATAGGAATAGTTACTTCTAGAGTTTAATGGTTAGGGTAGTTGGTATTAAAGGTAAACTTGAATGAGCTTTAGTAATCAAACTGGAAGTTAGCCTTAATACCAGTTTGCTCAGTAAAGACGCGGTTAAATAAGTCATGCAAAGACTCATTATCACGATCGCTATACCAGTCGTCATTTTTCCAATCTAGGTGATAGCCACCACTTTTAGCGGCTAACCATAATTGCTGAACAGGGGCTTGCCGATTAAGAATTAACTTGCCGCCAGCACCTAAGCTGATAGTTAAAATTCCGGAGCTGGTTTCATAGTCCAAATCCATATCGGTTTCCTGAATCAATGCTTCTATCGCATCTTCAATAACCAATAAGGTGTCATCAATTTTTTGATTAAATTCGCTCGAGTTCATCGGCTGTATAAGTCTCAGGCTTAATTGGGTAAGGTTTTAATCCTTAGATTGTAAACTTATCTTGCAGATATTGCCAAGCTGATGCAAGATATTGAGCATTCAAATTAAGCGAATTGCTGGCCTGTTATGAAAAAAATCCAACGTTTTGGATCTGGCATTATCATTGCCTGTTTTGTGACCACTATTTTAGCCGCATGCGGACAAAAAGGCCCGCTTCGCCAACCCGAGCCTGCTCCACAAGCAGTCACAGAGCGTCAATAAAGATGTTATTGCACTTTAGTAAGATGCATGGGCTTGGCAATGACTTCATGGTCATCGATGGGATTAATCAGTCGGTTTTCCTGAACCAGGCACAAATTAACCGTTTAAGTCACCGTAATTTTGGGATTGGTTTCGATCAATTGATATTGATTGAGGCGCCACAACACCCTGAAACAGATTTTCATTTTAGAATTTTCAATTCTGACGGCAGCGAGTCTGGTCATTGCGGCAACGGGGCTCGTTGTGTCGCGAAGTATGTTCGACAGCGCGGTTTAAGTTGGAAAAAACAATTACGCTTATCAACTAATACTGCAACCATGCAAGCAGAACTTGAAGATAATGGTTTAGTCTCTATAAATATGGGGGCGCCAAGGTTTGAGCCAGAACAAATTCCATTAAGGTATGCGCAAAAAGCCTTGAGCTACGGCTTAGAAGTGGAGGGTGTTCGTTATCAAACAGGTGCCCTGTCAATGGGTAACCCGCATGGAGTGGTAACAGTTCCAGATATTGAACAGGCACCAGTTGAAAAAGTAGGAGCAGCTTTAAGTCAACACAGCTATTTTCCAGAGCAGGCAAATGTTGGCTTTATGCAAATTATGGATCGGGAAACTATCAAGCTCAGAGTATTTGAGCGTGGGGTTGGCGAGACGCTAGCCTGCGGAACCGGTGCTTGTGCCGCAATGGTAGTGAGTAGACTACAAAACTTAACGGAAAAGCGGGTGAAAGTAATACTACCAGGTGGTAGCCTATGGATAGAGTGGGGGGGGACCAGTCAAAATCATAACGATGAAGTAAAAATGACTGGACCGGCAAAATGGGTGTTTGAGGGGCAAATTGAACTATGAATCCGGATAAGAGACTTCCGAGAAATGGCATCATTGAACAAAAAGTTGTTGAGTATTTAGAAAAAAACCCTGATTTTTTTCATTATCATGATGAGTTACTTAATAAAATTAAGTTGAACCACAATGTTTATGGCTCTGTATCTTTAGTAGAAAAGCAAATTTTGAATTTGCGCGAGCGTGAGCAACAACTAAAAGCTCAGTTAAAAGTGTTGATGCAAACGGCAAATGACAATAGTGAATTGTTATTAAGAGCGACCAATCTATCCGTCAAGTTGATTTCTGCACGCTCCGAACAGGAATTGGTAGATTCACTGCAACATCAAATGATTAATGGCTTTGGCTTAGATTCTTGCCGTATCTGGCTGTTTGATCCAAATGGTACTTTAAATCACGTTAACTATGGCGATTTAGCAACCATTCAACAATTATCGGATCAGAGATTTATTACTGAAGAGCCAGTTTGTGGTCGAGTCACAGATAGTAGCGTGCAAATTTTTGATGGTGAGAAATCCATAGAATCCTATGCCCTCATTCCATTAGGAGAAGGCGCGCAAATGGGAATTATAGCTTTAGGATCTAAGGACGCTAATTTATTTACGGCCGATTTAGGTACTTTGTTCCTTCGTTTGATTGGTGATGTGATGTATTCTTGTATGGAGAAGTATCAAGAATCGTAAGAGAAGAAACAAAGATAGAATGTACCAAAAATAAATCGAGGCAATTCCGAAGTATGCAAAATGATATTGATGCCTATTTAGATTATTTAAGTCATCAGCGGCATTATTCTGAGCATACGATTTCTAACTACCGGCGACAATTACTGCGTTTACAAGATTATTGTGAACGCAAATCCTTAGCCAAATATTCTTCAATTCAATCTCAAGATATGCGTATGCTGGTGGCAGAAACTCATAGGAAAGGAGCTTCTGCGCCCACTATTGCTTTGATGCTTTCTGCTATTCGTAAGTTCTTTGATTATCTTATTGCTAATAAAATTACTCAGGACAATCCTGCTAAAGGTGTTCGTGGTCCAAAAAAGGCAAAGCGATTGCCGCGAAATATAGATGTTGATTCACTGAGTCATTTACTTGATACAATGCCGACTAATACGGTGTTAGAAATTCGCGATAAAGCCATTATGGAATTATTTTATAGCTCAGGAATTCGATTAAGTGAACTGGTGGGAGTGGATCTGGCTGATTTGGATATAGCCAATACAGAATTAAGAGTATTAGGCAAAGGCAAAAAAGAACGACAAGTTCCCGTAGGCGCTACTGCCATTAAAGCGATTAAAAGTTGGTTGAAAGAACGTATTGCATTAATAAAAGATGACTCTCAGCAAGCCTTGTTTTTAAATAAAAATGGCGATAGGTTTGGGCAACGCGGAATCCAACAAAGGTTAGCTCATTGGGGCAAAACTTTAGGACTAAACGATCGATTGCACCCACATAAGCTTCGCCATTCTTGTGCCACCCATGTCTTAGAGTCCTCAAGTGATTTAAGAGGAGTGCAAGAACTGTTAGGTCATGCCAGCATTGCCACCACCCAGGTGTACACACATTTAGATTTTCAACATCTTGCCAAGACTTATGATGCTGCTCATCCGCGAGCTAAGAAAAAGAAACAATGAAAAGCATAATAGAATCAATCAATTGGCATCAAATTAAAGTCATCAGTTTTGATCTTGACGATACCCTTTGGGATAACTCTGGGGTTATCGAAAAGTGTTTAACAGAGTTGTATCAATTCCTCTGTCAGCGTGAGCCTGTCATAAAGAAGCACTTTACGATTGATTTGATGGAGCGAATCACTGAGCAACTGATAGAACTAAACCAACCTGAATATGAAAATATGACGGTTTTACGAAAAGCAGTGATTAAGCTGATGCTAAAAGAAGTAGATGGCGACTTATCTTTAGTGAATCCCGCCTTTGCAGTCTTTTATCATTGGCGTAATCAAATAGTAATTCCAGAAACAACACACCGAGTACTAGAGTATTTAGCCAGGAAATATACTTTGGTGGCGACTAGCAATGGTAACTCGAATTTAAAAAAAGTTGGGCTAAGTGATTATTTTGATCGGCACTTGATCGCAGGTATTCATGGTCGGGCTAAGCCCTCGGCGGAAATGCTCAGTAACTTATTAGAACATTACCAAATAGATGGGGGGCAGTTAGTACATATTGGCGATAGCACTTTAACCGATGTAATGAGCGCAAAAGCGGCTGGGGTTCAATCATTAGAAATGAGCATTAAAGAAGTACCTCAATTGTTGGAAATTTAAAAATTTGTAAACTGAGAACTGACGCTGTAACAAAGCTCAAAACTATGTTTCTATTACACGAAGCTTATATTTAGGAATTATTATGAAAAAATTATTAGTTATATTTACCTTGTTATTTTCAACTTCTGTAATGGCCAAAGAAGATGCGGTTTATTCGAGTTTTTTTGGTGGAGCCATTGATGGCTATGATGCTGTTGCTTACTTCACAGAAGGTAAGGCGGTAGAGGGCAGTAAAAAAATTACTTTTGAGTATAAAGGTGCTAAATGGCGATTCGTATCAGAAGAAAATCGTGAGTTGTTTAAAGCAAACCCTAAAAAATATGAGCCGCAGTATGGCGGTTATTGTGCTTTTGCTATGTCAGCCGATCGATTTGTTTCGGTAGATGGCGAAGCTTGGCACATCGAAGATGGAAAACTTTATTTGAATTACAGTAAGTCGGTACAAAAACATTGGTTAGAAGATAAAGCTAACCTGATTGTAGAAGCTGACGGTAATTGGAAAAACTATTGGCAAGAAAATAAATAATTTTAAAAGGCTATGTAACATAGCCTTTTTTATTTACTCAATAATATTGTAGTAGATAAGAGGTCTTAATTATGAAATATGTATTTGGTTTATTGTTAGTTTTATTTTCGGTAGAAGCGTTTGCAAAAGATCGTTTCTATCAAGGGCGCAGTTCTGGCGCTATTCGTGGCTATGATGTTGTAGCTTATTATACTCAAAGCGATGCAGTTCGCGGTAGTAAGAAAATTACTTATAAGTATGGTGGTGCTGAATGGCGCTTTGCTTCGGAAGAGAATCGTGACTTGTTTAAAGCGGATCCGGAAAAATATGTGCCGCAATATGGTGGCTATTGTGCTAAAGCCATGTCTGGCGATCGTTTTTTAAAAATTGATCCTAAAGCTTGGACCATCATTGATGATAAGTTGTATTTAAATTACAGCTCAAGAACTCGTGCCACCTGGAGAACAGAGCAAGGGGATTTGATCGCCCAAGCTGATGGCTATTGGGCGAATCATTTAGTAGAAACTTTTGGCGAAACTCCAAAAGCAGTTAAGCCTGCCGAAGTGATTGCAACTGAAAAAGTGAAAACAGCCGAGCCTAAACTTCAACAAGCAGTTAATTAAATTTAATGGACTAAATGATAGCCTCGAGTTGAAGTTTGATTTTAGCAATTAAACGTTGCTTGGCTTCTTGCGAAGCCCAAGCAATGTGTGGAGTAACTACCAGATTAGACAAATCTTTTACTAGCAATGGATTGTCTTTTTCTGGAGGTTCTTGAGATAGGACATCTAATGCTGCTCCAGCAATGACTTTTTGCTCTAAAGCAGTAGCTAAATCTCCCTCATTAATAATTGGACCTCTGGCTGTATTGATCAAATACCCAGAGGTTTTCATTTTCTGCAAAAAATCACTATTGACCATCTGATAAGTATCATCGGACAAAGGGCAATTCAGACTAATAAAGTCGGCTTGTTTGATAGCATCTTCTAATGGAACTTGATTGTCACGCTTTGGGCGATTCGGCAATTGAGCGAACTGCACATTCATTTGAAATGCTTGCGCCATGTTAGCTAAAGTTTTTCCGATATTGCCTTGCCCAATAATCAATAAATTTTTGCCAGCAACTTCTATAGTCGGGTAATTGGTTAAAGTGAAAACGCGGCTTGTTTGCCAAGCTCCAGATTTGACTAATGCATTATGCTCAATGGTGCGAGTGGCAAAATTCAGAATAAATTGGAAGGCCAACTGAGCGACGGTAAAGCTTGAATAGTCTTCGACGTTGAGTGCTGTAATACCTAATTCTTTACACGCCTCTAAATCTACATTATTCATTCCAGTTGCTGTTAGTTGAATGATTTTTAACTCAGGTAATTGCTCTAACAAGGCTTTGTCTAAGATCACTTTATTGGTGATGATAACTTGCGCATCTTTACAGCGCTCTAGGCGTTGTTCCGGAGAGGTTAAAGGATAAGCTTTAAAGTGGGTAAATAGATTGGCCATTGGCGACAGGTCAACAAATCCTGGATCGCTTTCATTCCCTTGCCAGTTGCCCAAAGTATCGGCGTCTAAAAGAACTGCTGTCGTCATGAATAATTACCTAATAGAAAAAGAGAGTTTGCCTAATGGACCAAAGTCGGCATCGTATTGGCCGGCTTGTGCAGGGATCATGTTACCCAAAGCGCCGGTGATTAAAATATCGCCTTTTTTAATACTATAGCCTGATTTTATCAATCGATTCAGCAACCATTGCAAAGCGATTAACTGATCGCCCATGGCATCTGTTGCCTGACCTTGGATTAGGGTTTGTCCGTTGCCTAATAACTGGGTTTGAATAGCATTTAATTGAATATTACCAAGCGGCTTTTGTTGGCCAATTAATATATGGTTAGCGGCAACATTGGTTTCTATTAATGTTAATCCTGTTACTTTGCTCAGATCAGGATAGGCTAAATTCGGTAATTCAATTACTGGAAAAACTGTATCGATAATCTTGTAAAGCTGTTCTGGTTTATTAATTGGGTGGTTTAAGTCAGAATTAAGGGTAAAGCCAATTTCTGTTTCCAGCATAAGCTGTTGGTAATCAGCTAATTGATACACTTGTCGGTTACTGGATAATCCCGCTTTAAATAAAACACCGGCTACTGGCTCAGTAACACCAAACTTAGCTTGGCCAGCTTTTGAGGTGAGGCCTGCTTTATAGCCAATAATGGTTTTATTTGAGTTTTCGACTAAGGCTTTTTGCTGGACATAAGCTAAAGAAATAGATTCTTGATTGTCTAAATTAATAACTGAAGTACAAGAAAATAACGAAAAAGCTAATAATGCTGTCAGTTTTTTCATAGAATAGTTTACACCGAATATTTTCTTCAAGCATAACTCAAATGGATGCCGCTAGCATACTCGATTCCTTAAACGATCCACAAACAGAAGCGGTTACTGCGCCGAATAAAGCTTTATTGGTTTTAGCGGGTGCTGGTTCTGGTAAAACTCGTGTACTAGTTCATCGAATCGCCTGGTTGGTTCAGGTGGAGCATGTTTCTGCACACAGCATTTTGGCAGTAACCTTCACCAATAAAGCGGCGCACGAAATGCGTGGACGAGTCGAAGAGATGCTAGCAATGCCCGCCAGAGGAATGTGGATAGGCACTTTTCACTCGATTGCTCATCGCTTGTTACGTGCTCATCACAAAGATGCAGGTTTGCCTGAAGGCTTTCAGATCCTTGATTCACAAGATCAATTACGAGTAATTAAGCGAGTCATGAAGGAGCTTAATTTAGATGATAATGAGTGGCCACCCAAGCAAGCCCAATGGTATATTAATGCCAAAAAAGATGAGGGGTTAAGACCGGGCAGTATTCATCATCACGGTGACTTTTTTATCAGCACCATGGTTAAGGTCTATTATGCTTATGAAGAAGCTTGTAAAACGGCGGGTTTAGTCGATTTCAATGAGCTGCTGTTAAGAGCCTATGAGCTATGGGCAAATAATCCGGCTTTGTTAAAACATTACCAAGATCGTTTTCAGCATATATTAGTTGACGAATTTCAAGATACTAACCATATCCAATATGCTTGGATCCGAATGCTAACCAATGACAACAATCGGATCACAATAGTCGGCGATGACGATCAATCGATTTATGGATGGCGCGGGGCCAAGATAGAAAACATTCGCCAATTTGAAAACGACTTTCCCGATTGCAAAGTTTCTCGACTTGAGCAGAACTATCGTTCGACCTCTACCATTTTGCAGGCGGCCAATGCCGTAATTGCTAATAACAACGATCGCATGGGTAAAAACCTTTGGACGGAAGGCAATCAAGGCGATCCTATCTGTTTATATGCAGCCTTTAATGAACAAGAAGAAGCACGCTTTATTGCTTCGCGAATTCAAGACTGGGTAGAGCAGGGTGAGTCCTATAACGATATTGCTATTTTATATCGCTCGAATGCTCAATCGAGAATTTTAGAAGAAGCCATGTTGCTTAAAGGCATTCCTTATCGAATTTATGGTGGTTTGCGATTCTTCGAGCGCGCGGAAGTTAAAGATACTTTGGCTTATTTGCGTTTAATGACCAATCGTGATGATGATGCCTCTTTTGAACGGGTAGTTAATCAACCGGCACGTGGCTTAGGCCAAAAGTCCGTTGATTCGGTTCGAGAAGTTGCACGAGCAGAGCAAATTTCACTATGGCAGGCCGCTACTAAAATGGTAAGTGAGCAGTTATTAACTCCAAGAGCTAGAAATGCTCTAGAGGGATTTATTAAATTAGTGGATGAGCTCGATTCGGATACGCAAGAACTTGGGCTAGGCGAACAAACAGAAATTGTGATCGAGCATTCTGGTTTGCTTGAAATGTATTCCAAAGAAAAAGGTGAAAAAGGCCAGGCGCGTAAAGAAAATCTACAAGAATTAATCAGCGCTGCTAGGGATTTTGATCCCGATGAAATGGTGCCAGAAGAACTTCCAGATATGAGTGAATTAACCGCATTTTTGTCGCACGCTTCATTAGAGGCAGGTGACAATCAGGCTGAGGAGTATCAAGAGTCGGTGCAGATGATGACTTTACACTCAGCCAAAGGATTGGAGTTTCCTTTAGTCTTCATAGCCGGGGTTGAAGAAAAGTTATTTCCCCATCAAATGTCAGTGGATGAGCCGGGCGGTTTAGAAGAAGAAAGACGACTTGCTTACGTTGGTATTACTCGAGCCATGAAACAATTGTATTTAACCTACGCCGAGAAGCGTCGCTTATTTGGCCGGGAATCGTACCCACAAGTTTCGCGTTTTGTACGTGAAATACCCTCGGAGCTATTGACAGAAGTGCGACTCAATACTCAAGTGCAAAGACCGGTGTTTGTTAAAGAGTCGCCTATCCGCAAGAAAGGACCAGAAGGTTTCTACTTAGGGCAGTTGGTCAAGCATCCTAAGTTTGGCAAAGGGATTATTATCAATTATGAAGGCGATGGCCCCCAAGCTTCTGTGCAAATCAACTTCGAAAATGATGGATTGAAAAAATTAATGATAGCTTATGCGAAGTTAGAACCTATCAATTAAATTTTAGGATATATAAGAATATCGGACAAATAGAAAATCATTAAAGTGCTTTAAATACTGGTCAAAACTCTGACCAGTCAATGTTGCTCTTTGTTAACTTGTTGATTTGTATCGAATTTTAAGATTAGAAAAATTAATACTTCGAATTATTAAAAATAATGATTGATTTTTATGTAATGAATTGTAAAAATCAAAGCGTGATGTAGATCGCAGGTCAGACCTCATTGCTATAAAGCTTTGCAGTTTTATAGCAATGAGGTTTTTTATATAACAATATTTCATTCGTTGGGGTAACTATGAAATTTAAAATGAAACTAGCATGTGCTGCTTCTTTATTAGCATTAGGCACAGCTGTTCACGCAGAGCGCATGATTGTAACGCACGATGGTACTAATGGTAATGGTCTGAAAAAAGGTCACAATGTATTAGTAGACGGTAATGGTTGGTTTGCTGTTGATTTAGATGAAAATGGTAAAAGTGCTCTTCGTGGCAAGAAAGGCTTTAAAAATATGGAAGCGGACGTTAAGCGTTTCCCAATGAGCTTTAGCGATACAGCTGGTAACCCGAACAGTGTTCAGGTTCTTCCTTACAACTATTTGCAAGTTGAAGGCGACCAGTTAACGCTTGACCGAAATGCAGGCATGAAAGTTTGTGTTATTGACTCTGGTTTAGCGCGTGATAATGGTGAAACTGGCGGTCGTAACAACGATTTTGATTTCTCAAGAATTACGGGTGACAACGATTCAGGTACTGGCGACTGGTTCCGTGACGGTGGTGCTCACGGTACTCACGTAGCGGGTACTATCGGTGCAGCAGACAATGGCGTAGGTATTATTGGTGTTGCTCCTGGTGTTGACATGCACATCATCAAAGTATTCAACGCAGCAGGTTATGGTTACTCTTCAGATTTAGCTAAAGCGGTTAACCTATGTGGTGCAGCTGGCGCAAACATCATCAATATGTCACTGGGTGGCGGTGGTGCTAACTCTACAGAAGAAAATGCAATCCAAAACTTCGTAGACAATGGCGGTATCGTGTTAGTAGCAGCAGGTAACGACGGTAACACTACTCGTTCTTACCCAGCAGGTTATGAAGCTTCTATGATGGTTGGTGGCGTAAACAAAGACAACGAGAAATACGCAGCTTCTCAGTTCCCTTCTTGTGAGCAAAGATCAGGGCGTGGTAAAAATGCTACAACTACTACTAATGAAAGAATTTGTGTAGAGATTTCTGCAGGTGGACAAGATGTATTATCAACAGTACCTTCAGGCACTGGCGCATCTGCAGCGTTGACAGTAGATGGCACAGCGGTTACTGCTTCTTCTACTTCAAACACTGGTAACGTAACTGCGGATACTTTCTTTATGGGTACTGCAGAAGCTACTAACTCAGGCGCAAACGGTAAAGTTTGTATCATTGACCGTGGTAACATTTCTTTTGCCGATAAAATCAACAACTGTGCAAATTCTGGCGGTGTTGGTGCAGTCGTAATCAATAATGTAGCTGGCGAAGGTCCGGTAAACATGGACATCACTGGTGCAGAAGGTACGGTTCCAGCCGTAGGCGCAGCATTTGAAGATCGCGCAGCTATCGTAGGCGCAGCTTCAGCAACTATTGAAAGTGGTGCTGGCGATTACGCAGTATTCTCAGGTACTTCAATGGCAACTCCAACGGTTGCAGGTACGGCAGCTTTAGTATGGTCAAATCATCCTACTTGTACTGGTGAAGAGATTCGTGAAGCACTAAAAGCGGCAGCACAAGATGTTGGTCCAGCTGGTCGTGACGTAGACTTTGGTTATGGTATTGCTAAAGCAAAAGCCACTAGCGATTACCTAACTGCTAATGGTTGTAATGGTGGTCCGGTTGATCCTCCAGGTGGAGACGCTACTTTAACTGGCAACACTTCTAAAGGTGGTCGCCAAGCTAACATCAGCTGGAGTGGTTTGAATGGTTCTAACGTTGATGTATTCATCAATGGTAGTAACAATGGTTCAACTGCTAATGATGGTTCAGCTTCATACAGCGTTTCTAAAGGTTCTTCAAATACCTTTAAAGTATGTGAGTCAGGCTCTACAACAGCTTGTACTAACGAAATAACTCTATAAGTAATAAAAATTAGAGTAAAAACCCCGCTTTATGCGGGGTTTTTTTTGGAATGACTAAAAGGGATAAAAATTATAATGACTTCCTGGTTTGACCATTACTTTTATTTATCAATTCGAATTGTTCTGAACTGAATAAATTGGTATAAAGTTAATGCTCATGTTTCATGAGAAATAACAATTCATTAATACATATGGGGTAGGAAATGAAATTAACATTAGTAGCCGGTGCTGTGTCACTGGCAGTAGCCAATGTGGCTATGGCAGACAAACCAACATTCGGTGGCGACACTGATTTCTTAAACGTACAGAATCGTTGTATCGTTCAATTACAAGACAGCATCGACGGCAATCAAGTGAAAGGCTTAGCTAATGCTTTAGCAAAACGTGGTAATGCTTCTGTGCGCGATGTTTATAAGCATTCGATAAAAGGGTTCACGGCTAATATGCCATGCCATGCGGCGCAAAAGGCCTTTGGCGACGACGGCAGTGTGAAAGCAATGTATCCAGACGGTATCGTCACTGCATCTTTCAAAGGTAAGCCAGGCGGTGGCGGTGGCGGCGGAGGCCAACAAGTTTCTTACGGTACCACTCGAGTTGGCGGTACTGTAAATGGAGTCGGTAAAACGGCTTGGATTGTGGATTCAGGGATCGATTTAGATCACCCAGATTTAAACGTTGATGCAAGCCAAGGGTTTGTAGCTTCGGGTATTAATGGCGGTATGGAAGATCAAAATGGTCACGGTACTCATGTTGCTGGCACGGTAGCAGCGATTGATAATGGTATTGGAGCATTAGGTGTTGCACAGGGTGCTACGGTAGTGCCTATTCGTGTATTAAACCGTCGCGGCTCAGGTTCTTACTCAGGTATTATTGCAGGTGTTGATCATGTGGCGGCCAGAGCCGGATCAGGTGATTGCGTGAACATGAGTTTAGGCGGACCAGCAGACGGAGCTGTTAATGCCGCTGTTGAGGCTGCAGCAAGAAGTACTAATGCGCATTTTGTGATTGCAGCAGGTAATGATGCTCGCAACGCAAGCGGCTTCTCTCCAGCAAGCGCCAATGGCAATAATGTTTATACCATCGCCGCTATGGGGCAAGGCGATACTTGGGCATCCTATTCCAACTATGGAAATGATGTAGATTATGCAGCGCCAGGTTCAGGTATTTTTTCATTATGGAAAAGTGGTGGAACTAATACCATTTCAGGTACTTCAATGGCATCTCCGCATGCTTGCGCGGTATTGATGATGGGAAGTTCAAGAACCGATGGTTCAGTCAGTGATGGTCGAGGCGGTTCTTATCCAATTATTGTGCTTTAAATATATAGCACTTAAATATAGTTAGAAAAAAAAGCGCTCATTAAGAGCGCTTTTTTTATGATAGAGAAATGATTATTTCGCTTCACCGTACATATCTTGCGCGCGGTTATACAAGACCCAACTAGTGAAAATGTATTTATCATTAGATACAGGTTTTTGACCACGATGAGTATGGGTAAAATCACCGGGGAAAATAACCAAAGAACCTTGTTTAGGTTTACTTTTGAATTTTTGGTAGAAGAACTCAGTTTCTCCTCCATCTTCAACATCGTTTAAATAAAACATCCAGACCAAGGTTCTATGCAGTGAATCTTGGTGGGGATCTGTTGGGTGTGGATAATGCTCGGAATGCCAATGGAAATAGCCGCCTTCACCTTTATGGTACTTTTGTAGATTTACAGAACCTAAACGATAGACAGCGCCAATAAAGTTACCCAAGGCTTCGTCATCCATTTGTTCAACGTCGACATAACTTAATTGCTCCATACCACCATCTTGGTTTTGGTACATCAGCGAAACAGCACCTGCTAACAGAAATGGATTTTGTCGAACATAATGAATTAAGCCTTTTAAAACAACTTGCTTAACGTGCTGCATCTCATCATTCCATTCATCGGGATAATTAGTACAGGTCAAATCCAAACTGTTTTTCTTAATCTTATCAACGCCCTGGCCGGTTTCTCCTTGATGTTTGTGCGAACTTTTTTCAAACTTATCGATACAAGCACGACAAAATTCTGGAGACAAAGCATTCTCATAAATATTAATAAAGCTAGACATTCAAAAGCCTTTAATTCATTTTTAATAATTTGCCATAGCCTATTATAGTAGGTACATTGTTGCCAGTAGTTTTTAAGGGATATTCGATCCGTGAAAAGAAGAAAATTTATAAATACCTTAGGTCTGTCGGCTGCAGCGGTTGGCTTAACAGCTTGTGGCAAAGGTCAACAACCAGAACAAATTGAAGATAACAAAACTTCAGTAAAGAAAGCTTTTAAGGGTAAAGTTATTGAGTGGACTATGGTGACCACTTGGCCAAAAAACTTTGCCGGTTTGGGTGAAGGCGCTGAATATTTAGCGCAGTTGATTAATAGCATGAGCGGCGGTCGTATGCGGGTCAAAGTATATGGCGCTGGTGAGCTAGTACCAGCTTTACAAGCATTTGAATCAGTAGCAATTGGTGCTGCACACATGGGGCATGGCGCAGCTTATTATTGGCGCGGCAAACTCAATATGGCGCCTTTCTTTGCCGCAGTACCTTTTGGTTTAAATGCACAAGAAATGAATGGCTGGTTATTGCATGGCGGCGGCATAGAGTTATGGCGCGAGTTGTATGGACCTGTCGGATTAATACCTGAGCCAGCGGGAAATACTGGCGTGCAAATGGCAGGTTGGTTTAACAAAGAAATTAATTCTTTAGAAGATGTGAAAGGATTAAAAATGCGGATCCCTGGCTTAGGCGGTGAAGTGTGGAAACGTGCTGGTGGTATTCCAGTATTGATGCCAGGTTCAGAAGTTTTTACCTCACTAGAGACAGGGGTAATAGATGCCGCTGAATGGGTCGGCCCTTATAATGATTTAGCCTTTGGCTTATTTAAGGCTGCAAAATATTATTATCATCCTGGTTGGCATGAGCCTGGAACCACGCTAGAAGCCATAATTAATAAAAAGGCTTATGAAGAGTTGCCCGAAGATTTACAGCAAGTCGTGACTAATGCTTGTCGTACTGCTAATGCCGATATGCTTTCGCAATTTACAGCACGTAATAATGAAGCACTGAAGACATTAGTAGAAAAGCATGGCGTTATACTAAAAGAGTTACCGCAAGATGTGTTAAACGAATTAGCGACTATTTCCGATGAAATGCTGGCTGAGCAAGCAAATACTGATTTAGATAAACGAATTTTAAATTCATTTATTAAATTTAGAGATGAAGCGCGTCAATGGCATAAAATTTCTGAACAAAGTTATTATAGTGCTCGAAGCTAATGCTGTTGTTTTGGATAACTATCATTATATTTATGGTTGTTATTGTGATTGGTAATTACTTGTACTTTAATCGGGTGTTACCAACGATCGATGAAGCCGCTGAGATAATGCCTTCTAAACAAGATAGACAGATTAAAAGTTATTTAGGTTCTTTAAACGAAGAAAAGAGTAAAGGGCTGGCTTATGCATTTCTTAAATATAATCAGCACATTCAGTCGCTAATGGGATTGCTATTAATCTGCAATATAATTTACATGAGTGTTATTGAGTAATAGCTTAGAAAACACTTCTTGTAATGACTGTGAATTAGAGCTGGAAAAGAACTCATCCGATTCATGCGGTTTTAAATTTGATAAGCCCAGTTCAGTTAAGACACGGGTAGCCTGCAAGGAAACAGCATTAGCATTATCAACAATGGTTAAGGGGTGTTGGCCGGCAACGGATTGAATAGCATCACTTAAAAAAGGATAGTGAGTACAGCCTAAAACTAAGGTATCGATATTGTTATCCAACATGGGCAATAAATATTGTTCAATTAAGGCAATCGTTTTTAAGGAGTTTAGCTCACCTTTTTCAACCTGCTCAACAAATCCTTCGCAGGCTGATTGATAAACGGTTTTATCTTTTGCAAAACGCTCTAATAAGGAATTATATCGTTCACTGTTTAAAGTGTGTTGTGTTGCAAAAACGCCGATGGCATTGGTTCTGGTGATTTGTGCAGCGGGTTTAATTGCAGGTTCAATAGCAATGATAGGGATATCATATTCAGCTCTTAACCATTCGGCCATTAATGCAGTAGCAGTGTTACAGGCAATCACCATCGCTTTAGCATTTTTTTGAATAAAGAAATCCGCAATAAATAAACAGCGCTGCTTCAATATTGTTTCATCCAGTTCACCATAAGGAGCGTATTGCGAGTCTGCAAAGTAAAGCAAATTTTCATCGGGTAGCTGTTGTTTGATAGCCTTTAGAATGGAAAGGCCGCCTACGCCAGAATCAAAAATACCTATAGGTCTTGCAGACATTTGCTAACCCATCACCGTTGGAAGCCAAGTGGCAAGCGAAGGCCAGGCTGCGATTAACATCAGAACTAGGATTTGAATAATAATAAAAGGAATCACGCCACGATAAATATGTTGCGTAGTGACTTCCGGTGGAGCTACCCCGCGCAGGTAAAAGAGAGCAAATCCAAAGGGTGGCGTTAGGAATGATGTTTGTAAATTAATCGCAATTAATATTCCTAACCAAATAGGATCAGCGCCCATTAATAATAAAACGGGCCCCACTATAGGTACTATCACAAAAGTAATTTCGATAAAGTCTAAAATAAAACCGAGTAAGAACATTACGATCATTACGATGAGTAATGCGGTAAAGAGCCCGCCGGGTAGTTGACTAAAGAAATGATGAATCATCTCATCGCCACCTAACAATCGAAAGACTAAAGAAAAGATTGAAGCGCCAATTAAAATTAAAAAGACCATGCTAGTGGTTTTAACAGTGGTGCGCATGACATCTTGCAATCGAGAAAGAGAAAATTGTTTGCGGCCAATGGCTAATAGAATTGCACCTAAAGCGCCAATAGCGGCGGCTTCAGTTGGGGTGGCATAACCCTTCAAAATGGAACCTAGCACAGCGACGATGAGTATCAACGGCAAGCTTAAATTTTTAAGTGCAGCGATATAAATTTGGCGAGTGCTTATCGATTGGTCTTGCTTAATTGCTGGCGCTCGTTCTGGGTGACGCCAAGCAGTGAAAGCCACATAAATCATGTAACAAATAACCAGTAGCATGCCTGGAATAATGGCGCCCATAAATAGATCGCCAATAGAGGCTACTTGGTCGGTTTTCAGCCCTTGTCCTTTAGCTTCAGTCATGGCGTTAGCTAGTACATCGCCAAGCAGGACTAAGACAATGGAGGGTGGAATAATTTGTCCTAAAGTACCAGAAGCACAAATAACACCCGTAGATAATTCCGGCTGGTAACCGCGCTTTAACATAGCAGGTAAGGACAATAAGCCCATGGTGACAACCGTAGCGCCGACAATTCCGGTGCTGGCAGCGAGCAACATGCCGACTAATGTTACCGCAATGCCCATACCACCGCGTAATTTACCAAATAGGGTAGCCATCGACTCTAAGAGATTTTCGGCAATTTTAGCTCGCTCAAGCATGAGTCCCATAAAGATAAACAGTGGAACAGCGATTAAGGTGCCCCGCTCCATTATTTTGAATAAACGGCCACCTAAGAAATTAAAGCGAGTAGGCTCGATCACTCCTAAGAAAACGCCAAGTGCGGCGAATAGTAATGAAACGCCTGCTAAGCTGATGGCCACGGGATAACCAAATAAAAGCACCAAGCACACAGTGGCGAATAACAGCAGAGGTAACAGATCAATCAATAGCTCAAACATGACCCTGCTCCTGAATGTTAGCTTGACCGTTAGTATGGGAGTTCTTATGCGGATTATCGATTTGGCCTAATAAAAATAGTAGGTTACGCAGGGCATTGGCCAAGCCTTGTAAGAATAAGCTTAGCGGTAAAATGAGCAATAAACCCATCAGTAGATACAAAAAAGGAATACCGCCAGGATCATTAGAGCCGGTTTTAAGCGCCCAGTTAAAGACCACCGTATGGTAAGAGTAGTAATAGATAAACCAAGATACTGGTGTTAATAGAAATACAAAGCCTAGGATTTCAACCCAAGATTTTTTTTGTGGGCTGAATTTCTGATAAAACACATCGACCCGAACATGCTCATCATGCTTTAAGGTATAAGCAGCTCCAAGCATAAAGACAATGGCATGCATATAGGTGACTGACTCTTTGAGCGGAATGGCGCTGAGATCGAAGCCATGACGGAAAATAAGCACCAATACAACGGCTAGAACCATAAAAAGCGTTAACCAAGCAATGATTTTGCCGGCCCATTCAATAATCCAATCAATGACTGAAATAAATGATTTAAGAATAAGAAAAAATGTTTGCATTATGATTGTTTAGGAAATGCACAAAGGTGCTTTTCCACAGGTTAAGGCTGCTTATGAAACTATAGCGACTTCATAATAAACTTTCAGATAATTTTATAACCTATTGTTTTGATTGAGTTTATTGTTTATCTAAAAAAGCTCTTGGACGCATTCTTACCTTTAGACTCCAATTTTTTGTCGTTTTTTAAAATTTTTATCACAGAGTTATCCACAGAAATTGTGAGTGTGTGGATAATCTATCAATTATGGACTTCCAAGATACTGAAAAATGGGTGAATGATCCAATGAATTGCACTATATCGAGGAGAAATTGCTGAGAACACCTTTTGAAACATTTTTGCAGCAGAAAAGGGAATTTTTTTTAATACTTTTTCGTTATTATTAATAACAGTTAACGAGAAGGATACAAAAAATGAAAAGAAAACTATTATCAATATTGCTAATGGCAAGCTTGTCATCGATTTCTGTTGCCGAGGAAAACTCGACTGCTGCAGCCTCTAATAAACAAAGTTCAATAAATACTATGACGAATAAATACGAGCAGTTAGATAAATATTTTGCAGCATTAGCTGAAAAGGAAAAGGTGCTTGGTTCTTTTGCAATCTATCAAGACGGCAAAAATGTTTACAGCAAAAATTATTTGTCTGTGGATGGTAAAGTAGAAGAGAAGAAAGTCGCACATCGATATAAAATTGGCTCAATAACCAAAACCTTTACTGCAACGCTTGTCTTGCAACTAGTTGAAGAAGGTAAGCTGGCTTTAGACACTAAACTGGCAAGGTTTTTTCCTGAAATACAAAATGCAGATCAAATCACCATAGAAATGATGCTCAACCATCATTCAGGAATTTTTAATTATACAAATCATCAAGAGTTTTTTAGTTATTTTCAGAAAGCGCAATCAAATAAAGCGATGGTCGAAAGGATCAAAGCCTATAAGCCAGCATTTGAACCTGGTGAACGTGGTGAATACAGTAACAGCAACTATTTATTGCTAGGTTATATCCTTGAGGCAATTACGGGCAAAGATTATGGCGTTTTAGTTGCTGAAAAAATAGCAAAACCACTGAATTTAAAAGCCACCTATCTAGAAGAAAAAACCGAACCTGAAAAAAATGAAGTTTTCCCTTATCAAAAATTAGGTAAATTTGTTGCAACAGAGCAATGGGATATGTCTACAGCGGATGCGGCTGGGGCGATAGTATCTACAACTCACGATTTGAATCTATTTTTTAAAGGGTTGTTTGATGGTAAGTTAATCACTAAAGACTTATTGAATAAAATGATAGATGTTAAAGATACTTACGGTTTTGGTATTTTCAAAAGGACGATTGAATTAGATGACAAAGAGTATGTGGGCTATTGGCATAATGGTCGTATTGAACTGTTCTCTTCAGGCATGATGTATTTTCCTAAGCAAAAAATTGGTATAACCAGCTTATTAAATGCAGATTTATATGATGGTAGTAAGATCTTTAGAACTTTGACTAATGCAGCTTTTGGTCATCCAGTTGTGATCCCAGAGTTTAAAGTTCTTCAGTTAACGGAAAAAGAATTAAAACAATATATTGGAGACTATAGTAGCGATACCCATCCTTTAGGAATAAAAGTCATGCTCGATGGTGAGCAATTAAAAGCTCAAGCCGATGGACAAGGAGCTTTCCCATTAACTGCAATCGATAAAGATAAATTTGAATTTGAAGCTGCTGGCATCGAAATGGAGTTTGATCCTAGCAGTAAAGAATTTTTGATCAAACAAGGAGGTCGAGTAGACATCTTTGTAGAAAAATCTAAAGCCAGTGCTGAGAAAAAAATAAAGGTTTCAGAAGGTATTTTGAAGTCTTATGTGGGTCTTTATAAATCGGATGACTTCCCATTAGATATTGAAGTGTTAATAACAGATGGTAAGTTTCAAGCGCAAGCGACGGGTCAATCCGCATTTCCATTGACGGCCGTATCAGAAACAGAGTTCACGTTTAGCTTGGCAGGGATCAGTATCAAATTCGATGCGGAAAAAAGGCAGTTGGCAATAACTCAACATGGCAATACTAATATCATGACTAAAAAATAAAAATCTTTACTCATGATAAAAAGGCCTCTGATGAGGCCTTTGATCTTTAGGGATTAACTTGCTCTTTCTCTTCCTCGGGTGGCAGCGGTACGAAATAACCAATCGCCAACATAATAGTGCCAACAATTAAGAAAGATAAAATGCGGGCTAGCGTACCAGAGTCAGCCATATCAAACGTAATTAGTTTAAGCAATATTGCTACTAATAAAGCAGCTCCTGTGAACCAAAAGGTACGAGATTGTTTGGTTTTTGCAAGGTACATAACAACAATGGCAAGCAGCGACCAGAGGATCGTTAGGGTGAGTAAAAAGTTAGGTGCTTGCATCAAATCAACCATAGTAAAAGGCGTCTCGGAATAATGATGATAGCTGCGCGCTACTAACATATTGATACAGACGAACAATGCTGCCGGCAAAATATATCTAAATGGCGGTGATTTAATCGCCTGCAAGGCATAATTATCAGGCTCAGAAGTTATCATTTTGTAAATAAGGAAGATGATAACCATATGGCTAATATCGAGCGGATTCAAAATACTTACAAAAGGCAAATTTTCTGGGTGTAAAATACTGAAGGTGGTAATTAATAACCATAAAGCTACATAAGCTAATAAAATCTTAGAAGCAATATTAAAAGGAATTTTATCAAGATCACCAGTTTTCAGTTTGAGACTTTTAAGATGGCACAAGTAGAAACTCACCGCAGGGATAATCCCAAACACTATCGGATACCAATGGCCATTAACAGAAAGCTTTTGGGCATAAACTGCCAACAGCCAGCTGACAATAAATGTAGTAACTAAAATTAGTATACTGAGAAATAGCTGATAGAAATTATTATCGATTAAACTGCTTTTTACCGATGTCTTGTTAAAATAATAGCCACTCAAGATTGCGATTGGGAAAGAGATATAGCCAATATGCGCTAATGGATTTTGATAGGGATCATTTACAAATAGAGCAATGGCCGCAAGGGCTACGAGCGGGATAATGGCAAGCGATAAATTACTAAGTTGTTTCCAGTTAATGGCATTAGCAATGAAAAAGTAGATGCTGGCAACTAGAGCAATAAAAAGTATAAAGCCATTAAGTAGGATACTAGGTTTATCAAAACTCTGCAGCTCGAAGAAACCAAGCAGTGCTATAAAGAAACTAAAGAATACCAATAGTAGTGAAGAAATTAATGTAGCATTGTGCTGAATAAAATCGCTTGGTTCTTGGTCAGATTTTTGAGCAATGGCGTTATGATAAAAATAACCAATGGTTAGAGCTGAAACGGTTAATATTAGCCCACTTAAAAAGCTAGCATTTAAGAATGGTTTGACTATTAAATATTGAGAATAATTCTCTAAATATAAGAAAGTGGATAAAGCAATTAATGCCAGTCCTGCTAGTTTAGGTAGCCACTCTTTTTGGCGTAGCCCTAACCAGGTGAGACCAACAGCCTCTAATGACCATAAAATCGAGGTAATGTCTTGTTCGAACAAGTAGAAAATATAAATAGAAAAGAAAATAACACCTATAGCGATATAGGAGGTTAATAAATTTTTCCCTTCTGCTTCGGATTTATTCTTAAGTTTGTAGATAACAAAGCTGGCAACGAAATAACAGATTGACCAACCAAGAGCAGAGAATGTATCGCCATTGATAAAATCTCGAGCTAAGTAGAGTTGTAGTAAAAAGCTGATGGTAGGCAGAGCAAACACTAAACTCGTTTGTACGATCGGTTTTTCAGGAGCGTATTTTTTGCGCAGAAATAAAATGGGAATACTGAGATAAAGTAAAAAGTGGAATAACAAAAAAGGTTCTGTAGTTGAAAAGTATTCCGGCTGGTAAGACTTATAGCCCCACAAACTACCGATCACGAAAGTAAAAATAAAACCCAGCCAACACAAATATCGCCATGATTTGAACAGGCTAATAATTAATATTCCAACATTGAGCACAGCATAGTAACTGAATAACTTAATGTAAGCGTTGCTACCGCTAGAAGTTAGAATTGGAGCTAAGAAACCGCCGATAATCGCGATAATTGCAAGAGAAGGAGAGTCTTGCTTTATGGCGAGTACTGCGCCTAGTATGGCGATGACTAGCAATAAAGAAAAGGCAATGGGTAACGGTAGTAAAGAATAAAGTCCGCTAGCGGCATAGCAGGTTAAATATAAGACACCAATACTTAAACCCTGAACTACAAGTCCGTATTGTCGGTTTTTCTTTATTAGTTTTATTCCCCAAACCAGCAAACCCACCGCAACTAGTGCGACACAGGTTAGACGCCATTCGATTGGGATATAATTCTGTTCGGCTGCATACTTTAATAAAAAAGCAACACCGAAAAATAAGACGATACTGGCGACTTTAACGATAGGGTTTCCTTCTGAGAAAAACTTTTTCACGAAGCCAATAATTGCCGGTTCTGCTACATTTTTCTTAGGTCTTGATTGAGGGTTTGACTGCTTAGTTGCCGTATTAAGATTGTTGTTTAATTCATTATCAAAGTGAACTCTAGTGGCCGGCTTAGTGCTAATTTTAGTCGCTGCTTGCTTGGATTGAAGCGGTATCGGCGCTGATGATTCTTGTTCAAAGTCTTCAAAAATATCAAAGGAAGCCTCTTTTTCTTTAGCAGTGTTTTCCTGCTGCTCAGTTTGCGGAATTGGCTCAGAGTGAAGATCTTGAGGAGACTGCTCAGATTGAGTGTTTAGAGGTACAGTTTGATTAATATTAAATTGATGCTTTTCATAGTGGCGACTAAGCGCTTTAAACTGTTCGTCTAGAGTAGAGTGCTTTTTTGATAGCTCTGCAAAGCGTTGTTTTAACTGAACTAACATTCCAGTTATTAAGCCTAAGGTTCCCCCCAAAATAGCTCCTCCGATACTGGCAATAGCGGCGCCAATAAAAAGACCGAGCAATATAAAAATTATTATCATTGTTGTTATTCCGCTGATTCGTTAAATCAAGAATAAAGCAGAATGGAAAGAATATCTAAAAAAATTTCACATTGATTTCTAATGGTTTTATTTAAGAGCTACAACTAAGCATTGAGCAGCCGGCTTTATGGCGGGCCCATTCTGGGCGTTTTGAATAATAATCTTGATGTTGAGGCTGCTCAGCGTAAGGATTGCGCATTATCTCTAGCAGTGTTTCTATTTCCGAGAAGTCGCCAGTATCGGCTTTATCAATGGCGACTTGCGATAAAAAATTGCGTAATAGATATTTTGGATTGGTGCTATTCATTAATGCGACTTTGTCTGCCTGGTTAATCGAATTTTGTTGCAAGCGAGCGCTATAAGCTAAAAACCAATGATTACGAGCTTTTAAATAATCTTTTGATAAAGATTGAGGATCATAATAAGCCGCAGCTGTTAGTGAGGTAATCGAATCTAATTGGCCATCAAATTTCGCTAGCTCCCGATAGAAAATGGTCATATCCGTTTCTACCATGGCGAGTAGCTTTTCGAGATCTTTAAACAAGCTGGAATCTTGTTCTGAAACAGAATCAAGCCCAAGCTTACGGGCCATCATGTTTTGCCATTGATCTTCATAATATGGTGGGAATTGATTTAAAATATCTTCTAAAGGTTTCGCATCTTCTATTAAAGGATAAATGGCTTCCGCGAGTTTGACTAAATTCCAATGGGCTATATAAGGTTGGTTGGCATAACGATAGCGCTTGCCTTGTGCGTCAGTGGTATTTGGCGTCCAGTCGGGATCAAAATTATCTAAGAAACCATAAGGCCCATAATCAATAGTTAAACCATGAATAGACATATTGTCGGTATTCATCACGCCATGCACAAAGCCCACTCTTTGCCAGTGCACAATCATATCAGCAGTACTATGACTGACTGCATTAAACCAGGCGATATAAGTCTCTCTGGTTATAGAGCCTGATTGCGGTATAAGGTGTGAGAAATAGTTGCGAATAGTAAAGTCAGCGAGCTGCTTTAAAAGATCCAATTCTTGGTAGGCGGCATGGATTTGGAAGTTACCAAAACGGATAAAAGAAGGCGCGACCCGGCAAACAATGGCGCCAATTTCTTTTTCTGGATGGCCATCATAAAACATATCACGGGTAACGCTATCGCCACTGGTCATCAGTGACAAGGCACGAGTCGTTGGGATCCCTAAGTGATGCATGGCTTCACTGCATAAGTATTCGCGAACTGAAGAGCGCAAAACCGCAAAACCATCACCTGCGCGCGAATAAGGCGTTGGGCCTGCGCCTTTAAGTTGCAGCTCAAAGGATTGGTCATTGACGACTAGATTACCAAGGTTTATGGCGCGCCCATCACCCAGCTGTCCTGCCCAGTTACCAAATTGATGTCCCGCATAGCGCATGGCAAAAGGTTTTGAATTTTCTGCCAGCTTTGCGCCAGCTAAAATAGCTTGCCATTCTGCTGATAAAGAATTGGAAGTATTGATCTGTAGCAACTCCGCCACTTCCTTTGAATAGCTTAATAAGTTAGGAGCTTTTGGTTGCACTGGCTGACAATAAGAAAAATTGGCTGTACTAACCTGCCGTATAAAATTCTCTGATTCTGGATCAGCGATTAACTCTTTGGTAAATAAGTCAGAAAAAACAGGCATATGGCTGGCGGTTTATAAAGATTAATCCTAGTATAACCTAACAAAATCAATAAGTAGTGATAGATAATAAAGAGAGCGGCAAACCAATGAAAAAATATGAAACTCTAATTATCGGTAGTGGCTTTAGTGGGATAGGGCTAGCAATTAAGCTTAAACAAGCTAACCGTCATGATTTCGTCATTCTTGAAAAAGCCGACTCAGTGGCTGGTGTTTGGAGGGATAACACTTATCCGGGCGCGGCTTGCGATGTTCCTTCGCATCTATACTCTTTTTCATTCGAGCCAAACCCAAATTGGTCACGACGCTATTCGCCGCAATCAGAAATCAAAGTGTATTTAGAAAATTGTGTCGCCAAGCATCAGTTAAACGAGCATATAGAATTTAAGCATGAAGTGGTTAGTGCAAAGTTTGATCAGGATAAGGGCGTTTGGGATGTCACCACAAAATGCGGCACTCAATACCAAGCGACCTACCTGATACCTGCTATGGGCCAGTTAAGTTTGCCGGCTATTCCGTCCATTAAAGGCGTAGAAAACTTTAAAGGTGATAGCTTTCATACCGCTCACTGGCCAGTTGATTACGACTTTAGCAATAAAAGCGTAGCAGTGATTGGAACTGGCGCTAGCGCAATACAATTAGTTCCAGTAATAGCCAAGGAAGCTAAGCAGATACATTTGTTGCAACGAACCGCGCCTTATATTTTGCATAAACCGGATAAAGAATATAGCCCAAGCCAGATAAAAAGATTTAACCGTTGGCCTTGGCTTTTAAAATTATCTCGCCTATCGATTTATCTGGTTCATGAATTCAGATCGATTGCTTTTGGTGGTCAGCAATGGATGCGGAAACTGCCGCAGCTGCAATGGAAAATGCAAATGCAGAAAATAATAAAAGATCCTGCATTGAGAAAAAAATTAACCCCTAATTACCAGATAGCCTGTAAAAGGGTATTAATTAGTGATAACTATTATGCTGCGCTGAATTTACCCAATGTTAAGTTGAGTACAGAAACTATCGATACTCTTAGTAATGGTGGTATTAACACCAGCGATGGCGAGTTGATAAAAGTGGATACGATTATCTTTGCCACGGGATTCAGGACTGAAGACTTTTTAGCGCCTTTGGAGATTCAAGGCTTAGCTAATAAAGATTTGAATCAAAGTTGGAGGGATGGAGCTGAAGCCTATTTAGGTATGGCTATTAACGGTTTTCCGAATATGCTAATGATGTATGGCCCTAATACCAATAGCGGTCATAATTCGATAATCTACACCTTAGAAGGGCAAATGGATTATATCTTGCAGTATATGGACTATAAAGAAAAATCCGCTGCTGATTACTTGGATGTTAAGGCTTCAAGCCTAAAAAGTTTTAATAGCAAAATCCAAAAGAAGCTAAAAAATACTGTATGGAATGCCGGTGGTTGCAATAGTTGGTATCTCACTAAAGAGGGTAAAAACACCAGTAATTGGCCGGGTTTTAGTTTTCTATATCGCAAGGCAGTGAAGAAAATCAATCTATCGGATTATGATGCTAACAAAGAGCAAATGAATAAGAGTAGCTGATGAAATTAAATTTACCTGTCAATCTATTAAGAAATATAAACCGCTTGGTTTCCTATACTATTTTAAATAATTGGATGCCGATCATTATTCAGCGAGGCGTATTAAATCTGTTAGGTGGATTTGCTCCTATGCCTAAGGAGTTGGTTTGTAAAAAAATCGAAATGGGCTTAATTCAAGGTAGAAAATTTACCCCAAAAGAAACATCCAATTCGGTTATTCTTTATTTTCATGGTGGTGGCTATGCCATTGGCTCATCGCGCTCGCACAGAGATCTTTGCTCGCATCTGTCGGATTATGCGAGCGCAGAATTAATTAGTGTTGATTATAGGCGAGCACCAGAAAATCCTTATCCTGCGGCATTAGAAGATTTTGAAAGCGCCTATCAATGGCTGTTGGGAAATTATCCCGAGCATAAAATTATTCTGGCAGGTGATTCTGCAGGTGCGGGAATAGTCGTAAATGGCTTACAAAAAATCTGCGGCAAAGTTAAAAATATGCCGGCGGCTTTGTATTTAATCTCACCTTGGCTGGATATTGAAAGAAATTACAGTCAAAAAGATTGGCAAAAATCCAAAGATCCTTTATTGAAACCACAATGGCTACATCGATTGGCTAAGTTATACATGGCTGGCAATAAAACCGCCAACCCTTTAGAGCAATCGTTTGAGCAATTTCCTAGAACCTTAATTCAAGCGGGTGAACAAGAAATACTATTAAAGGATAGTCAGCAACTGTTTGCTAAGTTAGAAGCAGAGGGTGTAGATGTAGATCTACATATTGAAGAACAGCTTTGGCATGTGCATCAATTCAGTCCTTCTTTATCTAAAGCCGCCAGATCATCTTTAGAGCAGTCGGCATACTTTATTAAAGCGCTCAATTAAGAGATCGCTTACTCAGGGTAATTGAAAACCAGCTATTCTATTGTTGTTTGAATTGTGCCTAGCTTGGAGCTTGAGTTACACTAAGCCTAATCAATAAAAAAGAATTTGTGTAATGTCAGATAATAAATCCCCATTTATCCTAGTCGATGGCTCTTCATACCTTTTTAGAGCTTTCCATGTGCCTCAATTACAGCGTATGACTAACTCGAAGGGCATGATGACAGGCGCAGTGTTTGGCGTTATCAATATGCTGAAGAGTTTAATCAATGAATATCAACCAAGCCATATGGCGGTAGTGTTTGATGCTAAGGGTAAGACTTTCAGGAATGACCTTTATCCAGAATATAAAGCGAATCGCCCCCCAATGCCTGAAGAATTGCGGGAACAGATAGCCCCTATTCATGAGATTGTAAAAGCTATGGGCCTGCCATTATTAGTGATTGATGGCGTAGAGGCTGATGACGTGATTGGCACTTTGGCCGATCAAGCCAGCCGGTCTGGCATAGAAACTATCATTTCTACTGGCGATAAAGATATGGCACAACTGGTGACAGAGCATGTAACTCTGATTAATACCATGGATAAGAATAATCCTATTACTGACCGCGAAAGAGTGATCGAAAAATTTGGAGTAAAGCCTGAGCAGATTATCGATTACTTAGCGTTGGTAGGCGATAAGGTCGACAATATTCCTGGGGTTGATAAGTGTGGTCCGAAAACTGCGGTTAAATGGTTGGCTGAATACGAGAGTATGCAAGGTGTTATCGATAACGCAGATAAGGTAGGCGGAAAAATTGGCGAAAATTTACGCTCGGCGTTAGAGCAGTTGCCGCTTTCTTATGAACTGGCGACCATAAAGTTAGATTGCGAGCTAGAAAAAACTCCGCAAGAGTTAAAAGTGGAAGAAGCAAATCTTGAAGAGTTAAAAACGCTTTATGGCGATATGGAGTTTAAGCGTTGGTTAACTGAGGTGCTACAGGCAAAAGGTGAGCAAAGCGATGAAAGTGCGGCAGAAGAAAATAGCCTGCAAATTGATCGTTCAAAATATGAAACAATTTTTGATAAAGAGCATTTTGCCAAATGGTTACAAAAGCTAACGAAGGCCGAACTGTTTGCTTTTGATACCGAAACTACCAGCTTGGATTATGTGGAAGCAGAATTGGTCGGTATGTCTTTTGCCTTTGAGAATGATAATGGCGAAACTGAAGCCGCTTATTTACCTGTGGCCCATAGTTATATGGGCGCTCCAGAACAGCTAGAGCGAGACTGGGTATTATCAGAAATGAAATTGCTATTGGAAAGTGAAGAGCATAAAAAAGTTGGGCAAAATTTAAAATATGACAAAAGTGTTTTAGATAAATACCAAATTAAACTTGGCGGTATAGAATTCGATACTATGCTGGAGTCGTACTGTTTAAATAGCGTAGCTTCTCGTCATGATATGGATACCTTGGCGCTGCATCATTTAAACCATGCCAATATAAAGTTCGAAGAAATTGCAGGAAAAGGTAAGGCCCAATTAACCTTTGATCAAATCAATCTAGAACAAGCCTCTCCTTATGCCGCAGAAGACGCTGATATCACTTTAAAGCTGCATCAAAAATTATGGCCAGAATTAAAAGCAGCAGAAGGTCCGAAGCAAATTTTTGAAGAAATTGAAATGCCGCTATTAAAAGTCTTGTCTGATATCGAATTGAATGGCGTTTTGGTTGACGGCAATTTATTGGGCGTAAAAAGCCATCAGTTTGGAGAGCGGTTAGTTGAGTTAGAACGTGAGGCCTACGAGATTGCGGGCGAAGAATTTAATTTAGGTTCGCCAAAACAATTACAAGCGATCTTTTTTGAAAAGCTAGGTTTGCCAATCATTAAGAAAACGCCAAAAGGGCAACCGTCTACCGCTGAAGAAGTACTGCATGAATTGGCTTTAGACTATCCATTACCAAAATTAATTTTAGAGCATCGAAGCTTGTCTAAACTAAAGTCTACCTATACCGATAAATTGCCAAAGATGATCAATGCCACTACAGGCAGAGTGCATACCTCTTATCATCAGGCGGTGGCTGCCACAGGCCGTTTGTCTTCTAAAGATCCTAATTTGCAAAATATCCCTATTAAAACCAAAGAAGGGCGTTCCATAAGAACAGCTTTTATCGCTCCTAAGGGTTATCAAATTTTAGCGGCGGATTATTCGCAAATCGAATTAAGAATTATGGCTCATTTATCGCAAGACGAAGGTCTGCTTAATGCATTTGCCAATGATTTAGATGTGCACTCTGCAACGGCAGCTGAAGTTTTTGATGTTGCAATTGATGAGGTGACGACAAACCAAAGGCGGAATGCCAAAGCAATTAACTTTGGCTTGATTTATGGCATGTCAGCATTTGGTTTAGCAAAACAAATCGATACCGATCGCAATACTGCTCAGGATTACATCAATACTTATTTTGCACGTTATCCAGGGGTAGAAACTTATATGGAATCTACTAAGGAAAAGGCAGCCGAGCTTGGTTATGTTGAAACTTTATTTGGCCGTCGTTTGTACTTGCCTGAAATAAACTCAAAGAATGGGCTGCGTCGAAAAGGCGCTGAGCGAACGGCGATTAATGCACCAATGCAAGGTAGCGCAGCTGACATTATTAAATTAGCGATGCTCAAGGTTGGTGAGTGGTTACAAGCACAAGAAGGTATCAAGATGATTATGCAGGTGCATGATGAATTGGTGTTTGAAGTTAGAGATGATTTGATTGAGATGGCGAAAGAAAAGATCCCAGCTATCATGGGTTCAGTCGTTCAATTATCAGTACCATTGATCGCTGATGTTGGGGTAGGTGACAACTGGGATCAAGCCCATTAAACCCGATCTGCAAAAGGAAAGATGAGAGTAAAGTCTTGATTTTACAATGGTGATACAACTCTTTACAAAAGTCTTACAAAAAATTTGAAACGTTTTTCCAGGTTGAACAGTCAGTATATATAAGGGCAATGAATGCCCTTCCCGCGACTCCCTCCTTCTTGCGGGTATTACAGTTTGACCTCCCCAAGTCGACTGTCTTTTTAGGGGCTCTTTTTGAGCCCCTTTTTTAATTCATGTCAATAATCTTTATTAGCAGTCGATAATCGAGTTTAAAGATATAAATCTTCTTTGCTGTAATGCAGTTCCAGTACTTCGCGTTCTGATTTTTTAAGGCTTTTCACTATAAGTGAATAAGAGTGGTTAATCATATTTTGGATTTCAGCGCTAGGAATTGTGCCATCCAGTATTATGGTGTTCCAATGGCTGCGATTCATATGGTAGCCCGGAATTACCGCAGGAAAGATAGAGCGAAGCGCATCCGCATGATCGGGTTTGCATTTTAAGTTCATGCACCAATGGCCGGCCATTTTACCTTGGGTATTTTTTTCGTTGCCAGTGCCAAGCGCTAAAGTTGCAAACATTTTGCCTTTGATTTTGAAAACCGCAACCTCAGGACCGAATGGATAATCTTCTATCGCTTCGGGCTTACTGAGGATGAATTGCTTGGCTTGTTGATGATTCATATTTGCAGACTAATCCAGCATGGGCGGCTCATACCAATTATCCAATTTCGCAAAAAGCTGATCGAGACCATCGCGCTTAAGAGAAGAGAAGGTTTGAACGCTCGCTTTTGGATGAATCGTCTTGAGCTGTTTTTTGCATTGCATCAAGGCTTTAGATTTGGCACCAGATTTTAATTTATCGGCTTTGCTCAATAAGCAATGTACCGGTAAGTCAACACTTGAAGCCCACTCTAACATTTGTACATCAGTATCTTTTAAGAAATGGCGAATATCCATCAGCAGGACTAGGCCATGCAAGCATTTCCGAGTGCGTAGGTATTTACCAAGTTCAGCCTGCCACTGCTCTTTCATGGCTTGTGGAACCTTGGCGTAGCCATAGCCGGGTAAGTCAATTAAGCGTCTGCCTTCATCTAATGTGAATACATTAATTAGCTGAGTACGACCAGGCGTTTTACTGGTTCGAGCTAGGCTTTTTTGTTGAGTCAGAGTGTTAAGTGCACTGGACTTGCCGGCATTTGAACGACCGGCAAATGCGACTTCAATCCCAATGTCTTCTGGAAGTTGATGAAGTTTTGCTGCCCCTAAAAGGTATTTAGCTTGCTGGTAATTCATATGAGTTATTTTTTGAAGTCAAAGATGGCATTTTACTGGTTAGTTCCCTATAATTCACCGAACTTTTGTATTTTCCTCAAGATTTTTGGTTTTCAAGCAATAAAAGCTTGGCCGTATTTGTGTTTTTGAAGGTGTGTAATGAAAAAAGTAGCGTTTTTAGCTTTATTATTAGGTTCGAATTTAGTGCTTTCTAGCTCAGTGGTAGCTGGCGATGCAACTGCTGGTGCACAAAAAGCAGCACAATGTGCCGCTTGTCATGGTAAAGATGGCAATAGCGTTAACTCTGATTGGCCAAAATTAGCAGGTCAGAATGAAAAATATCTGATGAAACAGATCAAGGATTTCCGTTTAGGTGCTAAAGAAGCAGGCAAAGGTCGTGCTGGCGCCCAAATGGCAGCTTTGTGGGGCAACGTAAGCGAAGAAGATGCGGCTGATATATCGGCATTTTTTGCAGCTCAACAAACTCAACTTGGTGGTGTTGACGAAGAGTTGTTAGCGCTAGGCAAAAGAATTTATTTCCAAGGTGATGCTGAGCGTGGCGTACCGGCTTGTGCGGCTTGTCATGGCGCTACAGGCCAAGGTTTGAATGCTGCAGGTTATCCTTCGGTTTCTGGCCAATTTCCTGAGTATGCAGTTAAGCAATTAAAAGCTTTCGCTTCAGGCATGCGTAATAATGACGAAAATGCAGTAATGCGTGATATAGCGGTTCGTATGTCAGATAAGCAAATTGAAGCAGTGGCAAACTTTATGCTAGGTTTGCATTAATAGTTATTGAATTTACGTGTTATTCTTTCAAAAGGTAGCCTAAGGTTACCTTTTTTTATGCAATAATATTTTTTGATAAGCGCATAGTGTATTAATAATTTTGATTTTTTAGAGATAAAATTATGGCATTGAATAAAACCATTGTTGGCTTGATTGTATTAGCCTCGACATTATTTTCTGGAGTAATAATGGCGGCTACTTATTGGGAGCTAAAACCTGAAAATGAGGTAAGAGAAAGTGATAATCTTTATTTTACCTGGTTAGGCTGTGATTCGTGCCTAATGATCGAGCAGCAGATGGATGGTTCCGCTTATAAAACGTTACCATTAATTGCTCGTAGCGAATGGCGACCGGCGGCAAAAATCTTAGTGGCGATGCAATTATTAGAAGTGGATCTTGAGCTGCAAACAAAGCTTAAGCAATTATTGTTAGATAAAAAACTCGATCCAACTGATTTGAATGCGATGGCTGCAGCACTGGCTGAGTTAGGGCTGAATAGCAAAGATTTAGATAAAACATTAAGCTCTAAGAAATTGCTTTCTGCGGTGCAGCAATCACAAGAGTTGGCACGTTATTATCAAGTGAAATATGTTCCAACTTTTATTGTAAAAGGAAAGTATGCAACAGATGCTAAAAGCAATAGCAGTATACAAAAATTAAAGAACACTTTGGCGACTTTGCAAGCAAAGTAATTTAAATGATCAATTTTTAATTAAAAAGCCTGTATATATCTTTGATTTTTATTAGAAATTGTTTAAAACTGTATAACCAATTAAGCAGAAAAATAACCAATCAAAGAGGATTGATGAAGGCTCCATTGTTTTCTCTCACTTTGCGTGCCACGCTACTGTTCTTACTGCTAGTTGGTTTTGGCTGGCAGAGCGCTGTTTCTGTTTATGCTCAAATAGGATCTTTGAAAGTCGCTGAGATAGAAAGCGAACTGTCACACATCACCATTAAAGATATAGTTCAAGATGATAAGGGCTATATTTGGATTGGAACTGCGGCCGGACTAAATCGCTATGATGGCTATAACAGCCAACAATTCTTTAAACGCACTGACAATTTAAGCTCTGACGAAATCAGAGTCTTAGAAGTCGATTCTTTTGGCAATGTTTGGATTGGTACTGATAATGGATTGAATGTTTATTGGCAAGAGCAAGGCGTGTTTGAAAATTTTTATCATAACCCAGCAAATGAGCAATCATTAAAAGGCAACCAAATTTTAAGTATCGCAAGGGCCTATACTGGCGATATGTGGATTGGAACCGAAAATGGAGTTTCGTATTTTCAAGCGGATACTAAGAGTTTCTTACCAATTAATTTAACCAATGCAATCGATATTCCTTTGGCGAATCAAGAAGTCACTGCACTTATCAATACCAAAAGTTATACATTTTTAGGCACTAGCGGCGGCAAAATAGCGACTTTGAATGATAAGGGCTACTTTCAGCAGATCGATAATAAGAATGTTATTGGTAGTATTAAGCAGTTTGAGAAAAAATCTGAAACTGAAATATTTATATTAAGCAACAGCGGGCTCTACTTATGGAATATTACTGCGCAAGAATTAAGTTTAGTAGATATTACGGCATATGGAGTTGATGAGCAGTTTCTAGAGATTAGTAGCATCATTCAAGGTACTGATGAAACCTTCTGGATCGGTACTGAGCGCAAAGGCTTGTTCCATATAGATTTAGATTCAGTTAATAGTCGTTCCTACTTTAGTCGACGAGGAAAAGATGGCCTAGAAGGTGCGGAAAGAATTAACGCCTTATTGCAAGATCGTACCGGTATTGTATGGATAGCCACAAACGCAAATCTTCATCATTTAAATCCCAATCTAATTGAATTTGATTTCTTTTCTCACCATGGTGAGAGTGATTATCGATTAACCGGAGATTCGGTATTTTCTGTCATACAAGATGCAGACGGTTGGTATTGGTTTGGAACAGAGTTTGATGGATTGAATGTTTTTAAGCCGGGTATAGAAGGGTTGGTTTATGCTGAAGAAATCCAGTTGCCCAACATCAGTGGCAATGCAGTTAATGAAATTGTTGAAGGGGCTAATGGTCAAATTTGGATTATCGTAGCAGATGGCATCTGGATTTATGACAAAAATACAGAAGAGTTCAGTAAATTAAATGGACAAGAATTAGAGCCTGCCACTTTATATGCTGCAGGATATTTTAATGGAGAAATTTGGATTGGTAGCGATTTTGGTTTATGGCGCTTAGATCAGCAAGGAAAGTTAAAGCAATATTTAATTGATCAACAGCAATACAGTTTGAAAAATAGTGTTGTTGCATTAGACATTGACAAAAAAAATAATCAGATTTGGTTGGCAACTGAACAAGGTATTGTTCAATTCGATGTAACTACTGAAAGTTTTAAAAGTTTAAATGAATTAATTACCGCTCTGCCAACGGGAATCACCGGTTCAACTTATGATATTTATCAAGATATCCATCAGAGGCTTTGGGTCGGCACTTATCAAAATGGACTTTATAAAGTAGATTTTACAACGCAAAAAATTACAGTTATGAATAGTGCTACTTCAAAGATCAACAATACTATTTATTCTATTCAGGCAGATAACAATAATATCTTATGGCTAGCCACTGCTCGGGGTTTGTTTCGTTTAGATCCAACCGATAACAGTTTAACTCATTTTAGTTTAGCCCAAGGCCAGCCAATTCAGGATTTTAATTTAGGCGGCAAAACGCTGGATAATAAGGGCAAGGTCTTATTAGCTGGTATTAATGGCGTGATCCATTTTGATTCAGAGTCTTACGAAAAAGATTCCTATCAAACTACACCGGTAATTACCAATATCCTGATTAATGGTGATACTGCAAAAGTAGGCGTAGAAGATGCGCACAGCAAAAGCTCGATTAGCACTACTGAAGAATTAACCTTGTATCACGATGAAACTTCGCTATCGATTGCTTTTTCTGGCATGCATTATGCCAATCCAAAAAGTAATCGTTTTCGATATCAACTAGAAGGTTTTGATAAAGACTGGATTGAGGTTGATGCGAACGATCGTAGAGCAGTATATGGAAAATTAGAGCCATCTGACTATCAATTTAAATTGTTAGCTTCAAATAAGGATGGCGTTTGGAGTGAAGAACCAAAATTGTTAAAAATTAAAGTTTTGCCTTCGCCATATTTTTCCAATTTTGCGCTGTTGTTTTATACCATCTTATCCTTCTTAGCTATGTTAGCGATTTTCTTTTTGTATCAAACAAGAGCAAGAGAGAAGAAAGCGGCTAGTCAAAGGTTAGCTGAATCGGAAGAACGCTTAAAACTATCATTATGGGGTAGTGGTGACGAGTTGTGGGATTGGAATATTCAATCAGGTGAATTATTTTTATCTAATGAATGGAACATAGATTTCCCGCGCGATGGTATGCGCAGCGGCTATACTGAAAATAATTCGAACATACATCCCAATGATTTACCGTTTGTAAAGCAAGCTTTGCAAGCACATATCAATGGCAAGTCAGGGCACTTTGAAAGCACTTACCGTATTAGCGATGAAAAAGGTAAGTGGGTCTGGGTTTTAGATCAAGGCAAGATAGTAGAATCTGATGGTAACCGAGCAGTTCGGATGGCCGGTACCTTGAAGAATGTGTCTGACTTAAAAGAAGCCGAACAGCAGCTTAGTGTTATCGTCAAATCATTTGAAAATATTTCAGATGCGGTTTGGATCTTGGATGCTGAGCTAAATTATGTAGCAATTAATAAAGCTTTTGAAACTATTACTAACTATAGCTCAGAGGAAGTGGTTGGCGCGCCTATGCAAGAAAGTGCGATAAAGGATATGAATGATGGTTTCTATGCGCGCCTGATGAAGTTGTTGGACGAAAAGGGTAGTTGGCAGGGTGAATTAGAAGCCATTAGAAAAGACGGTAGCGTTTATCCCATTGATATTAATATTGATGTGGTGCGAGATAATGTTGGGAATATTACTAACTATGTTGGTGTTTTCTCAGATATCACTTACCGCAAGATTGCAGAAAAAGAGTTGCGCCGATTAGCTACAACCGATCAACTGACAAATTTACCGAACCGTAATACATTCCGAGCAGAAGTAGAAACTATTTTGAGCCATTCATCTGAGGGCAAACAGCATGCTTTACTGTTTGTAGATTTGGATAATTTCAAGCAAGTAAATGATTCTTTGGGGCATAGTGTTGGTGATGAGCTCTTGATCAAAGTAGCCGAAGATCTTTTAGAGGTGCTGGGCGACAACAAAGGAATGGTCGCTCGATTAGGTGGCGATGAATTTATTATGTTCCTTGAAGATGTTGAAGTATGGAATCAGCCGGCGCAGGTTGCACAATCCGTATTAAATAAATTTACTGATAAACTTGAACTAAGTGAAAGCAGAATTTTAGTGTCACCTAGTATTGGTATCGTGATGTATCCTGAAAATGGAGACTCGGCGGATAAGTTATTGCGTAATGCCGATACAGCTATGTATTACGCCAAGAAGAAAGGGAAAAACACTTTCCAATTCTACACTCGTCAAATGAACGAGCAGGCAAAGTTACGGCTAAATTTAGAAACAGAGTTAAGAACAGCGATTGAAAAAGACGAGTTTGTGGTCTTTTATCAGCCAAAGGTGAGTTTAGCAAGTGGTAGAATTAGTGGTTTTGAGGCTTTGATTCGCTGGCGCAGTGAAAAGCGTGGTTTGGTGATGCCAAATGAATTTATACCATTAGCGGAAGAAACTGGATTAATTATCCCTATTAGTCAGCAAGTAATTGAAAAGGCTTGTATTCAAGTGAGAGATTGGCAAAAGCGTGGAATTTTTGATGGCAAGATGGCGATTAATCTTTCTGCAATTCAGTTTTATCATGAAAATTTATGGGAAACCGTTAAAAATGCTCTGCACCTGGCGAATGTGGATGCCAACAGTATTGAGTTTGAAATTACTGAAGGCATGGTGATGCAAGACTTAGCCCATTCGATTCAACAGATGCATACCTTGAAAGATATGGGTGTATCTTTGGCCTTAGATGATTTTGGCGTGGGCTATTCTTCTTTAGGCAATTTGAAAGATTTCCCGATTGATACCCTAAAAGTAGATCGCTCATTTGTTTGGGACTTAGATGATTCGGAGCGAGACAAGAAATTGGTGGCTTCGATTATTACCTTGGCGCATAACTTAGATATCAAGGTGGTGGCTGAAGGAGTGGAAACCATTAAGCAGGTTCAAGCCTTGGAAGAAATGAAATGTGAGGAAATTCAAGGGTTTATCTATAGTCGTCCATTACCAGCCTTTGAAATAGAAAAACTCTTAACGGACCAGGGGGCGACCTTAGAACGAGCTTTGGAAGAGGCGCGAGAAGATGAGATGGCGGGTTAATTAAGAATAAGTTCACCCTATCGCCAGCTTTCATGTTTGGATAAGCGAAAAATTGTTTTAAATTTGGGCAAATCATTTGCTTGGCTGGAAAGGGTTTGAGACAATATGCGCCTTAAAAATACCCTATCTAATTGGAGATTCGATGTCTGCATCAACGCCAAGTCGTTTTGAGATGGCTAACGCCATTCGTGCATTAAGTATGGACGCTGTTCAAAAAGCCAAATCTGGTCACCCTGGCGCCCCAATGGGCATGGCAGATATTGCCCAAGTTCTATGGAACGATTTCTTCAAACATAACCCAACTAACCCTAACTGGGCTAACCGTGATCGCTTTGTGATGTCAAACGGTCATGGCTCCATGATGGTGTATTCGGTATTACATTTGACTGGCTATGATGTCTCAATCAATGACATTAAAAATTTCCGCCAAATTCATTCTAAAACTCCTGGACATCCAGAGTATGGTTATACTCCTGGTGTTGAAACTACCACCGGCCCATTAGGTCAAGGCATTGCTAATGCGGTAGGTTTTGCTTTAGCTGAAAAAACTTTAGCTGCACAATTTAACCAACCCGGACATGAAGTTATTGATCACAACACCTACGTCTTTATGGGTGATGGTTGTTTGATGGAAGGTATTTCTCATGAAGTCTGCTCTCTAGCGGGAACTTTGGGTTTAGGTAAGTTAGTTGTTTTTTGGGATGACAATGGCATCTCCATTGACGGCGAAGTAGAAGGTTGGTTCTCTGATGATACGCCAAAACGCTTTGAAGCTTACGGTTGGCAAGTCATTCCAGCAGTAGATGGCCATGATCCTGAAGCAATCAAAGCAGCTGTGGCTGAAGCTAAAGCCGATGCAAATCGTCCGACTTTAATTTGTTGTAAAACGGTGATTGGTTTTGGTTCGCCAAATAAAGAAGGTAAAGAAGATTGTCATGGTGCGCCATTGGGTGAAGACGAAATCGTTTTAGCGCGTGAAAAATTAGGTTGGACTGCGCCGGCTTTTGAAATTCCGAATAACATTGCTGATGCTTGGAATGCGCAAGCGCAAGGTCAAAAATATGAAGCTGCTTGGAATGAGCAGTTTGCTGCTTATCAAGCTGCGCATCCAGAATTGGCTGCAGAATTAACTCGCCGCCTTGATTCAAAATTACCAGATAACTTTGCTGCAGAAGCGCAAAAGTATATTGAAAATTTACAAGCAGAAGGTCCAACGGTTGCATCACGCAAGGCTTCGCAAATGGCATTGAATGCTTATTCGCCATTGTTACCAGAAATGGTTGGCGGCTCAGCAGACTTGGCGGGATCAAACTTAACCATTAGCAATACTTCAAAAGGTATTGACGCAAAGGACGCATCGGGTAATTACCTTTATTATGGTGTTCGAGAATTTGGTATGTGCGCCATTATGAATGGTATGTCACTGCATGGGGGCTTAATGCCTTATGGTGGTACTTTCCTAATTTTTATGGAGTACGCTAGAAATGCGGTGCGCATGGCGGCTTTGATGAAGCAACAAGCGATTTATGTGTTTACCCATGATTCGATTGGTTTAGGTGAAGATGGTCCTACCCATCAGCCGGTAGAGCAATTAGCCAATATGCGTTTAACACCAAATTGTTCGGTATGGCGTCCATGTGATGCGGTAGAAACAGCAGTAGCTTGGAAAGCCGCGATTGAAAATCGTAACGGACCTACGGCTTTAAGTTTAAGTCGTCAAAATTTACAGCATCAAGATCGTAATCAAGAGCAACTAGCAAATATTGCAAAAGGTGCTTACGTTATTAAAGATACAGCTGGCACACCGGATGCTATTTATATTGCCACGGGTTCTGAAGTTGAGCTAGCCATTGAAGCCGCCAGCGAAATGACAAAGTCAGGCAAAAACATTCGCGTAGTATCAATGCCATCAACAGATGTTTTTGATGCACAAGATGCAAGCTATAAAGAGTCAGTTTTACCAAGCTCTGTAAACAAAAGAGTAGCGATAGAAGCAGGTATTGCTGATTACTGGTACAAATATGTTGGTTTGAATGGCGTCGTTGTAGGTATGACGACTTTTGGTGAGTCGGCACCAGCTGGTGAGTTATTCAAACATTTTGGTTTTACGGTTGAAAATATTATCGCTAAAACTAACGAGCTTTTTTAAAAGTTAGATCTAAAGGTTTATCAAATTTATTTTACGAACTGTAGTATTTCGGAGATTTCAAAATGACAGTTAAAGTTGCAATTAATGGTTATGGTCGTATTGGCCGCACAGCACTTCGCGCAATCTATGAGCACGGTTACCGTGATCGCATTCAAGTGGTTGCAATTAACTCATCGCACCCAGCAGAGACCACAGTTCATTTAACTAAGTATGATACTACTCATGGTCGTTTCGTTGCCGATGTGACTACTGACGGTGAACACATGATTGTTAATGGCGACAAAATTAAATTGTATGCCGAGCGTAACCCTGAGCTAATTCCTTGGGGCGAGCAAGAGGTTGATGTTGTTTTTGAATGTACCGGAGTATTCAAAGACCAAGCAGGTGCAGCTAAGCACTTTAAAGGTGGAGCGAAAAAAGTATTAATCTCAGCGCCAGGTGCGGCTGATGTTGATGCAACTGTAGTATTTGGTGTGAATGATGACATTTTAAAACCAGAGCATCGGGTAGTTTCTAATGCTTCTTGTACTACTAACTGTTTAGCGCCATTAGCAAAAGTATTAAACGATACCGTTGGAATTAAATCAGGTTTGGTTAACACCATTCATGCATATACCAATGATCAAAAACTAATTGATAATCAGCATTCAGATTTACGTCGCGCACGCGCGGCCGCGCAAAGTATTATCCCAACTAAAACTGGTGCTGCTAAAGCGGTTGGTTTAGTGTTGCCAGAATTGAATGGGGTGATGGATGGTTTTGCGATGCGTGTTCCAACCATTAACGTATCCTGTGTTGATTTAACTTTTGAAGCAGGTCGTGATACTTCTGCTGAAGAAATTAACGAAATTGTGAAAAAAGCGGCAGATGGTCATGTACTTTGCTACAACGATGAGCCATTAGTTTCTATCGACTTCAACCACAGCCCGGCTTCTTCTACTTTTGACGCTGGTCAAACTCGAGTTATGAATGGTAACTTGGTTAAGGTGGTGACTTGGTATGATAATGAGTGGGGTTTTAGTAATCGCATGTTGGACGTTGCCATCAAAATGATGTCCGTTTAAGGTCTTTTTCTCGTAATACTGCGTTACGGCTAATTTTTCTGTGCTCATGTGCCTTTGTACATTGCGTAATAAAAAATTAGCAAGCCTTGTCTTACAAGAAAAATTCTCTTAAATATGAGTGCAAGAGTAGCAGAGATATAAAGGCTTTTTTCGGAAAGTCTTTTGTGTTTTAAATATTTGTAGTTTTATTGATAAAAGGTTCTAAAACATGAATGTTTTAAGAATGGCTGATTTAGATTTAAATAATAAGCGTGTGCTTATTCGTGAAGATCTAAACGTTCCTGTGAAAGATGGCAAGATCACCAGCGATGTGCGTATTCAAGCATCGATTCCGACTATTAAGTTAGCTTTAAAAAAAGGCGCTAAGGTTATGGTGATGTCGCATCGTGGTCGTCCAACAGAAGGCGTTTTAACTGAAAAAGACTCTATGCAACTTGTAGTCGATTATTTAAACGAGCAATTGGATGTTCCAGTCCGTTTGGCTACTGAATATTTGAATGGAATTGAAGTGGAGCAGGGCGAGCTAGTAGTTTTCGAAAATGTTCGCTGCAATGTTGGCGAAAAAGCTAACGATGATCGTCTTTCAAAAATGTATGCCGATCTTTGCGATGTATTTGTGCATGATGCTTTTGGAACTGCTCATAGAGCTCAAGCTTCTACTCATGGAGTTGCCAAATACGCGCCAGTGGCTTGTGCCGGTTTATTATTAGCCGGTGAGTTAGAGGCTTTAGGCAAAGCTTTGGATAATCCAGCAAGACCTATGGTAGCGATTGTTGGTGGCTCTAAAGTTTCTACAAAATTAACCGTGTTGGAAAAACTTTCCGGAATCGTTGATCAATTAATTGTCGGCGGGGGTATTGCCAATACATTTATTGCAGCTACCGATAAAAATGTTGGCAAGTCACTGTATGAAGCAGACTTAATTCCTGAAGCACAACGATTGATTGCACAAGCAAAAGCTAATGGCGGTGAAATTCCTGTACCAGTAGATGTGGTTACTGGTAAAGAATTTTCTGAATCAGCAGCAGCAGAAGCTAAATCAGTTTCTGAAGTGCAAGATGATGATATGATATTTGATATAGGGCAAGAGTCTGCAGAGTATTTAGCAAAAATTTTGGCTAAAGCAAAAACTATTGTTTGGAATGGACCAGTCGGGGTTTTTGAATTTGATCAATTTGGTAAAGGTACGGAAATAATTTCTCGAGCAATTGCCGATAGCGATGCTTTCTCAATTGCTGGTGGCGGGGATACCGTTGCAGCAGTTGATAAATACGGAATTAAAGAACAGGTCTCTTACATCTCAACAGGCGGCGGAGCATTTTTGGAATTCTTAGAAGGTAAAGAGTTACCTGCGGTGGCAATTCTTGAGCAAAGAGCGCAGGAAATGACAAATCAAGGCGCTTAATAAAAATTATAGGATTAGGTAAAGGTAAAAGTTATGGCATTAATTACATTAAGACAATTATTAGATCATGCAGCGGAGCATGGTTACGGTATCCCGGCGTTTAACGTTAATAATTTAGAGCAAATGCGTGCAGTAATGCAGGCAGCTGATGAAACAGATTCTCCGGTGATCGTGCAGGCTTCTGCAGGAGCGCGTAAATATGCAGGGTCAAATTTTTTACGTCACTTAATCTTAGCGGCGACTGAAGAGTTTCCACATATCCCAGTTTGCATGCATCAAGATCATGGTGCTTCGCCTGCAATTTGTCAGCAATCGATTCAACTGGGCTTTAGTTCGGTGATGATGGATGGCTCATTAGAAGAAGATATGAAAACACCAGCATCGTACGAATACAATGCACGAGTGACAAAACTGGCAACAGATATGGCACACGCTTGCGGTGTATCGGTTGAAGGTGAGTTGGGTTGTTTAGGTTCATTGGAAACTGGCATGGCTGGCGAAGAAGATGGTTCTGGCGCAGAAGGGGTTTTAACAGAAGACCAGTTGCTTACTGATCCTGAAGAAGCGGCGCAATTTGTTAAAGACACAGGTGTTGATGCCTTAGCAATTGCTATTGGTACTTCGCATGGCGCATACAAATTTACGCGTCCTCCAACAGGCGATGTGTTATCAATACAGCGCATTAAAGAAATTCATAATCGTATCCCTGATACGCATTTGGTAATGCACGGTTCTTCTTCAGTACCGCAAGATTGGTTGGCAGTCATCAATGAATATGGCGGTGAGTTGGGCGAAACTTATGGCGTACCGGTTGAAGAAATTCAAGAAGGTATTAAGTATGGTGTTCGTAAAGTTAATATCGATACGGATTTACGTCTGGCAGCAACGGGTGCAGTGCGAAAATTCTTAAAGCATAACCCAAAAGAATTTGACCCTCGTAAATATAACAAAGTAGCGCAAGATGCAATGCAGTCTATATGTAAAGCGCGTTATGAATCTTTTGGTACCGCTGGAAATGCTTCAAAGATTAAGCCAATTAATATGGAACAAATGGCTATTGATTACAAAGCAGGAAAGTTAGATCCGAGAGTTAACTAACTTTACTAATAAGAGAATAAAAAAACCGGCATTAGCCGGTTTTTTTATTCAAACACATATGGGCAACCACCATATTCATTATGTTTGTCGTCCCACCGTCTAACATCATTTGCTCTCCGCCATCTTGAGTGGAAGAATTCCATTAAACAATTACCCTGTTCTACTTGCACTAGAAAAGTATCAAATTCCTCTACTTGCTCATAAGCTGGATATTGCGTTCCTTTTCCCCAAGTCAGACCTCCATTTCTTTCGGCATATGCAAGCCAAAAATCTTCTATAAATAGCCATTTTTGTTGTGAATTGTCCCAAGCTTTTACTTTTGCTTCTTTTTTTAGGATGGCTCCGTCACTAATTGATTTTACGGTTTTATCTTCAATGGCGCTTTTACATGAGAATAAAAATAGGAAAAAAACAATATAGAAATAACGCATAAAAAGATCTCCTCAATACAGAATTCTAGCTCTAATGGTGCCATCGATTTGACGCATTTGCTCTAACGCAATTTTACTGGAGCTTTCATCAATATCGGTAACTACATAACCAATTTGGTCTTTCGTTTGTAGATATTGAGCGGAAATGTTTACATTATTTTCAGCTAAAATATTGGTAATTTGTGACAGTATGCCTGGTTGGTTTTTGTGGATGTGCAAAATTCTATGGGTTCCAGTATGAGCCGGTAAGGCAGCTTCCGGGAAGTTAACTGATGAAACGGTTGAGCCATTATTACTATACTTAATCATTTTTTCAGTCACTTCGATAGCAATGTTTTCTTGCGCTTCAAGTGTAGAGCCACCGATGTGCGGCGTAAGAATCACGTTATCAAACTGACGTAAAGGCGAGTCAAAGATTTCGTTATTTGACTTGGGTTCTACAGGAAATACATCTAAAGCTGCGCCAGCAATTGCTTGATTGTCTAGAGCCTGAACCAGTGCATCAATATCCACAACGGTACCTCTTGAGGCATTAATTAATATGGCATGTTTTTGCATTCGAGCAAGTTCAGCAGACGAAATAAGTCCTTTAGTTTGCGGAGTTTCTGGAACGTGCAAAGAAATCACATCCGACTCAGCTAATAAGGTATTAAAGTCAGCTTCTTGTTCGGCATTGCCAAGGGATAGTTTGTTTTCAATGTCGTAAAAACGAACCTTCATGCCAATACCCTCAGCCAAAATACCTAACTGGGTACCGATATGACCATAACCGATAATACCTAAGGTTTTTCCGCGGGCTTCATTCGAGTTGGCTGCAGATTTTTGCCACTCACCACGATGAGCTGCTGCGTTTTTGGCGGGGATCCCGCGGAGCAACATAATCATCTCGCCTAAAACCAATTCTGCAACACTTCGGGTGTTGGAATAGGGAGCATTAAAAACAGGCACGCCTTTAAACTGGGCTGCATCAAGGTCTACTTGGTTAGTACCGATACAAAAGCAGCCGATAGTGACTAATTTATTAGCTGAATAGAGAGCTTCTGGTGAAATTTGGGTCCTGGAGCGAATCCCCACAAAATGGCTATCAGAGATTTCATGTCTTAATTCATCTCCAGATAAGGCAGTGCTATATTTCTTGATATTATTGTAGCCATCGCGGCGAAATAAAGCTTCTGCTTGCGGGTGAACGCCTTCGAGTAACAGGATTTTTAAGTCATCTTTATTAAAGGAAGTAGGGTGTGCCATAACTAATCTGGTTTGACCATTTGTCCCTATTTAACCAAAAGCGAGAGCCTGATAAAAGGAGAAAATAACAATTGTTAAAGATGATAAAAAAAGTATGACTTTTAGGCGATTTCAAAGAATCTTCCTGATACAATGTGCGCCGCTTGGCTGCGACTTATCTATAATGTAATTTTAAGAGGTTGAGATGTCTGTGAGCCCTAATTTAGACAAATTAATAGCAATCCTTAGCGAAACTTTGTCTATTGATGCTGAAGAGTTTTCTTCAGATACATTATTGCTAGGAAATTTCCCAGAGTTTGATTCAATGGCTATTGTTTCTATATTAATGGAATTGGAAGAGCAATTCGCTATTAGTGTTGCTGAAGATGAGCTTACCGGTGATGCGTTTGAGTCTGTGTCGACACTCTTGGAGTTTATTGACATTCAACAAGCTGCTACGGCAATCTAAGATATCTATCAAAGCTGCTCACAACTTCTTAGTGAATCATTGGCTTTTTCATAAAAATTCTTTTATAACAATAAGATAATCAACTTATAACATCTTTAAATAGAATTTAATGGAATTTGTAATAGCATTAGGATTGTTGCTAATTGTAATTTCTATCCTTGCTTTGCGTAGGCGTTTACCTAAATATATTAGGTTATTTGCTCCTGCCTTGGCATTGCTCTTTGGTGTTTATTGGTTGCTGCGCAAATGGCCATCTTTATATAATAATTTCACCCTTCTAATAATAATATTATTGCTGGCTTTATTATTAGCCTTAGCGATACTCTGGTTTAGTCTCAATCAAAGAGCCCGCAGTCAATTAAAGGTCAAGATTGCTAAGGCTTTTTCTCTCTACAAATATGACTATCGTGAATCCTGGTTGGGCTTTAATAGTGCTCTCGATTACGCTCATCAAGAACAAAACTTTTATCCTCAAACCATTCAAGCTTTAGCAGAAATGGTGACTAGTCCAGGTGGCAAGTTATGGGCAAAAAATGCAGGTCGTTTTGGTTATGTTGACCATTGGAACTCGCCTCTTACTAGCGAACAAAGTTATCGATTACCATCAGAGCTAATTGAGTTTATTGATCGCTATAATTGGGTTATTGATGTTACTGAATATCAAAAAGATCCGAAAATTTATAACAATCTAAAATTAGACCTAAGCCAGTTTGATAAAAGTGCTATTAAAATATTCGTACCTTTGAGGCGGAAAAAAGAGCTAGTAGCCATTGTTGGGTTGAAACGGTTAGATGATACTCCTAGTTTAAATTGGGAAGACCATGATTTGTTAAAAGCCGCGGGTCAACAAATGGCCAGTTATTTAGGTTTATATGAGGCAACTTCCAGTTTGTATGAACAAAGAGAGTTTGCTGCCTTTAATAAACTGTCAACATTTGTAGTGCATGATTTGAAAAATGTATCCGCTCAATTGGAATTAATTACCCAAAACTCACATAAATTTGGAAATAACCCTGAATTCATAAACGATAGTTTTGAAACAGTTAAGAGCGCTCATAACCGATTAGGGAAAATGCTAAAACAGTTACGCCGTAAAGAATCATCGCAACCCGGTTATAGTAAAACTTACTTGCCAGATTTAATTGAAGAAGTAATCGCAAAAAACATTAAAGTCCAATCTGATAAGCAAATTCCTAATGTTTATATAGCTGGGGCTCAAGAGCAGTTGCTCAATATTATTTTGCATCTAGAAGAGAATGCGCAAGAGGCAGTCAAAGCAAAAGGAAGTGCCGGTTTAGCGGTTGCAAGCACTAAAGTGGAACATATAATCGAATTGCAAAAAGATGGCCTTTATTGGCATATCATTGATAACGGCATTGGTATGAGTGAAGAGTTTATGCGAGAAAGGCTATTTAAACCATTTGAAACCACCAAAGGAAATGCGGGCATGGGGATTGGCGTTTATCAATGCCGATATTTGCTCAGAAGTAACGATGGTGATTTAATAATACGAAGTCGATTAGGACATGGCACTCACTGTACCATGATAATGTCTTTGGCTGCGCAATAGGATAAAAGACGATGATAGATGGAGATAAGAATGAGTCAAAATAAATTGGACCTACTGATCGTTGAAGATGACGAAGGCTTGCAGAAACAGCTGAAATGGACCTTTGATGATTATAATGTCATTTTAACGGATAGCCACGCTAAGACCATTGAAGAGATTCGTAGATTTGAACCTAAAGTCGTAACTTTAGATTTAGGACTACCACCTGATCCAGCCAATGCCTCTGTAGGTTTAGCTTTGTTGGAAGAGATCTTACTGTTAGCACCGGCAACGAAAGTTATTGTGGTAACGGGTAATGACCAAAGGGATATAGCACTTAAAGCTGTTGAGTTAGGAGCCTATGACTTTTACCAAAAACCTATTCAGGCAGAAGAGCTTTCTTTAATTGTTAAAAGAGCGTTTGATCTAGCCAATTTAGAAGAAGATAACCGTAATTTATTTAAGCGTCAAACTGACAGTTTCCATGGCATTATTGCCAGTAGTCCTGAAATGATCGGTGTTTGCCAAAAAATTGAAAAAGTTGCGCCGACAGATGTCAGCGTTATGTTGCTAGGGGACAGTGGTACTGGAAAAGAGTTATTAGCTCGAGCAATTCATGAAATAAGCCCAAGAAATAATAAGAAATTAGTTGCTATTAATTGCGCCGCGATTCCAGAAAATTTATTAGAAAGTGAATTATTTGGTTATGAACCGGGAGCCTTTACTGGAGCAAATAAATTAACTATCGGTAAAGTTGAAAGTGCCAATGGAGGTACTTTATTTTTAGATGAAATTGGTGATATGCCAATGCCATTACAGGTAAAGATGTTACGGTTTTTGCAAGAGCGCCAAGTAGAAAGAATTGGTGGTAGAGAGCAAATTGAAGTTGACGTGCGCATTGTGGCGGCGACACATCAGCCTTTGAGTGAATTGGTTGAGCAAGGAAAGTTTAGAGAAGATTTATTTTATCGTTTAAGCGAAGTAAGTTTAACTATTCCGTCGTTAAAGGAACGTAATGGTGATGTAGTACTCATCGCTCGTTCTATGCTGGAGAAGTTTAATCGACAATATTCGCGTAACTTTAGAGGCTTTACCTCAGAAGCTGTGCATGCGATGGAAGCTTACGAATGGCCTGGCAATGTTCGCGAGTTAGAAAATAAAATTAAAGCTGCAGTGGTTATGTCTGAAAGTAATCAAATAGGGGCCGAAGAATTACAGTTAGAACAAAACCAATTAAGAGAAATGCCTCTGAATTTAAGGCAGGTTCGTGAAGTATCGGAATCAAGAGCTATTCAGCGCGCAATTGTTTTATCTAATGGTAATATATCAAAAGCTTCGAAATTACTTGGTGTAACTAGACCAACTTTATACAGTTTGATGGATAAATATGGAATTCAACATTAAATTTTTTGCATTAATTGTTTTTGTGTTGATCTTATCGGCTTGTGATCATGATCCGCAGACCACGGCGTTGAAAGAACGTTGGCAGCATCATGACTGGTCTAATAACCAGCCAGAACTTATGCTTGATATCAATAACGATGGAGAGCAAGAGCGCGCTCTGTTAGGGGTTAGTGATAAAACCGTTATTATCAGTGTTTTTCTGCAAGATGACGTGACTAAAATGGATTTTATAGAGTTATTTGTAGACAAAGCTAATCAGAAAAATTCTATCTGCGGTGGCCAGGCAGCTTTAACAGTGGAAAATCAAAAATACCCTATTCGCCAGAAAGTTACTCCAACACCAAGAGGCTATCAATATTGTCCTGAATGCCAAGGGCTTCGTGTAACCGATAAAAAAGATTGTGATCCTTTTCATATTTATTGGGATCACAGTAACCAAAGATTAAGCTGGTGGCGAAATTAAACTTAAGATTAGTTATTAATATTTTGATGGCTATCGTTAGTTTCGAGTAATTGTTTCGACTTCACCATGACTTTTAGCTAGCAGTAAAATATCCGCAGAGCGCTCAGCAAATAGCCCATTGGTAACAACGCCGACTAGACTATTTAAGATATTCTCCAATTTCATTGGCTCATTTATTTCTAAGCCATGCACATCCAAAATAACATTGCCATTATCCGTTACAAAACCAGCTCTATAGACAGGGTCACCGCCAAGCTTAACAATTTCTCTTGCGACGTAACTTCTCGCCATTGGCACCACTTCTACTGGCAGTGGGAAGTCTCCAAGGCGACGAACCAGTTTTGATTCATCCGCAATACAGATAAATTTGGTCGATACTGCAGCTATGATTTTTTCACGAGTTAAAGCGCCGCCACCACCTTTGATCAGTGCCAACAAATGGTTTGATTCATCAGCACCATCGACATAGACAGGTATTTCGGATACTTGATTGAGGTCAAAAACTTCAATGCCATGACTTTTTAGCCTTTCGGTTGAAGCTTCAGAGCTGGAAACTGCGCCTTTAATTTTATGTTTTATTTTGGCAAGTTCATCAATAAAAAAATTAACTGTAGAGCCGGTTCCAACACCAACAATAGTGTCTTCTTCAACATATTCTACGGCAGCTTTGCCAACCAGGGCTTTTAATTCGTCTTGAGTCATAATGATTCTGATTAAATTAACACGCGACTATTGTAGTCGATGAGGTGAGAAAATGTTAGCTGTCTGAAGCTTTAAATCGTCTAAAGTAACTGGGGGTAGCAATGGAATCAATTTTTTGGTCCCACTTTTCTATAGGTAAATTAGTCGTTTGCTGAAAATTGTAAGCTAAACCAATTAATTCAGGTCGCTTCTGATTGGCGTTAAAATTCTTAAGTGCGGAATCATAATAGCCTCCGCCCATGCCAAGACGGTTGCCTTCTGTGTCATAGGCAACTAGAGGCACAAAAATAACGTCGAGCTCACTTGGTCGAATGGCAGAGGAAATTTTTGCCGTGGGTTCTAAGATGCCAAAAGATCCCTGCTGAATGGTGTCTTTGCCGGTATAGGGTAAAAACCACATGCCTCTTTTTTTATTGGGAAAAACCTTGGGTATAAAGCACTTTTTATTCAATGACAAGGCATATTCAATAAGTGGCCAGCAACTTATTTCACCACGGGTTGGCAAATAAAACGCAATATTTTCAGAAGTTTCTATAATTTGTGCGGTAGATAAATGACCTAAAATAGCCAGAGCGGAACGCTCCATAAAGGGTTTAGTAAGAGTGCTTCTTTGATGTTTAATTCTTGTTCGCAGAAGCTGTTTCTGCGACAGCGCTTTATTCATTAATAAAAACCCAGACTGCCGTTGTAGGTAGAGGCCCTAGAACCCAAAGGTTCAGGGGGGAGACCAGGAGGATGATCAGGCTTTCCGATCGAAACGGACTTGCACAACACTTCCTACGAAGGAATCCCAAAAAAAGTATTATCGGCTCAAGAACGTTCGCTACTGACGAACAGTCCAGGAACGTGAATTATAACATAAATAATTAACTGTTAGTGAGCTCGATTTGTTTGCTGCTATCCAGAGAGGATTCAATTTTATCGCTCAACTGCTGCATCTTATTGTTTATTATAGATATTTGTTCGGGGTTAGTGTCGGACTTATTTAACAGTTCGTAACTAAGATTCAGCGCGGCCATGACAGCAATTCGTTCAATACCAAGAACTTTGCCCGACTCACGAATTTCTCGCATCCGCTTATCTAAAAAGCTCGCAGCTTGTAATAGTTGCTGATGCTCATCTTCTGGGCTAGCAACTTGGAATTCTTTGCCTAAAATGGATACATTTACAGGAATAATATCGGATTTTGCCATAATTAGTTAAACTCTTTACATGCTCTTTAAGCGCTTGATCATTAGATCAATTTGCTGACGAGCGGACTCATTTTTGTTGATAAGTTGTTGCTTTTCATTACGCATATGGTTGATTTGGCTACGTAACTGGCTGTTTTCACTGTTTATTTTTTCAAACTGCAACAAAAGAGAGTCAACTTGAGATTCTAAAAGCTCTAATTGATTTTGTGGATTTGCCATATTCTTTAAACAGTTAGGTTTGATAATTAAAGTATACTATAAGGATATGCGGTATCTTGGTCAATCTTTGCTCAATTAAAATATTATTGTTATTAAATGGCTAGCTGGACTAGGCTTTCTTTAGGGCAAAGGTTAAACTTAATTTACTGTAGTCAGCAAGAGTTTTTCCCTTGATCCAATATTCACAAATCAATGAGTTATGCCTAAATTACTTGCCGGATCTAGAAGCATCGCAATTAGCCGGAATGCTGCATGGATTAGTGGCACACGGTTACGTTCCAGAGCAGGGCAATTGGCATCAGCAATTAGCTGAATTTTTAAATTCAGGCGATCCTTTACCTGAAGAGGCTTTATCAGGATTAGAGCAATTGCTGGCATTTACCCAAAAAGACTACCAAGTAGACTCATTCAGCATCGATTTAATTATTCCCGAAGATGATTATCCCTTGGCGCAACGCTTAACGGCTTTGGGGGAATGGTCACAAGGTTTTCTAACCGGCTACGGCTTGGTGAAACAAGAAAAACCATTAACCGAGGATGCAGAAGAGGCTATGCAGGATTTAGCACAGATCGCACAGCTGGATAATGAAACAGAAGAAACTGAAGAGTTAGAGCAAGCTTATGTCACTATTTGTGAGCACGTGAAAATGTCTGCACAAATTATTTTTATGGCAAACCAACCAGAAGCAACTCCTCACACTCAAGAAAACTCTTCAGTACATTAGGAATTCACATTGCAAAAGATAAATTTTGCTGCAAGAAGAAAACGATTAATGCAATGGATGGGGGATAACTCCATTGCCATTTTGCCAGCTGCTAGTGAAAAAATTAGAAGCCGAGATGTGAATTTTCATTTCAGGCAAGATAGTGATTTTTGGTATCTGACAGGATTTAATGAGCCTGAAGCGGTGGTAGTTATTATTCCTGGTCGTAAACATGGCGAATTTATCCTTTTTAATCGAGAAAAAGATCCCATCCAAGAAACCTGGCATGGTATTCGATTAGGCCAAGAAGGAGCGATAGAAACTCTTGGCGCTGACGATGCATTTCCGATAACTGATATTGATGATATTTTGCCAGGATTGATGGAAGGAAAAGATAGAATTTATTTTGAGTTAGGAGTGAATCCTGAATTCGATCAGCAAATTTTAGAATGGCGCAATCAACTGACTAATGCTCAACATAAAGGCGAATCTCGGCCTGGTGAAATAATTGATCTGAAACATCATTTACATGAGATGCGTTTAATAAAAACGCAAGCTGAGATTCAGCGTATGCGGTATGCCGCAAATGTTTCAGCTAAAGCCCACATTGCACTAATGAAAGCTTGTAAGCCTGGAAAAAACGAACGTCATCTGGAAGCCGAGTTAGAGTATCATTATGCTTTGAATGATTGTCGTCATGCAGCCTATCCATCGATAGTGGCGGCAGGGAATAACGCGAACATTTTGCATTATGTTGAAAATGATAGCGAACTAGAAGATGGCGATTTATTGTTAACGGATGCAGGTTGTGAATTTGAATATTATGCTTCGGATATTTCTAGAACTATTCCCATCAATGGTCGTTATTCAAAAGCGCAAGCTGAGCTTTATGATTTGGTATTGGCAGCACAAGAGGCAGCTATTCATATGATTAAACCAGGCAATCACTGGAATGACCTTCACGACAAAGCGGTGGAAGTTATTACTCAAGGATTGATTGATTTAAAAATACTAAAAGGAAGTTTAAAAGCTAATTTAGAAAAAGAAACCTATAAAGAATTTTATATGCACAAAACCGGTCACTGGTTGGGACTTGATGTGCACGACGTTGGTGACTATCAGGTGCATGGCCAGCCAAGGTTATTGGAGGCAGGAATGGTATTAACTGTCGAGCCAGGCCTTTATATTAATAAAGATAATAAAAGAGTGGCAAAAAAATGGCGTGGAATTGGTATTCGAATTGAAGATGATGTGGCAGTCACTAAAACGGGCTACGATGTTTTGTCAAAAGCGGTACCAAAAGAGCGGGAAAAGATTGAATTGCTAATGCAGTAATTTTTAAAACCTATGAAAACGAAAAAAAATCATTATCAGATTGTTATTGTCGGAGGCGGCTTGGTCGGTGCTAGCTTGGCGATTGCTTTGGATGCGGTTGGTATTGATTTAGTTGTTATCGAAGCATTTGCAGAAAATTCAAATTCACAACCTAGTTTTGACGATAAAAGCGTAGCGCTATCGCTTTCATCTTTAAAAATATATCAGCGGCTAGGGCTGAATAAAGTTCTAAATAATGCTGAGCCCATTAAAAATATTCATATCTCCGATCAAGGCCATTATGGTTTTACTCGACTAGAATCTGAAAAGTTGAATCAACCACAATTAGGTGGGGTCATTGAGAATAGAGTTTTAGGATCGGCATTAACCACTGAGCTAAGAGAGCGGGCTATAGAATATTGCTGTCCTGCTAAAGTAGCGTCTGCAAAAAAAATAATTAAAGATGATAAAAATTTTATGCGGATCCAGTTAGAAGGTGGCAAGCAAAGTATAGATTGCGATTTGCTAATTTTAGCAGAAGGTTCTCGCTCTAATCTTAAATCGCAGCTCGGATATCAGACAGAAGTGACCGATTTTAAAAAGTCAGCACTGGTTTGTAATATAACAACGCAAAATCCTCATAAAAACTGGGCTTATGAGCGCTTTACGCACAATGGCCCATTAGCTTTATTGCCTTTAAGTGATAATCGGATGTCGATAGTCTGGTCAAACACACCTGAGAAAAGTAAAGAACTGCTCGAGATGTCCAACCAATCTTTCGCTAAAGAGCTAGAACAAGCATTCGGTTCTAGATTGGGTCGAATAGAAAAGATAGGCAAAAGAAATGCTTTCCCGCTGATGCAGTTGGTGACTTCTAAAACCGTGAGCGACCGATGTTTATTAATCGGAAATACCGCGCAACAATTACATCCGATTGCTGGCCAAGGGCTCAATTTAGCGCTAAGAGATATCGAAGCTTTGAGCAAAAAAATTGAAAAATTGTCTTTAGATAAAGAGTGTAAATTAGATTCTAAAAATTGGCTTGATGAATTTGAGAGCGAAAGGATGAGCGATCGCTTAGAGACCATTGAAACAACCGAAGCGTTAGCGCGGTTATTTTCAAATCCATCTAAAACTTTATCCCTAAGCAGAAATCTTCTCATGAAAATTATGGATGTTACTCCAATCGTAAAAGAAGCTTTTGCTATGAAGGCCATGGGGTTTAAAGCATGAAGCAATACGATATTATTGTCGTAGGTGGAGGTATGGTTGGTCTTGCTTTTGTAGCTGGACTTAAAGACACGAGTTTAAAGATAGCCGTGATAGAGCCGCAAGAAGTTCAACAGGAATTTGAGAAAAAAAGTACTGATATAAGAGTCAGTGCAATTACTCGGCAATCCGAAAAGTATTTTCGAGAAATAGGTGCGTGGAAGTATCTTGATAAAGACAGTGTATCTTCTTATAGAAAAATGGAGGTTTGGGATGGAGAGTCAACTCAAGGCGCTGTGGAGTTTTGTTCTAATGCAATCGGCGAAGAAAACTTAGGACACATTATTGAAAATAGAGTCATTCGAAAAGCTTTGTTTAATACGGTCAATGATAGAAATAATATAGACTTTTATTTTTTAGGACGCTGCAAAAAAGTTAGCTACCAAGCAGATAGGGCAGAAGTAGTATTAAATTCGGGTAAAGAGCTTACGGCCTCGTTGTTAGTTGCTGCGGATGGACCTCTTTCTTGGCTAAAGAAAACATCGGGCATTGAAACTCAGCAAAAATCTTATAGACAAAAGGCCATTGTCGCCACTGTAAAAACCGAGTTAACTCATGAGTCGACAGCTTACCAACGGTTTGACCATTTCGGTCCTTTAGCATTTTTACCTCTAAAGGACTCTAATAAGTGCTCCATAGTTTGGTCACAAGATGAGGCTCAATGCGATGAGTTATTGCAACTATCCGATGAGGATTTTTTAGCACGCTTGAAGCAAACCTTCGAAAATAAATTAGGGACAATTTCCTTATTAAGTGACCGAGCTGCATTTCCAATAATCGAACGCACCGCAGAAACCAATATTCAACACCGCTTGGCATTAATTGGTGACTCTGCTCACACTATTCATCCATTGGCTGGACAAGGGGTGAACCTTGGCTTTGCTGATGCTAAAGAGTTAGTCAAGGTGATAAAAAATTCATATGCTAAACAACAAGATATAGGCTTACAAAAAAACTTGCGCCCTTATCAAAGAAATCGAGCGAGTGATATTTTTTTGATGCAAAAAGCCATGCAATTCTTTAAGAACATCTTTGCACACCAATCGAGTTCAATTCAATTTCTACGCGCACTTGGATTAAAGACTGTAAATAATTCTAGCTTAATTAAGAACCTATTAGTTAAGAAAGCACTTGGAATTTAGTGCCTAAGTCATTTATTTTTAGTATCAATAAGTATCTAATTGTATAACTTTAATACCATTTCACATTGATTTGCTTTCCAATGCAAAAATTATAGCTATACTATCGAGTAGATTATATTTAGTTGGTGGTATTATGAAAAAGGTTTTATCTAAAGTTAGTAGTGTAGCCATGTTAGTGGCAGCTTCTTTCACAGCACAAGCATCCATGGCTTCCAGTGAGCTTCCCTTAACGCATGCAATAAAAAATATTCCGGCATCTCCTGTGTTAGAAATTCCTGCATTGGATATGGAAAAAGTAGCGGCTAAAGATGAAACCTTTAGTAAATTTGAGAAAACTTATCGGTTTGCGGTGCCATATCAAGCCAAAGAATCCTACACCAACTTAGGCCAGTGGTTAAGCTCGGCAGGCCAGTCAATTTGGCGATTAAAAATAAATGCAAAAAATACTAATAACTTGAGCTTTGGTTTTAAAGATGTATTTTTGCCTGCAGGCGCTCAGTTGTTTGTTTATAACAAGGATTATTCGGAAGTTTTAGGACCATTTACTGAAAAAGATAATAATGGTTTTCAAGAGCTGTGGACACCGATCATTAAAGGTGGCGAAGCCATCATTGAAATTTCTGTACCAGACAACATGAAGAAATATTTAACTTTTGATTTAACTAATATTAATCAGGGTTATCGCGGAATTGATAAAGTTTCTATTGCTAAATCCGGTAGTTGTAATATTGATGTTGTTTGTCCGGTTGCAGATCCTTGGGAAGCAGAAATTCGTTCAGTCGGTCATTATTCGTTTACCACCAGTCAAGGCAGTTTCGTTTGTACTGGCTCTTTAGTAAACAATGTGGCGCAAGATAGAAAACCATATTTTTTAACTGCGAATCATTGTGTTTCAACACAAGCAGTAGCGAATACGGTGGTTGTTTATTGGAATTTTGAAACTTCAGTTTGTGATGGCACGCCTGACGGTAGTCGAAGTCAATCGCAATCAGGAACAACATTGAGAGCAACCTGGACTGGTTCAGACTTAACTTTATTAGAACTAAACTCTGCTCCAAGCTCAAGCTTTAATGTTCATTGGGCTGGGTGGGATAATACTGCTCCAGCACCAACGTCATCAGTAGCTATTCACCACCCCGCCGGTGACGAGAAGCGAATTAGCTTTGATGATGATGCCGCTACTTTAACTAATTACACTAGTGATGTTGAAAATGCTAATGGCTCACATATTCGTATTGGAGCATGGGACCAAGGGACTACCGAAGGTGGATCTTCAGGTTCCGGTATTTGGAATGCTAATAGACATATCGTAGGTACACTGCATGGTGGCTTTGCTTCTTGCCAGGCGCCTAATGACCCAGATTGGTACGGCCGTGTATCTGAACAATGGGAAGGTGGTGGAACTGCTGCTAGTCAGCTGAAAGCATGGTTAGACCCTGCAGACTCCGGAGCGACAACATTAGATGGAACTGACGCTTGTACGGCACCTACGGCAACCATCGCCTCTATTACTCCGAATCCTGCACAAGTTGGTGAAACGGTTAGTTTCTCATCGTCAGTATCAGGGGGTTCTGGTACAGGCTATAGCTATAGCTGGGACTTCAATGGCGATGGCACCGAGGATAGCACTCAAGCTAATCCTTCTTATAGTTATAATGATGCCTATTCTGGAAACGTTAGTTTAAGTATCACAGATTCAGCAAGTTGTTCGCGTTCAACCACTGCAGCAATTGTAGTTCAATTTCCAAATAGAGCGCCATCAGCGGATGTTGGTTCAGGCAGTATGACTGTTAATGAAAATACCAATGTAACGCTTGATGCTAGCGCTAGTAGTGACCCAGATGGAGACACTTTAACTTATGCTTGGACGCAGACTTCTGGTGCTACGGTTAATTTATCTGGAGCCGCTTCGGCAAGAGCTAATTTCACTGCACCCGATGTGGCTAGTCAGACAGCTCTTGAGTTCCAGGTAACAGTAACCGATCCTGATGGATTGCAATCTTCTGCAACCGTGACCGTTAATGTGGAAGTCAATCAAGCGCCGACTGCTCAAGTTGCATCAAGCTCCTTAACAGCAGTTGAAGGTGCTACCGTAAACTTGAATGCTAGTAATAGTAATGACCCTAACGGCGACCCTTTGACTTTCTCATGGGCACAAACGTCAGGTCCTGCTGTAACCATTAACAATGGCTCTAGTAGTACCGCTTCTTTTGTGGCGCCACAAGTGACAGGCTCTGCTACCCTTAGTTTTGAAGTAACAGTAACGGATCCTTCAGGTGAAACATCAACAGCAACTGTTTCAGTCACGGTGAATGACGCTCCTGAATCTTCAGGTGGTGGCGGTGGTTCTGCAGGTTTCGGCTTGTTAGCATTATTAGCTGTATTGGGTTTAAGAAGACGTAAAGTTGTTAAATAGGAATAAAGATTATGAGCAAAATATTAGGGGTTTCATTAGCAATTTTCTTGGCCATGATTTTGGTTGCATGTAAGCAAAACGCAAAGGCAACCATCTATAATGATAAAGCCGAAGTGCTTAAAGTCATTGATGAGAAAAGTGCTGTGGCTGAAATCGTCCAGGCATGGAAAGTGAAAGAACGTGCTTTAGAAAAATTAATGCCTCTTTTTGAATATAAAATTGAAATGGAAGTTGATGGCGAAACACAAATGTGGCGATTCAATAAGGCTGGTTACCTGATGAAAGAAGGCGAATCAGTATTGTATAAAACCTCGAAGAAAGATGTGTTTATTAAGCATCTAGATTAAGTTTTAAGTTGTAATAAAAAAGCTCCCAATAGGGAGCTTTTTTTTGGTTAGTCGCGGAAGGCAAAAGTCATTGCATTTATTAATGAGAACCATTATCATTTAGGAAATTTTAAAAGTATCCAAGTTTGGACATCCCATGAAATTCTTGAACAAAACAATCACTCTAATATCCGTATTAATGTTAACCGCATGCTCAGAAAATGGTGGGCAAAAGGAAGAGTACACGAAAGGCTCAGAGATTACGCAAGAAGCCAAAAACATTGAAGCCAAAACGGAGAAGGTTGTGGTTTATTCTTCTCGTAAAGAGCACTTAATTAAGCCATTTTTCGAAGAGTTTACAGCTAACACCGGTATCGAAATCGACTATATCACCGATAAAGCTGGGCCATTAGTGACGCGATTAAAAGCTGAGGGTGCAAGAACGCCGGCGGATATTTTTATGACGGTGGATGCTGGTAATCTTTGGTTGGCGAAACGAGAGGGGGTTTTGCAGTCGGTGACCTCTACCACTCTGGAGAATAATATACCGAATAATTTTCAAGACCCAGATAACCAATGGTTTGGTTTAACAGTTCGTGCCAGAACTATGGTTTACGACACAAATAAAGTGAACCCTAAAGAATTGAGTAGCTACGAAGACTTGGCCGATGCTAAATGGAAAGGTCGCTTGTGTTTGCGTACTTCTAAGAAAGTTTATAATCAATCATTAGTTGCCATGTTAATAGCGCGTCATGGTGAAGCAAAAGCAGAGTCGATTGTAAAAGGTTGGGTGGACAATTTAGCGACGGCTCCATTTTCTAATGACACTAAAGTAGTGAAGGCGATTGAAGCTGGTCAATGTGAAGTTGGCATAGTAAATAGTTACTATTTCGGTCGTTTAGAAAAGGAAAATCCAGATATATCTGTGGCACTTTATTTGCCTGAAAATTCTGGGCAAGGGGTCCATGTGAATATTTCAGGAGCAGGTATTACCAAGCATGCTAAAAACCCTAAAGCCGCTTTACAATTAATTGAATGGCTATCCTCAAAATCTGCACAGCAAATGTATGCGGGCTTAAATCTTGAGTATCCAGCAAATACTTCTGTGGAGTCTATCGAGCAGGTGCAAGCTTGGGGCGAGTTAAATGCTGATACTATGAACTTGTCGAAAGCAGGTGAATTACAACCTGCTGCAGTTCAGTTAATGGACAGAGTAGGTTACAAATAAGCTTTGCAAATCACTCCAACAAAGCAGTCTAAAGTTAGCCATGTCGATAAAATTCGGCATGGCTTTTTAATATCTAATTTAGGCTGGTTTACTCTAGCTATTATTGCTTTAGCAGTCTTATTACCGGTTATTCCACTGGTGTTTTCATGGCTAACAGTAGACGCCACTTTATGGAATCATCTTTGGCAAACTCAGCTATCGGGATTATTGGCAAATACATTAATCTTATCCGTGTTAGTTGGAATGGGAACTTTTGTCTTAGGAGTTTCGTTAGCTTGGCTAGTAGTGATTTACGAATTTCCCGGGCGAAAAATTTTGCAATGGTGCTTGATGTTACCAATTGCGATTCCGCCTTATATTTTAGCGTTTGTGTTGCTTGGCTTTACCGATTTTGGCGGGGCTTTAGAGCAAATTTTTAAAAGCGTAGGTTTATCCTCATCCTATCTGCCAGACATTCGTAATTCTTTGGGTGTCTCACTAGTATTTATCCTCAGTTTATATCCGTATGTTTATCTTTTAACTCGAGCAAGCTTATTAAAAAAAGGTCAAGCCAGTTATGAGAGTGCGCGAACATTAGGCTACAGCAAGCAAGCAGCATTTTGGAAATTGATCATTCCCATGACAAGGCCTGCATGGATGGCTGGATTGGCCTTAGTGTTGATGGAAACGCTAGCGGATTTTGGGGCAGTATCAATTTTTAATTACGATACTTTTACCACAGCAATTTATAAATCTTGGTTTGGATTATTCAGTTTAGAGACTGCGGCACAGTTAGCTTCTATTCTATTGTTACTGGTATTTTTGGCTTTATTAGGTGAACGTTTTAGTCGAGGCGCTGCAAGCTACCAAGAAAATGGGCAAGAGTTTAGCCAATTCAGAAAACCCTTGTCAGGTATCAAAGGAACCTTAGTGCAATTATCCGCATGGATGGTAGCTTTAACAGCCTTCATATTACCTTTGATCCAACTTATCTACTGGAGTTTAACCACCTCTGGATATGGTCAAACGATACTAAATTTATTGGTCAACACCGTACAGTTAGCTCTAGTTGCCACGGTGATTACTCTAATAGTTGCTATGTTATTGGTCTTTGCGCAACGGTTTATAAAAAATAAAAAAACTAAACAGCATGATGGCAGTTTGTTAACAGAAGTTAGCCTTAGCGGTTATGCACTACCTGGAACCGTTCTAGCAGTTGGAGTGGTCATAAGTTTCAATGCTTTTGAATCATGGTTGGGTTTGGAGCAATGGCTCACAGGCGGGGTTTTCGTTTTATTGTTTGCTTACGCAGTTCGTTTTATGCGAATAGCTCATGGACCGGTGGATAACGCCATGGGGCAAATAAAGCCTAGCATTATCGAGGCATCCATGAGTCTCGGCGCTAGTTCAAAAGAGCGCTTGTGGCGAGTCTATATTCCCTTATTAAGACCTGGAGTATTAACCGCTATGTTGATGGTGTTTGTGGAAGTGATGAAAGAAATGCCGGCGACACTCCTGTTAAGACCTTTTGGCTGGGATACTTTGTCTGTACGCATTTATGAGCTGACTTCAGAAGGAGAATGGCAACTAGCAGCGTTACCGGCAGTATTGCTAGTTGCAGTTGGTATTATTCCTGTGATCTATTTAATTAAAAAAAGTGAAAAGTAACTGGTTAGACTTTCTATACTTTGCTTCTCCTCGTCACCAATCCCGAGTATAATCTTTCCCCAATTTCTTAGGTTTAATTTGGACTCAATCAATGGCTAATAAAACTCCTTTGTATCAGGCGCATCTAGATGCGAACGCTCGCGTAGTGGACTTTGGCGGCTGGGATATGCCGCTTAATTATGGCTCGCAAATTGATGAGCATCATGCAGTTCGCCAAGACGCTGGTATGTTTGATGTTTCTCATATGACGGTAGTTGAGGTTATCGGTTCTGAGGCGAAACAATACTTACAGTATTTATTAGCCAATGATGTCGCTAAATTAACCGTTGCGGGAAAAGCGTTGTATAGCGGAATGCTAAACGAAGATGGCGGCGTTATTGATGATTTAATTGCCTACTATTTGACGGATACTCACTATCGAGTGGTGGTGAATGCTTCGACTCGTGATAAAGATTTGGCTTGGATGGAAAACGTTGCGCAGCAGTTTGCGGTATCGGTTGAAGAAAAAACCGACGTTGCCATGATTGCAGTTCAAGGCCCTAATGCCATCGAGAAGGCTAATTCAATTATGAGCGCCGAACAACAAGCCGCTGTAGCAGAAATTAAGCCTTTCGTGGCCGTACAGGCTGCTAGTTGGTTTGTGGCAAGAACCGGTTACACCGGGGAAGATGGCTATGAGATTATGATTCCTGATGAAGCTGGCATTAGTGTTTGGAACCAGCTGGAAGCTGCAGGAGTGAAACCTGCCGGACTGGCGGCTAGAGATACTTTGCGCTTAGAGGCTGGGATGAATCTTTATGGCCATGATATGGATGAAACCGTTTCGCCTTTGGAAGCTAATATGGGCTGGACTATTGCCTGGGAGCCAGAAACAAGAGATTTTGTTGGGCGTAAAGCATTATTGGCGCAGAAAGAGCTTATCGTTGCTAAGAGTACAGAAGCTCCACATAAGATGATAGGACTGATTTTAGAAGATAAGGGCGTGATGCGAGAAGGGCAAGAAGTCGTGGTTGGTGATGAAGTGGTGGGTGTCATTACTTCTGGAACCATGTCGCCAACGGTTGGTAAGTCTATCGCTATGGCTCGTGTTAAACGTGACTTAAATCAAGAGTCTGTATTGGTTCAAGTGCGCAAAAAACAATTGAATGCCAAGGTCGTCAAACCCAGTTTTGTGCGTAAGGGTGAAGTGCTGGTTTAGACGATTGAAAAGTCGATTTGCTAGCTTTTTTGTAACTCTCTTTGTTGCGCCTTTTGAAAGTGGCTTTCGAGTCGCTTTTTAGGTGCAGTTTTGCTTGGGTAATGCAGAAGTTTCGGCTAAAATAACGCCAGTTTATAAATTTAGGTCAAATCTTTTAGAGATCAAATTAGGGGTATCTAGACCATGAGTCAAATTCCAGCAGAATTAAAATATGTATCAAGCCACGAATGGATCCGTCATGAAGGTGATGGCTTAGTAACCGTTGGAATTACTGACCATGCGCAAGAGTTATTGGGTGACGTTGTTTTTGTTGAGGCACCTGAGCTTGATGAAGAAGTGTCTGCAGATGATGAAATCGCCGTGGTTGAATCTGTAAAAGCGGCTTCAGATATTTATGCACCTATTGACGGTACAATTACAGAAGTTAACGAAGAGCTTGAAGATTCTCCTGAATTGGTTAACAGCGATCCTTATGGCGATGGCTGGATGTTTAAAATGCAGCTTGCTGATCAAGCAGATCTAGATAAGCTGATGTCAGCGGAGCAGTACGCAGAAGAAATCGCTGACGAATAATCTGGCTGACTATTGCGTCGTTAAATCCACGATGCGTCAGTTCATCTGCTAAAGCAAATTCTCTTACTAATCGATACATTTGCCTAGCACTAGATAATCCAGATAGTTAGATTTAGCCTCGAGTTTGCTCGGGGCTTTTTCAATTTTATAGATGAGCTAAGATTTTAGTTTTTTAATCAAATATCAAATAGTTAGGGTATTTTAGCAATGGCTGAACATGCAAGTTTGAATGAATTACAGCAACATGATGATTTTATTCGTCGTCACTTAGGCCCGCGTGAAGATGAAATTCAGGCGATGTTGCAGGAGTTAGGTTTAGAATCATTGGATGATTTAATTGAGCAAACCGTTCCTCATAAAATTCAGATAGAAAAGCCATTGGCTGTCGATTCATCGATGTCTGAAGCTGAAACCTTAGCTTATTTAAAATCATTGGCAGATAAAAATACCGTGGCTAAGTCATTTATTGGCATGGGCTATTATGACACGGTAACGCCGACGGTGATTTTAAGAAATGTTTTAGAAAATCCAGGCTGGTACACGGCCTATACGCCATACCAACCAGAAATTGCCCAAGGCCGTTTAGAAGCGATTTTAAACTTCCAGCAGATGACTCTAGATTTAACCGGCATGGAGCTAGCGAGCTCATCATTGTTAGATGAAGCAACTGCGGCAGCGGAAGCCATGGCATTAGCGAAGCGTTCATCAAAGAACAAAAAGTGTAACGTCTTTTTTGTCGATAAAAATGTATTCCCGCAAACCATTGATGTGATTAAAACCCGTGCTGAACATTATGGCTGGGATGTCCATGTGGGCGATTTAGCCGAGCTAGAAAACTTAGATGTGTTTGGTGCTTTATTACAATACACCAACATCACTGGGCAAATTACCGATCTGGAACTATACATAGAAAGTCTGCATGCGAAAAAAGCCATTGCTTGTGTCGCTGCGGACATTATGAGTTTAGTGTTATTAAAAGCGCCTGGCGAAATGGGCGCGGATGTGGTTTTTGGTTCTGCACAACGTTTTGGTGTTCCGATGGGTTTCGGTGGTCCGCATGCAGCTTTTTTTGCAACCCGTGATTCTTTGAAGCGCTCTTTGCCAGGACGTATCATCGGTGTCTCTAAAGATACTCGAGGTAATCAAGCGTTCCGTATGGCAATGCAAACTCGTGAACAACACATCCGTCGTGAGAAAGCTACTTCAAATATTTGTACGGCTCAAGTTTTGCTTGCCAACATTGCAGGTTTTTATGCGGTGTATCATGGCCGTAAAGGTTTAACCAATATAGCTAATCGCATCAATCGTTATGCCTCAGTTGTCGCTTCTGCAGTAAAGCAAGCGGGGATGCAATTAGTTAACGATACTTGGTTCGATACGATTTCATTTACTAGTAAAGACATTGATGCGATTAAGCATCGAGCAGAAGCTGCTAATATGAATCTTCGCTATCACGGAGAGCAAGTTGGTGTTTCCATTGACGAAGCGAAAACACAAGCTGATATCGAAACTTTGATTCAAGTACTAACAGGTGAAACTTATAATTTAAATGAGTTGAATAATGAAGCCGAAAGTTCAATTCCAACAAGTTTAGTTCGTACTTCGGATTTCTTAACGCACCCAACATTCAATAATTATTATTCTGAAACCGATATGCTTCGCTATTTGAAGCGTTTAGAAAATAAAGATTTCTCATTAGCGCATGGCATGATACCGCTAGGTTCATGCACCATGAAGCTTAATGCAACTTCAGAAATGATCCCAGTGACTTGGCCAGAGTTTGCCAATATACACCCCTTCGCGCCAGAAGAGCAAACGGTGGGATACCTTGAAATGATCAAAGAGCTAGAAGCAGATTTGGTGGAAATTACTGGCTACGATTTTGTTTCTATGCAACCTAATTCGGGTGCACAAGGCGAGTACGCCGGTTTATTAGCGATTAAAAAATATTATGAATCTATTGGCGAAAGTCATCGTAATATTTGTTTGATCCCAAGCTCAGCTCACGGTACTAACCCAGCGTCTGCGCAAATGGCAGGAATGAAAGTTGTGGTCACTAAGTGTGACGAAAACGGTAACGTTGATGTTGCTGATCTCGAAGCTAAAGCAACCGAACTAAAAGATAATCTTGCGGCTTTAATGGTTACTTACCCATCGACTCATGGTGTGTTTGAAGAAGAGATTAAACACATTTGCGATATTATTCATGACAATGGCGGTCAGGTGTATATGGATGGCGCCAACATGAATGCTCAAGTTGGAATATCCAAACCTGGCGAGATTGGTTCTGACGTATCGCATTTAAACTTGCATAAAACTTTCGCTATTCCGCATGGCGGTGGTGGTCCTGGTATGGGTCCGATTGGCGTTAAAGCGCATTTGGCGCCTTTCGTTTCTGGGCATAGCGTGCGTAAAGTACATTCGGTCGAAGCTGAGAGTGGTGCGGTAGCCGCAGCTCCTTATGGTTCTGGCATGATATTGCCAATTTCTTGGTCCTATATCAAAATGTTAGGCCGCGAAGGTTTACGAAAATCGACTGAAGTTGCTCTGTTAAGCGCCAATTATTTAAAGAATAAATTAGAAGGGCATTATCCGGTACTTTATATGGGGCGTAACGATAAAGTGGCTCACGAGTGCATTATCGATTTACGTCCGATTAAAGCTGAGACGGGTATCAGCGAAGTTGATTTTGCTAAACGTTTAATGGATTACGGATTCCACGCGCCGACCATGAGTTTCCCAGTAGCCGGAACCTTTATGATCGAGCCCACGGAATCAGAATCTAAGTACGAATTGGATCGTTTCATTGAAGCGATGATCTCGATTAAAGAAGAAGTGAATAAAGTGGCTTCAGGTGAGTGGGATGCGCAAAACAACCCGCTAACTAATGCGCCGCATACGCAGGCAGATCTGAGAGATTGGGATAAGCCTTATTCGATACAAGAGGGCGCTTACCCGTCACAGGCAACTATTGACGGGAAATTCTGGCCAATGGTCAATCGAATTGATGATGTTTATGGTGATAGAAATTTAATCTGCTCTTGCCCAAGCATCGAATCTTACCAACAAGATTAATTGTTCTGTCTACTATTAAAAAAAACCAGCTTTTGCTGGTTTTTTTATAAATGAGATAATGTGCTAATATCCTAATATGAAAAAGATTGCTCAATTAATATTCGCTCTAAGCTTGTCGCTTAGCAGCGCTTCGCTTTGCTCTCAAACCTACCAAGAGCAGCTTGATTATATCAAATCCATTAGTTCACAAGATATTGCTAAAGCAAAAGTATTACTGGAAAGTTTAGAGTCGGAACTGGAAAAATTTAATGATCGAGAAAAAGGACACTATTACTACTTACGAGCTCACTCGGATTCGATGCGAGGTTTTTATCAAGAAGCTTGGGAGTCAGCTAAGAAAGTTTCAGATTATTCAAATGATAAAGATTTAACTGCGAGAACTGACTCACTTAAAGTCTTGATTCTGAGCCACCAAGGAAAATTTCAGCAGTCCTTTATGCTGACTTATCAATTGCTTGATGGACTGGAGCAGTTGACTAGTAATGATTTGAAAATGGATATATTGCTCGATGCTGTAACGCTACATACCTACTCTGAAATATTAGATAAGGCGCAAGACTTAGCTTTAAGATCGATGGCGTTTATAAATAAAGAGAAGCTAACACAGCATAAGTGTAACCTATCCGTTGAAATGGGCTTGCTTAATATTAGATTAAAAAAATATCAAAAGTCTTTAGATTATTTTGAGCAAGCAGAAAGTGAATGTTCCGAAAAAACTCAGGCAAGTTGGTTATTAATCGTTAAAACTCAAAAAGCAAAACTCTTGATGCTTAATGATCAGCATGAGTTGGCTGAGCAATCCTACCTGAAAGTTTTTGATGAACTCGTTTCTTTTGGTTGGAATGGCTTATTAGTAGATACGCAAATAAGAATGGCAGAGCTTTACTTGCAAATGGAAGCGTTTGATAAAATAGAGACTTATGCTTTGCCCGCTTACCAATCGGCTAAAAAGAATAACCAGCTTAATGATTTGTCCGATATGAGCTTGGTTCTGACTAGATTATATGAGGAGTCAGGGGATCAAAAAAAGGCTGAAGAATTTCGTAGAGAATATATAAAATCTTCAAATGAACTGAAGTCGCTATTGCAAAAACGTCGGCTTGCTTATTACCAAGCGATGAATATTCGCAAAGAGTTGCAAAAGTCTTCCTTGGTAACGAGAGAAGAATAAGACCTTCGAAAGTATGAGTTTAAAAACTATTATTTAGAATTTGTGCTGTAAACTGCGGGCGAATATAAAAGCCTCTTGGCAAGGTTTGAATCTTCTCACCATCAGGACCAATCGAATCAGTTAAGGCTTTATTGTTGGCAGCTTTAGGCCTTACCTGCAATATCTCACCAAAGCGCGCATCGATTTTATCAATCTGGCCAAGCCCTATCATTTCGATAGCTTCCTCAAAATCATTTTTTAGTATTGCAATTTCGTCGTTCGTAGCTTGCCATAGAAAAGGCATGGCTAGAGTACGTTCTTCTATCGGAGTTTGCTTATCCGCAATGATCGGCACCCACAAAACATGATTAAGTTTTTGCTGCACCACTGAGCCTTGCCACTGAACTAGGTGTAAGTCGGTTAATGGAACAACGCTAACGTAAGTGGATTCCAAAGGCTTTCCATTCACATCAATCGGTAGGGTTTTCATTTCAACACCAATCTCTGGAAAATCTGGTTGCGCTAATGATGCGGATTGAGCGCCAAGCAGATACTCTAAAAATTGACCTATCCAGCCTTTTTCTCGGAGTAAATTTTGTGGCACTTGAGCGCTGAACTTTTTCGCCAATTCGCCTAAAGTAAAGCCTGCCAATGATTGTGCTTTATCCAGCAATTGTTGTGGTGAGTCGTAAGCCATTGATTAGCCATTACCTAAATAAAGATTGTCGAGATTTAATTCTAGTGGCACAATGATACCAAAGTTTTTTATTGGAAAGATAGATGATCGACGCAGAAGGCTTTCGAGCTAACGTCGGCATCATCATATGTAACAAGCAAGGCCAGTTGTTATGGACTCGACGTTATGGACAGACGTCTTGGCAGTTCCCGCAAGGCGGTGTGCACCCAGGAGAAAGTGCCGAACAGACCATGTACCGAGAATTATTTGAAGAAGTCGGCCTTGAAAAAGATGATGTCCGTATTCTAGGGAGTACGCAGCATTGGTATAAATACCGATTGCCACCAAAATTAATTCGTCAAAATTCTAAACCCTTATGTATTGGGCAAAAGCAGAAATGGTTTTTGTTGGAGTTAACGAGTGACGAAAGTAAGATCGATTTTAATGCCACGAGTCATCCTGAGTTTGATGATTTTATTTGGGTAAACTATTGGTATCCTGTTCGTCATGTGGTGAATTTTAAGCGCGAAGTTTATCGTTTAGCGCTGAGCGAACTGATCCATTCGATGTTCAAATTTCAATTGCATGGACAGGCTTCGCACCAAAGCCGCAGGCACAACCCGAATAATCACTCGCATGGTTCACACAAAAAGCATGGGCATAAGCAACACCCAAATGCTCAGCAAAATAAAAAACCTAAGCGTAAGCCAAGGCATCCTTATCGTTCGCATGCGAACCAAGATAAAAACCAAGCAGACTAGTAGCTGAGTAGACCAGTTAAGGTTTGTATAAAAAAAGGAGCTTCATCGGCTCCCTTTTTTGATTGATGGTAAAATATTATAGAAATTTTACTTGGCCAGTTTCTAACGAGTATTCAGCGCCAACTATTTGTAAGCGCTCATCTTCAATAGCTTTTTGTAAGACAGGAGATTCGTTTACTAAATCTTGCATTGAAGTTTTGACGTTAGCGGATACGCCTAGTTGCTTTACTTCGGCATGATTAGAATTATCATTTTTAAGTAACGGTTGCACGCTAGGTGCTATACGCTTTACTAAAGCCGTTAGACTATCACTCTCAAATGGCACATCACCTTTGGCCATAAAGTCGACAGTTGCATTAACCGCGCCACAATTAGTATGTCCCATAACAACCACTAAAGGAGTGCCAAAAGATTCTACCGCATATTCAATACTGCCTATTTGACTAGCGGCAGCAATATTGCCCGCCACCCGGACAACAAATAGATCGGCAAGTCCTTGATCAAAAATCAATTCCGGTGGTGTTCTGGAGTCTGCACAGCCTAGTATGATCGCAAATGGTGCTTGCGAAGTGGCTTTTGCAGAGCGAGAGACGAGCTCAATTTGCTCGGCTGATTTGAGCTGACAATCAACAAAGCGCTGATTTCCTTGCTTAAGTGCATCTAATGCTTCTTGTGCTGTAATCATTAGAGATAATCGTCCAATAAATTTGCCGGAAGTGTACCACAAGATTTAGAAACTGGCATTTTTTTGAAACGCCAGCAACATATTATTAGCGGGCATGCTATGCCGTTCGACGAAGCTTAATCCGTTATGGCGTGCATGACTTAGCATATCCTCATAATCTCGAATCGCAGACTCTGGATTCTGCGCTTTTAGATGTTCATTAAATTGCTCATTAGACTCTGAGGTAAAATTACCACCGACTTTAAATGGTCCATAAATTAGGAAATGACCACCAGGTTTTAAATTTTCGCCAACGCCTTTGAACATGGATTTTACATTATCCCACGACATGATATGCGCTGTATTGGCGGTAAAAACCGCATCGATTGGCTCAATGTCCCAATAGCGGCGACTAACATCTAAGCTAAAGGGTTTCTTTAAATTGGGTAATTCGGCTTGTTCAATCCAGGCAATGATAGAAGGGTGATTGTGTCGCAAGTCGCTGGTTTGCCAAGTGAGGTTGGGTAATGCACCCGCAAAGTAAGCTGCGTGTTGACCGGTGCCTGAACCAATTTCTAAAACCGACTTGCTGTAATTTAGGTAAGACTTAATAACACTTAAAATGGGATCTTTATTTCGCTCACAAGCTTCGCTATGTTGGCGCATGGTTTGTCCTTTTTTAATCTGGAGTTAGCTGCATAACAAATTGCTTTTCGGAAACAACTTTTTGCATATCATTAAGCTGAATTTCATAAAAAGTCGCTTTTAAATCATTATTCACCGTGATCAAAGCCTGACTGCGAGTGCCATAGGATTGATTATTGATTTCAAAGGTCGGTATAAAGGCACGCGACAACTGCTGTTCAAAATCAATGGGGGCACCAGTTACCGGTAAAGCATGATCATCCAGTGGCTGTTGATGACGCAAGACAGCCAGAAGATCATCCCGCTTGAATGGTTGTTGGATGGCTTTAATAAACCGATCTTGGGTATTAGTGACTTTTTGCCAACGGGCACTTAGAGTGCCATTACTAATACCGTGAATACCCGTTTGAACCCGAACGATTTGCTGATCTTTATTATTAGAATAAGTTAAATCAGTATTTTTATGGTTATCAATATTGCCAACGAACAAGTTATAGCCGCTATATTTGTTGGCATTGGCACTAACTTGTTTGCTGTATCTTTCTGGGCTCAGATTGGATTTTAAAAAGTCGCTCACCAAAGCGCCGCGTGACAAGATGGCCGGGGTTTGCGGAAATTGACGGATATTGGTTAAGGCCGAAAAACGTCCAGTTTTAGTGATTCCGAGCCAGGTACCTCCAGCAACTTGATCCCTTCCCGCTAAAATGTTGTTATCATCATGCCAGTGATGCACCGCTTGAGTTGGTCGTTCGAAAAACTCGTCACGATTGGCAGCGATAATCAGTGGGTAGCGTGGGTGACTATTGACTGAAAAAACAACTAAACACATAAATTGGCAAATTAATGATCATTGAATGGCACTTTATCATTTTATTATTGGCATTAGGACTACTAAATGGAGTTTTGGCCGGCTTATTAGGCATTGGTGGCGGTATGGTCATTGTGCCCGCGATGATTTGGTTGCTGCCTAAATTTGGAGTTGCCGACGAAAATCTAATGCATATGGCACTGGCCACTTCGATGGCAACTATTTGCTTTACCGCGATTTCCTCATCATATGCGCACCACAAACGAGGTTCAATTTCCGTTAACTCATTGAAGGTATTAGTGCCATTTATCGCGATTGGTGGCTTATTAGGCGCTTATATTGCCGATCTGATAAATTCGGTTTGGCTAGGACGAATTTTTGGAGTTGGCGCTATTATCATGGGAGTACAAATGGCGGTGGATAAACTACCGATATCCAAATCTGCAATAGCCGGCACATTAATACCACAGAAAGTGGCACCAGCTGGGGTAACGATGGGGGCTATTTCTTCATTGCTCGGTATCGGCGGTGGCTCAGTGGTGGTGCCCTATCTGCTTTTCCATAAAGAAAAGTTAGTGAATGCCATAGGTACTGCCGCTGCGTGCGGTTTACCACTGGCAATTATGGCGACAATCGGCTATGTTGTGCTTGGTTGGAATCAAGTAGATTTGCCAGCCTATCATTTCGGTTATGTCTATCTTCCAGCAGTGCTCGCCATTGCTATTGGCTCGGTCATCAGCGCCCCTTTTGGAGCTTATTTGGCTCATAAATTGCCAACCGCTTTGATAAAGAAAATATTCGCTATTTTGATGATAGTGATAGGTGTAAAAATATTAATCAATAATATATAAGAGTAATAAATGATAGCTCCAAAAATTGATCCCGTAATCTTCTCGATAGATGCTTTTGAACTCTTCGGTTTCACTATTGGCCCAATCGCTTTGCATTGGTATGGACTGATGTATTTGTTGGGTTTTATAGCAGCGTGGTTACTAGGGAATTATCGTGCTAACAAGCCTAATTCCGGTTGGACCAAAGATATGGTTGCTGATTTTCTCTTCTATGCTTTTTTAGGGGTGATAGTCGGAGGCCGCTTTGGCTATGTGGTTTTTTACCATATGGATCTGTGGTTAAAAGATTTTTGGTACTTATTTAAAATTTGGGAAGGCGGCATGTCCTTCCATGGCGGTTTAATTGGTGTCGCTGTTGCTTGTTGGTATTTTGCACGAAAAAATAAAATGGGCTTCTTTAAGATAACTGACTTTATTATTCCCTTGGTTCCGCTAGGTTTACTGTTTGGTCGTTTCGGTAACTTTATTAATGGCGAGCTATGGGGGCGACAAGCAAGTGAAGATTTTATCTTTGGAATGAAATTCCATACCGACCCTGAGCAATTAACCCGCCACCCTTCACAGTTATATGAATCATTCTTCGAAGGCTTAGTATTATTTGTAATAGTTTGGTTTTACTCAGCTAAACCAAGACCTACTAAAGCGGTATCTGGCTTATTCCTACTAGGTTACGGCTTCTTTAGATTTATGATCGAATACTTCCGGGAGCCAGATGCGCATTTAGCAGCTGTGAGTGAATTTATCACTCGTGGACAAGTGTTGTGTTTACCAATGATCGGCATTGGCCTGTGGTTAATGATTAGCGCCTATAAGCAAAAAGCAAAATAGCAAGTCAATGCCGCGAAAGTACGAAAGTAGTATTAAATTAAATTCCCAATTTTATGGGGATAACACGAAAAGAAAGTAGTAACTATATGAAACAATATTTAGATATGATGCGCCATGTTTTAGAAAATGGCGAAGATAAAGGTGATAGAACTGGAACGGGAACTCGCAGTGTTTTTGGTCATCAAATGCGTTTTAATTTGCAGGAAGGTTTTCCGTTAGTAACGACTAAGAAATTACATCTACGCTCGATTATGATCGAATTGCTATGGTTCTTAAAAGGCGATACTAATATTAAATACCTAAAAGATAATGGCGTGCGAATTTGGGATGAGTGGGCTGATGAAAATGGCGACTTAGGTCCCGTGTATGGAGAGCAATGGCGCTCCTGGAAAAAACCAGATGGCACGACGGTTGACCAAATCTCAAATGTATTAGAGCAAATAAAAAATAACCCAAACAGCAGACGTTTAATGGTGGTAGCCTATAATCCTGGCGTAGCCGATGAAATGGCTTTACCTCCGTGTCATTCGTTATTCCAGTTTTATGTGGCTGATGGCAAGCTTTCTTGTCAGTTGTACCAGCGTAGTGCAGATATCTTTTTAGGCGTGCCCTTTAATATTGCTTCTTACGCCTTGTTGACTCATATGATGGCTGAACAGGCTGGATTAGATGTGGGCGATTTTATTTGGTCGGGCGGCGATGTGCATTTATACAGTAATCACTTTGAGCAAGCGAAAGAGCAGCTATCGCGTGATACTTTGCCATTGCCAAAGTTAAAGATAAAGCGCAAACCAGATTCGCTTTTTGATTATGAATTTGAAGACTTTGAAATTGTAGGTTATGAATCTCATCCGCACATTAAAGCGCCTGTGGCCGTTTAAATTATTTTTTAGGAACAATAGAGTGAAACCTAAAATTAGTTTAATTGTAGCGATGGCCAACAACCGAGTGATTGGTAAAGGCAATCAAATGCCTTGGCACTTGCCGGCTGATTTAAAACATTTTAAAGCTGTAACTTTAGGTAAGCCTGTGATTATGGGGCGCAAAACTCATGAATCGATTGGCATGGTTTTACCCGGGCGAGAAAACATTATTATCAGCCGCGATGAAAATTACCGTTCTGAATTTTTTAATGATAAATGTCAAACGGTAACCAGCCTTGAAGCTGCGATGGAAGCGGCTAAAGCGATTGATAAGTCGGTAGATGAAATCATGATTATTGGCGGCGCAAACATTTATCAGCAAATGATCGACCAAGCGGATACCTTGTACTTAACCTTTATTGATTTAGATACTGACGGCGATGCTCACTTCCCTGATTGGGCTCATTTAGAGTGGCAAGAAGTTTCAAGAGAATCGCATCAAGCGGATGAGAAAAACCCTTATAGTTATCAGTTTGTCACTTTAGAGAGAGCTGTTAAGAAATAATTAGTAACAGTTTTATCGCTTGAAATTTCTTTATAAAGAACCATGTTTATAGCATGGTTTTTTTATTGCCATGATAAATTATATACAGAAAATAAAGGGGACAAATATGATTATTTCTACTACTCCAAATATTGAAGGACGCGAAATTCGAGAATATAAAGGCGTGGTTGTCGGTGAAGCTATTCTTGGCGCAAATATTATTAAAGATTTCTTTGCTGGAATTAGAGATATTGTTGGTGGCCGCTCGGCTGCTTACGAAGAAGAGTTAGGAAAAGCCCGAAAGGTAGCTTTTGAAGAACTAGAACAAAGCGCTCGTCAATTAGGAGCTAATGCCGTTGTTGGCGTAGATCTAGATTACGAAGTAATTGGCCAAAATGGCTCTATGATGATGGTTAGTGTTTCAGGGACTGCGGTGACTTTGATCTAACGCCGCAAACAGGCGAAGACAGAACGCGCTGCGGTTTGGCTGTCGTCCTGCTTGGCATTGTTAGATGTTTTTAATGGCAAATGGTTTTTCCTATTGCAAAAAATATTTGGATTGCATGTTCATTTAGTGCGACCACTCCATCATCAGAGATACTAATATAACATGGATATATATTGCCTTTATCATCTTTTATTTTCTTATTGGTTAAATCACTTATAAACGAACGAAGATCCCCTTCCAAAGCTGGATTGTTTTTATAAACACCTAGAGCTCGGATGTGATTGTTCGTATGAACAAAGGCATCTCGAACTAATTTTAAACATTTGAGCTCCCTAGTTTGTTTACCTCCGCATCGTTCAATCCAACTTTCCCCTAGGGTACTTTCCAAGTATGCGAAAACAGAAACAAGCATTGTTCCAGCCAGCAAATGCTGATTTTCTTTAAAAAAATTAGTTCGTTCTTGAGTATCTTCGGCATAGTGAGAAATGCCGAAAGTCAGCGCATGTCTAAGGCCATCAAAATAATAGCACCCCTCTTTTTTCATCGCGTTCTACCAAGCATAGTAATATATGAAAACGATTGTAACAGTCTGATATATATAAATAAATTTTTTAAGTACAGGTTTTATTGATAATTATAGGATTAATGGATCCCCGTATTATCTTTACAGTATTACAATCAATAACTTAGTTAAGTAGTTAGGCATTTTTGTCTGCCATTTTGCAGAATTAATAATAGGCTATATGTTGATCAACTTTGAGTTTTCTAATCTTCTTGGCATGAACTAAATACCTTAATGGCCCACCTGTTTCAATCGTGTTAAATGGATAGCAAGTGACTAGGGTTAATTGATCCGAACCTCTATCTTCAATGCTATCCGTTTCTATATTATGCACTTCGGTTGCGGTAATTTGGTATGAATGCTTTTCACCATATTTATCTTCGATTTCAATTGTTTGTCCAATGGTTAGATCTTGCAAGAATTTAAAGTGGGTATCGCGATGACCACCAATAATGGTGTAACCTTTTTTTTCGGGCGAGTCACTAGAGAGTAAAAGACCAGGACCAAAAGCTAAGTTTCGCCCTGAAGCGCCGGATAAAACTAGCTGCTCGATATTGGTGGTTGGAATGGATAACTTAGCGATTGGAAAAGTATCTGCCCATGACCAAGGTTGATGAGGTTTTTGATCAATTAGAGTTTGCTCCCAAGCATCTTGTAATAAATATTGCGCAACTTGAGCTTTAGCTTGGATGTAAGCAGCCTTGCCAAAGGCAAAGCTGCTAACCGTTAATAAAGCGATAATCAGTAGATTCTTTTTGATAAATTTCATCTTGAGTTACTCCTTATCGTCTTCTAAATAATATAAGGCCGCTAAGCAATAAGCTGATTAAGCCTAACAAGAACATTAACTGACTGTCTGTTCCACCTTGTGGGTAGCCATGAGAGCCTTTAGCATTTGGAGCTTTGTAGCCCGCAGGTAAACGATTGGCTAATTGCAATTGCTTAATTTTTTCCGAGACATTTACAGGAGTTTTATCAACCGCAACCAAGCTGGTGTAATCACTCACAAGATGAAAGTTTAATGCCGTGTTGGTGATTTGCTGTTTGTATTCTTCAGCTTTGCGGTAATCATGGGACATCTCATTGCGCAAAGAATCTATTTTCATACGAGCCCAAAGTTTCGCGACACCTTTGTCTTTGCCATTAGTTGTATTGGGTAATTTAAAATCCCATTCGTAAGTATCGGCATAGCCTTTAAGTTGCATTGAGCTGGCAGAAGCTAACGATTTATAGGTCGCGTAAAGTGGCTCACCAAGATATAAATCTCTTAAGTGTTTTGGCTGTAGCTCCATGCTATCTAATGCAGATTTAGAAACACCATTGGTATCTATACCGAGATTACTAAGGACAGGATAGCGTAACTTCTTAAATAGGTTAGCAAGTTCAGTTTTCACTTGTTCGATTTTATTGATGTAGGTAAAAGTACCGCGACCTTCTTCAGCAGCTTTAGTCATAAAATAACTGTTAGGTGCCGAGCCAATACCGATTGTGAACAAGCGATTGTTGCCCAGCTTTTGGCGGATCATGCTAAAAATTTGTTGCTCATTGCCAATGCTGCCATCCGTTAAAAATATTATCTGACGTAGTTTCTGACTGTTCGGTTTTACTAACGCGAGCTCAACGGCACTGGCAATATTAGTGCCGCCATCAGCATTCATCTCATCAATAAAGCTCTCGGCATCTTGCAATGTATCTTCAGTAATATTTCGCGCATTTGGAAATAAAATTTTGGCATTACTATCGAAATCAATAATATTGAAACTATCATTAGAGTTGAGCTGCTTCAGTGCGAAACGCAAACCTGCCTTCGCTTGCTGCATCGACTCACCAGACATAGAGCCAGACGAATCAACCACAAAAATAACTTCTCTTGGCTTGACCTGTTGTTGAACTAAATCATGAGTCGGTGGCAGTATCACCAGTAAATTATAAGTTTCGTCACCAATAGTTTCGCTTAGCAAAGTGGCTTTAGGCTTATGTCCTAACTGCGGATGCCATTTCAGTATAAAATCGCGCTCGGCTTGAGCTGGGTTATCTAAAGTAATCAGCTGTTTATTGCCTATGGGTTGAGTCTTTAACTGATGATGAGGACTATCGATTTTGGCTAACTCAAACCCTGCATTCAGCTCAATTTCGAAGGTAACTGGGCGGTCTTGTTGGCTATTGGTATTAAAAGTTGTGACCACATTTGATAAAGCTTCGCTGTCGATGGTCGAGTCAAAGCTTTGCGAAATGGTTTGGCTGCTTGGTTGAAAACGAGGAGTCACACCAAGCGGTAGCTTATAAGTAAAGACAGTGCCGTCGATATGAATTAATTGTTGAAACTCAATTTGTACTTTAATGTCTTCATTAGGACCAATATTGGCTAATTTAGTGGTAAAAAGATTAGGTCTTACTTGTTTTACTAAACTAGCTCGCTTACCGGCTTTCTTAGCTGCTTGATAGGTTCTTTCAGCCTGTTGTTTCTCTTGGATTTCTCCTTCGATGACTTGCTCGCCAATGATCATTTTCAAAGTATCAACTGCCGCATTTTCCGGCAATGGGAAGCGGTAAATGCCTTCTAGCCATTCTTCAGTTTGATTGGAAAATGTATGAGTAATTTGCGTCCGCGCCACAACGCCATTAATCGTAACCTTAACGTCAGTAGAAAGAGGCATTTGTTCATAGCTTTTATCTCTGCTGGTAGATTTAAAGCTAATGCCCGCATAATCGTCATCATAATTGGATGACGCCTGTATCGCGGGTGATAATGAAAATAACAAAATAATACTGAAAATGAATGACTTCATAACTGCTCCTAGCAAATGATTTGATAGCAGTTATTTAACTCAATAAATCTTTAGATATTCTGGATGGATTAAGGATTAAAATTATTAAATGTGGCAAAAAAATGCGCTTGTCTCAATTTCTTAAGAAAGCGCTATTACCTTAGGAGTAAAAATTAAAATTTAGATAAGAATTTAGTTAAATCACTTACAAGTTAGGCTGTCGCTAAAGCCTTTGATTCATGCTTTGATACGATGACTGCGCCGAATGGCCAGATCCCAAGCTTCACCATCTTTAAGTGTTGTATACCAAATGGAATGCCGATAATGGTTAGACACAGCAGTAAACCCCAGAATAGGTGGTTTAGCACCACGAAAACACCACCAAACAATAACCAAATTATATTCAGTAAGACATTAATAACGCTGCCCATTGGCTGTGAGCCGCTCATACGGGTTTCTTGTCCAAAGGGAAAGATGGAGAAGATAGCTAACTTAAAACATTGCACGCCCCACGGAATACCGACTATGGTGAAGCATAAGGCAATACCGCCAGCGATATAGCCGAAAAAGATGAAAATACCGCCAAAGAGCAGCCATAAAATATTGAGTAGTAGAGACAAATGGGTTCTCCTTTGTTGCCTACTTATAGTCTAGATAATGACGTGAGAAATCAGAACTAATAAAAAGCAACAAAATTGGCTAAACTGTTAACAGATGTAACAAGTGAGCACTCTCAATGATAAAAAATATCGCCATCGTCGGCGGCACCCATGGTAATGAATTTACAGGGATATACCTTATAAAAAAGCTGGAAGCAGAGTTAGCCATTGATAATTTAGATATCACTTATCTATTGGCAAACCCTAAAGCCTATCAAGCGGTGAAGCGCTATATCGATAGAGATCTAAATCGAAGTTTCAAGCAGTCGGATTTAAACAATCCAGATCTAACTAGTTATGAAGATCTACGGGCAAAAGAAATTAACCAACAGCTTGGTCCTAAAGGGAGTGCCAAAACAGGTTTTATTATTGATTTGCATACTTCCACGGCACCAATGGGAATTAACCTGGTGATTACTAAGGCAGATTCTTTTCATTTAAAACTAGCGGATTACGTTAAAACAAGGTTAGAAGATGTCACCATTACTTGGGAGGAAATAGAAGATCATCACTTCTTAATGAGTGTCGCGGAAAGAAATATTTTGGTTGAAATTGGCGCCACCCCGCAAGGAGTATTAAGGCAGGATGTTTTTGATAAAACTCAGCAAACGGTTTTGGAAATTTTAGAATTCGTAAATTACTATAATCAAGATAACTTGCCAGAAAGCTCAAAAGAACTGGAAGTGTATAAATATTTTTCTGTGGCTTATTTACCTCAAAATCAAGATGGTGAAATCATCGGTATGATCCATGAGAACATCCAAGATAGGGATTTTCAACCATTAAAGAAAGGCGAGCCCATTTTTAAATTATTCAACGGCGAAGAGGTTCACTATCAAGGTGAAGACTGCACCATCAGCTTTATTAATGAAGCTGCTTATTACGATGAAAAGAAAGCCTTTTCGATGTCGCAGAAAGAGCTACTTAAACTTTAGGCAATAAAAAAGCCCGAGCAATGCTCGGGCTTTTAAATAATGGTGGCTCGGGGCAGAATTGAACTGCCGACACAAGGATTTTCAATCCTCCGCTCTACCAACTGAGCTACCAAGCCAATGGACGCGTATTAAACCGATTCAGAGGCTTTTAGTCAAGCCTAAAATTGGATTTTTCTAGTAATTTTTTAGCTTTTTGGAGTATAGCCTTCTGGCTTTTCGTAATCTCCTCCGAATAGATACAATTCCATCTGTTCTGCTAGGTATTTCTGTGCTGCTGGGTCAATCAAACTTAGGCGTTTTTCGTTAATCATCATGGTTTGATGATTCAGCCACATCATCCAGGCCTCTTGCGAGATCTGTTGCATGATTTTCTCACCCAATTCGCCCGGATAGGGTTGAAAACTCAGGGCTTCGGCTTCTTTTTGAAGCTTGCTACAAAAAATGGTGTTGGCCATATTAATCTAAAGACTCTTTTAGTTTATCTAACAGCTTGCTGACTGGCGTTGGCAACCCTAAAGGTTCGGGTTCAACTAACGAATACCAGCAAGTTAAATCGGACTCCATAATACGCATTTTAGCTTTTGATTTCACCGTTTTTTGCATCAGTAGCGGCTGAATATTCAGATCATAATGGCTAAATTTATGCAGTATGGGTTGTAACTGGGTTTCATCACTTAATTGATAGTCATCGCTGGGAATTTGTGGGAAGGACCATAAACCTCCCCAAATACCGCTAGGGGGTCTTTTTTTTAGTAAGACTTTTCGATTATCTATATACAATTGCCAATAGACGCTTTTATTAGGACGAGCTTTTTTGGGCTTTTTATGAGGTAGCTCTATAACCCTATCTTCTAGTTTGGCCTGACATTTTTGAGTTAAAGGGCAGCTTGAACATTCTGGATTCGAGCGTTTGCAAACAACAGCGCCAATATCCATCATGGCTTGATTGTAGGCGGCAGTTTCTTTTTTCGGAGTGAGGCGCTCTGATAAATCCCAGAGTTTGTTTAAAACCTTGGTTTGACCGTACCAGCCTTCAATGGCAAAGCAGCGGGCTAGGACTCGTTTAACATTGCCATCGAGAATAGCGGTCGCTTTATCAAAAGCAAAAGCGGCAATTGCGCCTGCAGTAGAACGACCGACGCCGGGCAATGATTCCAGTTCAGATTGTGATTGTGGGAATTCACCATTGAATTCATCGCGAATCATTTGTGCGGCTTTATGCAGGTTGCGTGCTCGTGAATAGTAACCAAGCCCGCTCCATAAATGCAGTACCTGATCAATATCAGCATCTGCAAGTGAGTTAACGGTTGGGAACTTTTTAAGGAAATTCTGGTAATAAGGAATAACCGTTTTTACCTGAGTTTGCTGCAGCATAACTTCAGATAACCAAATCCGATAAGCATCCTTAGTATTATGCCAAGGTAAGTCTTTACGACCCTTGGCATGATAGTAAGTAATAACTTTTTTAGAGAAAGCTTGAGGTTTCCAAGTGTTAGACATATTAAGTGGTTAACAGGTAGAGGCTTTTGAAAAGGTAAAAAAATAAAATAGGCCCAAACACTATATAACAAAACAAATAAGCTTTGTTAAAAGTAGGTTTCCAATAAATACTGAAGATTGGAGAAAGCAGTATGCATAAACTCAAGGTGTTAAATATGCTAAAAATAAGGAGTTTTGTATTACTAAATTTAGGCAAGTTATTACCGCTGGTGCCAGGATCGAATGCTAATAATACGAGCACTGAAATTCCAAATATTACTAAAAAACTTGCCTTGGTGTTGGCTTTGTCTGTACTAGAATCCATACAGTAGCGGTAAAACAATGGAGAGGGTTACCCACATAATGATTACTAATGGTACCCCGATCTTAACGAAATCTGAGAATTTATAACCGCCAGCACTCATCACTAAAAGGTTGGTTTTGTAGGCCATTGGGGTGGCGAAGCTCATATTGGCACCAAATAAAACCGCGATAATAAAAGGCTCAGGCGGAAGATTTAATTGGGTCGCCACGCTATAAGCAATTGGCGTCCCAATAACCGCGGCGGCATTGTTGGAAACTACATTCGTTAATAACGCTAGCAACAGCATCAAGCCACTGAGGATAATCATCGGTGGAGTGCCGTCAGTTGCCCAGACAAAGATTTCGGCAATGTATTGAGCGCCATCGGTTTCGGTCATGGCGATACCCAGCGCTAAACTGGAGGCAACAATAAGTACTACTTGCGCAGAAAGAGCATTCAAGGCATCTCGCCAACTAATGCAATGAGTCAGGATCATCAATAGGGCGCCAGTTAAGGCACTGATGGCAATCGGCAAAATGCCGGCTGCGGCGAAGAAAATCACGCCAAGCATGATCCACAAAGCTCTTGGCGCGCGATGGGATCTGGGTAGATCAGAAGTTGCATCAAGAATTAGAATTTCACCACGTTTTTTAAACTCAGCAATTTCTTTTTGCCCACCTTGCACTAATAAAACATCACCAACGTGCAATATAACTTTGCCTAGACCTTTATTATGCATATCGACCACTTTATCGGCGCGATGTAATGCAATTGCTACTAAACCATATTCATCAATAAAGCGAACATCTTTTAAGGTCTTGCCTGCTAGCGGTGAACCTGGAGTAACCACCAGTTCTGAAAGCTGTTGGTTTTCGGCTGTGAGCGGATGGTCATCATCGACTTTTTGCCCAGATTTAAACAGCTTGGCTTCCAAAATCTGTTCATATTCTTTTAATTTATCCGGGTTATCCACAACGCGTAATTTATCACCGGCGCGAATGGTGGCGTCAGGCATTGGGACAATAGTGGCCTCTGAACCGCGTTGAATTCTGGCAACCTTCATAAGGCCTTCGGTTTTATTAATCACTTCAGCCAAAGTTTTGCCATCGGCCCAACTACCCTGTGCAATATGTAATTGGGCGGTAAAGACTCTTGGCGAGGTATCTTTCATCACGGCTTGACGCTCAGGAATAATTCTAGGAGCTATTAGCCATAGATATAGAATAGCAATCGAGCCAGCGATTGCTGCAGGTAAGAAAAAGTCGAACATGCCGAACTTTTCTAATCCCAAGTCAGCGGCAACCGAAACCACTAATAGGTTGGTTGAGGTGCCAATGGTGGTGGCCATGCCGCCCACTAAAGTGGCGAAGCCCATCGGCATTAATAAGCTAGAAGGGCTGGTATTGGCGCGCACAGCAACACTAATCAAAATCGGTAAAAGTAAGACAACGATCGGCGTATTGTTGACAAATGCGCTTAAAATAGCGGCAATTAGCAGGGTTAATAATAACGAAAATAGGGGAGAAGTTTTCCAGACTCGCCCTAAAAACCGGCCAATGGGCTCAAGAGCGCCAGTTCTCACAAGGCCTTGTCCTGCGACCATTAAGGCACAGACGGCAATTAATGCCTCATGACCAAAGCCAGTAAAGAATTGCATTGGCTCTAATAATCCATTGTGATTATGGAATTCTACTAGGGTAAAACCTATGGTCAGTAGCAATAAAACGATGACGCAAGAGGTTTCCAAAGGAATATCGTCACGACGGAATAAATATAAGGCTACTACTGTTAAAATCAGCACATAAAGCGCATGATAATTGGGTAATTCAGGAAAAGGCATTCCTTAGCAGACCCCCATTAAATCGTTCATCGTTATTTTTAGTCTTTTTACACAGTCGAACTTCAAACTCTACTGATTTTGAATGCGCTAAGCAATGACTTTTATGCAAATACAATGAGTTAGTAAAGGATAGTGCTGAATCCTTTATTTGGGATATGTTAGAATTGCGTCAATTATTGAAAGATGGAAGTCATTCTAGTGAGCGAAAAATCAAATGTTGAAGCTGATGTAGAGTTCAACCAAGACGGTAAACGGGTTCGTAAGATTAAAAGTTTTGTCTTGCGTGAAGGGCGTTTAACCAAAGGCCAGCAAAGAGCTATGGATGAACTTTTTCCCACCATGGGATTAGAGTTCCAACGCGCATTCTATGATTTGGATGATGTCTTTGGACGTGCAGCACCTAAGGTTTTAGAGATTGGATTTGGTATGGGCAAATCCTTAGCAGAGCAAGCAAGTTGTGAGCGCAATAAAGATTTTGTAGGTATAGAAGTTCATAAGCCCGGAGTTGGAGCTTGTCTATTATTAGCAGAAGAATATGAGTTAACCAATTTAAAGGTTATCCATCATGATGCGGTTGAAATTATTGATTATGCTATTGCTGATCATTCTTTAGATAAAATACAGATATTTTTCCCAGATCCTTGGCATAAAAAGAAACATCATAAGCGCCGTATCGTACAAACTGACTTTTGCCAAAAACTGCATAAGAAACTAAAAGCTGGTGGTGTTCTGCATCTAGCAACAGACTGGGAAAATTATGCAGAATACATGTTAGAAGTTTTAACATCGATGACTGAGTACGAAAATCTTTCTGAAAATGGTGATTATGTGCCGCGACCAGATTCGAGGCCTTTAACAAAGTTTGAGCAGAGGGGGCATCGTTTAGGCCACGGGGTTTGGGATCTGCAATTTAAAGCTATTTAAGCGATAGACTTGTAGAATTTCTGCTTTATACGAGCTTTTTCGTGTGCTAATTGACACTAGCCAACGGCGCTACTCAAAGCTCGAAAGCCTTGAACTACTACAAATCTCTCGGCTAAAGCATCTATTAATTAACACCGCGCATTAAACGGAATCAGTTAATTAAAAAATTTTAACTATGATCGATCTGCACATCATTCGGGAAAGGTTTGCCTTGACCCGTTTCTAGGAAATCTTTCATGCTCAATAGGAACACTGCCCATTTTAGATTGCAGTGGGCGTAAAACGGTGTTTGCTCTTCCCAATCAAACTGCTTGAAGTGAACGAATATTTGCCCTTCAGTGACTTCCAGTTCAAATGATACATGAGTTGGCATCCAAGCTTCAGGCGTCTCTGCATGATGTTTCCATAAAACTTTTTTATTGGGTTCTAACTCACTCACTTGAAACTGAACCAAAATTTCATTAAAGCGGAAATTGATAATAGAACCTACATCGCCAGCACCATCTGTGGTGCTGCTCCACCAACCGCTAAGACCTTCATCGGTAGTTAAAGCATAATAAACATTTTCAACTGAACTTTTAATGCCGACTTTATGATAGATGGTGGCCATAATTGATCTCCTAAATGTTGATAATAGCTTATAACTCTTTAACCGAAATTTCGTTGACTGGGGTCTTGTCTAAAATAAATTTTTCTAATAATTCATTTAAGAATAAGCTACCTTTTTCCGTTGGAGTTATCCAATCAGAAACATCGTTTAACAGCTCATCAGATTTTGCTTCGGAAACTATTGCTTGAATATCTTGCAATAATAAACCCGTTCTCTGCGAGTAGATATTGGCAGGAACTCCTTCCCTTAAGCGCAAAGCGTTCAACATAAACTCAAAGGGCAATTGATCTTTTGGAATAACCGAACGACTAGCAACTTGCTGCCAATCTTGAGTGAGGTAATCCTTTGGGTGGCGCTTTTTAGTCGTTCTATGGATTTCATTCAGATCGAGTCGAGTAATCTTGCCATGAGCACCAGCACCGATTCCGATGTAATCACCAAACTGCCAGTAATTTAAATTATGCCGAGATTGCAGTTTTATATCTTTGCTGTAGGCGGAAATTTCATATTGCGAATAACCATTATCCGCGAGTAACTTTTGCCCAGCTTCTTGAATATCCCAAAGTGTTTCGTCTTGCGGCAGTTTAGGAGGTTTTTGATAAAAATGAGTATTTGGTTCAAGCGTTAGTTGATACCAAGAAATATGTTGCGGCTTTAAATCAATTGCAATTTGCAAATCACTCAATGCTTGCTCAGTAGTTTGTTGAGGTAAGCCGTGCATCAGATCTAAATTAAAAGAATTAAAACCTGCCTTGTGGGCAAACTCTGCAGCGGCGATTGCTTGCTCAGGGTTATGAACTCTGCCTAATATTTTTAGATGTTGGTTATTAAAACTTTGTACACCAATAGAAAGTCGATTGACGCCTGCTTGATTAAAGCCTAAAAACTTTTCAGCCTCGAAAGTTCCTGGGTTAGCTTCCATAGTGATTTCAATATCGTTTTCAAAAGGTATTAATGCCCTTACACCGCTAAGCAATGTATCTATGCCTTTTGCAGAAAATAAACTGGGAGTGCCGCCGCCGATAAAAATACTATGAAGTCTTCTGCCCCAAACGTATGGAACTTCTTGCGCTAAATCCTCAAGCAATCTTTGAACATATTGCTGCTCAGGAATTTCCTCTAAACTGTTTTTAATGCCATGGGAATTAAAGTCACAGTAGGGACACTTCTTAATGCACCATGGGATATGGATATAGAGCGACAGGGGCGGGTTTGTTAGCATTTTTTAGATCTATAAGTAATTGGGAAGCTTGCTCATAAGCTCTTTTAAAGCTTTACCACGATGGCTGATTTCTGCTTTTTGTTCTGCGCTAATTTGCGCTGAAGCACATTCGTGTTCTGGGCACCAAAAAAGTGGATCATAACCAAAACCATTCTCACCAACTTCTTTTTCTAAAATTCTGCCATCCCAACTTCCATGGCAGATCAGCGGTGTAGGGTCGGCGCCATGGCGCATAAAAACTAAGATGCATTGGTAACGCCCAGTTCTTTGTTCGGTTGCCACCCCAGTTAATTTTTTGACCAGTAAATCGTTATTGGCTTGATCCCAATCACCATCGCAATCTTCAGCAGTAATTCCGTTCATTTTGGCAAAGCGAGCTGAATAAATTCCTGGCTGGCCATTAAGGTAATCTATCTCAATACCCGAATCATCTGCTATCGCAGGCAAGCCAGTTACTTTTGCCGCATGACGCGCTTTGATAATGGCATTTTCTACAAAAGTAGTACCTGTTTCAGGCACGTCTTCCACGCCCAATTCTTTTTGTGGGATAACTTGATAATTAAAAGCTGCGAACAATTTTGTAAGCTCTTTAACTTTCTTTTTATTACCAGAAGCGAGGACAATCTTTTGCATGATGTGAAATAAAGAATAATGGTGTTGGACAGTATAACCAATATTTTACTTTAGGTATAAAGGGCAGGGTTAAAAAAAGCGGCCGAAGCCGCTTAAAGAGGAGCAAAACTTAAAGGGTAATTATTGTGTACGGTTAATTCTAATATTAATAACCGTGTTATCGATGCGATGATCTTGGGTCAAAATTGAATTAGTAAGACCGTCATCAACCGAAACAACGCCCGGATGCATAGTGACTTGATCGGCTATATCATCTCGCGCAGCGTTAAAGCCTTCGCCGCCGTCCGCTGGTCCTGGAATAGTCCCTGCTAGCTCGGTGTTGCGTTCAGTGCCAGCATCATATGCTAGGCCACGGATTGACATGGAATTACCAACAACCAAACCGCTAACGTCAATGTCGGCGCGTCCGGTGATGGCATCATTGGTGTTTACCAGCATGGTAACCACCGTTAAAAGGTCAATTTCTGCAGCAGGAAACTGAATAGTAATCGTTTCGTTGCCACCTGGACCGATAGGCGCTGCTCCAGATGCTTGTTGGTTAGAACCAGCGGCATCAACCGCTTCTTGAATCAGGTCGGTATTTGAACCACCCTCGGCAAGATTTTCTAGTCCAACGCTGGCTGCTTGACCAATACTGAAGGCTTGATATGCATCGGTATGGCTAATGACAGCTATAGGTGACATTGGTTGCGCGTTGGTGAGATTGCTCACCGTTACCTCAAAGGTTGCCATTGCGACTGGTGGCGGTGGTGTTGGATTAACGTCTAGATCATTATCACTGCCGCAGGCAGCTAGGAATAAACTTCCTAGAACTACAGCGCCAAGCGTTTTAAATTTAAAATTGTTCATGATTAACTCCTAATAGTTCGACTTATATTTCAACTGTGATAGTTGCTCTAACTACAGGGTTTAACCAGCGGTGAACGGTATTGTCTAAATCACTTTTGCCACCAGTATTGTCATCGTCCCCTAGTGCGCCACGATGGATATGAACATTAGTGTTTGCATCAACCGCTGCCACGCCAGTACCGCCAGTACCTGCAAAGCCGCCTGGCGCTGCTGGAATACCTGGAGTGCCTGGTGCGCCGCCGCCGTTAACAATTTCATCATTGGCTTCGGTGCCAGCATCGTAGGCGCTTAAGTTCACTACATAGGTACCAGCTTCATCTGGAATTCTCCAAGAGTTTAGGCCAGCAAATCCGTCATTAGTTGGCAGTAACATAGCGACAATAGATAAATATTCGTTAGTAGTACCAGCTGTATCAATCACAGTGGTGGTGGTTGTGGCGCCTGGAGCTAACAAACCCCCAGCTGGATTTTCAACAACTTGACCAGATGCCGCTTGGACGTCGGCTGATAAACCTGCGATTGCGCCACCTTCAGCCATAGCTTGTAAGTTAGCGGATGCTGGTTGACCTGTGGTAAATAAAGCGGTATTTCCATCATGTGCCGCCACTAAAAATGGGGTGAAGGTAATACCGTGGGTAAGATTTTGGATTTCTACTGTAACTCTTTGCGCAGAGCTTGCAAAACTAGTTGCCAAAAGTAGGCCGGTGGCTATTGCTAAAGGTGTTTTTTTCATTTTTTGTCTCCATTGAGAAGTCGTTAGTGTTTGACCAATGGAGGGGTAAAAAAAACTATTGTTACAGTGAAATTTGTAGCTTGTGAGAAGCTTTGCAACTATACAAAATGATACGTAACAATTTACGTTTAACTGACTCTAATCGCCTTTTTTTAAAAGCAGTAAAGACTTAGCTCTAGTCTTTATAAAATTTTTGGTCGAATTCGATTTCTATTGGTTCCGATATTCCTGGTATTCTTACGATAAACCTAATGTCGGTTTCTTCTTGCGGCCTAAACTGAAAATCAGCCAAATAATATATGGCGTTTTCTTCTTTAATTTCTCGAAAAGACAGTTCTTGGTTTTGCGATAGCTGATTCCTTACGCGCCCTTGAACATTGGCTGCAATTGCATCAGGCAAACCTTTCTTATTAGCGTTATGAATAGAAATATTTAAAACGCCGGTAAAAGAAGTGCGCGGGATTTTATAGGCGGAGGCTACTTCAGGTTGAATAAAAGAACTGTTAAAAGCATTGTAATAAATAATATGGTCGCCAACTCGCTTTTCTTCTGCCATCAATGACGCAGGAAGAAAAGTGGAAACAATCAATACAATAGCTACAAGCGAATATTTCATGGGTAACTCCAGTTTGCTGAGTCAGACTTTATTATAACTTACTTTGCTTGAATTTATTGTAAAAGCTGCATTCCTAAATTGATGAGGATTTTTTGCAAATAAATTAAAGCAAATAGAAGAATCATTGGAGTAATGTCAATGCTGCCACCTATAGGCGGAATGATTTTTTGCAGCGGAGACAACAGCGGTCTAGTGACTTGGTGAAAAAAGATCATGGCAGGGTTGTATTGGCCGCCGGCTAAAAAACTGGTAACCATTAAGCCGATAAATAATACGGTCAACAGCGTCACAATATTCATGATTAAGCCAGCAAATGATGGCAACCCGATCAGAGTTCCAACTAACATCACATTGGCCGAAACTTTGGCATTAAGTATTATGCTAATTAAGAACAATTTTATGGCTAATATCAAAACCGCTATCAGTATAGATGCCGTATTAAACTTTCCAAAATCCGGAATGATGGTGCGCAAAGGATTAATCACTGGAAAAGTAAACTTATGGACAAATTGTGAAATTGGATTATTAAAATCAGCTCGGGCTAATTGTAGTAAAACTCTTACTAAAAAAATCATACAAATTAAATTAGTAAGGTGCTCAATTAATTGAACCACTAGATTCATATTATTCTCGTTCTTGGTTATTCAAGTGTCAGTTATTTAGGTTTTGGTGTATGAGCTAATTCTTGCCCGCGCGATACCGATGCCTTTAAGGCTCGATTGATTATCTCAGCAAATTGATCATTTTGGAACGATTCAATTGCAGCAGCAGTGGTGCCACCTGGTGAAGTTACTGCTTGCCTTAATTGAGAAATGCTTACATCACCACTAGCTCTCGCCATTTTTGCTGCGCCAATAGCGGTCTGAACGGCAAGCTGTCTAGCGGTAGATGGGTCGAATCCATCTAGAACAGCAGAGTCGATAACAGCCTCTAAGAAATAAAAGTAGTGTGCTGGGCCGCTACCAGAGATTGCGGTAACCCAGTCCATTTGCGATTCTTGGTTGATCCAAACACTATGACCCACTGAATTGAAAATTTGCTCAGACCAATTTTTTTGTAGCTCTGAAACATTGTCCATGGCAAATAAACCGGTGACTCCTTCGCCAATGGTTGCAGGAGTGTTGGGCATGGCTCTGATAATAGAGCCTTTGGAGTGCAACAATTCATAAATGGTTGAAGTTTCTACACCTGCAGCCACAGAGATGACAAGCTTATCTGCGCATAAGTTAGTGTGAATAGAGCTTAGGGCTTCCGATAACATTTGCGGTTTAACCGCCACAATGATGATGTCAGATATCTCAACAACTTTGTGGTTATCACTAGTTGCTTTGATATCGGGATAATTTTGTTGTAGAGCCAGTAGCTTATCTTGGCTGGGATTAGAGCAGACGATTTGTGTTGCTGAATGGCCAGCGGCAATTAAGCCATGGATAATCGCTTGTGCCATATTACCAGCACCAACAAATCCAATAGTTAAATCAGCAATAGAGTGACAATTTTTGCTAGTCACGATTTAGCTCCTCTCTGTTTCCAAATAGACTGGTGCCAATACGAATCATAGTAGCGCCTGACTTGATGGCAGCTTTATAATCACCAGACATCCCCATAGATAAAGTATCCATTGTCGGCAATTGTTGTTTTAATTGTTGATAAAATGCACTAATTTCTTCGAAATTGCTAGCTTGCTTGTTTGGATTGGTTTCTTTCGGCGGTAAAATCATCAAGCCTCTTAGCTGTAAATTTGGCAATTCATTAATTGTTTGAGCCAATTCAAAAACATGATTTGGCTCTATTCCTGACTTTTGCGGCTCTTTAAAGTAATTTACCTGAATGCATACCTTAAGCGGGGGCATGGACCTTGGGCGGGCCTCATTTAATTTGATGGCCACTTTTTCTCTGTCCACCGACTGAACCCAGTCGAAATGAGTCGCAATGATCTTGCATTTTTTACTTTGAAGCGTACCTATAAAGTGCCATTTCACCTGTAAATCAGTAAGTTGCGATATTTTTTCTAAAGCTTCCTGCAATTGATTTTCGCCAAAATCTATTTGTCCTTGAGCGGCCAAGTTTCGAATTTTTTCGACAGATTGTCTTTTGCTAACGGCTATTAAACGCACATTTTCCTGAAAAATCTGACCTTTAGGGCAGGTTTTTGCGATTTCTTGTTGCAGATCTTCTAGTGTAAAGGCTATTCTATTCATTGGTTATAAAAATTATCAAATATGGGGTCTAACATATGGATATTACAGAACTTTTAGCATTTAGTGTTAAGAATAATGCTTCTGATTTACACATATCGGCTGGGATGCCTCCTCTGATCCGTGTCGATGGCGATATACGTAAGATTAACTTACCAGCACTCGAAGATAAGGAAGTCCATTCATTAATTTATGACATTATGAATGATAAGCAGCGTAAAGACTATGAAGAGTTTTTAGAGGCTGACTTCTCATTTGAGATTAAGGATGTGGCTCGTTTTCGTGTAAATGCCTTTGTACAGAACCGTGGCCGAGCTGCGGTATTCAGAACTATTCCTTCGCGCGTATTAACTTTAGAAGAAATTAATGCGCCTAAGATATTCCAAGATATTTCAATGCATCCGCGTGGATTAGTATTAGTAACAGGACCTACCGGTTCTGGTAAATCAACCACCTTGGCCGCGATGATGAATTATGTGAATGAACAAAAGCATGAGCATATTTTAACTATCGAAGATCCAATTGAATTTGTGCATGATTCGAAAAAATGTTTAGTGAATCAACGTGAGGTGCATCGCGATACTCATAGTTTCTCTAATGCACTACGTTCGGCACTGCGTGAAGATCCCGATATTATTCTAGTTGGTGAGATGCGTGACTTGGAAACCATTCGATTGGCACTAACTGCCGCAGAAACCGGTCACCTAGTATTTGGTACTTTACATACCACTTCAGCAGCAAAAACCATTGACCGTGTAATCGACGTATTCCCTGAGGGTGAGAAAGGCATGGTTCGATCAATGCTTTCAGAGTCATTGCAGGCGGTAATCGCGCAAACACTTCTCAAGAAGAATGGCGGAGGGCGATGTGCAGCACACGAGATCATGATTGGTACACCAGCGATTCGAAATCTAATTCGTGAAGATAAAATTGCCCAGATGTATTCAGCGATGCAAACGGGTATGTCTTTGGGTATGCAAACATTGGATCATGGCTTAAAACAGTTAGTACAAAAAGGTATCGTTTCGCGCGCGGATGCTCGATTGAAAGCAAAAAATCCAGATGATTTTTAAAGGATCTGAACTATGTTGATTGAACCATTACTAAAAGCGTTGATGGATAATAAAGGCTCGGACTTATTTGTCACGGTGCATAGACCGCCGAGCATAAAAATCAATGGCAAGATTCGTCCTGCCTCTAAGTCCATGTTAACGCCCCATCAGGTGTCTGAGCTGATTCACTCATCAATGACTGAAAAGCAAAAGCAAGAATTTGAAGAAACCAGTGAATGTCAGTATGCGATCAGTTTAGAAAATGTTGGTCGTTTCCGTGCATCAGCTTTTATGCAGCGTAACCAACCCGGTTTGATTGTTCGTCGTATCGAAACCACAATTCCAACGACCGATGATTTGAAAATCCCTGATACTTTAAACGAATTGGTGATGAAAAAAAGAGGCATCATTATTTTCGTGGGCGCTACCGGCACCGGTAAATCAACTTCATTAGCGGCAATGATCGGTCACAGAAATCGTAATTCAATGGGACATATTATTTCGGTGGAAGATCCAATTGAGTATGTGCATCGTCATGATCAATGCATCATTACCCAGCGCGAAGTGGGTATTGATACCGAGTCATTTGAGATAGCACTGAAAAATACGCTAAGACAAGCGCCTGACGTTATCTTAATCGGTGAGGTTCGCTCGCACGAAACCATGTCTAACGCGATTACATTCGCTGAGACTGGTCACTTGTGTTTATGTACCTTACACGCGAACAATGCTAACCAAGCTATTGACCGAATTTTGCACTTCTTCCCTAAGGAAGAGCATAGCCGTGTTTTAATGGATTTGTCATTAAATCTTGAAGCAATCATTGCACAACAGCTGGTTCCAACGGTTGATGGAAAAGGTAGACGTGCTGCGGTAGAGATTATGATTAACTCGCCATTGATGTCCGATCATGTTCGAAAAGGTGAAGTGCATTTAATGAAAGAACTGATGGCTCGTTCACGTGAGCAAGGTATGCAAACCTTTGACCAAGCTTTGTTTGATTTATATGTGGATGGTCATATTAGTTATGATGATGCCTTGTTACATGCTGACTCAGCAAATGATCTTCGTTTACGTATTAAACTGCATGAAAAAGATGCGACTGCATTGGAAGATTCCACTGACGGTTTAACTATGCAAGCAGATGACGATTCAGTTTCTACAATGTTCTAAACTTAACTGAACTGTTAGAGTTATTTGAAAAGCCTAGTCTAACTAGGCTTTTTTATTGCAGCAAAAACTTCTAAATCTTGCGCCGTCATAGGTTTAGCAAATAAATAGCCTTGCATGTGTGAGCAGCCGCATTGGTGCAAGAAGTCTGCTTGTTCAGAGTTTTCTACACCTTCTGCGATTAAGTGCAAGCCAAACTCTTTGCTAATGTCGATGATGGCTTTACTCAGTGCTACATCATGCTGACTGTTAGGCAAAGACTTAATGAAGGAGCGATCAATTTTAATGGTATTAATCGGTAATTGTTTAAGATAAGACAGCGAAGAGTAGCCAGTACCAAAATCATCGACGGATATCGAGACGCCAAGATCCCGTAATTGCTTGAGAGGGTTTTGTCTTTTTGGAAAATGCTCTATGGCTACATGCTCGGTGATTTCGATTTCAAGTTGATTAGCATCAATTTTGTATTTCTTAATTAATTCTATGAACCTTTTGATAAATCTTGGGTTATGCAAATTGTGGCTGGATAAGTTTAGAGCATATTTTTTGAAGCTAATATTATTCACTTGCCAAATGCTAATTTGCTTAAAAAGAGTTTTCGCAAGCCAAAGAGAAAAATCGTGGATTAGATTGTTTTGTTCAGCGATTTGAACAAATTCCAGTGGTGGAATAGTCTTGTTAAGAGCTTCACAGTTCCATCGGCTTAAAACTTCTACGCCCTCTATTTCTTTATCAGGAAAACTGAAAATAGGCTGATAAACCAGTGAGAATTCATTATTCTTAATTGCAGTATTTAACGCTTGTACTAATTTAGATTCATTGGCAAGTTTAGACTGGGTGTGCTCGGTATAAGACTTGAAGTTGTTGCCTTTATCTTGGATGGTAGATAGCGCAATTTGTGCCTTATTTAAAATATCAAAAGAGCTACCATCATTAGGAATAGATGCGCTAGAAAATCTAAATTTAATGGTAATTAAATTATCATTGACCAAAAAGTTATTAGTTAAAGACGCTTGTAGTTGCTCGAAACATTTATCAATTTTTGAAATATTCGGCACTTGATTCATGGGCTTAAAGAAAGCTATTTGGTCATAGGCGATGGAACCTTGAATAAGTTTTTTGCCATAAATTGATTGTACGCGTCGAATAATTTCTCGGTGAATTTCGCGAATCTCCTCGTTCGAATAATTAGACATTAACGCTGACATATCAAGGTATTCTATTAATAAGCATACCCCACAGTGGCTGCCATTGTTAGATAAGATTTGTATGCCTTCAAGAAAACTATTTTTATTAGGCAAAGTAGTTTGCCAATCTGTTTGGAATTGCTTAATGATAGGTTTAAATATACGAGATGAGTAGAGTCGCTGTAAAATATAAGTGCTTAATGCTAAGAAAATAAAGAGCAACAAAATATTACGTAACTGCAGATACACCGGCTGCAGAACGATGCTTTTATCGACTTCTGAAACTAGCCACCATGTATTATGCTTTAATGGATAAAAAGCATAAATTTTATTCTCAGTCATTACATGAGACTCGTTTTTCGAGTTTGCTTTTTGTATCAATGCACTCATATCAACGACTGTTGAATCGGAAATTTTATGTAATGGCGAATTTGCTTCTAGAACTACTTTTCCTTGCGAGTTAACTAAATGAAACTTGCCCTGGTGGTTTAGCTGTGCCCCTAAAATTTTATTGTAAATAGTGGTGAACTCTACTTCACCAGCGGCAACGCCCATAAAAGTACCTTCTTCAATAATGGGTACTGTAAATGCAATAAATGCGGTTTTATTATCCTCAACACTGATGTAAGGATTAGTGGTTATGGGTCTTAGCGCTGCTTTTGTCTCTGTATACCAGGGCCGAGTATTGGGAGAGTAACCTGGAGGAATTACCCAAGGGTTTGAGCGGTAATAATTATTTTCTAAAGTATAGCTGAGAAAATCTAGTAATTCGGTTCCGGCAATTCTATTGAAATAGGACTGTGGGATCTTGGTATGATCAGAAAGAGTATTCTTACTAAGTTCGTCGGCTAAACTGATAACCACTGATTGTCTGGCGCTCATCCATTCGTCAAAGGTGTAGCCAGTGACTTGGGTTTGACTTTCCAAGCTGTTGATAGCCGTGTCTATCAATAAGTTTCGATGAAGGTAATAATTAATGACTGCAAAAAATGTAAAACTCAACCATAGGAGAGTAATAAATCCCCATAATAGTTTTTTGTCTTTAGCAAATTTTGCAAACAAATTTGATTATTCCTTTAATTCCTTACTCTACAGATTATCCTAACTTAGGGGCAAGAACCATATCAAATATGACTTACAGGAGAATTAATTTGGGTTTTCGGCAAAAAAACTTTTTAAAATAAGCTCTGCGGCATAGGCATCTATGTCTTGACTCACTTTTTTATAACCGCCCAGTTCGAATAAGTATTCTTTAACTTCAATCGAGCTTAGTCGTTCATCATGAAAAAATAGCGGCAAGCCAAAGCGGCCATGTAATCGGTTGCCAAACTTCTTAGCTTTACTGGTAATTTCTTGTTCGCTATCATCCATATTCAAAGGCAAGCCCACTACAAAAGCATCCACTTGCCATTCAGCGATAATTTTTTCTATTTCTTGCCAGTTAGGTTGATCATTATGACAATTCAAGACGGTCAAAGCTTGCGTGGTTTGCATGGTTAAATTGCCAGTGGCAACACCAGTGCGCTTTTCACCATAATCAAAAGCTAGAAAGCGATTGTGTTTGTTTATTTCACTCATCAAGCATGTCCTTTTTGAGTGCTAAGTTGAGTCCAATCAATTCCAAGCAATTGAGTAGCTTTATCCCAGATTTGATCAAATGGCGTATCGAATAATAAAGATTCTGTTGCTTCAACAAAAAGCCAGGAGTTTTCTTCTAACTCTTTTTCTAGCTGACCTTTTTCCCAACCAGCATAACCTAGAGCGATTTTAACTTTTTCAGGCCCTTGATTTAAAGCAATTGCGGTTAAAATATCTTCTGAAGTAGACAAAGCAATATTTTCGGTGACGGTTAAGCTGGAATCCCAACTGCCAATAGGGCTATGCAGAATAAAGCCTCTTTCGGGAGAAACTGGGCCGCCAGCTAGTAGTTTTGTTTTTAAAGCTTTTGTGTCCAGAGTTGCAAAATTTAGGTGTTGGAATAACTCTTGGTAATCAGCTTTTAATTGAGTATTAATCACAATGCCCAGCGCACCATCAGAGCTATGCTCACAAATATAAGTGACGCTACGGCTAAAAAAAGGGTCTTCAAGATTTGGCATGGCAATCAATAAATGATTAGCCAGTGAGTTTATTTGTTGCATATCGTAATTATAACAGTATTAGCTAGAAAAAAAGAGTAAGGACAGGTTTTATATTATGACTCTATCTGCTGGAATGACTGCTGACTCCAGTGCCTGGATCAAAATCCATTCTACGAACAAACTCTAACTGATTGCCCTTTTTCAAAACCGAAGGCGGTAAAGGCTCGTAAGGAGCTGCTAAGCGAATTAATTCTTTTGCAGTTTCATCAATCAAAGGATTGCCCGAGGACTTTTGTAACTGTACCGATGCTAGCTGCCCATTTTTGTTAATCACAACCTTTATTGTTGGTGAGCCAAACCCTAGCTGGGTAGAGATTGGTGCATAATGACGATTACCCACGGCTAACACTTTATTGCGCCAAGCTTCTAAATATGGAGCTTCATCAGGCGATGCTTTTACTGCTGCGGCTATCCCTTGTGCATTCTCGCCACGAGTTGCGGTATTATCATTTAAAGATTGTTCTAGGTTAAGTTGCTTTAATAACTGTGGATCTGGCGTTAGTTCAGTTAACTGTTCTTTTTCCTGCTCGATTTCTTTTAGATCTTTTTCAAGTCGTTGAAAAGTTTTAAATGGGCTGCTAGTGCTAGCAGCAATAATTTTTTTGCTCGCTTCAATGCTAGTTTGCTCTGGCACCATTTCAAGGGATGGCGTGGTAGTAAGTCCTTCTGTAGATTTGAAATGTTCTAATTCAGTAGTGGGTCGTTCTGCTTGTTCGTTATTACCTGCGCCGATTTGATTATTTTGCCCAATAAAGTCTGCTTCTTTAGGCGCTTCCAGACTTGAACGGTGAGCAAGAGTAACTTCTAAGGAAAGCGGAATGGGGCTTGATTCCGCTGCTGGTAAAACAAAACGGATCCCAAAAATAACTATTAGGTGTAAAGCTACGGCAAAAAACAAAGCAAAGCGTAGCCGGTCACTGTCAGTGACCGGAGAAGATTTTAACTTGATTAGATCTTTATTTTTTTCCATAGATTAAAAATTACTGGCTATTAACTGATGTTCTAAGAAATATTATTCTCAATGCCATCGAACAGCTTAGCAGCAATGTTAATACCATATTCATTTTCTAATTCTCGCATACAAGTTGGGCTGGTTACATTGATTTCCGTAACATAATTACCAATCATGTCTAGCCCGACAAAATAAAGCCCCCGTTTCATTAATTCTGGAGCAATTTGTTCAGCAATATTTTTCTCTGATTCTGTAATTGGCATGGGAACGCCGGTACCACCTGCTGCAAGGTTACCTCGTGTTTCACCGCTAGAGGGGATTCTGGCAAGGGTGTATGGAATGACTTCGCCATTGACAATTAAGATGCGCTTATCTCCTTGTTTAATCTCGGGGATAAAAGTTTGCGCCATGGCTAACTGGTTGCCATGTTGAGTAAGAGTTTCGATAATTACCGAAATATTAGGATCCGTTGCTTTCACACGGAATATTGATGCTCCGCCCATACCGTCTAGCGGCTTTAAAATGACATCCTTTTGGTGTTTTACAAAATTTTTAATTTGTGATTTGTTAGCACTGACTAAGGTTTTTGGAGTAAATTGGGGAAACCAGGCAGTAAATAATTTTTCATTACAGTCTCTAAGGCTGCGCGGGTTATTCACCACTAAAGTGCCTGACTCTAGAGCAAGCTCTAACAGGTAAGTGCTGTAAATATAATTCATATCGAAAGGTGGATCTTTACGCATGAAAATTGTGGAAAAGTCAGAAGCCTTCATGTATCTTTTTGACTTTAACCTGAAGTGAGCACCAACTTCGTTAAAAACTTCTAAGGCCGCGCAATGTGCAACTACTTGATTTTCATCAAGGCTCAGATCTTTAGGTAGGCAATAGTATATATCCCAACCACGCCTTTGTGCTTCCATAAGAAAGCCAAAGCTGGTGTCTTTTTTTATATTAATGGACTCAATCGGGTCCATGATCATCAAAAGTGAAAGGCTCATTAAATTGTGTTCCAAGGAATCAATAACTTAGGTTATCATTAAAACTGAAATAAGATCTATTGACGACTAGTATAATAATTGTAAAAAATACCGACACTCAATATGGAAAAAGTAGTTGCATGTAACAGCGTTGAGCTTTAGGCTATGTTGGGATAGGACTTTTGCTAATTATAAAAAAGTATGTTAGAAAGTAAAAGTTAGAAAACTATTTAGGTTTTTATTCTAACTTATTATTTAATCTAGTTATTTTATTTGGGTATTCCAGCCATGAGCGATTTATTTGCAGGATTGAAGGTTATGGTGGTTGATGATAGTAAAACTATTCGTCGAACTGCTGAAACCTTATTGAAAAAACAAGGATGTGAGGTAGTCACTGGAGTAGATGGCTACGATGCATTATCCAAGATAGCCGATTATAAACCTGACATTATTTTTATTGATATCATGATGCCCCGTTTGGATGGCTACCAAACTTGTGCACTGGTTAAAAGTAATAAAGAGTTTGGTTCAACACCTATAATTATGTTGTCTAGTAAAGACGGTGTTTTCGATAAAGCAAAAGGACGAGTCGTAGGCTCGGATAATTATTTGACTAAGCCATTCAGCCGCGATGAGTTGTTGAATGCGATCACTGGTCAACTAGAAAATTAATTTAAATAGGGTTGATTCGTTAGAATCAGCTAAAAAATCAGTATTAAATAAAGAGGTAAATTGATATGGCGCGAGTACTTATTGTGGACGATTCTCCCACAGAAGCTCATATCCTCACTGGGATTTTAGAAAAGAATGGACATCAAGTCATCACAGCACCGGATGGTGAATCGGGTATTGTTTCAGCTAAGGCTAATAATCCAGATGTTATTTTAATGGATGTGGTTATGCCTGGTTTAAATGGTTTCCAAGCCACCAGACAGTTGAAAAAAGATGGTGTTACCTCTTCTATCCCAGTCATTATTGTTTCCACTAAATCACAAGCTACCGATCGAGTGTGGGGAATGCGACAAGGAGCTAATGATTACATCACCAAGCCGGTAGATGAAAAATCCCTAATCGAATCTTTGAATAACGTACTAGGCGGTTAAGAATTATGGCTGAGAAATACAGTGAAAAATCGAAGGAATTGGTTGAACTGTTATCTTCCATTGTTGAGCGTAGTAGAAAGCATAAAGATTCATTACCAGAACACGATGTTCGGGGTACTGCATTTTGGAGCGGTGTTAGTTTTGCATTAAATGGTGTGGATTACTTAGCACCCTTAGATGAAATTACTGAAATCATTCCAGTACCTGAAACTACCAAGGTTCCTGGTGTAAAAACTTGGTTAAAGGGAGTCGCCAATTTACGTGGTGTCCTATTAACTTTAATCGATTTGCAAGAATTCTTAGGGCGTTCCAGCTCGAGAAACGTTTTAAAGCAACGAGTATTAGTGCTTAATCAACAAGGTTCATACTTAGGACTTATCGTTGATGAGGTAACTGGTATGCAACATTTCGATCAGAAAGATTTAAAAGAGAAAGGATTAACTGCTGATGCGGCAGTAGCGCCTTATGTGGTAGGAGCATTTGAGCGCGAACAGGGGTTATGGCGAATCTTTGGTATGAAAGAGTTAGCGGAAAGTGCTGCTATTCACCAAATTGCTGTAGTTTAGATAGATAAAAAGAATGTGTTATTTGATTAACGTCTCGGGAGCAACTCATGAGTGAGACCACTGTAAAAAAAGGCCGCACAGGCTCTAATTTTATTATTTTCTTATTAGTATTGGCATTGATTGGATTCGCTGTAAATGCGTTTTATGGCTTTATTCAATCAGGCAATGTTACCAGCAGGATTGCACTAGCTTCAGAAATGAAGGTATTGTCTCAGCAGATAGCAACAAATGCCACGGAGGCCGCTAAAGGTACTCAGGCGGCATTTACGGAGCTAGAAGAAGCCTCTAATAAATTCAACGCTAATTTGCGTAAATTGGTTGATGGAGATGACATCGCAGGCTTGCCGGCTGCACCGCTGAATATACAAACCAATCAACTTGCATCATTAAGTACACAATGGGCAGAGATAAAAGGTAGTTCTGATAGAATTCTAGAAAATAGGAATGTTGTTAATCAAATGTTCGCCAATGCAAATGATTTGGATGGATTGATTCCAAATATGCAACGCGAATATGACAATGTGATCGATACCTTACTAGATACTCGCTCAAACGGTGACGAGATTCACCAAGCGACCCGTCAGAAGTGGTTAGCTGAGAGAATCTCCTCGGGTCTGCAAAAAGTTCTGCGTGGTGGTGAAGAAGCAAGGTTAGCTTCAGAAGATTTCGGTCAAGACGTTGATACTTTCGGAGCTTACCTTGAAGGTCAGCTTAGCGGTGATGAAATATTAGAAATCCGTCGTGTTGCAAATTCTAGTGCCCGCTCATCATTAGAAGCAATTGTAGATGTTTTCCAAGACGTGGCAGATAAAGTTGATTACATCGTTTTCAGTACTCCAAAATTATTCCAGGTGCAAGAAGCGTCAGATGCAATTTTCGCTAACTCAGAAAGCTTACTGGGTTCAACAGAAGCGCTTGAGACTGCCTTTAACTCGGCGACTACTAGTGTAACTGAATTTGGTAGTACTACCATTTCAGGTGCTCTGTTCGGATTAATATTGTTGTTACTTGTCTTGTTGTACTTAAGCCAACGTAAAGCGGAGAAATCTCGCTTAGCAGAATCAGAAGTTGCAGCAGAGAAAGAAAAAGAAGAGAACGCACAAAACCAGGAAGCGATTATTCGATTACTGGATGAGATTGATTCATTAGCAGATGGTGACTTGACGGTAAAAGCAACCGTAACCGAGGATTTCACCGGTGCAATTGCTGACTCCTTTAACTTAACCATTGACCAATTGAGAGGCGTGGTAGGAACCATTAACACGGCGGTGGATCAGGTAACAAAATCAACCGGAAATACTCAGCAAACATCGATGGCATTAGCCGAGGCATCGCGTCAACAAGCACAGGAAATTACTGGAGCTACGGCAGCGATTAATGAAATGGCGGTATCGATTGAGCAAGTATCTACTAACGCATCAGAATCATCTCAGGTTGCGGAAAAATCGGTTGAGATCGCGAAGAAAGGTGGGGCAGTTGTACGTAACACGATTAAAGGGATGGACACGATTCGTGAGCAGATCCAAGAAACTTCTAAACGTATTAAGCGTCTGGGTGAGTCGTCACAAGAAATTGGTAACATCGTATCATTGATTAACGATATTGCTGACCAAACGAACATTCTGGCACTTAACGCGGCAATTCAGGCATCGGCAGCTGGTGAGGCTGGTCGTGGTTTCGCGGTTGTTGCGGATGAGGTACAGCGACTGGCGGAGCGTTCTGGTAATGCAACGAAGCAGATTGAAGCGCTAGTAAAAACGATTCAGAACGATACCAACGAAGCGGTTATCTCGATGGAAGATACAACTTCTGAGGTTGTTCGAGGTGCACGTTTGGCACAAGACGCGGGTGTATCGCTAGAAGAAATTGAAAACGTATCAACTAACTTAGCTGACTTGATTCAGTCAATTTCAAATGCTGCTCGTCAACAGGCGGCATCAGCCGGTCATGTTTCAAATACGATGACCATTATTCAGGAAATTACTTCACAAACTTCAGAGGGTACGACAGAAACTGCACGCTCGATTGGTGAGCTAGCGGAACTTTCTGAAGAGCTAAGTCGTTCGGTATCAGGCTTTAAGTTGAACTCTAGTAATGAAGACCATTTCAGCAGTGATGCGATGGTTACTGAAAGCTTTGAAAATACATCAGGCTTTGATGATGAGGTTGTTGAAGACTTATCTCAAGACGACTTTGATATTCAAGAAGCAGAAGAGCAGTTAGCCGAAGCTGAAGATCAGCTAGAAGAGTTGAATGATGATTTTTCTGAGCTTGATATTGATAGTGAATTAGATGATGCGGTCGAAGAATTTGATGCATCTTCTAACGATGATGATTCCATTATCGAAGAGCTTGATGAGCTTCTAGAAGATTTAGGGACAGATAAAAAAGATTAAAATAAAATCTAATGTAACCACGAGAACGTTAGTGTTCTCGTGACTCTACAACTGCATTTGATATTTGTTGAAGGAAGAAATAATAACGATAAGCAATAAATATTAGATGGCGATAACGGTGTGAAGATGAAAGATAGTCAAACCAAAGTAGCTTTAAATTGGGTCAGAGATGAAATAGAAAGTACGCTTGCACAAGCGCAAGCTGCGATTAATGCTTTTGCAGAAGATGAAAGTGATCAGACGCAAATACATTTCTGTACTAATTGTATGCATCAAATTGCTGGCACTTTAAGAATGCTAGAGTTTAATGGCGCAGCAATATTAGCCGAAGAAATGGAAGCTTTATCGGAAGATATTGGCGAAAATAAAGTTAAAGATAAAGGTGTCGCCTACGAGGTGTTTTTATCTTCGATTTTAAAATTTAAAAGTTACTTAAACCGTTATGCAGAAGATAAAGCGGATCTACCGATTATCTTGATGCCCCAAATTAATGAAATGCGAAGCTGTCGCGGTCAAGACTTAATGGCTGTTGGCAACTTAATTAGCGTAGATTTAGATTCAATTAAGCCACTACAAGCCTCTGAAGCTCATAACCTTTCTGGTGATATTAATCGTGAAGTTAAAACTATTCGTAACGAATATCAGCAAGGTTTAATAGGTTTTATCAAAGATGTTCACTCCAACGATGATTTAATTAATATGAGCGCCGCGGTCAAGAAATTGTGGCAGTTGGGTGAACGTGTTTTTTATAGTAATTTGTGGTGGGTTGCTCACGTTTTCTTGAGCGAGATCGCCGCACAGCGTGAGCCTGCTGATGTTACTGTGCAAGGTCTAGCAGGAAAAATAGATCGCAGAATCAAAGATTTAACGGAGCAAAATCAACATAAAGCAGAAGCTGATGTTTTATTGACAAATTTACTGTTTTGTATCGGCAAGTTTAAAAGTGATCAAGACTCGGTTAAAGAAGTACAAAGACGTTATGATTTAGTTCATTTAATGGAGTCACTTGGCGATTATGAAGAAGAATCAGAAAAGCTAAGTGGTCCTGATACGGATAGTATCAAAGCGGCTTTAGGGATTATCCAAGAAGATTTGGATGATGTTAAGGAATCGCTAGATTTATATATAAGAACACAGTCAGTTGAAGATGAGCCTCTTGAAGCTTTGATTCCAAATCTGCAAAAAATTTCAGATACCATGGCGATGCTAAATCTTGGTCAATCGAGAAATTTAGTCAATGATCAAGTAAGCGCTATTAAAGAGTTAATTACGCTTGAATCAGAAGAAAGAAGTCATGCGCTTATTTCTGTTGTTGAGTCGATTTTAAAATTAGATGATAACATTAAAACTCGTATGTCGATGAGTAGTGAGCAGTTAACTCAATCAGAAGACGAGTCATCTGAAGAAGACAGTTTACAAGTGGTAAACGCACGTTATCAGCTAATTCAAGAGTCCAGAACAAATTTACAAAAAGTTAAAGATTATATTGCGGATTACTTAGAAGAAGACCATCAAGTTGAGCGCCTAGAAGTTGTTCCAAATTTATTAAGTGAAGTTGAAGGGGCTCTGGAGTTTTCGAAATTGGATACGCTGAAAGATGTGATATCTAAAACAAAGACTTTTGTTAGTCGCTTCTTGATGGAAAAGAAAGTTGTTTTAAGTGAGCAAGAAATTGTTAGTCTTGCTGATGCCATTAGTAGTGTCGATTATTATTTGGAAGGCCTTTTATCGTCGGGACTTCATGGGCTGCCGGTAGTATTGAAGCGAGCTATTGATAGTGTCGATAAATTAGAGAGTCACTACAACGATGTTGAAGAAGTCGCACCTGTACTTGAAGATGCAGTTGAGCTGCCTGAGATAGAGTTAGTGGCCGAAGAAGATGATGACAGTTTAATTGATGATGAAGTTAGAGAAATATTCATCGAAGAGGCTGAAGAAGTTTTAGCTGAACTGAATGAATTGGTTCCTGTTTGGAAAGCAGATCAATTCCAAACCGAAGTGCTGTCAACTATTCGCCGTAATTTCCATACTCTGAAGGGTTCAGGTCGTATGGTTGAAGCACATGAAATAGGTGAGCTTGGCTGGTCAATTGAAAATATGCTGAATCGACTGATCGATAACAGCGTTGAATACAGTCCTGCAATGGTATTAACCATCGAAGACTCAATTAATGTGTTGCCATCGATGATTGAAAAGTTTGCTAAAGGACAAAAGTGCGAATTACCAGAAAACTTGATTGACCAAGCGAATCGCATTAGTAAAGGCGAAATTATTACCGATTTAACTGTTGAAGCCGAAGATGATACAGTAAGTCCAGAAGAAGAATTGCTTGAAGTCTTTAAGCAAGAAGCCGAAGGCCATATTACCAACCTTGAAATGTTTGCCAACCAGCGAGTTCAAGGAATAACACAAAGTCATATTAGCGATACGTTATTGCGCTCGTTGCATACCCTCAAAGGGGTTGCGCATATCTCTAATATTGAATCGTTAAAAAATGTCATAGTCCCAGTTGAAAGTTACTTCCAAGAGTTGAAGTCTCGTGAGCTAATGGCTGAAAAAGATGATATGGGTTTGGTTGCTCATGTTAAAGATTTATTAAAACATATTATTGAGCAACCAAGTGATGATTCGGTTATTCATGCTCATGAAGAAGCGATCTTAGATCAAGTTTCGCAGTTGCAAGTTCGCTTTGATGAGGAGCTTACTGCTGAAGACGAAATGGGCAGAGATCCTCTGTTACTTAAAGATTTATTTAATGTAGCAGCTGATGTATTGAATGATTTGAAAGCCATTCGTTTATCTGATGCTTCTGAAGATTCCCGCCGTGAGCAAGTTTCATACCTAATGGCTTCAACCGATAGATTAGATGCTTTATTGATGTCTGCAGATGTACCAGAAGCTTACGATGTCACGCAAGCTATAGGTGAAGCTTTACAGAAAAATTTAACTAGTACTGTTGTCGATTCTTCGTTAGATGAGTTAATACTCAAAACCAGTGACCAATTGGAAAATCAATTTGATTGTTTAGCCGCAAATTTATCGATACCAACTGCAGACTCCTTAATTTCTGAATTAAAAAATTGGGCACCAGAAGAACTTCCAGTAGTGATGTCAGAAGAAAGCGGAACTGACACTGCGCAGCAAGATACTAGAGATGCTGATGGAGTTATTGAATTCGAAGAAATCGATATATCACTCGATGATATCTTTAAAGGTGGTGATGAAGAGTTTGTTTCAGAGGAAGAACTTACTGCTTCAGAAGGTACAGTTGGAGAAGCATCTGAAAACTTAATTGAATTTACGCTTGATGATGCGACTGAAGAAGCTCCAGAAAACTTAATTGAATTTACACTTGATGATGCGAGCGAAGAAGCAGCTGAAGAAGTCACTGAAGAAGTCACTGAAGAAGTCACTGAAGAAGTCACTGAAGAAGTCGCTGAAGAAGTCACTGAAGAAGTCACTGAAGAAGTAGCTGAAGAAGTCACTGAAGAAGTCACTGAAGAAGTAGCTGAAGAAGTAGCTGAAGAAGTAGCTGAAGAAGTAGCTGAAGAAGTAGCTGAAGAAGTAGCTGAAGAAGTCGCTGAAGAAGTAGCTGAAGAAGTAGCTGAAGAAGTAGCTGAAGAAGTAGTTGAAGAAGTAGTTGAAGAAGTCGCTGAAGAAGTAGCTGAAGAAGTAGCTGAAGAAGAACTAGACGAAGTCGATAGTGAAATCCTAGAGATCTTTATTGAAGAAGGTGAAGAATTATTCGCCAGTGATGCTGACTTATTAGAATCGTGGGAGAAAAGCCCAACGGATCTGAATGTTATTCTTGAACTACAAAGAAATCTGCACACCTTAAAAGGTAGCGCCAGAATGGCCAATTTCTCAGAGATTGGTGACTTGGCGCACGGCTTGGAAGATTTATATACAGGTCTTGCCGATAAATTATTCACTGCTAAAGCTGAAACTGTATCAATTGCTCAACAATCTGAAGATCAATTGTTAGCGATGTTTAATGCCCGTAAAGCAGGTCAGAAAATTCAGCTTGATGAAGCTTTCATCAATCAAATTAATAATCACATTGCTGAGTTAAAACAAGCTCAATTAGAAGAGCCAGAAGAAGAAATTCTTGAAGAAGTTGCTAAAGAGTCTTTATGGGATCAAGAGCTTGCTGAAATTTTCTTAACTGAAGCAAATGAATTATTAGCTAATTATGATGAATCTGTGGCTCAATGGGCTAAAGACATGCGTCAAAATGATGCTCTTGATGCTGCAGTTAAGAGCATGCACACCATCAAAGGTGGTGCACGATTATCAACCTTGTCTCCAATTGCTAACTTAGCGGAAAAAACAGAGTTAGCGACTAAGCTATTAAGTCGAGATTCAAGAGTGGGTCAGTCCCGTTGGAAAGATTTATTAAATAAAGCGCATAACCAACTGAGCGAAATGATCGTTGAAGTTCGTAATGGTGTGTTACCAAAAGAAGCTAGCCAATTATTAATTCAATTAGATACCGATATTGAAACCATTAAAGATCAGCTTGAGCAATTGGCAAGACGTCAGGAAGTGGTAACAGACGAGCAAGTTGATGTAAAAATTGTTTCATTAATTGAACGTCAGAAACTTAAAGATCAGGCGACTAAGGAAGCTGAAACTCGTGACGTTATTCGTGTCCGTTCAGATGTTTTAGATAACTTAGTTAACTTAGCTGGTGAGGCTTCGATTCTACGAGCGCGATTAGAGCAACAAATTGGAGATCTAAACTTCAACTTAAGTGAGGTAGGCTCAACTGTTGACCGCTTAAAAGAACAATTGCGTAACCTAGAAATCGAAACAGAAGCACAGGTACTTTACCGCCGAGAAATTTCTGGAGTGGACTTTGATGAATTCGATCCATTAGAAATGGATAGATATACTCGTCAACAAGAATTAACGCGTTCATTACTGGAAGCGGCTAGTGATATGGTGTCGCTACAAGAGGCGCTACAAGCAAAAATTGGTGATACAGAAGCGGCTTTGCTTCAGCAATCTAGAATTAATACCGAGTTACAAGATCGTTTAATGCGCACGCGAATGGTTCCTTTCGATAGTATTGAGAGCCGTTTGAACCGAATGGTTAAACAAATTGCGAAAGAACTGAATAAAGACGTAACACTTAATTTAAGTTCTGAAGGTGAGATGGATAGAACTGTTATTGAGCGTATGGTTGCACCACTTGACCATATGCTGCGCAACGCGATTGACCATGGTATTGAGTCAAAAGAAGATCGTGTAAAAGCCGGTAAATCACCAACAGGGGTTGTAAACCTATCCTTAAAACGTCGTGGTAATGAAGTATTTATCCAGATTGTGGATGATGGCGCTGGTATTAACAAAACTAAAGTTAAAAAACGCGCTGTAGCACAAGGCATGATTGATGAGTCTTATCAGCCAACGGATCGTGAACTGTATCGTCTTATTCTACAAGCCGGCTTCTCTACCGCTGAAGAAGTGACGCAGATTTCTGGTCGTGGTGTTGGCATGGATGTAGTGCATAGTGAGATTTTGCAGTTAGGTGGTTCTTTAGCCATTAACTCTACAGAAGGCGAAGGCACTACCATGACCGTTCGCTTACCATTTACTTTATCATCTAACCAATCCTTGATGGTCAAAGTAAAAGGTGAAAACTATGCAATTCCTCTGTCGAATATTACTACCGTAGCAAGAGTAAGTGCTAAAGAAATTATTAAGATTTACCAAAATAAGTCTGCGAAATTTAATCATCTAGGGGAAGAGTATGAGCTGCGTTATTTGGGCCAGATCTTAGACCGAAACTCACAAATGTTAGCGCCGACTGAAGAAATGATACCGGTGCTTATTATCGAGGGTGAAGATCAACCTATAGCAGTACACGTTGATGAGTTACTAGGTTCGCGTGAGGTAGTGGTGAAATCAGTAGGTCGCCAGTTAAGTACTGTACCAGGTATTTCGGGAGCATCTATTTTAGGTGATGGTAGCGTTGTACTGATTCTGGATATGCAAACATTGGTTGACCGTTTCCACGAGTGGGATTTTGCACACCATTCAGAGTTTACCCAAGAAATCGTGGAAGAAGAAAAAATTCCTACGGTTATGGTTGTGGATGACTCGATTACGGTACGTAAAGTTACCTCTCGCTTATTACAAAGAAATCAATATAAAGTGGTCACCGCTAAAGATGGTGTTGATGCAGTAACTCAGTTAAATGACATTGTTCCTGATGTGATGCTGCTGGATATCGAAATGCCACGTATGGATGGTTTCGAGTTAGCGAGTTTAATACGTCACGATTCACGATTAAAGCAAATTCCAATCATTATGATTACCTCACGTACTGGTGAAAAACACCGTCAACGTGCAGAAGAAATTGGTGTAAATGATTACTTAGGCAAGCCATATAATGAAGAGAACTTATTGGCTACTATCGAAAAAATGTTGGAACTATAGAGAGATAGATTAAAGATGGCTTCGAATAAAAAATCACCACAAGAAGTATTTAGCTTTCTGATTCCGATGCAGCAAGACAACTTGTTAATGCCCAGTGAATCAGTAGCAGAGATTGTTCCATTCATGAATGTGGATATGTTTGAAAGTGCGGAAAAAGGTACTGATTGGCATATTGGTAATCTTGCTTGGCGCAATATGAATGTCCCTGTAATTTCACTTGAGCGTCTACAAGGAACTCAAGATTTAGGCGATGTTAGACGTGCTCGAATTGCGGTTATTTATACTTTGAATGCGAATCAAGAAATTCCTTATCTAGCCTTTACGGTAAGAGGTATTCCTCGAATTATTCCTGTAGACGATAACAACAGTGAGATGCTTGATGCAAACCCAAGTGAACAGGGCGTTGCAGCGTGGGTTTCAGTGGCGAGTAAAAAAGCTATGATACCGGACATGGATGCAATGGAAATTTTGGCAAAAGAGATTCGATAAGTTTATTAGTTTTCTTTTGTATTAGTTTGTACAAAATCTCCCCATAAAGTATTGATCGCAGAAACGGTTGCTAAGGCAGCCGTTTCTGTTCTTAGAATGCGAGGCCCTAGAGAAACGGGAGTTGTCCCGCTTGATTCTATTTCAGCCACTTCTGCTGCACTGAAACCACCTTCTGGTCCAATCCATAATTGTATTTCTTGTTGTAAATTCGGTTTTTTAATATCGGCTAAAGTTGTGCTGGTATGAGGGTCGAGAAAGAAACAGTTATTGATCTTTTTAATGGCCTCATTCCAATTGAGCACAGGATTGATAACTGGAACAACATCTCGCCCAGACTGCTCGCAAGCACTGATAATTACCTTTTGCCAATGTTCTAATTTTTTTTGCCAGCGCTTTTGATCAAGCTTAACACCGCAGCGTTCACTGATGATTGGTGTGAATTCTTTAACGCCTAATTCCACAGACTTTTGGATGGTCAAATCCATCTTGTCACCTCGAGATACCGCTTGGAAAAGGTGAATAGTCAGGGGCGACTCATTTTTAACCGAAAGCTGATTTAAAACTTTGGCAGAAACCTGGTTGCGTTCAATAGAAACGATTTCAGCTTGGTACCTAAGACCATTACCATTAAAGAGTTCGACTCTGGTGCCGCTGGCAATCCTTAGGACTTTCGAGAGGTGGATGCTAGCAGCTTTATCGAGTGCGATAATAGAATTCACTTGCAGAGGTTGATCTTGATAAATACGGTTGAGACGCATGTAAACGGAACTGAATGAATAAGTGAAAAAATTATAGCATAAAAAAAGCCAGCAAAATGCTGGCTTTAAAAGCTATGAAAAGCTTAGTAGCGATAATGATCAAGCTTATAGGGGCCTTCGACCTTTACGTTAATATAGTCGGCTTGTTCGTTAGAAAGTGTAGTTAAACGCGCCCCAACTCTTTCTAGGTGTAAGCGAGCAACTTTCTCATCCAGATGTTTTGGTAATACATAAACATCTTTGTCATATTTCTCGCCGTGTTGCCATAATTCGATTTGTGCTAAAACTTGGTTTGTAAATGAATTAGACATAACAAAACTTGGATGGCCAGTAGCACAACCTAAATTAACCAAGCGACCTTGTGCCAACATGATAATGCGTTTTCCGTCAGGGAAGACAACGTGATCAACTTGATCCTTAATGTTATCCCACTCGCATTTATCCAAGCTGGCTACATCGATTTCGTTGTCAAAGTGGCCGATATTACAAACGATCGCTTCGTTCTTCATGCGTTCCATATGCTCATAACGTATCACATCTTTATTACCAGTAGCAGTAACAAAGATGTCGGCTTGTTCAATAATATTGGCATCTTCAATATTAACAACACGGTAGCCTTCCATCGAAGCTTGTAATGCACAAATTGGATCAATTTCTGTTACCCAAACATTAGCTCCTAAGCCGCGCAAAGATTGCGCCGAACCTTTACCTACATCGCCAAATCCGCAAACGATAGCAACTTTACCGGCAATCATGACGTCAGTAGCACGCTTAATGCTATCGACCAAAGACTCACGACAACCGTACAAGTTATCAAACTTAGACTTAGTTACAGAGTCATTAACGTTGATTGCAGGGAAGGGCAATTCGCCTTTATCGCGCAATTGATATAAGCGAGCAACACCAGTAGTCGTCTCTTCAGTAACGCCTTGAATGTTGGCTAATGTGCGCGAATAGAAATTTGAATCTTCGGCTAGTTTAGCTTTGATTGAATTGAATAGAGCGACCTCTTCTTCACTGCCTGGGTTATCAAGCACAGAAATATCACTTTCAGCACGAGTACCAATGATTAGTAACATAGTAGCGTCGCCACCATCGTCTAAAATCATATTCGGAGTGCCACCATCATGCCAAGTCATTAAGCGGTGAGTATAGTCCCAATACTCATCTAAAGTTTCGCCTTTATAAGCAAAAACAGGAATGTCTTGATCAGCAATTGCTGCTGCAGCATGATCTTGAGTTGAGAAAATATTACAAGAAACCCAACGAACCTCTGCACCAAGCTCGATTAAGGTTTCAATTAACATGGCTGTTTGAATAGTCATGTGTAATGAACCAGCGATGCGCGCGCCCTTTAATGGCTTTTCTTCGCCGTATTCTTTACGAATGGCCATTAAGCCAGGCATTTCAGATTTAGCAATATCAATTTCTTTGTGGCCCCATGGAGCCAAGTTAATATCTTTTACGATGTAATCAGACATAAATAATCTCTTAATAATTTCGAATAAATTAAATTCCGGCAGCAACTTTTAAAGCTTCTGCTTTATCTGTTTTTTCCCAACTGAAAGTTTCTTCAGTTCGGCCGAAGTGACCATAGGCAGCTGTAGGTAAATAAATAGGTTTTAATAAATCTAGCATTTTTAAAATGCCAACAGGACGCAAGTCAAAGTGCTCACGAACCAAGTCAATTAGACGCTCTTCAGAGATTTTGCCAGTGCCAAAAGTATTAATACTGATAGATGTTGGCTCAGCAACACCAATCGCATACGAAACTTGGATCTCACAACGATCAGCTAAACCAGCAGCTACAATATTTTTGGCCACATATCGACCGGCATAAGCGGCAGATCGGTCTACTTTTGAAGGATCTTTACCTGAGAAGGCACCGCCGCCATGACGTGCCATACCGCCATAGGTATCTACAATAATTTTACGACCGGTTAAACCGCAATCCCCCATTGGACCACCGATAACAAAGTTACCGGTTGGATTGATAAAATACTTAGTATCTTTGGCAAGCCACTGCTCTGGTAATACGGGTTTAATAATTTCTTCCATCACGGCTTCTTGTAAGTCGCTATGCTTAATTCCATCTCGATGTTGAGTAGATAGAACTACGGCATCGATTGCCATAGGCTTATCATTTTCATAGCGGAAGGATAATTGGCTTTTCGCATCTGGGCGTAACCAATCTAAAGTTCCGGCTTTTCTAACTTCAGCTTGACGCTGTACTAAGCGATGCGAGAAAGTAATTGGAGCCGGCATCAAAACATCAGTTTCATTAGATGCATAGCCGAACATTAAGCCTTGATCACCAGCGCCTTGCTCTTCGGCACTTGCACGGTCAACGCCTTGAGCGATATCCGGAGACTGTTTGCCGATGGCATTTAATACTGCGCACGACTCCCAATCAAAGCCCATATCAGAGCCGTTATAGCCGATTTGTTTAATCGTTTGACGAGCGATATCTTCAATATCAACCCAAGCAGAAGTGGTGACTTCACCAGCCACGACTACCATGCCGGTTTTGACCATAGTTTCTACTGCAACACGAGCATTTGGATCTTGTGCAATAATTGCATCCAGCACCGCATCAGAAATCTGATCGGCTACTTTATCCGGATGGCCTTCTGAAACTGACTCAGAAGTAAAAACAGTATTGATTGTCATTAATGGATATACCTATATTTGTGTGGTCGCTACTATAGATAGCAGTACTTCAATATTGCGTGAAAAGTGCGCAAATTTTACCCTTTTTAGACGTGTAAATCACGGATTATTACAATCACAGAAATTTTTTAAAGCAGTGTTTGAAGTTAATGATCAGATTAGAAAGAATTAAATATAATAAGCGCTCTTGGTCATAACTTTTGACATTAAGCCCATGGCAGCTTTAATAGGCTTTGGTAATTCAGCCGCACCATGGTGTTTAGCGTTTTCAGCGTGTTGTAACTCTTCTTGTTGCATCTTTTCTAAAATAACGCGGCTCTTTGTGTCTTGTTCCGGCAAAGTGGCTAAATGGCTTTCTAAATGTTTGCCTACTTGATGTTCGGTTTCCGCAACAAAGCCTAGGCTCCATTTATCACCAGCCAAACCAGCAATGGCGCCAATACTAAAAGAAGTGGCATACCATATTGGATTAAGTAAGCTTTCACGTCCATTAAGCTCTTTTATGCGCTGGCTACACCAAGCTAGATGGTCAACTTCTTCTTGCGCAGCTTGCTCCATTTCTTGGCGAATACCAGGTAATTTAGCCGTTATGGCTTGGCCTTTGTAGAGCGCTTGAGCACAAACTTCACCAGTATGATTAATACGCATCAAGCTGGCAGCATGTTGTTGTTCTGCTTTGCTGAGTTGCGAATCTTCGATGGTTTTCGCTGGATTGGGACGAGTTTCAGTATCATAAACACCAAAATTGGTTTTAAGTGCTGAATCTGCAACATTGCAGAGACGATCAAAAAAGCTGAATTGACGCATAAGCTTGCAAAAAGATACACTGGCTATTGAAAAACTATTAGGTTAATTTTGCCTTTTATGCCTTTAAATAACAAATATAAATTTAGGATCTTTGTAACAATTCATGGCAACTAAAACAGAACAAAACGATTTAACATTACTGATTAAATCTAAGAATCCTATTATTGTCATCGACACGCATGAAGAAGAGCGGGCGATGGAATTACTCAATCGGATTGCGATAACTTTAGGCCGCCCTTTGTTCGGTTGGCATTTAACAGAAGGTTTACGTCGGATGGAGTTAAACGATGACCATCTGGCTGCTTTACCCAATACCGAAGAACCTACTAAAGCACTGCAACACATTAAAAAAATGCAACGCAAAGGGATATACGTTTTATTTGATATGCATCCTTTTATTGATAAAGAGCATCCGCAGAATATTCGTTTGATAAAAGATATTGCTTTGGACTTTCCACTCTATCAGCAGACGATTGTGCTGATTAGTCATAAAGTTATTTTACCGCAAGAGATCAGGCGTTATGCAGCTCGCTTTCAATTAGAGTTACCAAACGCTGAGCAAATAGAAAAAATGATTAAGCAAGAAGCGATTCGCTGGGCTAATGCTAATGGTGGTATGAAGGTCAGGGTTGAGAAAAAAGTAATGCAACGGTTGATACAAAATTTAGCCGGCCTAACTTATGCAGATGCTAGGCAAATTATTCGTAATGTGATTTATGATGACGGAGCAATTACTGAAGATGAAATGGAATCAGTGAATAAAGCGCGTTATCAATTACTGGATCTAGAGGGGGCTGTACGCTACGAATATGAAACGGCCCACTTTAAAGAAGTTGGCGGCATGTTAAAGCTCAAAGAATGGTTAGAGCGACGTCGAAAGGTATTTTTACAAGCAGAGGAATTTGGCTTGGATCAACCTAAAGGCATCATGTTGGTTGGTGTCCAAGGTGGAGGTAAATCTCTGGCCGCTAAAGCAGTAGCAGGTATGTGGGGAGTGCCTTTACTGCGACTGGACTTTGGCGCGCTTTATAATAAATGGCACGGAGAGAGTGAGAAAAATCTTCGTGATTCATTAAAGCTAGCTGAAATGATGTCGCCCTGTGTTTTATGGTTGGATGAAGTTGAAAAAGGCATTTCAACTGGCGAAAATGATGGTGGAACTTCTAAGCGAGTTTTAGGGACTTTATTAACCTTTATGCAAGAAAATAAGTTTCCAATTTTTATGGTTGCCACCGCTAATGATATTAGTGCTTTACCGCCAGAGTTCATCCGTAAAGGGCGTTTGGATGAGATTTTTTTCGTGGATCTACCTGATGATTCAACACGTCAAGAAATTTTCAAAATACATTTGAGTAAGCGTAAACAACTACACCTTGAATTTGATCTAATAAAGTTAGCAGAGGCGACGGAAGGTTTTAGTGGCGCCGAAATCGAACAGGCTGTTGTCGCAGGTCTGTATACGTCTTTATATGACGATAGACCATTAGATACAGAGGTTATTTTACAAGAGATTACCGCCACTAGTCCTTTATCGAGAGTGATGGCGGAGAAAATGTTGGCCCTTCGTGCTTGGGCAGAAGGGCGAGCTGTTATTGCAAATTAGCAAGTGTAGTTTTTAAAACTCAGGAGAGGTAACTTTATGAAGTTGATTTATTCCAATGCGTCACCTTATGCCCGTACAGCTCGAATTGTAATTCGAGAGTTAGCTTTGTTATCTCAAGTAGAAGAAATCAATCAACATCCTTTTGATAACCCTGCTCAGTTAATCAGTTTTAATCCATTGTGCAAAGTTCCTTGTTTGATCGATGCTAATGGGCAAGGGCTTTTTGATAGCCAAGTGATTTGCGAATACTTAGATGCTTTAGTCGAGAATACACTTTTTGCAGATATCAATAAGGATTGGCAATTGAAAACCTTTTATTCGCTTACCCGCGGTATTCTGGACAGTAGCGTTGCCTGGCAGCAAGATAAGGTGCGAGGAGAAGAGGCTAGTTCGGAATTTTGGCAAAAACGATTTATTAGTAGTATTGACCGAGGCTTAAATTATTTGCAAAAAAGAATCGATCAATTGCCTGAAAAGTTTAACGCAATAGATATTAATTTAATAACGGCTTTGGATTATCTAGCGTTTAGACATTCTGATTACGATTGGCAACAAATGCACCCCAAATTAGCCAGCTGGTATCAAACAAAAAATAATAGAAGCTCCCTTACAGAAACTATGCCGCAGGAATAAAAAAGCCTTACTCGAGGGTAAGGCTTTTAGAGGGGATTTTTAGTCTTACTCTTGCTCTCGGGCAATCGCTCTATGACCAATATCAGTTCGGAAATAAACTTTATCCCACGAAACTTGCTCTACTGCGCTGTAAGCACTTTTCTGCGCTTCGGTTACAGTATCGCCAAGTGCCACCACACATAATACACGACCACCGTTAGTCACTATGGCGCCATTTTTTTCAGCGGTTCCCGCATGAAAAACTTTGCCATTAACGACTTTATCAATACCGGTAATAACATCGCCTTTTAGGTAAGACTCAGGATAACCTCCGGCAGCCATGACAACACCAACAGCTGCTCTTGAGTCCCATTGAGCTTCGGCAGTATCAAGTTTGCCATCGATAGCGACTAGGCATAGTTCACTTAAGTCTGATTGTAAGCGGCTCATAATCGGCTGAGTTTCAGGGTCACCAAAGCGACAGTTAAACTCCAATACTTTTGGAATACCATCTTTATCAATCATGACACCGGCATATAAAAACCCAGTGTAAGGATGACCTTCAGAAGCCATGCCTTCAACCGTTGGCACTATCACTTGTTGCATAATGCGATCATGCATTTCTGGGGTTACCACCGGAGCAGGAGAGTAGGCGCCCATACCACCAGTATTAGGACCTTTATCGCCGTTATCACGAGCTTTATGATCTTGTGATGTTGCTAGTGGAAGAATGTTTTTACCATCAACCATGACAATAAAGCTTGCTTCTTCGCCTTGTAAAAACTCCTCAACCACCACTCTATGTCCAGCATCACCAAATTTGTTGCCTGCTAACATATCTTCGATAGCTTCATCCGCTTGCTGTAAATCTTCAGCAATGATGACGCCTTTACCTGCAGCTAAGCCGTCTGCTTTGATAACAATTGGCGTACCCATTGCACGAACGTAAGCTTTAGCTGGTTCGATTTCGGTGAAGTTTTGGTATGCAGCTGTAGGGATTTTATGACGCGCTAAAAAATCTTTAGTAAAAGCTTTTGAGCCTTCTAATTGAGCAGCGCCTTGAGTTGGTCCAAAGCATTTTAAACCTGCCTCGGTAAAAGCATCAACCACGCCAATGACTAATGGCGCTTCAGGACCAACGATGGTTAATTCAACCCGCTGCTCTTTTGCAAAAGCAATTAGAGCTTCAATATCTTCTGAGCCGATTGCTACATTTTCTACTTTAGCTTCTAAAGCAGTGCCAGCATTACCTGGCGCTACAAAAACTTTTGAGACTTTTTCTGATTGAGCGGTTTTCCATGCTAGTGCATGTTCACGACCGCCACTACCAATAATCAGTACATTCATCTTGTACTCCTAGTGTCTAAAGTGACGCATGCCAGTAAAGACCATCGCCATGCCGTGCTCGTTAGCGGCTTCGATAATTTCATCGTCACGAATCGAACCGCCCGGCTGAATCACAGCGGTAATACCGGCTTCAGCCGCCGCATCAATGCCATCACGGAATGGGAAGAAGGCATCGGATGCCATGATAGAACCTTTCACTTCAAGGTTTTCATCAGCAGCTTTGATACCAGCAATTTTAGCCGAATAAACGCGGCTCATTTGACCTGCGCCAACGCCGATCGTTTGGCCATTGCGGGCATAAACGATAGCATTGGATTTGACGAATTTCGCTACTTTCCAGCAGAATTGTAAATCACGCATTTCATCGGCAGTTGGTTTACGCTTTGAAACAATGCGTAAATCATCTTCGAATACAACACCTAAATCACGGTCTTGAATTAACAAACCACCATTAACCCGTTTGTAGTCTAACCTAGGAACTGCATTGTCCCATTGGCCACACTCTAACAAGCGAACATTTTTCTTTTCTGCGACTGCAGCTTTGGCTTCTGCAGATACACTGGGTGCAATGATGACTTCAACAAATTGACGGTCAACAATTTTCTGAGCTGTTGCACCATCCAATTCGCGGTTAAAAGCGATGATGCCACCGAACGCTGAGGTTGGATCGGTTTGGAATGCAAGCTCATAAGCTAGATCAATGCTTTCCGCAATAGCAACACCACAAGGGTTAGCGTGTTTAACGATAACACAAGCGGGCTCTGCAAAACTTTTAACGCATTCTAAAGCTGCATCGGTATCAGCAACATTATTGAAAGAAAGCTCTTTACCTTGGATCTGAGTTGCCGTTGAAACACTCGCTTCTTCTGGTTTATGTTCTACGTAAAACGCAGCTTGTTGATGCGGGTTTTCTCCATAGCGCATATCTTGTGCCTTTTTGTATTGCACAGAGTAGGTAGGAGAAAAACTGCTTGAATCATTCGCAGCCTGGACACCTAAGTAATTAGATATTGCCGCATCGTAACGAGCTGTGTGAGCAAAAGCTTTAGCAGCTAGTTTAAAACGAGTCGCTTTATCTACGCCGCCATGTTCAGTAATTTGCTGAGCGACTTGGTTGAAGTCTTCATTTTCAACCACAATAGTAACGTCCCGATGATTCTTGGCGGACGAGCGAACCATCGCTGGGCCACCAATATCGATATTTTCAATAGCATCTTCCAGACGACAATTATCTTGCGCTACCGTGCTTTCGAAAGGATATAAGTTCACAACCACTAAGTCGATAGCGATAATGTCATGTTCAGCCATGATCTCATCATCCATGCCACGGCGTCCTAAAATAGCGCCATGAACTTTAGGGTGTAGAGTTTTAACACGACCAGCCATCATCTCTGGAAATTGAGTATATTCAGAAACGTCGGTAACGGTCAGACCGTTGTCACGCAATAATTTCGCAGTGCCGCCGGTTGATAAAATTTCGATATCTTTTTGCGCCAGAGTTTGGGCAAATTCAACCACGCCTTTTTTATCGGAAACGCTAATTAATGCACGTTTGATGGGGCGAAAGTTTGGCATAAATAATCCTCAGAAAATTCGTAGCTTAAAAAAGTAAAGTTCGTTCGTCTGTGGCTAAATGAAAGAGTTATAGTAAGTTATAACGCTTAAGTTTTTTGCGTAAAGTACCGCGGTTTAAACCTAAAACTTGTGCAGCTTTAGTTTGGTTGTTGCGAGTGTGCTCCATAATGGCGCGCAATAATGGTTCTTCAACTTGAGTTAAGACTAAGTCATAAACGTCATTTAATGACTGACCATTCATTTGCTTAATATAGTTTTGCATCGAGATTGCAACGTGCTCTTTTAAAGTGGCACTGGTCGTAGGGTTCGGATTAAAGTTAGAACCAGAAATTGATTCTTGAGTTTGATTGTTGTCAAAAATTGTCATGCTGCTTTAGCCTGTTGTTTTTGTTTAAAATAATATTTTAGTGTTTCTAATTGAGTTTCTGCGTCTTCTATTTTATTAAAAGTACGTCGAAACTCTTTACCATCATCTTGTTCTTGGAGGTACCAAGAAACATGTTTGCGGGCTATCCGTGGCCCCATTACTTCGCCATACAACTGGTACAAGCCATTCATATGTTGAAATAAAATCTGTTGTATTTCTTGCCAACTGGGCGACTCTAGATGCTCGCCAGTTTGCAGAAAATGCCAAATTTCTCTAAATATCCAAGGTTTGCCTTGAGCCGCTCTGCCGATCATTAAGCCATCGGCTCGCGTATAGTCTTTGACCCACTTAGCTTTTTCTGGACTATCAATATCGCCATTAGCCATAATAGGAATCGAAACGGCTTGTTTTATTAAAGCAATCGTTTCAAATTCTGCTTCGCCCATAAATTTATCTGAGCGGGTTCTGCCATGAATGGCTAGAGCTTTGATACCAGCTTCTTCTGCAATTTTCGCTATGGCTAAACCATTGCGGTTATCGGCATCTTGTCCCGTACGTATCTTTAAAGTTACTGGAACATCGACCGCAGTAACCACCGCTTTTAAAATACGCTCAACTAAATCAGGGGCCTGTAATAAGGCTGAGCCGGCGGCTTTCTTACAAACCTTTTTAGCTGGACAACCCATATTAATATCAATAATTTGAGCGCCATGCTCAACATTGTGCTGAGCGGCTAAAGCCATAATCTCAGGTTCGGTGCCAGCAATTTGCACTGAACGAATACCAACTTCACCTTGGTGAACTCTTCTTAAACGGCTTTTTTTGCTGTTCCAAAGACGCGGATCGGCTGTGATCATCTCTGAAACCGTCATGCCGGCGCCTAATTGCTTGCACAACTGTCTAAAGGGTTGATCCGTCACGCCAGCCATCGGCGCTAAAATCAACGGGTTATCGAGTTGATAGTTGCCGATATGCATGATTTAGCTAAATAAAAGTAGTAAGAGTCTTGTTGTCACCAATTTTGAGGACGCGATCATACACTTTTTAACAGGGGATTTGAACGCCAATTGATTAAAAAATCATCAATATTTTGCTTGACATTTGAACGATATTTAGTGGTCGGACTTATTCAACGATTTGTACTTGATAACCACTATAAATTTTGTCATCACTTAGAAATGAAAAACCGATTTGAACCGTTTGATTGGCTTGGATCAAGGTATTGTGATTAACCTCTGGTAAATACTCAGCGGGAGTGAAGTCAGGGGTGGTGAATTGACCGCCTTTGATATCGCTTAAAACCACTCTTACTTTTGGAAACGGTTGCGCAAAATCAGCCGTATTTTTCAATAAAAGGCTGACTTCTTGTTGGCCTTGTACCTTTGGAGAAACTTCAATGCCGCTGACCAGGAATAAGTCCGGGCGTTGCAAAGGTGGCACTTGGCAGCCAAAGAGTGAACAAGAAGCAGTTAAAACAGGGCGCCAACTGGCATCTTGAGCCAATTTGATGCGATTAGGCCAAAGATAGAAATACCAAAATAGACTTATTAACAAAACTGCGGCTAATGCAATATAGAGGCTATTTTTTATTAAGTTGCCCTTATTGATATTGGAAGGTGTGGCAGTTTCTTTAACCTCCAGCTCAGGAGCTTCGGCAATGTCAGCTAATGCTGCGCTCATCATATTATCCGATGCTTCTTCGACATTATCGGCCATCGATGCTTTTTGAGTTTCTTTTTCCATAGAAACTAACGAATCAGTAGCTAAAAATAGCGATTGGCATGAGCCGCAGCGAACATGACCTTCAGCCATCTCCAAATGCTCTTTGCGCAGTTTAAATACCGATTTGCAATGTGGGCAATTAGTTAAAAAAGTTTCACTCATGAATAATAATTACTTTTAGAATTTTATAGTTGTTAAGATTTAATACCACTTAATCGAGACCAGTCACCTTCGCTAGCAACGGGATCCATAGCAAACCACTGTTGATATATTTCACTAAGCTCTGCTGCTTGCTCATTAAGCAAGCCTGATAATACCAGATTGCCGCCAGATTTCACTGAGTTGGCGATAGATTCTGATAACTGGCGCAAAGGTTCTGCCAAAATATTAGCTAGCAATAGATCGGCTTGCGGTAATTTGACTTGATCGGGCAAACCCAATACCAATTTGTCTTCAGAAATACCGTTTCTTTTAAGGTTTTCACGGGTCGCATCAATCGCCTGCGGATCGATATCAACCGCATACACTTTGTCAGCACCAAGCAACAAGGCGGCTAAAGTTAAAATACCTGAGCCACAGCCATAATCAATAACTGTCTTACCATCAAGCTCAGCGGCATCGAGCCACTGAAGGCATAAGGAGGTGGTTGGATGGGTTCCGGTGCCAAACGCCAAACCGGGATCGAGCTTAATGTTTACGGCATCAGGATTGGGTGATTCGTGCCAGCTGGGAACAATCCAAACTCTTTTGCCAAACTGCATGGGTTTGAAGCTATCCATCCAACTTCGTTCCCAATCTTGATCACGAATAATTTCCCATTGATAGTTTTGCCCAAAGCTTTTGGAATATCCACTATTCGATAAAACCCGATCCATGACAGCGGTTTCGGTATTGGCATCAAATAGTGCCAGCACGATGAGATGTTCCCAAAGCGGCGTTTCACCGGGCTTAGGTTCTAAAATAGGTTTATCTTCAGCATCTAAAAAAGTGACAGCAAGAGCACCAAGCTGCATTAAGAAATCGCTAAGTGAGTCAGCATCAGGGTTTTTATAATCGAACTTTAACTGGATCCAGGACATATTCTTCTCAATTAAGGTTTAAGACTTGCGGAAATACTGATTAATAGCCATTTACCAGATGCTTTAGACCAAACTTGAGTACCACCGCCTTTACTTGTTAGCCTTACTCCATCGCTAAGACTAAAAACTTGGATATATTCATTGGTTAGTACAGCTGTTTCTGCATTTATGACCGATATTTTAACGTTAGGAAATTTAAGGCTGTGTACCTTTTTAATTGAACTAAATCCTGTAACGATATCTGTTTTGAAACCTTCAAAATGATTCCAGTTAGTACCATCAACTTTTAAGCCTGTGAATTTATCTTTATCAATAAAAGATAAATAAGAATTTAAATCTAAATTCTTTGCTGCTATTGCTAATGAATTAAATTGAGCTCTAATCTGGTTTTTTACAATAGTTGTATCAGTTGGGGAAATTGTGTTCTGCTTTTGAGTGCAACTAATAATTAGTATAAACAAAAGTGAAATGAATAAGGTCTTGCTTAACAATTGAATCACCTAGTTAATCCAAACTTCTTTGGCCCAATGCCATATAGAAGGCCAAGTTTCTTCTTGTAACGATGAGCCTTGATAAAGGCTGATTTCATTCGCTTCGGAAATACAATAATAGCCTTCAGGTGCTTCACAAATGGGGATGAGATTCCTTGGTACTCCAATATCCCAAGCATTTGCGGCGACATCTGGCAAATGAGTATGCGCCTGCGGATCGCTTACGGTCACCGGCTCTAATGAACCAATCACTAAATTACTGACCTCTAATAAGAACAGGCGTAAATCACCCGGAATTGGAATGTACAATTCTTCTTCGATCATCACTAAATCATCTTCATCAGGCAGCTCTAAACCAAAAGCTACCGATTGAGCCGATTCTTGCAATAGTTCTATTACATCTTCCATAGTTGGATTTACTTGTTCTAAGTGGGGTTATTATAAACGACCTGAGCGTTTGATGTTGAAATATTGATTGACTAAATGAGCAGGTAATTGCTGTGGGGTTGAATCGACAGTTACAACTCCTTTAGCAGAGAAATAGTCTAGTAGTCCTTGGCGTTTATCCAAGAATAATTCCGTTTCCGCATGCAGGGCTGCTTGATTAAAATCTTGAATAGGTTTATCTAAAATTTTATCAAAAACAGCTTCTCGCAAATTTGCCAATAAAACCAAGTGATGTTTTTGTAATAACTTTATCGCAGGCTCAAGCTCAGGCAAGTCGTCATCACGCATATTTGAGACTAACACCACTAAAGCGCGCTTTTTAGTTTTACTGATCAGATCTTGCGCGGCTAATAGATAATCAGAAGCGGTTAATGTTGGATGTACATCATAGAGTTGATTCAAAAGTAGGTTCACTTGTTGCTGACCTTTGATAGGCATTACGCCTCTATTATGTCCGCCAAAAGTTTGAAACCCAACGGCATCTTCTTGTTTTAGGGCGACATAAGCTAATAGCAGCAAGGCATTTAAAGTATGATCAAAATGGGAAAGTTGATCGTCTTTAGTGCGCATTCGCTTACCACAATCCATTAAGAAAATGATCTGCTGGTCTTTTTCTTCTTGGTATTCGCGCGAAATTAATTTTTGTCGACGTGAAGTAGCACCCCAATCCAACTGGCGTAGACTATCACCTTTGCGATAATCTCTGAGTTGATGAAATTCCATTCCTTGACCGCGCAATTGCTGCAGATGAATCCCCATATCAGCAAGGTTATGTTCGCCGGCCAACATATTGAAATGACTTATCTGAGTAAAGTTCGGATAGATTTTTATCACATCATCTTGCGGTAGACGCACACTCCATTGCCAAAATTGAAAAGGCGAATCTACAATTAATTGAATATCACCAAACTTGGCATCGCCGCGAGTATGGGCTTTTACCGAATATTGGACTTGTCCTTCTTGTTTTGGCAAAAGGCCAAGTTGATGTGGCTTAACTTGAGCTTCCATCAATTCTGGGAAGTGATCATAAACGACTAATGAAACGGGCTGTTCTGATTGATTGGTTATGACCAGTTTAATTTGGCTTTGTGTGCCACTGGCAATGTTGTTAGGCAATATTCGTCGTGCACTGAGCTGAGTTAAATGACTCTTATTGAGCAGATCAATAAGTGCCGTCACTATCAAAGTGAGCAGTAAGCCGTAGCAACCCCAAACTATCCATTGATCATCGATGGCTTTATCTTGCCAACTGGCGTAGAAACGATAAGTAGCGAGAGCAAAAGCCAAAACCACAACAATGGCTAACCACTCAAGTAGTCGTTTGCTTGGTTTGGGGCGGATAATCATCGCCAGTTTATCCTCTCGGGGCTTCAACTTGTTCAAGAATATCTTGGATGACTGAAGTAACTTTTACTCCTTCAATCTCAAGCTCCGCTGATAAGCTCATTCGATGACGTAAAACTGGCGTTGCAATTTGCTTAATATCATCTGGAGTTACAAACTGACCGCCACGTAATAAAACCAATGCTTTGGCACAACGAATTAAAGCAATGGTTGCTCTTGGCCCAGCGCCATTACGAATACCTGGCCATTGACGGCTTGCTTGTACTAAACGCACAGCGTAGGCATAGAGTGAGTCATCCACTTCGACGGTGGTTGCAACTTTTTGCATCGTTAAGACGTCTTTCACCGTCGCAATGGCTTCAATTTGTTCAGTGGCAAAACTATCACCCACATGACCTTCAGTAATCATTTTTGCAATCGCATGCTCGCTAGCGGCATCTGGATATTCAATAGTTGCATTAAGTAAGAAGCGATCTAGCTCAGCTTCTGGTAAAGCATAGGTGCCTTCTTGTTCCAGTGGATTTTGTGTTGCGAGCACCATAAAAGGTTTATCAATAGTATGTGCGGTGCCTTCTATGGTGATTTGTTGTTCCTGCATCACTTCTAGTAATGAAGCTTGAGTTTTTGCTGGTGCACGATTGATTTCGTCAGCCAACAGTAAATTGGTGAAAGCCGGTCCCTTGCGAACTTTAAAACTGCTATCTTTTTGATCAAAGAATGCGTGACCCGTGACATCACTTGGCATGAGATCCGGAGTGAATTGAATACGAGAAAAATCACCAGAAATAGCTTTGGCTATAGATTTTACTAATAAGGTTTTGCCCAATCCCGGAACACCTTCGATTAGTAGATGGCCTGCAGCGAGTAAAGAGACTAAAGCAAGATCGACAACATTGTCTTGACCAATAACCGCTTTAGTAATCTGGCCGCGAATAGCTTGAATTTTTCGATGACATAACTGAATCGGATCTTTAGCCGCAGGCTTATTGTCGTTTGCGGTTGGGTCGTTTTCAGGAGCACTTTCTTGAGGTTGCAGAGATTGCTCTTGATTAGAGTTGTCAGTTGTTGAATCGTTTATATCACTCATCTTTTTTTCCTATAATCGACTCTTGAGTTTTTGCAATTGATCCATTAACTCAAGAAATTGTAGTTCTTTAAATTCATTTAAACCCGAATGGTCATATAAATAGGCTAGCTGTTTTCTATCAACAGAGCCTACAGTCGCTAGCCAGCTCATTTGCTCTTCTTGGCTGAGCTGACTGAAGCCGGGATTACGGATGGCAGCATGTTTAAAAATGATTTTTCTTTGGTTAGCTACCCATTGCGGTAATTGCTTGAGTTGCCATCTCAGCTGAGAGGAGGCAGCAATATGCTCGCCAATATTACGCCGTTGATAAAGATTTAAACTGAGCTTTGGTCCCACTCTAGGGATTTGCCGCCATAGCCATAAAACTAAGAACAACAACCCAATCCAAAATAAAGGCATGGCCTGCTTTCGCAATTTGTTAAATGCAGATTCGTGCTCGCCGCCGAACATAAACCAAACACCTTGATCTGCTCCGCTCATAATCATGGACTGCAAAAAGAAACCATGATCATGATCATCAATATTGGCGTTGTTCCAAATGTTCATATCACTCATAAGGAAAATTTGACCATCACCAATTAAATATTGCAGCAGGTGATCTTTATCGTCGTCAGTATAATAATAAGCATTACCTGAATAATCGTAGAGATGCCAAGTTGGGTTAAATCCAACCTTTATATTGGTTTCCAAATCAGCAATTTGTATGCTTGTTGCCTGCTCTTCATTTCTTTTCAGATCGCCTAGCATCGGTAAAACTTCTTTACCTAAGTCCAATAAGTCTTCTACTTCTTTATCCTGCTCGGCGACTTGGTCTTTGACTAGACCTGCATCGAGATGATTGAGCAATAAATCGGTATCAGTTTCTGATTTGCGATTAGCCCAATAAAATAGACTACCGCCTGCATCGACCCATTTTAGAAGCACATCCAGTTTTTCAGGATTAATATGACCTGGCTTGGCTGACAGGACGATCGTATCTGCTTCAATAAATGGCTGATTCAAAGCCTTTAAGTTTCTATAGTGCTCAACTTTGGTGTTATTCAGTTCCAAAAGTTTTCCGGCAGTATGGTAGGGAGTGAAACGAACCGTTGCACTGGAACCAAGGTTCTTCTCTACGGGGAAGATGCCATAAACTTGAAAGTACCAAAATGTGAGGATACAAAAAACACCACCAAAAAGTGCAAACCACCTAAAAGGAGGCGTAATGAGTTCTTTTTTACTCATTGTTAGTCTCCATTTGTGAAGCAGCTTGTTGGGTATTTTTTATTGAACTATCATCTTCAGCATTAGGATCACTTTTAGGTTCAAAATGTTCTGGCCATTGGCTGGAAATTTGTAAAAAGATTGCACTAGTAGGTAGTTGATGGCCATAAGCTAATAACCGCCAAATACTGGTTAATTCAGCGAAATAATCTTTCAGCGGCAGCTGCATTCTAGTGACGATAGTTTGGCACTCAAGCTCAGTAAAGCCATCTTCAAATTCACAGTCGAAATCATGGATTAACTTAGATAGGCTGGCTCGGTATAGAAGACCTAAAGCCTCGCGATGTTGTTTCGCCTGCCAAAGTGCTTGAGCTTCTTGGACGATATCATCCGGCATATTTTCTTGCTTTAAATCTAAACCGAATAATTGTTCTGGTTTATTTATATCTTTTAGGTTCTTATTTTTGGCTTTTGCGCCAGAATCAAAATATTCAATAATGGCGGGCAATTTATACAATAAGAATATAACCAGTAGGATAATGAAAATCCAAGAAAGAGTTTTGGCTAGCCCTTTATCAAAGTTGCTATTGGATTTGTTTTTTTTCTCACCGTCTTCTTCTTTGGGTTTATCCGGATTTATTTTCCTAAATTCCCAAGTCTGTTCGACTCTTTTGTATTCTGGCCCCGATTGAATTTGCTGAATCGCTTGGCGACTAATGGCCTTTTCTTTTGCGTAGGCATCCACTTTAGTCGTTTCGTTATTTGCTGGTTGCTCAGAAGATATTCCTTGAGGTACTGAAAAAGTAAAAATACAAACTAACAGTGCTGCCACAAGATTCTTATAATCGAATTTTTTCTTTGTATGTTTATTTGCTAATTGTCGAAAGACTAACTCTAGATCCCAGGCTTCGCGGATACTTCGCTGATTAAGATAACTGCTAAAGCCACCTGCTACATAAAAAGGGGCGACTAACACCATGGCTAAATACCAGCATAGGGATAAGATCAAATAAAATAGGTCGAGTCCAGTATTGGTAAAAACCTGCTCTAAAAAAAGAATCCACTCAATATCATTGGGAATAAACTGTAAGATAAATAACATGACACCAAAAGTCATTAAGGCTTCTACTAAATGCAATACAAAAGTAATCCCTGAAATAGCGGTAGGGCTTCTAGAGTGTAGGGCAGATAAGCGTTCACGACGGACTTTACCCGATAAGTTTTCTAGCTGCACAACAGGTGCATCAAAAGAGCGAGTGGGGCTAAACCTACGCCAAGTAATGCTTTGGAACCACTGCTTATAATTATTAGTAAGACTGAACTTCAAAACTTCTTTGAGATGGGTTGCTTGATGAAAAACATCGCGAGACAAAATTAATAGCAGTGGTCTTTCCCATAAAGGTTTTAACCACCAAATAAAAAAAGTTATCAGTAGTGGGCGTTCTGGAAAAATAAATAGCAACACTAAATACAATGGCAGGCTTACAATGATAAAGCTGATAAGCATCAACTTTAAATTTCGTTGTGCCATACGAGTGCCAAGATCGATAGCAGCATAACCGTTGCGCGGTCTAAGTTTAATACTGATTTTACTGAGATCCATCAGTATCTCCTTGGCGACCAGCAAAGACTAAGTAAGCAACTACTAGAGCCCAGCTAAAGGCCCCAACGGTATATTTAACACTCGGATCAAAGGTGCCAATCGACGACCAAAAAGCTTCAATAGGTGCTGCGATTGCTGTTAGAAATATAGCCCCAAATAAAAGTCTTACGCCATCTTTGGCGCGAAGAAATAGTGCGTCTTTTCTGGAGTAATTGCCTGGAGCAATTAGTCCCCATCCAATTTTTAAACCAGCCATGGCAGATATTACCATGCCAGTTAACTCTGGTGCTCCATGAGCAATGACGAAAGTGAAGAAAGTATCGTCATAACCAACGTTGAGCATATGACCCGAAGCCGCACCGAGTAGCACAGCGTTCAGTAATAAAATAAGTAAACTGCCTATTCCAGCCAAAATACCACCAGCAAATGTTCGCAGATCGACGGTAATATTATTCCAAAGGTAAAAGCCAAACATTTGGAAGTCAGAATCAATATCGCGATTTTCAGTGATACGATCGTTAGCTGGGTTATACATACTTTCTAAACTGGCAGCTTGTTCAGAACCAAGAAAGCTATAAGCCATATCAGGGTCGGCCCAAACAATCAAGAAAACCAACAAAGCTGGTATATAACAAACAGCGGAGGTTAACCAAAACAGCTTTGCATTTTTTCTGACTAAGCGCGGAAAGCCTTTGCTAATAAAGTGAACCATTCTGCCGAATATGGATTGGCGATTTTTATATAATAATTGATGCCCTCTAGCAGAGAGTTTTTCCAACGATGCTACTAAGCCGGGACTGAAGCCTCTTTGCTGGGCCAGCGCTAGGTTATGACAAACCTCGCGATAGTTCGCGCTGAAATCGATGTCGGCATCAAGGTTTTTTCTTTTCTCTAACAGCTCACATTGCTCAGTAAAGGCCGCCCAATTGTTTTGGTAAAGGTTTTCAAATTCTTGTTGGCGCATCAATGTCCCCTTAACCAGTTCGCAAAAGCGTGCAGTTGCTTGAGTCGATTGTGATTATCGGTATTGGCAGGAAACAATTTCTCGGGCAATAAATTGGATAGTTCATCTTGGCGAGCTTGAGATAACTGTTGATGTCTTTCGGCCAAGCTAAGGACTGAACGCTGCTCTTCTAAACTTAAGGCAAAAGTAGGCGCCTTGGGTTTTTCTTTAGGGATAGGATCTTCTTTGTTTTCTTTTTCCGTATAAATGACTAGAGTGCCTGCCGCCATATCACCTAACCGCTTAAAGTCTTTATGTAGCATCATTGAGATAAAGCCGGTGGTATAGAAAAAGGGTAAAAAGTCTGCTGATAATAAAATATTACGAACAAAGGATGCGTTTAAACTGATAGGAGTACCGTCTTGATGCACGACTTTAATGCCTAAAGCTTTTTTACCAGGAGTTTGGCCGTTTCGAAAGACTTCAAAAATCACTGGATAGAGCCAAAAGAGGATAAAAAATAGAATCAAATAAAGGCCTTCACCGAAATTACCCAAAAGCCCCATGGTTAAAGCTATAACATAGTTTAAGATAATGAATATCAATAGGTCGATGATATAAGCAAGTGCTCGCGGCACAACTCCAGCCACCTCAAGCGGTAGCTCGATACCTTCAGGAGTTTCTACTTTTGAAGTGTTGTCTAACATGATTGCCAATTAAGTCGATTTATTTGTTATTTTATTTTTATGTTTATCCTTTGACCTTTTATTGGCCACTCAGACAGTCTAACTAAATTTATGGGTTTTGCCTAATTTTAGCCAATAAAAAAGCAGACCTAAGTCTGCTTTAAGATATCGCTAAAAAGGCAAGCCCAGATTACTTTTCTCCGAACATATGCTGTTCTAAATAATGAATATTGGTGCCGCCTTTTTGGAAGTTCACATCTTTCAAAATACGCTTTTGTAATTCAATGTTGGTTTTAATTCCATCAATCACGATTTCTTCTAAAGCCATTTGCATACGAGCAATGGCAACTTCGCGAGTTTCACCATGAGTAATCAATTTACCGATCATCGAATCATAATGCGGTGGAACCTTGTAAGTTGCATAAATATGCGAATCCATACGGATACCAGGACCGCCGGGAGCATGGTAGCGCGTAATTTCTCCGGGGCTGGGGATAAAAGTATCAGGGTCTTCGGCATTAATACGACATTCAATCGCATGGCCGTTAAGTTTGATATCTTCTTGCTTGAAGGATAAAGGCTGATTAGAAGCAATACGAAGTTGCTCTTTGATAATATCAACACCAGTAATAAGCTCAGACACTGGGTGCTCAACCTGCACACGTGTATTCATTTCAATGAAATAAAATTCGCCTTTTTCGTACAAGAATTCAAAAGTACCAGCACCGCGATAGCCAATTTCAATACAGGCCTGAGTGCAGCGCTCGCCAATATGACGACGCATTTGTTCGGTAATACCTGGAGCTGGAGCTTCTTCAACGACTTTTTGGTGACGGCGCTGCATTGAGCAATCACGTTCACCTAAGTGAATAGCATTACCATGACCATCAGCTAATACTTGAATTTCAACGTGGCGTGGAGTTTCTAAGAATTTCTCCATATACACCATATCGTTGCCAAATACTGAGCCAGCTTCTGACTTGGTTAAAGAGATAGCTTTAATTAATTCCTCTTCGGTATGTACAACACGCATACCACGACCACCACCACCACCAGCTGCTTTAATAATCACAGGATAGCCGATGCGTTTGGCCATGGATAAATTAGCTTTCTCATCATCTCCTAGCGGACCATCTGAACCAGGTACACAAGGAACACCAGCTTTTTTCATGGCGGCGATTGCAGAAACTTTATCGCCCATTAAATTAATCACATCAGCGCTTGGTCCAATGAAGGTAAAACCACTTTGTTCAACTTGTTCGGCAAAATCTGCATTTTCTGCTAAGAAGCCGTATCCTGGGTGAATCGCTACAGCGTCAGTAATTTCAGCCGCAGATATGATCGCTGGAATATTTAAATAACTTTGTTGTGCCGCAGCGGGACCAATACAGACGGATTCATCTGCCAGGCGCACATGCATTAAATCAGCATCGGCGGTGGAATGAACTGCAACGGTTTTAATTCCTAGCTCGCGACATGCGCGAAGTATGCGTAATGCTATTTCTCCGCGGTTGGCAATGACAACTTTTTCTAACATAATTTTTCTCTGTTAATCGTTGGTTCGAGAAGATTCGAGTGTCAATTACTCAATCACAAATAGTGGCTCATCAAACTCAACTGGATCGCCATTGGTGTGAAGAATTTGCTTTATAACACCAGCTTTATCCGATTCAATTTGGTTCATCATTTTCATCGCTTCAACGATACACAAAACATCACCGACATTAACTTGTTGGCCAACCTCTACAAAATCTTTAACGCCAGGCGCTGAAGCTGAATAGAAAGTGCCTACCATCGGCGACTTTACAGCATGACCTGAAACTTCAGGTGCTGCAGATGCTGCTGCAGCCACTTCTGCTTGAGGTGCTGCAGCAACTGGAGCAACCGCTTGTGGTACGGTGATTTGAGTTGGCGCTGCAACAGCGGTGCCAGCACGAGATATTCGAACTGACTCTTCACCTTCTTGAATTTCAAGTTCGGCAATGCCTGATTCTTCTACTAATTCGATTAATTTTTTAATTTTTCGTAAATCCATTGTTATTACCTAGAGTTAATAATGAATAATTCGTTATTGGGCCGTTAGCTTGTCGATAGCTGCTTGCATTGCAAAGCGATAACTATGGATGCCAAAACCCGCTATAGTGCCCATCGCGATATCACTAAAATAAGAGTGATGCCTAAACGGCTCTCGTGAATAAGGATTTGATAAATGAACCTCTATAAAAGGTATTTCAACTGCCAGCAAAGCATCCCGTATAGCAACGCTGGTATGCGTATATGCTGCAGGATTAATGACAATTAACTGCACTTTATCGCTTTTTGCTTGCTGAATACGTTCAACCAGATCGGATTCAGAGTTAGACTGAAAACTGTTAAAGGTTAAATTTTGCTCTACAGCTTGTTGCTTACAAGCATTTTCAATTGCTTCTAAGCTTAGATCACCGTAAATCTCAGGTTCTCGCTGTCCAAGAAGATTTAAATTTGGTCCATTAAGTAACAATATATCAGTCATATTCGGTTAAAATAGCACTAATTCCAGCTAAAATCTTGTAAAAAGCATACTTTCTATAAGATTGCTCACCTTGAGTGCTCAAGATGTTAAATCCATCATATTTTTAAAGTTGGCAGATTTTAATGTATTTTGAGTGATGTTGGCTACATTTAGTGTCTATGGTCGGAGCTGTTGAAATTTCGAATATCGATTGAAATTTTATGTAACGCATTGATTATTATGAATTAATTTTACAAATTATTGCAAATAAGTTTACAAATACATGTTAAAAATAGACACTGAGAGGGTGATGCTTGATGATTTGTGCATTAGATTAAAGCTCACTATATAAAATGACGAAATGTTATGTTCGATTCATATCGAATAGAAGGAAGTATTAATGGGTAATCCAATAAAAATTTTATACTTAGAAGATGATAACGCCCAAGCGTTGCAAATGAAACAAGTGCTTGATGAGTCAGGTTATGAATATGCCCATTGCGAAACGGGTACTGAGTTTTTAGCACGTTTAGAAAAAAGCGAATTTGATTTGTTGATTCTTGATTGGGAAGTACCTGATAAAGCAGGTATAGAAGTTTTGGAACACTTAAGATCTTTCATGAATTGGAAAGGTCCTGTTTTGTTTGTTACCAATCGAGATGCAGAAACGGATATTGTATATGCGTTAGAAAAAGGGGCTGATGATTATATGATCAAGCCGTATCGAAGGTATGAACTAGAAGCTCGATTGAATGCTTTAATTCGTCGTTCAGGTCTTGGAGATGAGCAAAAAGAATTTACAGTTGGACCCTACACAGTTTCCTTAAGTCATCGTGAAATCTTACATAATGATAAAGCCGTAAACTTAACAACTAAAGAATATGAGTTAGGTGTATTGTTATTAAGAAATGTTGGTCGCTTATTTTCTCGAAAGTATTTATTGAAAAACATTTGGGGCATCGAGTCGGATATATCTACAAGAACCGTCGATGCGCATGTGAGCTCATTAAGACGCAAATTGAACTTAAGAGCAATTAGTGGTTATCAGGTAAAAACTGTATACCAACATGGCTATCGTTTAGAAAAACTTATAGATACGGAGGCAGTTGCCTAAAGCTCGTACTGGCTAGCATGATGATGTATAAAAATTTTGTTTTAAAGTTAATTTTATTGTTAGTTTTGGTAGGGGCTACACCGGCATTTACCAATGACTGGCTTTATACGGTTCGTCCGAATGAAGCGGCTTCTAAAATTGGCAAAAGCTATTTAGTAAATCCTTATCGAATAGACGAAGTGCTAGCTTATAACAACATTGTGGATGCGGATAATTTAGTTGCTGGTACTGTATTAAAAATTCCTGTGAATTATTTGAAGTTTGGTCCAGCTAGGGTTCAAGTAACCTCAGTTCAAGGTAATGTCTTAATCCAGAATGCATACAAGGAAAGTCCTCTCTCAACACTTCACTCGGTTAAGTTGGGTGATAAAATTATAACTGGAGAATCCAGTTCCGCCATGTTGCGTTTTGCCGATGGCTCGGAGTTACTTTTAGGTAGTCAATCAGAATTAATTTTTGATGTATTAACTCAGTGGGGACGCACCGGGATGGTCGATAGCCGCATGCGGCTGCTAAAAGGTAGTGCAGAAGGAAGAGTGAACAAGTTGCAGGGTAGTAAATCTAAGTTTGAAGTTCATACTCCATCAGCAGTGGCAACTGTCAGAGGCACTGAATTTAGAGTGAGGGTAGGGAAGGATAATTCTTCAGTATCATTTAATGAAGTAAGTGAAGGGAAAGTTCAGGTTGCTAATAATGCTGCGGCAAGCTTAGTGCCAATGGGATTTGGGCTGGTCGCTGAAGAAGGTAAAAAGTCGGATAATGTTATTGAGCTTTTGCCTGCTCCAAATTTAATCGGGGCTGAGCTGGAATACTATGGAACCATGGCAGAATTAGCGTGGCAACAAGAGCAGGGCGCGAAAGCTTATAGACTCGAGCTTTTTGAAGGTAACGAAGCTGTCAGCCTGATTGATTCAAATTTGTTATCAAGTGCAAAAGCTAAAATTGAAAATTTAGCAGTTGGCGACTATACAGTAAGAGTGCGTTCGGTCGATGACAATGGTTTAGAGGGATTGGATAGGCAGCATAGTTTTTTTGTAAACGGAAAAATATTGCCGCCTAAAAGAGCAGCTTCATTAACTCACTTCGATATCAACAAAAAAGTTGAAATGTCTTGGCAAAAAGATCAGATGTTTAGTGCTTATCATTATCAAGTTTCAGATAGTAAAACTTTTGATAACATTTTGCGTGAAAGGGAAACTCGTAGTAGTAAAGTAACGTTAAGAGAGCGGCTGCCAATAGGAACTTATTATTGGAGAGTGCTGGGGAAAAGTACTGAAAAAAATAGCAGCTATAGTTTACCAATACCATTTACTGTCCATCTCCCTAAAACTATAAAGGTAGAAGTTTTTGATGTAAAAGAAGGTGAAGCTATCAATGCCAAGTGGAATAATTTTGGTCAAAGTCAGAAATTTGAGTGGCAGTTAGCAACAGATAAAGAGTTCAAGAATATAACCCAGCAAGGAACAACAAATGAAAATAAAGTGGCATTGAAAGCCACTAATAAAGGTTATTATTATTTTAGAGTTGCACAAATTGTAGACGGGAAAACTCTGGCATTCACTCAGCCAGAAGCAATAATGATATATTAAATTTTGACCGCTACATGAGCGGTCAATCACTAAATGGATGTGAATAATATTAAACCTACAAAATCTTATTCTCACTACATTCTTGCAGCGGTATTCGCTGCATTTACTTTTTATGTTTCTTATTCTCAATGGCTCCTGCCGTTAGATTACCTATTTTATGATCGTATTCTAAGATTGCAGCCTGACACTAATAGTGAAGATGTGGTGATTGTTGCCATGGACGAATTAAGTTTGCAGGAATATGGGCAGTTGCCTTGGAATCGAACACTGCACGCACAACTAATAGACCAGCTCTCAAAGTCTGAAGTTAAAGCTGTGGGTTATGATGTGCTATTTGACAAAAATAGGGATCTAGACGACCAAGTATTAGTAGATGCTGTTAAGAATAATGGCAAAGTAGTCTTCCCGGTGATAATTGAAAAGCTCGCACAAAATAGAGAGCTTCTAGAGGTAATGCCTTTCCCTGATTTGATACAAGCGGCAAAGAAAATGGGTGTGGTTCATTTTGAGTTAGACTCAGACAACATCGCTCGATCGAGTTACCTTAAAGCAGGTTTAGGTGAGCCCTTTTGGCGGAGTTTTTCAGCAGAGGTATTAGAGGTTAGCTCTGACACAGTTTATGCCTTACCAATGAATGAAAAGTCGAAATCACCGTCTTATGATTTAACCATTATTGAGAAAGACGGATTAATTTATATACCTTATAAAAAGAATCAGAACCATTTTAAAAAAATTAGTTTTGTAGATGTCGTACAAGGAAAACAAACGGCTTTAGATGCGATTAAAAATAAAGTGGTTTTTGTAGGCGTCACAGCTACAGCAGCAAGAAATGCAGATTTTTTACCGGTACCGATGAGTCGAGATGGTCAAATAATGCCGGGTGTTGAAATTAATGCGACTTTATTTGAAGCTCTAAAAGATGAATCTTACATCGAAGCAATGCCAAATGTTTCGAATTCACTTATCTTGACAAGTATTGTATTGGTATTTTTTGTTTTTTTACCAAAGTTATTACCTCGTCGAAGCTTTTACTATAGTGCAATAATACTCTTAGCTATCATATTTCTGCAATGGTATCTAATGCACTTTCAATATCTGTGGTTTAAAGTAGCGACGTTAATTGCCGTTATAGGTGTTGGATATTTATTTTGGGTGTGGCAGAAAGTCGTGTCTAACATGACGTTTTTTAAAGCGACGGTGGAACGACTTAACATAGAGATGGAGCACTCCTTAAAACCTGAGCCAACGAAGAATATAACCGCCAAGCTCAGTTTTTTAGCTCAGCTTAACTTAATAGAAAAGAAAGCACTAAAGAGTGATTTCAACAAGATAAACGATCAAAGAGAGCTCTATAATCAACTGTTGAAACTTGAAAAAACAGATAGCAGATTAAAGGATAAAAGATTACTCAGGAGAATCATTAAAGAACCTAAAGAAGAAAGTGTACAGGCAAATAAAAGTTACGGTGTCATTGAGTCAAGAGTAAAAACTTTAGATGAAGCGATTTCACAAATAAACTTTCTAAGGAGATTTGTAGAACAAACCATGAATAGAATGAGTGACGGCGTTATTCTCGTCGACATGAATGGTTTGATTTTTTATAGCAACTTGATTGCAAAACGCTACGTTCCTAGATTATCAAAAGATAAAGAGTTAAGCCTTAAAGAGTTATTTGGGTTATTACAGCTGAAGCGAGATGATGAATGGTCTGAGCCGGTGCTAAAAGTATTGAAAGATGGTATTCAACACGAATTTACAGCGTCAATTAATAAAGTTCTTGATGTTAAAGTAAGTATCTCGCTCATTGATAATTTAGCAGATAATGATTTTATCGTTATCAACATGGTTGATATCTCGGAAATTAAAAGGGAGCAAAGAAGGCAGCTAGAGATGATTGACTTTATCTCACATGATTTACGCTCTCCAATGACATCGATATTAGCCTTGCTCAATAAAAACTATAATGATTCTAGCACTGCAGAACTATCGATTATCCATAGAGAAATTGAGAAGTTAACACGTTCGAGTTTAAACCTGGCAGAGCAGTTTTTGATGTTATCGAGGGTTGAATCTAATGCCGAAGCAAAACCATACCCTATTGAGTTATTGAGTACTATAGACAATGCTATTGCTATAGTGACGCCACAAGCTTCTAACGCAAGTATCAATATCGAATTTGATTTTATGGCGTACGAAGATATTTGGTTGTTAGCAAATCAAGATATGTTAGAGCGAGTTATCATTAACCTTTTAACAAACGCAATAAAATATTCGCCAACAGATACCCAAGTAACTGTTTTGATCGAAGTTACCCCTTTAGCCACATTGGTTAAAGTATGTGATCAAGGTGATGGTATCGATCAGGAACAAATGGAGGCAATATTTAAGCCCTTCTCAAGGATGCAAAAGCATGAGGTGACAAAAATTAATGGTATAGGCTTAGGTTTGAGGTTCGTGAAAGCTGTAATGATACGTTTGGGTGGCAAGGTTACTGTTGAAAGTGGCGGGCAAAAAAACAAAAGTGGCTCAACTTTTACTCTTGAGTTTCCGAATCATTTATTAGTAAAGGATTAATTAGTAAATCTAATATACAGCATAAAAAATCATCATTTTTCATAAGTCATTTTAGTCATTACAATCTGCTTAAATTTTGTTCAGTTTGAGTCGAAGCTTATGATTTTACAACAAAAACAATCTCAGTTAGCTGCAGCCGGTTTATTGATGGCTATTTTGCTATGGTCTGCATCTTTTGTTGCAATGAAGTACGCTATTGCTGAGCTTGGGCCAATGGTCACAGTCTTTTTAAGAATGTTATTGGCAATGGCGGTATTAATATTCTTTTTAAAACCCATTACTAAAAAGCAGAGCTACCAAAAGGGCGACTGGTGGCTCTTGGGTTTATTGGCTTTGTGTGAGCCTTGCTTATATTTTATTTTTGAAAGCTATGCTTTGACTTACACAACGGCTTCCGAAGCAGGTATGGTCACTGCCTTACAGCCGCTGTTAATTGCGGTAGCAGCGTTTTATTTTTTAAAAGAAAAAATAAGTGGTCGTACTATTGTAGGTTGTTTGTTGGCATTAGCGGGTGTGATTTTATTGACGGTCACAGGAGGAACTTCTGAGCATGCTTCAAATCCTTGGCTAGGCAACCTTTTAGAATTTGGCGCCATTGTTGCGGCTACTGTCTACTGCTTATTAGCAAGAAAATTAGCACAGCGCTATTCGCCAATATTTTTAACGATGCTACAAACTATTGCTGGTACGGTATTTTTCCTGCCGTTAGTGTTTATGCAAACAGAAGCCATATCATTTGATATTTCTGGCCAAGCGATCCTAGCGATTTTATTTTTAGCTTTTGGGGTCAATATTTTTGCGTTTACTTGTTACAACTTTGCCTTCAAAGTTATGCCGGCGTCGCAAGTTGGAAGCTTAATGAATCTTTTACCTTTGGGCACTTTATTCTTTGGCTGGTTGCTGTTGGGTGAAACTTTGGCACCGATGCAATATGCGGCAGCTGGATTGGTCTTGATTGGCGTGATTTGGTCGCAAACCAAGCCAAAAGCAAAAACTGTGTTCATAGAGCAGTCTGCCATTGCCCGTCAGTGGGAGGCGATCCCTAGCTCAAAAGAAATGATTTTCGATCTAAAGTCGCAACTGAAAATTAGCCATTAGATGTTCAGCCATTTCCGCTTTTACGGGAATGGCTGATAAATTTGAATCAAGATCAGGTAAGAATGAGAAGCAGGTTTAAAACCAAAATTTAATCCCTACTAAAAAGTTGTTTTCTTCATTTTCACCATCATTTAATTCGGCAAAATCAGCGGTAGAGCCGTATTTCTTTTTATGCTCAAAGCCGAAATAAAAAGCAAACTCTCTAACAAACTCATACCTTAGACGCAAACCTAAACTGGCATCGGATAAACCTGAGCCGATCTCATTAATAGGGTCATCCTGGCCATAAAAGTTAACCTCTAGTTCAGGGCTGAGAATCCATTGTTGGGTTATGGGCATTTCGTATTCTGCTTCAAAGCGGGCAGCTAAATCGCCATTATCGCCGACAAAGATGGCGCTATCGATTTCAAAATAATAAGGTGATAAACCATGTAAGCCTATAACCGCCCAGGTTCTTTCTTCAGCTAATTGAAAATCATGGCGAACACCGAACTGTAGATCCCAATAAGGATAGAGGGCTTTGGAATAGAGGGCTTGTAGCTCAAGTTCCTCTGTTTCTGAACCCACCTGTTCAACTTCTGTTTTTAACCAAAATTTATTTAAATCTTTGCCTATCCAAAAATCAGCTTCAAAAGCAAAAACATCAAGGTTGTCATCTTGGAAGTAATCTAGCTGATGAACCTTTAAATGAGTTAATAGGGGATCATCTTTGGAGCCAGCTTGAATGACACAAGCGCAAAGACTAATGAAAATAGTAATTAAGCGTAAAGTATTCATGTTAGTCACCTTAAGAGATTTTCACTTCACGCATCATGCCAGGCATGTGGAATAGTAAATGACAATGATAAGCCCAACGTCCTTTAGCATCCGCTGTAACAAGGTAGCTCGCCTTAGAACCCGGCTGGACGATAATAGTATGTTTCTTAGGAATATAATCCGGATCGCCCGTTTCAAGCTCGCTCCATACTCCATGCAAATGAACTGGGTGAGTCATCATCGTATCGTTGACTAAAACAATTCTGATCCGCTCGCCATACTCAAGTTCAATCGGTTCAGCGTGCATATGTTTGATGCCGTTCATCGACCACATATAACGATGCATATTGCCGGTAAGATGTATATGCAACTCACGACTAGGTTGACGTTTATCATGGGTTGGGTAATAACCTTTGATATCAGAATACTTTAACACTCGGCGGCCATACCGTTTCTGATGATCTCTTAATCCTATCCCAGGATCATTAATGCCATCCATAGGCATTTCTGCTCGCATGTCGACGTGAGGTCCGTACTCAGTTTCAGCATGCTGGATTGGACTGTTACTACCGTAGCCAGCTTTTCCAAGCTTAGAATCTGAAGCTGTTAGGTCGTGATTTTTATGATGTTGCATGCCATTTTGTTTTGGCATCCTATGCTGGCTGTGCTCTTTATTGGAGTGATCCATTTTGGAGTGATCCATTTTGGAGTGATCCATTTTGGAGTGATCCATTTTGGAGTGATCCATTTTGGAGTGATCCATTTT